>NZ_LLZI01000266.1 GCF_001509485.1 Streptomyces sp. NRRL F-4489
GCAACTCCCGGTGCCGGGGTAGGGGCTGAGGGTGTTGAGGGCCATGGGGAGGGGTCCTTTCAGGGGTTGTGGGGCGGACTCGGTTCGGCCCGCGGGGGCCGTCCCGGGTGCGGGCTTGCGGGGCCGGCGTTCGGGCTTGTGAACCGGCTCTCGGGGGCAAGATCAAGCCTCCTGATTCCGGTGGGCCGCGTCAGTAGTGGCGGTTGCCGAGGTGGGGTGGTGGTAGGTGCACCCCCGTTACGGGAGGTGGTGGGACGGCGGCGGGTGAGCTGGGTGTTTACCGTTCTGGCATGACCCGAACCGAGGGGCGGCCGCGCCGCCTGGCCCGTACGCGCGCGCAGCTGGCGTTCCTGTCCACCGGGGTGCTGCTGCACGGGGCGGCTTTTCTGCTGTGGGTGTGGTTCATGCTCACGTTCGTGTTCGCGCGCAGCGGGGCGGTGGTGCCGGTGGCGGTCGCGGGGGCGGGGGCGATGGCCGTGACGTGGCTGCAGCGCCGTCGCTTCGCTGCGTACGCGGGGGTGGTCATACCCGGCGTCCCGCCGGTGGAGGGGGACAACGAACTGGAGCGGGTGAAGCGGCGGTTGCGGACCGGCGCCTACTGGCGCCAGCTCGGATACCACCAGTTGGCCGGGCCGGTGCTGGGTGCCGTGGAGGCCGTGGTGCTGGCCCTGTGGGCGGGCAGCGTCGGGGGGATCACCTTTTACGGGTGGTACTGGGTGTTTCCCCAGGAGTGGGCGTTCACCCAGTGGGCCAATGTGGACGGGTGGCTGCTGGCGGTGGTCGGGTTGGTCGTGCTGCCGTTTCTGCCGCGGCTGACGGGGGCGCTGGTGCGGTGGGAGGGGGTGATCGCGCGGCGGTTGCTGGGGCCGAGCCGGGCCGACGAGTTGGAGCGGCGGGTGGAGGATCTGGCGGAGCGGCGGGCCGAGACGCTGGCCGCCGCGGACGCCGAGCGGCGCCGGATCGAACGCGATCTGCACGACGGCGCCCAGCAGCGGCTGGTGTCCCTGGCGGTCAGCCTGGGCCTGGCCCGGGCCACCCTCACCGATCTGCCGCCCGAGGCCCGGGCGGTCATCGACGAGGCGCACCGCGAGGCCAAAGAGGCGCTGGAGGAGCTCAACCACCTGGTACGCGGCCTGCATCCGCACGTCCTGGATGACCGGGGGCTGGACGCGGCGCTCTCCGGGATCGCGGCCCGCGCGCCGCTCCCGGTACAGGTCACCGTGGACGTGGCCGAACGGGCCGCGCCGGCGGTGGAGGCGGTGGCGTACTTCGTGGTCTCCGAGGCGCTGGCCAACGTCACCAAGCACGCCCGCGCCAACCGGGCCGAGGTGGTGGCCGTGCGTACCGGTGACACGCTGCGGGTGCGCGTCACCGATGATGGCAGGGGAGGGGCCGACCCCTCCGGGGGGACCGGGCTGACCGGGCTCGCGCAGCGCGTGGCCTCGGTGGACGGCACCCTCGCCCTCGACAGCCCCCCAGGGGGCCCGACCGTCGTCACCGTGGAGCTGCCGTGCACGCTGCCAAGCGCGCTGTGATCGCTGAGGATTCCCTGCTGCTGCGGATCGGGGTGGGGAAGGTCCTGGAGACCGCCGGCTTCGAGGTGGTGGCGGAGAGCGGGGACGCGGAGGGGCTGCTGCGGGCGGTGGCCGAGCACCGCCCGGACATCGCCGTGGTCGACGTCCGGATGCCGCCCGGCTTCACCGACGAGGGCGTACGGGCCGCGCTGGTCATCCGGCAGCAGTGGCCGGACACCGCCGTCCTGCTGCTCTCCCAGTACGTCGAGGAGCGCTACGCCGCCGAGCTGCTGGCCGCGAACACCAGCGGCGTCGGCTATCTCCTCAAGCAACGGGTCGCGGACGTCGAGGAGTTCATCGAGGCGCTGCGCCGGGTCGCCTCCGGGGGCACGGCCCTGGACCCGCAGGTGGTGGCGCAGCTGCTGGTGCGGCGCCCGAGCGACCCGCTGGAGCGGCTGACGGAGCGGGAGCGGGAGGTGCTGGCGCTGATGGCCGAGGGGCGGTCCAACGCCGGGATCGCCGGCCAGCTGGTGGTCAGCGAGAGCGCGGTGGCCAAGCACATCAACAGCATCCTGGCCAAGCTGGACCTGCCCCAGGCGGAGGGCGACCACCGGCGGGTGCTGGCGGTGCTGCGCTTCCTGGGGGTGGGGGCGGGGTAGCGGCCCAACGGGCGCGGGGGCACGGCCCGTAAGCGAGGGGGCGCGGCTCCTACGAGGACGTGGGGTGTGGCCCGTAGGCCGGGTGGGCGGGTCCTACCGGGCGCGGGTTGTGACCCCGCGAAGCCTGGGGCGCGGCGTAGATTCGCGGCATGGTGACTGAGATGACGCGGGACGACTACGAGCGGCGGATGGCGCGGGCCGGGGCGGCCGCCGCGGAAGCCGGGCTGGCCGGGCTGATCGTGACACCGGGGCCGGACCTGGTGTGGCTGTGCGGGTACCGGCCGACGGCCGTCACCGAGCGGCTGACCGCGCTGGTGATCGAGCCGGGGCGCCCGGGCCGGCTGCTGGTGCCCGTACTGGAGCGGCCGGACGCGGTGCGCGCCCCGGGGGCCGCGGCGCTGGAGGTCGTCGCGTGGGCCGACGGGTCGGACCCGTGCGCCGAGTTGGGCGCGTGGCTGGCGCCGCAGGGGCGCTACGGGGTGTCGGACGGGATGTGGGCGCTGCACCTGCTCGGGGTGCAGCGGTCGGTCCCGCAGGGCCGCTACGGGGCGCTGACGGAGGTGCTGCCGATGCTGCGGGCCGTCAAGGACGCCTACGAGGTGGAGCGGCTGGCGGCGGCGGGAGCGGCCGCGGACGCGGCGTACCAGGACATCCTGGGGGTGCCCTTCGCCGGGCGGCGGGAGTGCGATATCGCGGCGGACCTGGCCCGGCTGCTGCGCGAGCACGGGCACAGCCAGGTGGACTTCACGGTCGTCGGGTCGGGGCCCAACGGGGCCAACCCGCACCACGAGGCGGGTGAACGGGTCATCGAGGACGGCGACATGGTGGTGCTGGACTTCGGCGGCCTCAAGGACGGCTACGGGTCGGACACCACCCGGACCGCGCACGTCGGGAAGCCGGGCGCGGAGGAGCGGACGGTCCACGAGGTCGTGCGGGAGGCCCAGCAGGCGGCGTTCGAGGCGGTGCGGCCCGGTGCCGCGTGCCAGGACATCGACCGGGTGGCCCGCCGGGTGATCACGTCGGCGGGGTACGGGGAGTACTTCATCCACCGGACCGGGCACGGTATCGGGGTCACCACGCACGAGCCGCCGTACATGGTGGAGGGCGAGCATCTGCCCCTGGTGCCGGGGATGTGCTTCTCGATCGAGCCGGGGATCTACCTGCCGGGGCGGTTCGGGGTGCGCATCGAGGACATCGTGGTGTGCACGGAGGACGGCGGCCGGCGGCTGAACCGTACGGGGCGGGAGCTGGCGGTGGTGTCGTAGGGGGCGGGGCCGGGCGGCTCGCCCAGGGGTCGGTGGCCGGGGCGCTGGCTCCTGGGCCGGGCCCCGAGGGCGGTCGGCCCAGCCCGGCCGGTGGCCGGGGCGCCGGGCAGTACGGGCGGCGCCCCGGGGAACGGTCGTTCAGGGGGCGGGGGTTCAGGGGATCAGGACGACCTTGCCCATGGTGGCGCGGGTCTCCAGGGCGCGGTGGGCGGCCGCGGCGTCGGCCAGCGGGAAGCGCTGGACGGTGGGCACCAGGCGCCCGGCGGCGGCCTCGGTGAGCGCGGCGGTCTCCAGGGTGCGGAGGGGGTTGATACCGCCGACGCGGGCCAGCATCGGCGGGCCGATGACGGATTCCGAGGTGATGCCGCGCTCGGCCAGTTCACCCTCGCCGAACGTCAGCGGGCCGCCGGTGAGCAGCCCACCCGACGACCAGCCGAGGACCAGGTGGCGGCCGCCCCGGGCGAGCAGGTCCACGGCCGCGCGCCCCGGTTCGCCGCCGACCGAGTCGAAGACCACGGTGGCGCCGGGGGCGCCGCGCTCGTCCAGGAAGCGGCGGACGCGCTCCGGCCAGCCGTCCTCGGTGTAGTCCAGGGCGAGGTCGGCGCCCAGATCGCGGACCCGGGCCACCTTGGCCGGGCCGCCGGCCAGGCCGATGGCGGTGGTGCCGGTGTTCCTGGCGTGCTGGACGAGCAGGGAGCCGATGCCGCCGGCGGCGGCCGGGATGATCGCGATGTCGTCGGGAGTCAGGTGGGCGGCGAGCAGTACGCCCATGGTGGTGCGGCCGGTGCCGATCATGGCGACGGCCTCGGCCGGATCCAGACCGTCCGGGATGGTGTGCAGCCGCTCGACGGCGGTGACGGCCAGTTCGGCGTAGCCGCCCGGGGCCGCGCCCAGGTGGGCGACGACGCGGCGGCCGAGCCAGTCCGGGTCGGTGCCCTCGCCGACCGCGTCGACCGTGCCGGCGACCTCCCGGCCCGGCACGGTCGGGAGGTCCGGCAGCGGCAGCGGGCCGCCCGCCATGCCCTCGCGGAGCGCGGTGTCGAGGAGGTGGACTCCTGCGGCGGCCACGGCGATCCGGACCTCGCCCGGGCCCGGTTCCGGATCGTCGAGGGTCTCGGGGACGAGGTTCCCGGCGGGACCGAAGGTGTGCAGCCGTATTGCGCGCATGGCGGAGGCGCCTCCTCTGGGGGAGGGCGGGCGGCCGCCGGTAACACGGGGCCGCCGCGCCGGTGGAGCGGTCAACTGCCGCCACTCTCGTACCTCAACTTGGGTTGAGGTCAACTGGCGTGGGGTGGCGGTGAGCGGGCCTGCCCCGCGCGGGCACGCCGTGCACTGCCCGGGCCTGCCCACCGCGGCGCCGCCCGGGCCTGCCCCGCCTCGGCCGCCGCGGCGCCGCCCGGACGGCGTTTCCGCAGGTCAGGGCGATTGTCAGTGGGGTGGTGCAGCATGGGGTGTGCGGCGGGAACGGCGAGTCGGCCGGCCGGCGGCGGTCGGCCGATCGGCGGTCGTTCGGACGGACGGATGGAGGTGGTGGGTGTGGCAGGGCGTGGCGAGGAGACGGTGCGGGCGGTGCGGCGGCCGCGGGTGCGGCTGCCGGAGCTGCACGGCTACGACGGCGGCGGGCTGGAGCCCGAAGGGGACTACGACGGGCTGGAGTTCACCGAGGCGGACTGGGCGGGCCAGTCGGCGCGGGGCGCCCGGTTCATGGACTGCGCGCTGCGGCGGTGCGCGCTGGACGAGACGGTGCTGAGCCGGGCGCGGATCATCGACAGCGTGCTCAGCGGCGTGCGCGGGGTCGGTACGGACCTGTCGCAGGCGTCGCTGCGGGATGTGGAGATGGCGGACGCCCGGCTCGGCGGGACACAGCTGCACGGCGCGGTGCTGGAGCGGGTGGTGGTGCGCGGCGGGAAGATCGACTTCGCCAATCTGCGCCGGGCCAGGCTGCGGGACGTCGCGTTCGAGGGGTGCGTGCTGGTCGAGGCGGACTTCGGCGGCGCGGAGCTGGAGCGGGTGTCCTTCGACGACTGCACGCTGGCGCGGGTGGACTTCTCCGCGGCGCGGATGCGGGACGTCGATCTGCGCGGCGCGGCCTCGCTGGACATCGCGCGCGGGATCGACCGCCTGGGCGGCGCGGTGATCAGTACGGCCCAACTCATGGACCTGGCACCGGCGTTCGCCGCCCAGGTGGGCGTACGGGTGGAGTGAGGCGGGAGCAGGGGGAGGGGTTCTCAGATGCGGGGGAAGCGGGCCTGGAGGGCCCAGATGGCGGGGTTGTCGGCGAGGCCCTCGTGCATATCGGCGAGGTCGGCGATCAGATCGTGCAGGAAGTCGCGGGCCTCGCGGCGCAGCGCGGCGTGGTTGAAGTTCAGCGGGGGTTCCTCGACCGGCATCCAGTCGGCGGTGATATCGACCCAGCCGAAGCGCCGCTCGAAGAGCATCCGGTCGCTGGACTCGGTGAAGTCCAGCTCGGCGTGGACGGGGCGGGCGGAGCGGCTGCCGCGGGGGTCGGTGTCGAGCTGCTCGACGATGTCGCAGAGCGCCCAGGCGAAGTCGAGCACCGGCACCCATCCCCAGGCCGTGGACAGCTCCCGGTCGCTCTCGGTGTCCGCGAGGTAGACGTCGCCGCAGAAGAGGTCGTGGCGCAGGGTGCGCACGTCCGCGGTCCGGTAGTCGGTCTGCGGAGGGTCCGGGAAGCGGCGGGAGAGGGAATAGCCGAGGTCGATCACGTCTTGATGGTGTCACGCGCGGTGGCGCACCGGCGCGGCGGAGGGCCCGGACGGCCCGCGGGCGGGGGTGCTGCCGCCCCGGGCGGCCGGCGGACGCGCCACGGCGTGCGGAACGCGGTCGTGCGGGACACGGTGGAACGGAGCGCGGTCTTCCCGAGCACGGTGGTCTGCGGCACGGTGGTCCGCGGCAGGGTGGTCCGCAGCGCGGTGGTGGCGTGATGGGCCGGGCCGCCGCGGTACGGAACGGACGGCGGCCGAAGCCGAGGGCGGAGGCCGGTGGGCAGCGGCCGGCGGGGGTCGGCTGACGGATATCGGCCGGCGGGCGGCGTAAGGCGTCCGGCGGCCGGAGGGAGGGGTAGTGATCATGTCTGGTTCGCTGGGGAGACGTTCGGGGCTCGCGCTGGTGCCGGCGGTCGCGCTGGTGGCGCTGCCGGTCCTGCCGGTGACGCCGGAGGGCGCGGGAGCGCCCGGCGGGGCGTACGCGGCCGGTGCGGCGTACGCGGCCGGGCGGGCGGTGGGCGCGGGGCCCGCGGGAGCCGCGCAGGGGCGGGAGCGGTGGCGCGGTGGCTGGGCCGCGGCGCCGCAGCGGCCGACCGACGTGTTCGGGCCGAACTGGTCGACGGCGGGCTTCGCCCGGCAGACCGTCCGCCAGGTCGTCCGGATCAGCACGGGCGGCACGCAGGCCCGTATCAAGCTGTCCAACCGCTACGGCACCGCGCCGCTGAAGGTGGCCGGCGCCACCCTCGCGCGCGGCGGCCGGGGCGCGGCGCTCCAGCCCGGCTCGGTGCGCCAACTGACCTTCGGACACGGGAAGTCCGCGACGATACCGGCCGGCGGTGAGCTGCTCAGTGACGGTGTGGGGCTGAAGCTGCGGGCCCTGGAGTCGGTCACGGTCACGCTGTACTTCGACGCGCCGACCGGGCCGGCCACCTTCCACGGGACGGCGTTCGCCACGAGCTACCGCGCGGCCGGCGACCACCGGGCCGATACCGGCGCGGCGGCGTTCACCGAGACCTCGCAGTCCTGGTACTACCTCTCGGGGGTGGAGGTGGCCGGCGGGCCGGGCGCGCGGCGGGACGGCGTGGCGGCGTTCGGGGACTCCATCACCGATGGCTTCGGCTCGACCCCGGGGGCCAATCGCCGCTATCCGGACGTCCTGGCCGAGCGGTTCGCCGCCGCGGGCCGCCCGCGCAGCGTGCTGAACGAGGGCATCTCGGGCAACCAACTGACCAAGAGCACCGACGAGTTCGGCGAGAAGGCGGTGGCCCGCTTCCCCAAGGACGTGCTGAACGAGCCGGGGGTCGGCACCGTCATCGTGCTGGAGGGCATCAATGACATCGGGATGAGTGAGGGGAAGGACGGGGCGCCGGGCAAGCCCTCGCCGAACGTCACGGTGGACCAACTGATAGGCGCACAGCGGGAGTTGATACGTCAGGCGCACCGCAAGGGGATCAAGGTCATCGGCGCGACGCTGACGCCGTTCAAGGGCGCGGAGTATTACAGCGAGCGCGGCGAGGCCAAGCGGGACGCGCTCAACCGCTGGATACGCACCTCCGGCGAGTTCGACGGGGTGGTCGATCTGGACCGGGCGCTGGCCGACCCCGCCGACCGGGACCGGCTGGCGGCCATGTACGACGCCGGTGACCATCTGCACCCGAACGACGCGGGGTACCGCGCGATGGCCGGGGCGATCGACCTCCGGGCGCTGTGACGCGCTGATGTACTGACGCGCTGATGTCCTGGCGGGGGTGGGCGGCCGGGGCGGGCGGAAGCCCCGCCCCCGCCCGGCTACGGCAGCGTCAGCACCCGCGGCCCCTCGTCCGTGATCGCGACGGTGTGTTCGAAGTGGGCGGCGCGGCTGCCGTCGAGGGCGCGCAGGGTCCAGCCGTCGGGCGCGGTGGTGTAGTGGCCGGTGCCGCCGGCGATGAACATCGGCTCGATGGCGATGACCAGGCCGTGGCGCAGTACGTAACCGCGGCCCGGGCGGCCGTCGTTGGGGACCGCCGGGTCCTCGTGCATGGACCGGCCGATGCCGTGCCCGCCGAAGTCCTCGGGGATGCCGTAGCCGGCCGCGCGGCCGATGCTGCCGATGGCGTGGGAGACATCGCCCATCCGGGCGCCGACCACGGCCGCCGCGATGCCCGCCTCCAGGGCCCGCCGGGTGGTCTCCAGCAGCCGCCGGTCCGCGGGCCGTTCGGTGCCCACGGTGAAGCTGGTGGCCGCGTCCCCGGCCCAGCCGTCCACGATCGCGCCGCAGTCGATGCTGACCAGGTCGCCGTCGCGCAGCCGGTAGCCGTCCGGGACGCCGTGCACGATCGCGTCGTTGACGGACACGCAGAGCACCGCGGGGAAGGGGGTGGGGGCGAAGGAGGGGCGGTAGCCGAGGAAGGGCGAGGTGGCGCCGGCCTCGCGCAGGACGGCGCGGGCCACCTCGTCCAGGTCCAGCAGGCGCACGCCCGGCGCGGCCGCGGCCCGTACGGCCGCCAGCGCGTCCGCTACCACCCGGCCGGCCACCCGCATCGCGTCCAGCGACGCGTCGGTCTTGATCTCCACCATCGGTCTTCCTCCCCAGTACGCGGCCCGCCTCGTTGGCGCCGCCTTGCCGGTATTTGTTTACCGGTATTTGTTTACCGGTATTAGTATCACGGGCATGGTGCGGACTCCACTGACCCCTTGGGAACGCGAACGCGGTGAGCGGCTGGGCGCGCTGCTGCGGGCGGCGCGCGGCGAGCGGAGCATGGTCGAGGTCGCCGCGGCGGCCGGCCTCTCCGCCGAGACGCTGCGGAAGATCGAGACCGGGCGGGCGCCGACACCGGCGTTCTTCACGGTCGCCGCGCTCGCCGGGACGCTCGGGCTGTCCCTGGACGAGGTGGCCGCGCTGGCCGCCCCGCCGGAGGCGCCCCCGGGCGCGGCCGGGCACGGCAACGCGGCGGCCTGACCGCGTACGCGGGCCGGGCGCCGTGGCCCCGTACGCCACGGGGCGTCCGCGCACACCCCTCGCCCGCGCCGACCCCCGTACGTACGAACGCCGAAGGCCGGCCCCCCGGGGTGGGGAGCCGGCCTTCGTCAGGCGCCGGTGGGCGGGGTGGCCCGGGCGGGCCGGGCGTCGGTCAGACGTTGACGCCGAAGTCCTGGGCGATGCCGCGCAGGCCGGAGGCGTAACCCTGGCCCACGGCGCGGAACTTCCACTCCGCGCCGTTGCGGTACAGCTCACCGAAGACCATGGCGGTCTCGGTGGCGGCGTCCTCGCTGAGGTCGTAGCGCGCGATCTCGGCGCCGCCGGCTTGGTTGATGATGCGGATGAAGGCGTTCCGCACCTGGCCGAAATTCTGGCCGCGGTTCTCGGCGTCGTAGATGGAGACCGGGAAGACGATCTTCTCGATCTCGGCCGGCAGGGCGCCGAGGTTGACGTTGATGGACTCGTCGTCGCCCTCGCCCTGGCCGGTGGTGTTGTCACCGGTGTGGACGATGGTCTGGTCCGGCGTCGACTTGTTGTTGAAGAAGATGAAGTGCTGGTCGGAGTGGACCTTGCCGGAGGCGTTGACCGCGATGGCGCTGGCGTCGAGGTCGAAGTCCGTGCCCGTGGTCGTGCGGACGTCCCAGCCGAGGCCGACCGTGACGGCGGTCAGGCCCGGCGCCTCCTTGGTGAGCGAGACGTTGCCGCCCTTGGACAGGCTTACAGCCATGGGATGTCCCTTTCCTCTTCGCGTCGGTGATGCGGTGATACCGGAGGTGCGGCGGGCGCGCCCGGGAGCGGAGCCGCCGTCATCCGCTTCAACGCCTCGGAGTGACCGGGTGGTTCCCCCTCGCTTTACTTTCTTTGCCCAATCCTGATGCGGGGGCCGGAGGTGGGCGCCGGTCGCCCCGGCCCCGGCCGCCCGGGCGCCGCCGCCCCGGTCCGAAGGCGCCGGCCGGCCACCGCCGGGAAAACCGAGGTGACGGGCGGCCGGCGGCGCGGGATCATGGGGGCATGTCCGGGCCCTATGTCATCCGCGGTGCGGTCGTCCTGCCGGAGGCCGAGCTGGTCTGGCGGTTCTCCCGCTCCTCCGGCCCGGGCGGCCAGCACGTCAACACCAGCGACAGCCAGGTCGAGTTGCGCTTCGACCTGGCGGCGACGAACGCGCTGCCCCCGGTGTGGCGGGAGCGGGCGCTCGAACGGCTGGCGGGCCGGCTGACCGACGGTGTGCTGACGGTACGGGCCTCCGACCACCGCTCCCAGTGGCGCAACCGCGAGACCGCCGCCGTACGGCTGGCCGCGCTGCTCGCCGAGGCCACCGCGCCGCCGCCCAAACCGCGCCGCAAGACCCGGATCCCGCGCGGTATCAACGAGCGCCGGCTGCGCGAGAAGAAGCAGCGCGGCGAGACCAAGCGGGGCCGCACCGGCCGCGATTGGACCTGACCGGCGGGCGCCAACCGGCCGCGCGCCGTCCCGGACACGCGTCCCGGCCACCCCCGCACCGCTCCACCCCCTGGAACCCCGCCCCCCCAGCCCACCCTCAGGCCCCAGCCCACCCGCACGCCCTACCCCAAATGCCGGTACTTCCCCCGGAAGTACATCAGCGGCCCCTCGTCCTCGTCCGCCGTGGCGGAGGCCAGGACGCGGCCGATGACGAGGGTGTGGTCGCCCGCCACCACCCGCTGCTCGGTGCGGCACTCCAGCGCCGCCAGCGCCCCGCCGATGAGCGGCGCCCCGGACGCTTCGCCCCGTACGGATGGAATGTCCTGGAAGAGTAGTCGGTCGCTGATGCGCCCCTTCATCGCGAATCGTCCCGCTACGTGCCGTTGGCGCTCCGCCAGTACCGAAACGGCCCACAGCGGCTGCTGCGCCAGCAGGTCGTCCATCCGCGAGTCGTTGCGAACGCTCACCATCACCAGCGGCGGATCGAGCGACACCGAGAGGAAGGCGGTGGCCGTCATGCCGACGTCCTCACCGCGCGCTCCGGCGTCCGGATCGTGGGCGGTGACCAGCACCACTCCGGCGGCGAGGCGGGACAGGGCGGCGCGGAACTCGTCGTCACTCACACCGACAGCATGCGCGATCGGCCCGTCGCCCGGCACGGCGGCGAGGGCGACGGTGGGTGCGGTGGCGGCGGAGCCGGCGGCCGGAGCGGTGGCAGGAGTCTTCGTGAACACGCCATGAACGCTAACGCCGCCCCGCCCGGCCGCGCATCGGGCCCCGGGACCACCCGCGCCCTAGGTCCGAGGGACGAGGTTGCCGCCACGCATGGCCCCCCGGTGGTCGGCGCACCCCCGCCCTTCATCCGGAATTTGCTTTCCGGAAGTTTTCGGACGCCCGCCGGACGCCGTCCGCGCGCCTGGTCACAGCACCGGTCGGCGATCCGTAACGACCCGTGACAGATTGTGACTTGAGTCACATGGGCCGGTAATTGTTGACCCTGTGTACCGAGTGAACAGCTCACTGTGATTCAGTGAGCGTGGAATCGGACGACAAAGAAATCGGTGGAGTTGCTGTCGAGGTCTCAGGGAGAGCGAGCGATGGAGACCGAGTCGGAGCCCTATGTCCGTCTTGCGACCCTGCGGCAGCTGCACCAAGTGGTCGCCGAACTGAACACCGCCCGCAGCCTTGCGGACACCCTGCAGTCCGTCGCCGACGGGGCGATCGTCGGGCTCGGCTACGAGCTCGCCGCGGTCAACCTCGTACGGCCGGACGGCGATCTCGTGGTCGCCGCGGTGGCCGGGAGCGCGGGCGCGGAGGCGCTGATGGCCGGGCGGGTGGGCTCGCGCGCCTCCTGGGAGCGGCGGCTGTCCATGGGGGAGCGCTGGGGCGAGCTGTGCTTCATCCCGTACACCGAGGGCTGGGTGCTGGACGACGACGACGTCCCGCAGTGGCACACCGCCGGGCCGGCGCCGCGCTTCCCCGACGAGTGGCATCCGATGGACCGCCTCTTCGCGCCGATGTACACCGCCGCCAACGGCAGCGGTGAACTCCTCGGCGTGCTCTCCGTGGACCGCCCGCGCAACGGGCGCCGCCCCGGCCCCTGGGGGCAGGAGGCGCTGCAGATGTACGCGTTCCAGTCCGCCATCGCGATCAGCAACGCCCGGCTGCGCGCCAACATGCAGCGCGCCCTGGTCCGCCTGGAGCGCGAGCAGCAGGCGCTGCGGGCCAGCGAGGAGAGCTTCCGGCAGGCGTTCGAGTACGCGCCGAGCGGGATGGCCGTCGCCGAGATGGGCGGCGACCAGCACGGGCGGCTGCTGCGCACCAACGACGCGCTGTGCCGGCTGCTGGGCCGCCCGGCCTCCGCGATGCGCCGGCTGTCGTTCTCCGACATCTGCCACCCCGACGACATCGGCACGCTGCTGCGCACCTCCGCCGAGGGCGGCCGGGCCGAGCTGCGGCTCCTGCGCCGGGACGGCTCGTACGTGTGGGTGTCGCTGCGCAACTCCGTCGTCGCCGACACCGCCGACGGCCCCCGCTTCCTGCTCACCCACGTCGAGGACATCGAGGAGCGCAAGCGGCACGAGCTCCAGCTCGCGCACCGGGCCAGCCACGACTCGCTGACGGGGCTGCCGAACAGCGCCGAGCTGCGGGCCCGGCTCTCCGCCCGGCTGTGCTCGCGCCCGCCGAGCGCGCTCGCCGACGCCTACGCCTCCTCGGGCACCGACCCGCGGACGGGGCAGGGCCCGGAGCCGTTCGACGGGCTCGACGGCTTCGAGGGCGAGCCGCCCCGGCCGGTGCCGCTGGGCGCCCTGCCGTTCGACCACCACGTCCACCTCTCCGCGCCCGGCGACGGCGCGGAGGACGACGGCGCCAAGGGGCTCGCGGTGCTCTTCTGCGACCTGGACGGCTTCAAGTCGATCAACGACCGCTTCGGGCACAACACCGGCGACGCGGTGCTGATCGAGGTCGCCCGCCGGCTGACCAGCGGCGTCCGCGACGGGGACACCGTCGCCCGGCTCGGCGGCGACGAGTTCGTGGTGCTCGCCGACGGGCTCGGCACCGCTGACGCCGAGGACCTCGCGGTCCGGCTGCGGAACGCGATCATCCCGCCGATCCGGGTGGAGGGCCGGGCCGTCCGGGTCGGCGCCAGCTTCGGCATCGGCTGGGCGAGCTGCGGGATGACCGCCGAGGAGGTCCTGGAATCCGCCGACCAGCGGATGTACGTCGAGAAGCGGCGGTCGAAGGCGGGCCGGCGGGCGGCCGGCTGAGGCGGCCCCCGGCCCCCGGCACGGCCCCCGCACCGGCCCCGGCACGGGCGCCGGCCCGGTGCCGCGTATCTCACACCGGCCGTGTCCTGCCTGGGCACGGCCGGTTCACCGGGTCGTAGTGATCTTGTGAGGACCGGGGACCGGCGTGGCCCGGTCCCGAGGGGGTAGGCTGCGCCGATGCGGCGCGGCGGCCCCGGAAGCCCGCGCGAAGCCCCGCGCACGTGTACGGACGCGCACAGGCGCGAGAGACCGCTTGGGAGTGACACGGAATGACGGCCGGCAACAACGGCGCCGACACGCCGGAGAACGACGACCCCTTCGCCCACCTCTACCGCTCGGAGGGCGGCGAGGGCGGGACGGGTGCCGGCACGGCGCGGCAGCCGGGCGTGCCGCGGACCTCCTACAACCAGGTGCGCACGGTCGGCCAGCGGCAGTACGGCACCCCGCCGGCCGCCCCCCAGTACGGCCGCCAGAACCCGCATTACGCCGCCCCCGAGACGCTGCCCGGCGGCCCCGCCGGCGACCGCGCCCGCCCGGTGCCCGCGGCCCCCGCGCCCCGCAAGAGCCGCAACGGCCTGCTGATCGGCGCGGTCGCGGTGGTCGCGGTGGTCTGCATAGGCATCGGCGCGGCCATGCTGACCAACAGCGACGGCGACAAGGGCGGCACCGCGCAGAAGCCGGGCCCGGCGCCCGCCGACTCGGTCAAGCCCAGCGGCAAGCCCTCCACCAAGCCCACCCCGGGCGCCCTCCCCAAGGACGACGCGGGCGCGCTGCGCCTGGACGGCGGCGCGATCACCGCCACCGACATCCCCGGCGCCCGCACCGCCAGCGGCTCCTACGTCACCGGCATGACCACGCCCGGCGCCTCGGCCACCTGGACCCTGGACGTCGAGGCCGCCGGCCAGTACAAGCTCTGGGTCGGCTACGGCGTGCCCGGCAAGGACGCCAACCTCACGCTGAACATCAACGGCCAGGCGCTGTCCCGGCCGATAAGCCTGCACAACTTCGCACACGCCCCCGAGGGCGCCTGGGACAAGGGCTGGACGAAGTCCTGGTCGTACGTCCAGCTCAACAAGGGCACCAACACCATCAAGCTGTCCTGCGAGAGCGGCAACCAGTGCGAGGTCAACCTCGACCAGGTGTGGCTCGCCCGCTCCTGACGCGAGCGGAAACCCCCTGAGACCGGCCCGCGGCTACGCCCCCGGCCGGTCCGTGACCGTCACGCGCGGCAGCAGGTCCTCGTAGACCGCGGGGTCGAACTCGCCGGCGGCCGGGGCGCGTACGGTCGCGGCGGACAGGGCCACCGCGCGGCGCAGCCGGTCGGGCCAGGGGAGGCCCTCGACGAGTCCGGAGAGCAGGCCGGCCACCGCGGAGTCGCCGGCGCCGGTGGGGTTGCCGGCGAAGCGGCGCGGCGGGGCGGCCTGCCAGGCGCCGTCCGCGGTGACCGCGAGTATCCCGTCCGGGCCGAGCGAGGCGGCGACCGCGTGCGCGCCGCGGCGGCGGGCGTCCCGGGCGGCGCGCAGCGGCTCGGTGGAGCCGGTCAGCGCGGCGAGCTCCCCGGCGTTGGGCTTGGCGAGGTCGGGGCGGGCGGCCAGGCCGCGGCGCAGCGGTTCGCCGCTGGTGTCGAGCAGGACCGGGACGCCGGCCGCGCGGGCGGCGCGGGTCAGCCGGGCGTAGACGTCGACCGGCACGCCCGGCGGCAGGCTGCCGCAGAGCGCCACGGCCTCGGCGCCGGGCAGCAGTTCGCGGTAGGTGGCCAGGAACGCGTCCCATTCGGCGGGGGAGACGGTCGGGCCCGGTTCGTTGAGCTGGGTGGTGTCGCCGGTGGTGGTGTCCACGACGGCGACCGTGCGGCGGGTGGCGCCGCCGACCGGGACCAGCGCGTCGGTGACCGCGCTCTCCTGGGCGAGCAGGGCGCGCAGCGCCTCGCCGGTGCCGCCGCCCGCGAAGCCGGTGGCGACGGTGCGGTGGCCGAGCGCGGCCAGCACCCGGGCGACGTTCAGGCCCTTGCCGCCGGGGCGTTCGGTGGCCTCGGTGACGCGGTTGGTGGCGTGCGGGTGGAGCCGGGGGACGCGGTAGGTGAGGTCCAGGGCGGCGTTCAGCGTGACCGTGAGGATCATGGTCTCCCCTCCAGGAGGAGGCCGGCCGGACGGCCGTGGGTGACGGCACCGCGTTCCGCGGTGGCATACGGACAAGTGCGCGAGCGATCATGCCATCGCGGACGGCCGTAGGCCCAGACCCGGGTCGTTCGGCCCCCTAGGCCCCCGGGGTCCCGGCCGCCGGTGCGGCAGCCGGGCCCGGGGCGGGCCGGGAGCGGTCAGACGCCCGGCGGGCGCACCACCCAGGCGCCCCGCCGCATCACGCCGGCGACCTCGTAGCGGT
The DNA here is from genome assembly GCF_001509485.1 of Streptomyces sp. NRRL F-4489. Lineage (GTDB taxonomy): Bacteria > Actinomycetota > Actinomycetes > Streptomycetales > Streptomycetaceae > Streptomyces. Next base: position 15,714 of record NZ_LLZI01000266.1, read on the forward strand.
CGTCCAGCACCACCAGGTCGGCGTCCTTGCCGGGCTCCAGGGAGCCGGTGCGGCCGTCGATGCCCAGCAGGCGGGCGGGGTTGGCGGACAGCGCCCGTACGGCCTGCTCGACGGTGAGCCCGTCGACGGTGACGGCCCGGCGGAAGGCACGGTCCAGGGTGAGCGTGGACCCGGCGATGGAGCCGGCGGTGGGGCCGTCGCTGATCCGGGCGACGCCGTCCTTGACCTCGACCCGCATCGGGCCGAGCGGATACATCCCGTCGCTCATCCCGGCCGCGCCCATCGCGTCGGTGATGAACGCGACCCGGCCGGCGCCCGCCTCGCGGAACGCCAACTGGAGCGCGGCGGGGTGCAGATGGGTCCCGTCGTTGATCAGCTCGACGGTGATCCGCTCGTCCTCCAGGAGCGCGGCGACCGGCCCGGGGGCGCGGTGGCCGAGCCCGGGCATGGCGTTGAAGAGGTGGGTGGCGACGGTGGCGCCGGCGTCGATGGCCTGCCGGGTGGCGTCGTAGCCGGAGTCGGTGTGGCCGATCGCGGCGATCACCCCGGCGTCGGCGAGCAGCCGTACGGACTCCAGGCCGCCGGGCAGCTCGGGGGCGAGGGTCATCATCACGGCGGTGCCGCGGGCGGCGCCGACCAGGCGGCGGACGTCGGCCGGGTCCGGGTCGCGCAGCAGCTCCGGCTGGTGGGCGCCGCAGCGGTGTGGGGAGATGAACGGGCCCTCGAAGTGGATCCCGGCCAGCTCGCCCTGCTGCACCAGCTCCGCCAGGACGGCGGCCTGCCGCGCCAGGTCGTCCAGTTCACCGGTGACGGTGGAGGCCGCCATCGAGGTGGTGCCGTGCCGGCGGTGGGTGGCGATGGCGGTCAGGCACTCCTCGGGGTCGGCGGAGGAGAACGAGCCGCCGCCCCCGCCGTGGACGTGCATGTCGACGAAGCCGGGGACGACCAGATAGCCGGTCAGGTCGGTGACGTGCGCCGCGCCGTCCCCGGGGCCGGGCGCCGCCGCGCGGTCCTCGTCCCGGCCGGCCACCGCGGCGATGCGGGTGCCCTCGACGGTGATCCGGGCGCCGTCGGCGACGCCGGAGGGGCGGGCGACCCGGGCACCGGCCAGCACGGTGCGCCCGCCCTCCGGGGCCCGTCCCGCGGACTGTTGGTGTGCCATCAGGCGGTTACCTCCGTTGCGAGAAGATCCCAGGCGAGCAGTCCCGCGCCCAGGCAGCCGGCGGCGTCCCCGAGGGCCGCCGGGACGATCGAGGGGAGCCGCTGGAAGGTGACGCGCCGGGCGACCGCCTCCCGCAGCGGGACGAACAGCGTGTCGCCGGCCTCGGCGAGCCCGCCGCCGATGATGACCGTCCGCGGGTCCAGCAGCGTCAGCCCCGTGACCAGGCCGTCCGCGAGCGCGTCCACGGCGTGCTGCCAGACCTCCCGGGCGCGCGTGTCGCCGGCCCGTACGGCCGCGGCGCACCCGTCGGCGCCGGCCTCCGGGTCGCCGCAGGCGGCGGCCCAGTCGCGGCCCACCGCGGCGGCCGAGGCCAGCGTCTCCAGGCAGCCGCGCCGGCCGCAGCCGCACTCCCGGCCGCCGGGCCGGACGGTGATGTGGCCGATCTCGCCGGCGCCGCCGTGCGCGCCCGCCTCGATCCGGCCGCCGATGCCGATCGCGCCGGCGATGCCCGTCCCGAGCGGGACGAAGAGGAAGCGGTCGGCGTCCCGGCCGGCGCCGATCCGGCCCTCGGCCAGGCCGCCGGCCCGGACGTCGTGGCCGAGCGCGACCGGCACGCCGCCGAGGCGTTCGGAGAGCAGGGACCGCAGCGGGACGTCGCGCCAGCCGAGGTTGGCGGCGTAGACGGCGGTGCCGGCGGCCTCGTCGACGATGCCGGGGACGGCGACGCCGGCGGCCGACGCGGTGGTGCCGAACCGCTCGCGGCCCAGATCGCGCAGCTCGGCGGCGAAGCCGAGGATCGAGGCGACCACGGCCTCCGGGCCGCGTTCGCGGCCGGTGGGGCGCCGGGCCTCGTGCAGCAGGGTGCCGTCCGCCCCGGCGAGGGCGGCCTTCATGCCGGTGCCGCCCACATCAAGGGCGATGACGTGTCTCACGGGGAACAGTGTCGCGCGATCCGCCGATAAAGGTCTAGTCCACTCACCGTGCCGCTCACCACGCGCCGCCCCGGCGGCCCTCCTGCCCGGATCCGGGCAGCCCGTACGCGCCGGTAGCCGCCGCCGCGCTCCCTGGCACACCGCCCCTGACCTGCGCAAGGGGCAGGCCGATACGGAATATGAATAGGGGGTGGTGTAGACCTTGTGGGGGACAATGGGGAGACTCGCTGTTCCCCGCCGATTCGAGGGCGATCCCCACGACGGCGGAGGGAAGACCCGCAAGCACGGAATTTTCGGGAACATCAGCACAAAGGGGCGGTAATAGCGGTGCGACGGCGGTACGTGAGCCTGGCGGCGGCGGGACTCGCCGCGACCATGACACTGACTCTTACCGGCTGCGGCGGTGGCGCCGGCAGCGGCGTCACCCTGACCCTGGTCGCCGCCGACTACGGCGACAGCAGCGAGGCCAACAGCTCCCGGCACTACTGGGACGGCGTGGTGCACGACTTCGAGGAGAGCAACCCCGGCATCAAGGTCGACGTCAAGGTCTACAGCTGGACCGACGTCGACAAGAAGGTCGAGGACCTCGTCAAGGCCGGCAAGGCCCCCGACATGGCGCAGATCGGCGCGTACGCCGACTACGCCGCGCACGGCAAGCTCTACAGCGCCGACGACCTGCTCTCCATCCCCGTCCAGGCCGACTTCGAGCCGTCCCTCGCGGAGGCCGGCGAATACCAGCGGCGCCAGTACGGCATGCCCTTCGGCGCCAGCACCCGGCGGCTCTTCTACAACAAGAAGCTCTTCTCCCAGGCCGGCATCACCACCCCGCCGCAGAACTGGAACGACATCGTCAGCGACGCCCAGGCGCTGAAGGCCCACGGTGTGAAGATCCCCTTCGCGCTGCCGCTCGGCCCGGAGGAGACCCAGGCCGAGACGCTGGAGTGGATGCTCGCCGGAGGCGGCGGTTACACCGACCAGATCGGCAAATACACCATCAACTCGCCCGAGAACGTGAAAACGTTCGAGTGGCTGCAGAAGAACCTCGTCGGCAAGGGCCTCACCGGCACCGACCCCGCCAAGCTCAACCGCGAGGACGCCTTCGCCGCCTTCACCGCCGGCGACGTCGGCATGCTCAACGGCCACCCCACCCTGATGAAGCGCGCCGAGGACAAGGGCATCGACTACGGCACCGTCGAACTCCCCGGCACCAACGGCAAGGCCAAGGCCACCATGGGCGTCGCCGACTGGATGATGGCCTTCAAGCAGAACGGCCACCGCACCGAGATCGGCAAATTCCTGGACTTCGTCTACAGCAAGAAGAACGTCCTGAAGTTCTCCGCCGACTACAACCTCCTCCCGGTCACCACCTCCGCCTCCCAGGCGATGCTCGCCGACAACCGCTTCAGCAAGCTCCACGGCTTCCTCGAACAGCTCCCCGACGCCGCGTTCTACCCGTCCGACAAGACGTCCTGGCCGATGGTCTCCAAGACCATCAAGGCCCGGATGGGCGCCGCGGTCGGCCCGCGCGGCAACCCCTCCGCGACCCTGACCGACATCCAGAACATGGCGGACACCGCCGACAACGCCGCCGAGTAGCGGCCCCGGCGGTGGGCTTATCGTGGAAAACGTGACGGCGTGGACAACGTGACGAGGGACGGCGGAGCGCGATGACGGACGGCACCGGCGGCGACCCCGGCGGCGGCACCGGCCCGGGCCTCTCCGCCCGCGACGAGGCGGTGCTCGCCGTCGAACGCCGCTCCTGGCCCGGCCCCGGCGCCAAGGAGCGCGCCATCCGCGAACAGCTCGGCATCTCCCCGACCCGCTACTACCAGCTCCTCAACGCCCTCCTCGACGACCCCCGGGCGCTGGAGCACGACCCGGTGACGGTCAACCGTCTGCGCCGCGTACGGGAGGCGCGCCGGGCGCGCCGCTGAACGGGGCGGGCGCGCCGCTGCCCCGCCCCCGGGGGCCGCCGCGCGCGCCCCGGCGGCGCGGTGCCCCCGTACACCCGGCGTGCGCCCGTGCCGCGCCGGTAGGGTCGGGGCCATGGGCACCCCGAACGCCGCACCGGACCACGAACCGGCGCCGGACCCCGCGCCGGCGCTCCCCGCCGTCCCGCTTCCGGACACCCCCGCCGGCCGCGAGGGCCTCACCGCCCTCCTGGCCCACCCCGAACGGGCCGTCGTCGCCCTCGACTTCGACGGCACCCTCGCCGACATCGTCCCCGACCCGGCCAAGGCCCGCGCCCACCCCGGCGCGCCCGAGGCCCTCGCCCGGCTCGCGCCGCACCTGCGCGCGGTCGCGGTGATCACCGGCCGCCCGGCCGCGGTCGCCGTCCGCCTCGGCGGCTTCGACGGCCTGCCGGGCCTCGACCACCTCGCCGTCCTCGGCCACTACGGCGCCGAGCGCTGGGACGCCGCCACCGGCGCCCTGCACGCCCCCGCCCCGCACCCGGGCGTCGCCGCCATACAGGCCGAACTCCCCGGCGTCCTGCACCGCTCCGGCGTCTGGCACGGCACCTGGGTCGAGACCGCCATCGAACGCAAGGGCGGCCGCGCCATCGCCGTCCACACCCGCCGCGCCGCCGACCCCCAGCGCGCCTTCGAGCAGCTGCGGGAACCCCTCACCGCGCTCGCCGAACGCCACGGCCTGATCGTGGAACCGGGCCGGCTGGTGCTGGAACTGCGCCCGCCCGGCATGGACAAGGGCGTCGCGCTCGCCGAGTGGATCGAGGAGACCGGCGCCGCGTCCGTCCTCTACGCCGGGGACGACCTCGGCGACCTCGCCGCCTTCGCCGCCGTGGAGAAGCTGCGGTCCGACGCGATGGGCGGCGTACTGGTGTGCAGCGGCAGCAGCGAGGTCACCGAACTCGCCGACCGCGCCGACCTGGTCGTGGACGGCCCGGCGGGCGTGGTGGCGCTGCTCCACGCCCTCGCCGACCGGATCGAGCACCGGCCGGACCCGGGCGCGAGCGGTGCGGCGGACGCCGGGCCGTCACCGGAGGAGAGCGGGCCGGCTAGTCCTTGAGGCCGAGGGAGGACAGCGCCGTCGTCCAGTCGTGCGCTATGGCCTGCTGCGCCTTGGCGAGGTCGGCCTTGCCGGAGCAGACGGCGGCCTTGAGCTTGTTCTCCACGCCGTCCTTGGGGTTGTTGGGCCCGGCGCCCGGCTTGTGCCCCGGGGACGGCGGCTCGACCCAGAGATTGCGCGGGTCGTTCGGGTCGCCGCCCAGCTGAAGGCTGATGAGGTGGTCGTACTCGGCGTCGTGCAGCGAGCCGGTGTAGCCGTAGGACTTGGCGTTGGCGGTCTTCTCGCGGCCGGTGATGCTCACCGGCGGCCGGATGTCCTTGGTGTAGCCGCTGCGGCAGATCGTGGTCTTCAGGGTCTGCGGGGTGACCTTCGGATTGGTCGCCCCGGGGGTGCACTTGGGGTCGGGCAGCGGCTGCTGGTCGGCGGTGTGGCGGACGTGGCAGGTGCCGGGGGCGGGCTGCTTCTGGACCGTGTACGCCGCCTGCGGGCCGGGGCCGACGGGTATCGCGCCGGAAGAACCGGAGGACCCAGCCGAACCGGACGAACCGGACGAAGCCGAGGCGGACGACGGCCCGGACGGCGGGGTGCCGCCCTTCGGGTCGCCGCCGCCCTTGCCGGACGAGCACCCGGCGACCGCGGTCGCCAGGACGGTGACGGCCGCGACCGCGGCCCACCGTGCGGAGTTGGACCGTGCGGTGAATGCCATGGACAAGGACTACCCCGCTCCGCCCCGCCCCAGGCACGGCAACAGGCGTACGCGGAACCACTCGTACGGGTGATGCGACGGGACTAGCGCCCCCGCCGGAAGCGCTCGCCGACCTGCCCCTGGTCGGTCTCCCACCAGGGCCGCGTCAACTCCGGGCCCGGAACGGCCGCTTCCGGGCCGGTGACCGCCGCACCGCCGGCCGCCGCACCACTGACCGCCGTACCGGTGGCCACCGCCCCGGAAGCCGCCGCCCCGGCCCCTTCCCCCAGCTCCCGGTCCAGCCGGGCGTCCAGCGCCGCCGTCTTCCGCCGCTCGTCCCGCACCCACTCCACGAACACCGCGAGCAGGAACGGCAGCCCCACCAGCTCGGCGATGGTCAGCATCAGCCCGCCGCCGATCATCTGGTCCTGCTGCGGGCTCGGATCCCACGGCCGGTGCCGGGCCGCGTACCAGCCGCCCGCGATCAGCGTCCCGCTGGTCATCACCACGATCCCGGGCACGGCGTCCACCAGCCCGTCCACCAGGACCAGCAGCGCCCGCACCGGATGGCTGCACCACGACGGCAGCAGCTCCTCCCGGGTGAGCATCGGCAGGACGAACAGGCTGCCGGTGACCAGCAGCTGGAGGTACATCAGCTCGTGCACCGGCCCGTGCCGCAGCGCCGTGGGGAAGTACGGCGTGAAGTAGACCGCCAGCTCGGAGGAGAGCACCAGGACCGTGCTGACCAGCGGGAACGTCAGGAAGCGGACGAGCTTGCCGGAGACCGCGGCGCGCAGCCACCGGGCCGCCCGCCGCTGTGGCGGCAGCGCCCGCAGCGCCAGCGACAGCGGATCGCCGAGCGCCAGGCCCAGCGGCGCGATGAGGTCGAGCACGATGTTCTGCACCGCGGCCGGCCAGAACAGCTCGTGGTCGTAGACCGCCAGCCCCGACATCGTCGCCACCGCGATCGCGCCCAGCCCCAGCCCGGCGAACGCCACCGTCCGCGCCACCGGCCAGCGCTCCCCCCGCCGCGCCAGCCGCACCGCGCCCCAGGCGTACAGGCCGCCCAGGAGAAGGATCAGCGCGAGCGCGTACGGGTCGGCGCGCCAGGCGCCGATCAGATGCCCGGCGGTCGGCTCGGGCAGGCCGGCCGCGCCGGTGGCGGCGGCCGCCGCCGTGGTGGTGGCGAGCAGGGAAACGGTCACGGACCACCACGCTAGACCCGCCCCGGAACGATCTACCGCCGGGGCACCCGCCAAGGCCCGCCGGGCCCGCCGCTCACCCGGTGAGCGCCCGCAGCTGGTCCAGGAACCACCGCGCCGGCGGCAGCGCCGTCGCCGCCGCGGCCAGCCGGGCGCTGCGCGCCGCCCGCTCCCCGTCCGGCATGGTCAGCGCCGTGTGCAGCGCCTGCGCGGTCTGCGCCACGTCGTACGGATTGACCTCCAGCGCGTCCGCGCCCAGCTCCTCCCACGCCCCGGCCTCCCGGGACAGCACCAGCGCGCACCCCGCGTCGGCGACCACCGGCACCTCCTTGGCGACGAGGTTCATCCCGTCCCGGATCGGGTTGACCAGCGCCACGTCCGCCAGCCGGTACGCCGCCAGCGACCGCGCGAAATCGTCCTTGACGTGCAGCACCACCGGCTGCCAGTCCGCCGTCCCGAAGTCCGCGTTGATCTCCCCGGCGACCCGGGACACCTCGGCGGTGTACTCGCGGTAGACGGCCAGGTCCTGCCGCGAGGGGTAGGCGAACGCCAGGTGCACCACCCGGCCGCGCCACTCGGGGCGGTCCGCCAGCAGCCGCCGGTACGCCAGCAGCCCGCGCACGATGTTCTTCGACAGCTCCGTCCGGTCCACCCGGACGATCACCTTCCGGTCGCTGCCGCCGATCTGCTCCCGCAGCGCCGCCATCCGCTCCTCGACGTCCGGCCGCCGCGACCGCTCCCGCAGGAAGTCCCCGTCCGCGCCCAGCCCGTGCACCCCGATCAGCGTCCGGCGCCCGCCGCCCTCCGGCGCGACCGCGAGCACATCGGGCGTGTCCGGCCCCGGCCGGTCCACCGCGTACTCCGGGCCCAGCGTCCGCTCGCAGCACACCGCGAACGCCTCCGCCCACCGCGCGGTCAGGAAATTCGCCCGGTCGGCGCCCAGCATGCCCAGCAGCAGCTGCCGCCGCACGTCGTCGGGCAGCATCGCGAAGTACTCCGGCGGCGCCCACGGCGTGTGCGAGAAGTGCGCGATCCGCAGATCCGGCCGCCGCTCCCGCAGCAGCCCCGGGACCAGCGCCAGGTGGTAGTCCTGCACCAGCACCGCCGCCCCCGGGCTCGCGGCCTCCGCCAGCGCGTCCGCGAACGCCGCGTTGTACGCCTCGTACGCCGCCCACTCGGCCCGGAAATCCGCGTCGAACACCGGCTCCAGCGGCGTCTGGTACAGCATGTGGTGCACGAACCACAGCACCGAATTGGCGATGCCGTTGTACGCCGCGGTGTGCACGTCCGCCGGGATGTCCAGCATCCGCACCCGCTGGCCGCCGGTGTCCGCCGCGGCCAGCAGACCGCCAAAGCGCCGCACCGCCTCCCGGTCGCCCTCCCCGAGCGCCGCGCACACCCACACCGCGTCCGTCTCGGGGCCGATCGCCGAGAGGCCGGACACCAGCCCCCCGCCGCCCCGTTTGGCGGTCAGCTCACCGCCCTCACCCAGGGTGTACGACACCGGTCCGCGGTTGGAGGCCACGAGGACTTCCGCACCCGGCTGGACCGCACTGCTGCGCTCGGAGACCGTCTCGGAGACCATGCCGCGACACTAACCCGTCACCGACCCGCGCAAACGTGCGGAACGTCCCTTTCCGGCCGCCCGCTCGGACCGCCCTCTCAGGCCGCCCGCCGCTCCGCGTACTCCGGCACCTCCGCCATCGGCGGCCGCTCCTCGGTGTCCACCGCCGTCGTCCGCGGGACGAAACCGCGCTCCCCGCGCTCGAACTGCGTCAGCCGCGGCCGCACCAAATGGCCGCGCGCCAGCCGGAGTTGGGCGGTGCGGTAGATCGCCGCGGCCATCCGGCCGAGCGCCTGGCCGCCCTGGTGGCGGTGCCTGCGCACGCCCACGTCCACCTGCGCCAGCGCGTCCAGCCCCACCGTGTGCAGCGCGTCCACCAGCAGCCCCAGCTCGACGCCGTACCCCACCGGGAACGGCAGCCGCTCCAGCAGCGAGCGGCGCGCCGCGTACTCCCCGCCCAGCGGCTGCACGAAACCGGCCAGCTGCGGCCAGTGCAGATTCAGCAGCGGCCGCGCCACCAGCTCCGTCACCCGCCCGCCCTGGCCCGCCGCGGCCCCGCCCGCCCCGGTCTCCAGCGGCCGGTCGTACATCGCCTTGACGAACTGGACCTCCGGATCGGTCAGCAGCGGCCCCACGATCCCCGAGACGAACGCCGGCGAGAACTCCCGCAGATCGGCGTCCACGAAGCAGACGATGTCCCCGCCGGTCACCAGCAGCGAGCGCCACAGCACCTCGCCCTTGCCGGGCACCGCCGGGATCCGGGGCAGCACCGCGTCCCGGTGGACGACCCGCGCCCCGGCCGCTGCGGCGACCTCCGCGGTGCGGTCGGTGGAGCCCGAGTCCAGCACCACCAGCTCGTCGACCAGCGGCACCTCCGCGGTCATCAGGTCGGCCCGGATCGCCGCGGCGATCGCGCCGACCGTCGCCTCCTCGTTCAGCGCGGGCAGCACCACGCTGACCGTGTGGCCCGTACGGCGCTTGGCCTCCAGCAGCTGCTCCAGGGGGCGGTCCGCGGCGGACCAGGAGCGGGCGGCCAGCCAGCGCTCCACTTCTTCCAGCACGTCTACGACTCTCCTCGGTGGACCCCGCACTCAAGGGCCCGCTCTGTGATCCATCTCGCGGATCGGACGACCTGTCTCCACTGTCAGTGCCTTCGGTTACAGTCTTGAACAACGCGGAGGACCGGCGCATGCCGGGGTCACCGCGCGACAAACGCCTGGGCCCCGCCCAGTGCCATACCGCTCATCCAGAGGGGCAGAGGGATACGGCCCGTTGAAGCCCCGGCAACCCTCCAGCCGGTCTCCGCCGCAGGCACAGCACGTTGCGCGCGCGAGGCTCCCGGCTAGGGAAGGTGCCAATTCCGTCTCACGGCGAGATGCGCCGTGAGGAAGATGAGGAGAAAGGGCCTCGCCTCCATGGCTGTGCAAGCAACCGAATCCGCTCCCGCCACCGCCCCCGCCCTCGGTCCCGCCGTCGCGCTCTCCTGCCGCGAGTGCGGGCAGCGCTTCCCGCTCGGCCCGATCTTCGCGTGCCAGGAGTGTTTCGGCCCGCTGGAAGTCGCCTACGAGCTTCCCGAAGGCGACCCCGAGGAGCTGCGCAAGCGGATCGAGGCCGGACCCGCCAACATCTGGCGGTACGCCCCGCTGCTGCCCGTCCCCGCCGACGTGGCCGACAAGCCCAACCTCAACCCCGGCTTCACCAAGCTCGTCAAGGCCGACCGCCTCGCCGCCGAGCTCGGCGTCACCGGCGCCCTGTACGTCAAGGACGACTCCGGCAACCCCACCCACTCCTTCAAGGACCGGGTCGTGGCGATCGCCGTCGAGGCCGCCCGCGCCTTCGGCTTCACCACCCTCTCCTGCTCCTCCACCGGCAACCTCGCCGGCGCGGTCGGCGCCGCGGCGCGCCGCGCGGGCTTCAAGTCCTGCGTGTTCATCCCGCACGACCTGGAGGCCGGCAAGGTCGTCATGGCCGCGGTCTACGGCGGCGACCTGGTCGCCATCGACGGCAACTACGACGACGTCAACCGCTTCTGCTCCGAGCTCATCGGCGACCCGCTCGGCGAGGGCTGGGGCTTCGTCAACGTCAACCTCCGCCCCTACTACGGCGAGGGCTCCAAGACACTGGCCTACGAGATCTGCGAGCAGCTGGGCTGGAAGCTGCCCGACCAGCTGGTCATCCCGATCGCGTCCGGCTCCCAGCTCACCAAGATCGACAAGGGGCTGAAGGAGCTGATCGCCCTCGGCCTCGTCGAGGACAGGCCCTACAAGATCTTCGGCGCCCAGGCCGAGGGCTGCTCGCCGGTGTCCGCGGCCTTCAAGGCCGGCCACGACGTGGTCCGGCCGCAGAAGCCCGCCACCATCGCCAAGTCGCTGGCGATCGGCAACCCCGCCGACGGCCCGTACGTCCTCGACATCGCGCGCCGCACCGGCGGCGCCGTCGAGGACGTCACCGACCCGCAGATCGTGGACGCGATCGGGCTGCTGGCCCGTACGGAGGGGATCTTCGCGGAGACCGCGGGCGGGGTGACCGTCGGCGTCACCCGGAAGCTCATCGAGAACGGCGTCCTGGACCCGTCGCTGACCACCGTCGTGCTGAACACCGGCGACGGTCTGAAGACGCTGGACGCCGTCTCCGCCGGGCCCACCGCCACCATCCGGCCGGACCTCGACGCCTTCCGCGCCGCCGGCCTGGCCGGCTGAGCCCCGCCGCCCCCCGAAAACCCGATCAGCCAGCCCTGGAGGCAGCAACCATGAGCGTGAAGGTCCGCATCCCCACCATCCTGCGCACGTACACCGGCGGCGCGGCCGAGGTCACCGCCGACGGCGCGACCCTGGCCGAGGTGATCGCCGACCTGGAGAAGAACCACCAGGGCATCGCGGCCCGCGTGCTGGACGACACCGGCAAGCTCCGCCGCTTCGTGAACGTCTACGTCAACGACGACGACGTGCGCTTCGAGCAGGGCCTGGAGACCGCCACGCCGGACGGCGCGGGCGTGTCGATCATCCCGGCGGTCGCCGGAGGCTGCTGACACGGGGGCGCGCCGGTCCGGGCGCCCGCCGCCCGCCGCGCGCCGTGACCGCGCGCTGCCCGCCGCGCGCCGATCGAATTCGCGCCAACTCTTCCCCGGCAGTGACCGGAAATTGCCCCGTCCGTACGAAACGGACGGGGCAATTCCGTGTCGTGAAAGGGGATACCATGGGGGTGATCCCCCTCCGGTTATCTCCGCGCGCATGCCGAACGCATATGAGATCGCGGAGACTTGTGCGCAAGTTGTGTGCGCGTTTTGTCGTTTATGCGGCCTATTCCCGGCCCGACTTGGCCCGCGATAGCGGATTTATGCATATACGGCCGTTTCTTCGGCGCCAGAATTCTCGTCCGATTGACCTGTTGCGCTGGGCAGTGGTCCAGATACATTCAGCGGCGGTCGACGCGTTCCGGCGCACACCCCACGGACCATTCCCGGGGGGTGAGGTCTGACCCGGGTCCGCGGAGTGCGGTCCTGCGCAAGGGCCAGTAATAGGGGAGTTAGGCATGGCTCAGGGCACCGTCAAGTGGTTCAACGCGGAGAAGGGCTACGGCTTCATCGCGGTCGACGGTGGTGCGGATGTTTTCGTCCACTACAGCGCGATCCAGATGGACGGGTACCGCACCCTTGAGGAGGGTCAGCGGGTCGAGTTCGAGATCTCGCAGGGCCAGAAGGGGCCACAGGCGGACATGGTCCGGGTCACCGCCTGAGGCGGCGGCCGACCGCATCGTCGGGCACAGGGCCCGCGACCCCCGAAGACGGGGTCGCGGGCCCTGTGCTGTTCCCGCGCGGCGCGCCGGCCCCGGACGCCGTTCCGGCAGGCGGCCCCGTTCCCTGGTGCGGGGCCGTTCCCGTACGCGCCGCAGGCCCCGGACGCCGCGCCCGCCGGGGGGCCGCGCCCGCGCGCGCCGAGGGGCCGCACCTTGCACTCGAGGGTGCCGAGTGCTAATCATTGCGTTAGCACTCTCCGAGTGAGAGTGCTGAATGTGGACCGGGTCGGTGAGGCCCGCAGCCAGGTGGGGCAAGGAACCGCCCGGTTTGCAGGCCGTCCGTCGCGGGCGCCAGCGCGGTCCGGAGCTTTCACTCCCCCAAGCTCTCAGCTTGCTTCGAGCAGGGGGTACCCCCATCAGTCCGGAGGGACCACTTCACATGGCCAAGATCATCGCGTTCGACGAGGAGGCGCGGCGCGGCCTTGAGCGCGGTATGAACCAGCTCGCCGACGCCGTCAAGGTCACCCTCGGCCCCAAGGGCCGCAACGTCGTCCTTGAGAAGAAGTGGGGCGCCCCCACGATCACCAACGATGGTGTCTCCATCGCCAAGGAGATCGAGCTGGAGGACCCGTACGAGAAGATCGGCGCCGAGCTGGTCAAGGAGGTCGCGAAGAAGACGGACGACGTCGCCGGTGACGGCACGACGACCGCGACCGTCCTGGCCCAGGCGCTGGTCCGCGAGGGCCTGCGCAACGTCGCCGCCGGCGCCAACCCGATGGCCCTGAAGCGCGGTATCGAGAAGGCCGTCGAGGCCGTCTCCGGTGCCCTGCTCGACCAGGCCAAGGAGATCGAGACCAAGGAGCAGATCGCTTCCACGGCCTCCATCTCGGCCGCCGACCCGCAGATCGGCGAGCTGATCGCCGAGGCGATGGACAAGGTCGGCAAGGAAGGCGTCATCACCGTCGAGGAGTCCCAGACCTTCGGTCTGGAGCTGGAGCTCACCGAGGGTATGCGCTTCGACAAGGGCTACATCTCGGCGTACTTCGCGACCGACATGGAGCGCATGGAGGCCGCCCTCGAGGACCCGTACATCCTCATCGTCAACTCCAAGATCGGCAACGTGAAGGACCTGCTGCCGCTCCTGGAGAAGGTCATGCAGTCCGGCAAGCCGCTGCTGATCATCGCCGAGGACGTCGAGGGCGAGGCCCTGTCCACCCTGGTCGTCAACAAGATCCGCGGCACCTTCAAGTCCGTCGCGGTCAAGGCCCCCGGCTTCGGTGACCGCCGCAAGGCCATGCTCGGCGACATCGCCATCCTCACCGGTGGCACCGTCATCTCCGAGGAGGTCGGCCTCAAGCTCGAGAACGCCGGTCTCGACCTGCTCGGCCGCGCCCGCAAGGTCGTCATCACCAAGGACGAGACCACCATCGTCGACGGTGCCGGCGACAGCGAGCAGGTCCAGGGCCGGGTCAACCAGATCCGCGCCGAGATCGAGAACAGCGACTCGGACTACGACCGCGAGAAGCTCCAGGAGCGCCTGGCGAAGCTGGCCGGCGGCGTCGCCGTCATCAAGGCCGGTGCCGCCACCGAGGTGGAGCTCAAGGAGCGCAAGCACCGCATCGAGGACGCCGTCCGCAACGCGAAGGCCGCCGTCGAGGAGGGCATCGTCGCCGGTGGTGGCGTGGCCCTGCTGCAGGCTTCCTCGGTCTTCGAGAAGCTGGAGCTGGACGGCGACGAGGCCACCGGTGCCGCCGCCGTCAAGCTGGCCCTGGAGGCCCCGCTGAAGCAGATCTCCGTGAACGCCGGCCTCGAGGGCGGCGTCATCGTGGAGAAGGTGCGCAACCTCACCCCGGGCCACGGCCTGAACGCCGCGACCGGCGAGTACGTCGACATGATCGCCGAGGGCATCATCGACCCGGCGAAGGTCACGCGCTCCGCGCTGCAGAACGCCGCCTCCATCGCGGCGCTGTTCCTCACCACCGAGGCCGTCATCGCCGACAAGCCGGAGAAGGCCGCCGCGGCCGCTCCGGGCGGCATGCCGGGCGGTGACATGGACTTCTGATCCGCCTGTTCCTGGCTGATCACGTCCATCGCGTCCGCCGGGGCGGTTCCCCTCTTGGAGGGGGGCCGCCCCGGCGGCGTTTTCCGGGGCCGGGGCGGGCCGTCGCTGCGGAAGCTGCGTCCCCTACGGCCGCTACGGCAGGCGGTCCAGGAGCCAGGTGGAGAGCTCCTCGGTGATCAGGGTGTGCCCCTCGTTCTGCGACGCGAGCACGAACTCGTCCAAGGGGCTCTCCTCCGGCGGCAGTTCGTCGATCGCGGCGTAGAGGTCCGCGGCGGTGTCCGGCTCGCGGATGGCGACGGCGCTGACGGCCGGTACGAAGCAGTGCTCGCGGACCGGGTTCTCCACGCCGTAGCCCAGCAGGACGAGCTTGTTGAGCGTGTCGGCGAGGATGCCGAAACCCTCCAGCGTGCCGCCGGGCGCGCCGTCGAACGCCGGCAGATGGTCCGTCCGCACCTCCTTGGCGGGCGGCGGGGTGACCACCCGCAGCCTGGCCACCAGGCGGGCATCGCCCTCGGATTGCGTGAGCAGCTCCGTACCGGCGACGGCCAGGCCCTTGCCGATGACGGCCGGGACGCCGGGGCGGATGCCGTTGCCGGAGCCGTCGCCCGGCCCGTTGGCGAGGGCCAGCAGCCGGGGCCGCCGGGGCCAGTCGCCGACCTCCGCCAGCCGCGCCAGGAACTCCGTGCGCAGCGGGCTGACCGCCGGCTTGTCGTCCCAGTCGGCGATATGGCGCCAGAGCAGCTGCTGGGCCGCCGGACTGTTGATCTGCCGCGAGAAGCCCGCGTTGATCCTCTTGATGTAGTGCGCGAACGCCTGGAGCGCGATCGGGATCCACGCGCCCGTGTGCGGGCTGTCGTACGAGAAGTACACCGCGGTCTGGTGGTCGATCCGCTCCGCCTCCATCCTGGCGAGCGCGTACCGGGTGACCAGGCCGCCCATGCTGAAGCCGCCGACCGTCAGGGGATGGCCGCCGACGCGCCGGGCGATCGCCTCCAGGACTGCCGCGGTGGCCACCGTGGCGTTGTCGAGGATCGAGGCGCTGCGCTCGTCGTAGCCGACCAGGACGACGTCCCGGCCGCGCCGCCGCAGTTCGCTGATCAGCGGGAACGGGCCGCGTTCGAAATGCTCCCAGGACAGGTCGAGGTCGCTGGGCCCGGAGTTGAAACCGTCCGCCAGCAGAACGGGCCGGGTCAGATGGCGGTTGCCCTCCCCGAAATAGACCCAGGCGGTGCCGCCCGGCAGATTCCACGTCTCACCGGGCGGCGGCGCCTCCGCGGCCGCGGCCCGCGGGCCGGCCCCCAGAAGAATCGGCGCCGCGGCGCGCAGTGCTTCGGCGGCTTGGTTTTCGGGGGTGGTCATGGGGGCTCCTTTGGTGGCTGGCTGGCGGCTGCTTGATTTGCGGGTGTGACGAGGTGGGGGGGCGGCCGTGGCGGGGCTGGTCGCGGAAGCGGATGGGGCGGGCTGCGAGGTGGGGCGCGGCCGAGGTGGCCCCGTCTGCGACTCCGGTCGCGCTGCGGCGCCCCGCTCCCCACGCTCGGTTCCGTCCCACGCCCTGTTCCGCCCCGACGAGGCAACGACAGCCGCCGTCCCGACGAGGCAACGGCAGCCGCCGTCCCGACGAGGCAACGACAGTCGCGTTCCGACGAGGCGATGACGGTTGCGTTCCGACGAGGCAATGACAACTGTCCGACGACGCTCCGCACCAGTCCGTAAGCAGCCAGTCACGTTCGCCGCTATACGGAAGCGTGATCACCGGCCGACCGGAATTGCCGCATTGCCCGCGTGAACGCACGATCCCGCGACCGGACCTGCGCGCCATCCGGCCGAGCGCCGGTCGTCCGCGCGCCTCCCCGCGCTCCAAACCCGCTGCCGGAAATGGCGTGATCACGCGGGCAGGGGAGGCGGTTGCGCCGGACGGGTGACGTCCCGGCGCGCCTCCGCCCGGCGCGCCAATGGAGCGGGACCCGCCGGGGAGACCCTTCGCACTGGGCCCTGGCGTCACACACCCGCCGTCCGCCCGTAGGGCGTGCCCGGGAAACCTCCCGGCGCGCACCCGGGAGGGCACGCCCGGCGGCACCCCCTGGCGCGCGCCGGGGGAGCGCCGGACGGCGGGCGGGAGTGCGACGCACGGGCCCAGGCCACCGCCCCCCACCGGAACAGGACCCACCCGTGCCGAACGTCCCCCACACCACGACGCCCGGTGCCCGCACCGCCTACGACCCCGTGGTCCAGCCCACCACCCGCTACGCCGGAAGGGAGGCGGCGGCAGCGGTCCTCTTCGCCGCCGCCGCGCTGCTCTACAACTGGTGGCTGCTGGAAGCCGTACTGCCCACCGGCCTCGACCCCCGCCACTCCTACGTCAGCGAGCTCTACGCCGCCGACCAGCCCTTCCGCACCCTCCTCGGCGGCCTGGAGAGCGGCTGCGCGGTCCTGGTCATCGCCGGCGCCCTGCTCGCCCGGAGCACCCCGTGCGGCCACGGGCCGTGGGCCCGCGCCGGCTGGCTCTGCCTGGCCGGCCTGGGGCTGTCCTCCCTGGCCGACGTCCTCCTCCCCATGAGCTGCGCCCCCTCCGTGGAACGCGGCTGCGAGGCCGTCCACCCCTGGCACACCGCCACCAGCGCGTTCGCCCACTTCTTCGTCTTCGCCTCGATGGCCGCCCTCAGCCGGGCCGCCGTGCAGGGGCCCCGGATGCCGCTGGTCCGCCGCTGGGGGCCGCGCGTGCTGGCCCTGGCGCTGCCCGCCGCCGTCCTGACCGTCGGCCCGCTCGTCGGCCACCCGGGCTGGCACGGCATCCCGCAGCGCGCCCATCTGACGCTGGTGGGCGTGTGGTTCGGCCTGCTCGCCACGGACCTGGCCCGCTCGGCCCGCAGCCGGCGCCGCTGGTCGGGCCGCTGGGACGGCCAGTGGGAAAAGTACGTAGAGGGCCTCCGCCGCGCCTGCCGCACCACCCCGGCGGTCCAGGAGCCGGGCGGGGCCGGTGGCCAGGGACCGGGCGGGGCCGGTGGGCGCGAACCGGGCGGGGCCGGTGACCTGAAACCGGGCGGGGCCGGTGGGTACGACGCCGGCATGCCCGGCGGCCGGGAGGACGGCCCGCCTGGGCGGCGCGACGGGGGCGGGCATGGGCGGCGC
>NZ_LLZI01000267.1 GCF_001509485.1 Streptomyces sp. NRRL F-4489
GGGGTAGGCGGGGGTGGGGCCGGTGGGCGGCCCCGAGGCGCTTGTTGAGGAAGCGCTCCCCTGGGCGCCGGCGGCGCGTGCCCCGGGCCCGGTGGCCGGCCGTCCGCCACCGGGGCCCGGGGCGCATGCCCGTTAGCGGGCGTCAGCTCCGCCGGGGTGTCACTTCTCGCCGGGCGCGACGGGGGTGCCGTCGGGCTCCTCCTCGCGGCCGGCGGGGGCGGCGTCCGGCCGCGCCGCGGGACCGGCGTCCGACTGCGGCGCGGGGGCAGCTGGGACCTCGCCGGCCAGCACCTTCTTCGCCGTCACCCGGTCCAGCGCGCCCTCCCAGCGGGACACCGCGAAGACCGCGACGCAGTTGCCGAGCAGATTGGTGGCCACCCGCATGGAGTCCATGATCCGGTCGACGCCGAGCAGCAGGGCCACCGCGGCGGCCGGGATGACGCCCAGCGCGGAGGCGGTCGCGGACAGCGCCAGGAACGCCGAACCGGGCACGCCCGCCATGCCCTTGCTGGTCAGCATCAGCACCAGGACGACGGTGATCTGCTGGCCGGGCGAGAGGTGCACGCCGATGGCCTGGGCGATGAAGAGCGTGCCGATCGACAGGTAGATGGAGGCGCCGTCGAGGTTGAAGGAGTAGCCGGTGGGCAGCACCAGGCCCACCGCGTCGTCCCGGCAGCCGGCCGCCCGCAGCTTCTGCATCATCCGCGGCATCACCGTCTCGCTGGAGCCGGTGCCCAGCGCCAGCAGCAGCTCCTCGCGGGTGTAGCGGACGAACTTCCACAGGCTGAGCCCCGTCACCGCCTTCAACGCCAGCCCCAGCAGCACCAGGAACGCCAGCGCGACCCCGTAGCAGACCAGGATCAGCTTGCCGTACGTGGCCATCGCGCCCAGCCCGTACTGGCCGACGAGATGCGCGGTGGCCCCGAAGACCGCGAGCGGGGCGAGCCTCATGAGGTAGCCGACGATGGTGAAGACCACGTCCTGGGCCTGCTCGATCAGCGGCAGCAGCTGCGGGACCCGCCGCTGCCCGAGGTGCAGCAGCGCCGCGCCCACCAGGCAGGCCAGGACGAGGACTTGCAGCAGCGCGTTCTCGGCGAAGGCGCCGACCGCGCTGTTGGGCAGCGCCTCCAGGACGAACTGGGCGGCGGAGGGCAGCTTTCCGCCGCCGGTCTTGGCGTCCACGGCGCTCTTGTCGAGCGAGGCCGGATCGACGTGCATCCCGGCGCCGGGCGCGAAGACATTGCCCGCCAGCAGGCCCACCACCAGCGCGACACTGGTCGCCACCTCGAACCAGATCAGCGCCTTGACGCCGATCCGGCCGAACGACTTCAGGTCGCCCGCCTTGGTGATCCCGGCGACGACGACGCAGAAGACGAGCGGCGAGATCACCGCCTTGATGAGCCGGACGAAGCCGTCGCCCAGCGGCTGGAGCGAGGTGCCCGCCTGCGGCCAGAGGCGGCCGACCAGGACACCGAGCAGCAAGGCGAGCAGGACCTGGGCGAACAGGCTGGTGCGCAGCAGGCGCCCGGCGCGGCGGACGGGATTTCCGGTGGCGTGCGGCACGGGCACTCCTCCATGGACGGCTTTTGGCATACGGAATTGGACTTCCGCGGTCCGTCACTATGGCCGGTCGGTGTTTCCGCCCGAAAGGGTCCGGTACAACTTCCGTACAAATCTTGGAGCTTGATCCAATGCCGGGGTCAGCCGGCCAGGCGCCCCCTGTCCCCCATCACCACGACCGGGTGCCGTGCCGGGTCGAGCGCCCGCAGCAGCGCCGCCATCGCGGGCTTGGCCACGCTCACACAGGCCGACGTCCCGCTGCCGTGGTCCAGATGCAGCCACACCCCGCCGCCCTTGGCCTGCCCCAGCGGCCGCGTCGGGTCCAGCGGGGACGTCCCCGGGACCCGGTTGTAGTCGATCGCCACCACGTAGTCGAAGTCGTGGCGGGTGTTCCGCGACCAGTACGAGGGCGGGGTGAAGGCCGCGGAGTGGGTGTACGGGAGGCGGGTCCCGGGATCGGGGAGCACCCCGCCCGCGTCGGTCAGCGCGAACACCCCGACCGGGCTGCGCTGATCACCCTCGTGGTGGTCGGCGGTCCACCCGCGCCGCCCGTTGTGCGCCGGCCAACTACCTTGCGTCTGCCAGCCGTTGGCGCCCTTGTCGTACAGCGTCACCGTGGCATCCGGGGAGTCCGCGCCGGCGCCCCGCACCACAACGGCCTGGCGGGCGGCGGCCGGTATCCGCGACCGCAGAGCCGGACCGACACCCGGGAGCTCCCCGCGACGAGCACCGGCCGCATCGCCCGGACGCTCCGCGGCCCCTGCCCCGCGGTCCCCGGCGGCGGACTGCTTGCCCTCCTGGCCGCTCTTCCCGTCCTTGCCGCCGCCCGGCCCACCGGCACCGCAACCGGCGACCAGCAACGCCGCCGTCACCGCCGCGACAGCCACCGCCACCACCCGTACGGCCGCCGCCCACACCGCCACCGCCCGTACCACCGCTGTCCGTACCACTGCTGTCCGCACCACCTTCGAACCGCCCTCCGCCCGCGTACCTCCACCCGCCTTCCGCATGCCTCCATGCTGCCACCGGCCACTGACAGCGGTTCAGGCCCGGATGGCCCGGGCGCGTCCGCCGGCCCGCCGTACCGCCGCCCCGCCCGGGCGCGTACGTGCGGCCGCGTACGAGCACCCAACGTACGAGCCCCCCTCGTACGGGCAGCCGCGCACAGGTCACCCGACTGCCCAACACGCCGCGCCCCGCGCCAAGTTCGCCCCGACCCTCCCCTCGCCGCTCCCCGGCCGCTCCCACGCTCGCCCCCTCCCGCACACCCGCCGCACTCTTCCCCCTTACCGGCCTTCTGCGGAAAAACCGTTTGAAGCCGGGCCGCCCGGCGCGCGAACCTTCCCAGTGCCCCCGTCCGCGCCCGGACCTGCCTCCGGCGGGCGCGGGGCCGCCCCGGCCTGCCCTGACGGCCCGCCACCGACGACGACCGCCCTCCCGCCGGGCGCGCCCGGCCCGTCCCCCACCCGCCGCGACAACTCCCCTGGACATCATGCGCATTCGCGATCTTCCCCATCCCGACCCCGGCGTCCCGGACGTCCGCACAGGCGGCAGATTCCTCGTGTGGCTGTGCCGGCAGCAGAGCGGCGGACAGGCCGCGGCCCTGGGCTGGGGGCTGCTGCACACGGGCGCGACGGCCGCGTTCCCGCTGCCGGTGGGCCTCGCCGTGCAGGCCGCGGTGGACGGCCGCCCGTCCCGGCTGGCCCTGGCCGCCGGGCTGCTCGCCCTGCTCGGCGCGCTGGTCGCGCTCGGGGACGTCATGCTGCACCGCGCCTCCGTCACCAACTGGATCGTCACGGTGGCCCGGATGCAGCAGCTCCTGGCCCGCAAAGCGGCGGAACTGGGCGGGGCGCTGACCCGCCGGGTGGCCGCCGGCGAAGTGGTCGCCGTCAGCACCGGCGACCTGGAGCGGATCGGATGGTTCGTCGAGACCCTGTCCCGGTCCGGTGCCGCCCTGGTCGCGGCGGGCGCCGTCTGCCTCGGAATCGTCGGCTACGAGCCGCGGCTGGGCCTGGTGGTCGTCCTCGGCCTGCCCGTGCTGGCGCTGGCCGTCCTCCCGCTGCTGCCCGCCGCCACCCGCCGCGCCGACGAGCAGCGCGAAAAGGCCGGGCTGGCCACCGAACTCGCCTCCGACACCGTCGCCGGCCTCCGGGTCCTGCGCGGCATCGGCGGCGAGGAACTCTTCCTCGGCCGCTACCGCAGCGCCTCCCAGGAGGTCCGCCGGGCCGCGGTCCGCAGCGCCCGCATGTGGTCGCTGATCTCCGGCGTCCAGGTCGCCCTGCCCGGCCTCCTGCTGATCGCGGTGGTCTGGTACGGCGTCCGGCTCACCGCCGACGGCCGGATCACCGTCGGCGAACTCGTCACCATCTACGGCGCGGTGGCCTTCCTGCTGTACCCGCTCCGTCAGGTGGAGGAGATCACCATGGCGTGGTCCTTCGCCCGGCCCTCGGCGGCGCGCACGGCCCGGCTGCTGGCGCTCACCCGCCCGGAAGGCGGCCGGCTGACGCCGGCGGAACCGCCGTCCGGCGACCTGCACGACCCGGTCAGCGGGCTGACCGCGCGGGCCGGCCGGCTGACGGCCGTGGTCTGCGGCGACCCGGACGCGGCCGGCCGCCTCGCCGAACGCCTCGGCGGCCATCCCCCGGATACCGGCCAGGACGGTTCTCCGGACGGCCCGGAGCCCGGCCGTCCGCTCTCCGCCGAACTCGGCGGCACCCCGCTGGACGACCTCCCGCGCGAGACGGCCCGGACGGCCGTCCTCGTCCAGGACAAGGACCCGGTGCTGCTCTCCGGGACCGTCGGCGGACTCCTCGACGTGCCGGCCTCCGGCCGGGTGTCCCCCGCCGAGGCCCTGGCCGCCGCCCAGTGCGGCGACGTCCTGGCCGCACTGGCCCGCGCGTCCGCCGACGACTCCGGCGACCCGATGCGCGCCCACCTCACCGAACGCGGCCGGTCCCTCTCCGGCGGCCAGCGCCAGCGGCTGGCCCTGGCCCGGTCGCTGGTCACCGACCCGGGCGTACTTGTCCTGGACGAGCCGACCAGCGCCGTCGACGCGCACACCGAGGCCCGGATCGCCGACGGCCTGCGGACGCTCCGCTCCGGCCGCACCACGGTGGTCCTCACCTCCAGTCCGCTCCTTCTGGACCGCGCCGACGAGGTGGTGTTCCTCCAGGAGGGCAAGGTCGCCGGCGCGGCCCCGCACCGCGAACTCCTGCGCACCCACCCCGAATACCGCGCCGTCGTCACCCGCCGGCCGGACCCCGCCCCCGGCACGCCCGTGGCCGGCACCGGCCGCACCGCCAAGGAGACCGCATGATCGGCCTGTCCCCTCCGGACCACGACCCCGCCGCCCCGCGCACCGCGGCCATCCTGCCGGTCGGCACCCCGGCGACGGTGCGCTCGTACGCCGTCGAGCTGATCCGCCGCCACCGCCGGGACTTCACCGTCCTGGTCACCGTCAACGCCGCCGCGGTCATCGCCTCGATGGCCGGGCCGTATCTCCTCGGCGGCCTGGTCGAGGATCTGGCGGCGGGCCGCGCCCGGGACATCCAGCTGGGACGCACCCTCGCGCTGTTCGCGCTGGCGCTGGCCGTCCAGACGGTCTTCGTCCGCATGGTGCGGCTGCGCGGGGCGATGCTCGGCGAGGAGATGCTGGCGGACCTGCGCGAGGACTTCCTCGTCCGCGCGGTGGCGCTGCCGCCGGGTGTCCTGGAGCGGGCCGGCACCGGCGATCTGCTGTCCCGGATCACCACCGACATCGACCGGCTCGCCGAGGCGATGCGGGAGGCCGTCCCGGAGCTGGCGATCGGGGTGGTGTGGGGCGTGCTGCTGCTCGGCGGGCTCGCCGTCACCGCGCCGCCGCTCGCCCTGTCGGTGGTCGTCGCGCTGCCGGTGCTGCTGCTGGGCTGCCGGTGGTACTTCCGGCGGGCCCCCGCCGCCTACCGCTCCGAGGCGGCCGGTTACGCCGCGGTCTCCGCCGTCCTCGCCGAGTCCGTGGACGCCGGCCGCACCATCGAGGCGCACCGCACCGGCGCCCGCCGGACCGCCCTCTCCGAGCGCCGCATCCGGGAATGGACCCAATGGGAGCGCTACACCCTCTTCCTGCGCTCGGTCCTCTTCCCGGTCATCAACGTCAGCCACCGGCTGATCCTGTGCACGGTGGTGCTGCTCGGCGGGGCCTTCGTACTGAACGGCTGGCTCACGCCGGGGCAGTTGACGACCGGGGTGCTGCTCGCCCAGCTGCTGACCGAGCCCGTCAACCTCGTCCTGCGGTGGTACGACGAGCTCCAGGTGGCCCAGGTCTCGCTCGCCCGGCTGGTCGGCATCCGCGAGATCGCGCCGGAGGAGGGCGATCCGTCGGTCGTCCCGGACGGCCGGGACGTCCGCGCGGCGGAGGTCAGCTTCGGCTACCGCGCCGGTGTGGACGTGCTGCGCGAGGTGTCGCTGAGCGTCCGCCCGGGCAGCCGGGTGGCGCTGGTCGGCCCGTCCGGCGCCGGGAAGTCCACCTTGGGCCGGCTGCTGGCGGGCGTCTACGGGCCGCGCGCCGGCTCGGTGTCGCTGGGCGGCGCGGAGCTGTCCGCGATGCCCGCCGAGCGCGTCCGGGAGCACGTCGCGCTGGTCAACCAGGAGCACCATGTCTTCGTCGGCACGCTGCGGGACAACCTGCTGCTGGCCCGCACCGACGCGGCGGACGCGGCGCTGTGGGCGGCGCTGGGCGCGGTGGACGCCGACGCCTGGGCGCGTGCCCTGCCCGACGGCCTGGACACCGAGGTCGGCTCCGGCGGCACCGCCCTGAGCCCGGCGCAGGCCCAGCAGATCGCGCTGGCCCGGCTGGTCCTGGCCGATCCGCACACCGTGGTGCTGGACGAGGCGACCTCGCTCCTCGATCCGCGCGCCGCCCGGCACGTGGAGCGGTCGCTGGGCGCCGTGCTGGACGGCCGGACGGTCATCGCCATCGCCCACCGCCTGCACACCGCGCACGACGCCGATGTCATCGCCGTCGTCGAGGACGGCCGGATCAGCGAACTGGGCAGCCACCGCGAGTTGGTCGAGACCGACGGCGCCTACGCGGCCCTCTGGCGCTCCTGGCACGGCTGAGCCAGGGCGCACCGCCGCCCGGCCGGGCATCGCGGTACGGCTGCCCACCGCTGCCGGGCCGGGCAGGGCCGGGGGGCCGGCCCGCACGGTGGTGTCCCGCACCGTTCGGGGAGCGCCACCGCCGCACGTCACCGACCCGGCCGCCGGCACGGGCCACCCGGACGCACCGCCCCGGTCCGCCGCCCCGGAACGGCTCAGAGGTAGCCCAGCGCCCCCAGCGCCCCGACGCCGCCCAGCAGCATGAACGCCGGCATCAGCACCTTCAGCTCCACCCAGCTGCCGGCCCGGAAGCGCATCGGCTTCGGCGTGCCCAGCGGGTACCAGCGCTTGCGGCCTATCGGGATGGGCCACAGGATCGGGCAGCCGGAGACCGTCAGGGCGTCGCCGATGTCGTGCACCAGCGCGCCCAGCATGATCGGCAGCCCCAGCCAGAGGTACTCCTGCCCAGGGCCGGTGAACAGCCAGCTCGCGCCCTGGCCCGGCTGGTCCATCACCTGCGCCAGGATCCACGCCGCCGCGGCGCCGAGCAGCCACACCAGCACATCGCTGGAGACCCGCGCCGCCCGCCACAGCAGGCCCTCGATGGCCAGCACCATGTGGACGAAGAGGATCCCGAGCACCGCCCAGCGGCCGCCCACCATGGCCAGCAGCGACATCCCGCCGCCGACCAGCACCGCCCACAGCCAGGTGTGGGTCAGCGTCCGGTGGCCGCCCGCCCGGTGCGAGTCGCCGCGCATCTTCGTCGCCTTGTAGACGGCGTGCGAGAGCGTGTCGACCACCTCGCACAGCCCGCGCGACAGCGGCCCGAAGGCGCGCGAGATGGTGGCGGCCTTGTGGTCGAGGTCCGGCGCCAGCGCGGCCCCGGCGCAGATCAGCGCGCCGCTGACCAGCACCGGCCAGGGCATCGGATAGCCGGCCCCGGCGGCCGCCGCCCCCACCCCCAGCCACGCCGCGGCTCCGGACAGCGAATGCGCCGGTCCCATCATGGTCGTTCCCCACCCCTTGCTCTGCGCTTCTGACGCCCGGTCGGCGACTCAGCGTAGCGTCAGATGATCTCCGGACGGGGAGCGGGTGGCGCGCGGCCACCGGGGCGGAGCGCGGGGTGCGCACCGTCCGCGCACACCCGTGCGCGCCGGGTGCGGACGCCCGCCGGACGGGGCCGCTGACCTGGACCGTCCCGCCGCGATCGGCCTCTTGTCGATCTTCGTCCGGCGCACCGGTTCCCGGATCCGGGCCGAAGGCAGGCAGTATGGGGGCGTGACCCTCATCGATCATCTGCCGAACGACGCCGACCCCGACGCCCTCTTCGAAGCCTTTTCGGGCTGGGCCGAACAGCAGGGCCTCTCGCTCTACCCTGCCCAGGAGGAGGCGCTGATCGAAGTGGTCTCGGGCGCGAACGTCATCCTCTCCACCCCCACCGGCTCCGGAAAGAGCCTGGTGGCGGCCGGTGCGCACTTCACCGCGCTCGCCAAGGACCAGGTCACCTTCTACACCGCGCCGATCAAGGCGCTGGTCTCGGAGAAGTTCTTCGACCTGTGCAAGCTGTTCGGCACCGAGAACGTCGGGATGCTCACCGGCGACGCCTCGGTCAACTCCGACGCGCCGGTGATCTGCTGTACGGCCGAGGTGCTCGCCTCGATAGCGCTGCGTGACGGCAAGTACGCCGACATCGGCCAGGTCGTGATGGACGAGTTCCACTTCTACGCCGAGGCGGACCGGGGCTGGGCCTGGCAGATTCCGCTGCTGGAGCTGCCGCAGGCCCAGTTCGTCCTGATGTCGGCGACGCTCGGGGACGTCTCCCGCTTCGAGGAGGACCTCACCCGGCGCACCGGCCGCCCCACAGCCGTGGTCCGCTCCGCGACCCGGCCGGTGCCGCTGTCGTACGAATACCGCACCACACCGATGACGGAGACGCTGACCGAGCTGCTGGAGACCCGCCAGTCGCCGGTCTACATCGTGCACTTCACCCAGGCCGCCGCCGTGGAGCGGGCGCAGGCGCTGATGAGCATCAACATGTGCACCCGCGCCGAGAAGGACGAGATCGCCAAGCTGATCGGGAACTTCCGCTTCACCACCACCTTCGGGCGGAACCTCTCCCGGTACGTGCGGCACGGCATCGGCGTGCACCACGCCGGCATGCTGCCGAAGTACCGCCGCCTGGTGGAGAAGCTCGCCCAGGCCGGCCTGCTGAAGGTGATCTGCGGCACCGACACCCTCGGCGTCGGCGTCAACGTCCCGATCCGCACGGTGCTGTTCACCGCGCTGACCAAGTACGACGGGAGCCGAGTGCGGACCCTGCGGGCGCGGGAGTTCCACCAGATCGCCGGGCGCGCCGGGCGGGCCGGCTTCGACACCGCGGGTTTCGTGGTCGCCCAGGCCCCCGAGCACGTCATCGAGAACGAGAAGGCGCTGGCGAAGGCCGGCGACGACCCGAAGAAGCGCCGCAAGGTCGTCCGCAAGAAGGCCCCGGAGGGCTTCGTCAGCTGGAACGAGAACACCTTCGAGAAGCTCATCGCCTCCGATCCCGAGCCGCTGACCTCCCGCTTCCGAGTGACGCACGCGATGCTGCTGTCGGTCATCGCCCGGCCCGGCAACGCCTTCGACGCGATGCGGCGGCTGCTGGAGGACAACCACGAGCCGCGCCGGAACCAGCTGCGGCACATCCGGCGGGCGATCGCGATCTACCGCTCCCTGGTGGACGGCGGCATCGTCGAGCGGCTCCCGGAGCCGGACGCGGAGGGCCGGATCGTCCGCCTCACCGTCGACCTCCAGCAGGACTTCGCGCTCAACCAGCCGCTGTCCACCTTCGCGCTGGCCGCCTTCGACCTCCTGGACCCCGAGTCGCCCTCCTACGCCCTGGACATGGTCTCGGTCGTGGAGTCCACCCTGGACGACCCCCGGCAGATCCTCGCCGCCCAGCAGAACAAGGCGCGGGGCGAGGCGGTCGCCCAGATGAAGGCGGACGGCGTCGAGTACGAGGACCGCATGGAGCGCCTCATGGACGTCGAGTACCCCAAGCCGCTGGACGAGCTGCTGTCGCACGCCTACGGCCTCTACCGCAAGAGCCACCCGTGGGTCGGCGACCACCCGCTGTCCCCCAAGTCGGTCATCCGCGACATGTACGAACGCGCCATGACCTTCTCGGAGTTCACCTCCTTCTACGAGCTGGCGCGCACCGAGGGCATCGTCCTGCGCTACCTCGCGAGCGCGTACAAGGCGCTGGACCACACCGTGCCCGACGACCTGAAGTCCGAGGACTTCCAGGACATCGTCGCCTGGCTGGGCGAGATGGTCCGCCAGGTCGACTCCAGCCTGCTGGACGAGTGGGAGCAGCTGGCCAACCCGGAGGAGGAGACCGCGGACGAGGCGGCGGAGCGGGCCGACCAGGTCCGGCCGGTGACCGCCAACGCCCGCGCCTTCCGCGTCCTGGTCCGCAACGCGATGTTCCGCCGCGTCGAACTGGCGGCGCTGGACAAGGTCGAGGAGCTCGGCGAGCTGGACGCCGAGTCCGGCTGGGACGCGGACGCCTGGGGCGAGGCGATGGACGCGTACTGGGAGGAGTACGAGGACCTGGGCACCGGGCCGGACGCCCGCGGCCCGAAGCTGCTGCGGATCGAGGAGGACCCGGAGCACGGGCTGTGGAAGGTCCGGCAGACCTTCGCGGACCCGAAGGGCGACCACGACTGGGGCATCTCCGCGGAGGTGGATCTGGCCGCCTCCGACGAGGAGGGCCGCGCGGTGGTGCGGGTCACCGATGTGGGGCAGTTGTGAGACGGCGGCTTCGCCCGAGGCCGCCGGAGGAGACGACGGAGGGCCACCGGTCATGACGAACCCGGCGGAGAAACTGGTCGATCTGCTGGACCTGGAACAGATCGAGGTGAACATCTTCCGGGGCCGCAGCCCCCAGGAGAGCCTCCAGCGGGTCTTCGGCGGGCAGGTCGCCGGACAGGCGCTGGTGGCCGCCGGGCGGACCACGGAAGGGGACCGCCCGGTCCACTCGCTGCACGCGTACTTCCTGCGCCCGGGCCGCCCGGGCGTGCCGATCGTGTACCAGGTCGAGCGGGTCCGCGACGGGCGGTCCTTCACCACCCGCCGGGTCGTCGCCGTCCAGCAGGGCCGCACGATCTTCAACCTCACCGCCTCCTTCCACAAGCCGGAACCCGGCTTCGAACACCAACTTCCGATGCGCCGCGCCGTGCCCGCACCGGAGGACCTGCCGAACGTCGCCGAAGAGGTCCGCGCCCACCTGGGCGGCCTCCCCGAGACGCTGGAGCGGATGGCGCGCCGCCAGCCGTTCGACATCCGCTATGTCGACCGGCTGCGCTGGACCCCCGAGGAGATCGAGGGCGCGGAGCCGCGCAGCGCGGTGTGGATGCGCGCCGTCGGCCCCCTGGGCGACGACCCGCTCGTCCACACCTGCGCCCTGACGTACGCCAGCGACATGACCCTCCTCGACGCCGTCCGCATCCCGATCGAGCCGCTGTGGGGCCCGCGCGGCTTCGACATGGCCTCCCTCGATCACGCGATGTGGTTCCACCGTCCTTTCCGTGCCGATGAGTGGTTCCTCTACGACCAGGAGTCGCCGATCGCCACCGGCGGCCGCGGCCTGGCCCGCGGCCGGATCTACGACCGCGAGGGCCGGCTGCTGGTCTCGGTCGTCCAGGAAGGGCTCCTGCGCCCCATCGAACCGGGCCACAGCCTGGAGAAGCCGTACGCCGAAGACACTCCCGAACGAACCTGACCGACCTCACCGCCGCCCTGCCCGCACCTCCCTTCCGGTAGGGCGGCGGCCGGTCCGCCGTCCTACGCTGAGCCCATGGACTTCACGCTCACTCCGGGCGAGGAGGCGGTGGTCCGCCACCTCGCCGCCCTCCTCCGGGCTGGCACCCCGCCCACCGACAACGACCTCGCGGACGAACTGGGCGAGGAGGTGCGGCCGCTGCTCCAGTCGCTGCTGGAGAAGGGCTGGCTCGTCGTCGACGACACCCGCACCCTGACCCTGTCGGTGATCGCCCGCGCCGCCGTCTCGGACGGCACGGACACCGAGGGCCCCCGGCCCTGAGCCTGGCGGCGGCCGGGACGCCAGCCCTGGTCAGGACGCCGGCCCCGCCGGTCTTATGTGCGGGCCGGGACGCCGCCGGGCGGTGCCGCCTTCCACGACGGGCTGTTGCGCACCTCGGGGGCCCGGCCGCCGCGGTGGCCGGCCGGTGCGCCGGGCGCGGGGCGGAGCCGCTCGGGGTTCTCCCGGCGGGCGGTCTCCAGGGCGCGGGAGAGATTGACGCGATACCAGAGCACTTCGTCGAACTCCTCGGCGACCAGGAGCCGTTCGAAGGACTCCCGGGCCGCCGGGGTAGCGGTGATCGTGGTGGCGAGGGTGGGCCGGAGCCTGCGCAGCAGGGCGCGCTCCCGGGGGTCCTCGGCGACCGAGGCCCGTTCCTCCGGCGGCAGGACGGCGGCGATCACCGCGGCCGTCTCCCACGGGTCGCGGGCCTGGCCCATGAGCTGGGCAACCCGGCGGCTGCGCCACTGGCGGCCCCGCCAGTCCTGCCCGCCGCTGAGCATCACCCGCATCGCGGGCGGGGTGTCGCCTTGCAGCAGCTCCGGCTCGCGGTCGGCGAACTCGGTGATTTCCGAGGCGAGATAGAGCCAGACCACGGCCCCGAAGCGGTTCACATAGAAGCGGACGGGGCCCACGCAGCCGGCCCGGGTGAGCCGGAGCGCCCGGCCGGGGCCGATGCCCATCATCGCCGCCGCCTCATTGGTGGTGACGGTCCGCACCCGCTCCCGCAGGGCCTCGGGGAAGCCCCGTTCGGCCTGGAGCCGGGCGACCTCCTCGGCCGGCACCCGGCGCCGGTCGGGCGGCCCGGCGCTTCCCGGCCGGCGGTCGGGGCCGGCCGGGACGGTCCGCACCTCTCCGAGCTGCACGGCGAGCTCGAACTCGCCGGTGCGCAGCTCCAGTTCGCGGGCGGCGTGCCCCATCGAGAGCGTCCGCTGCCCATCGCTCAGCACTGTCACGGTCATGGTGTTCCCCCTGCGACTCGATCGTCGTCGATCACTGACGGTTACGACGATAGCCGCAGGCTGTGACAGCGCGTCAACGACCGCCGTGAGCCTGTGGATAACTCTCCGGCCGGCGGGCCGCGACGCCGAGATGCTCGCCGACGCGATTGACCAACAGCGTCATCTCGTACGCGATCTGGCCCATGTCGGCGTCGGCGCCGGCCAGCACGCACAGGCAGCTGCCGTCCCCCGCCGCCGTCACGAACAGCACCCCGTCGTCGAACTCGATCATGGTCTGGCGCACCCGCCCGACCCGGAAGTGGAGTGCCGATCCCTTCGCCAGGCTGTGCAGTCCGGAGGCGACCGCCGCCAGGTGCTCGGCGTCCTCCCGCTCCAGCCCCTGGCTCGCGCCGGTCACCAGCCCGTCGTTGGACAGCACCAGGGCGTGCCGTACTTGTTCCACCCGCTTGGTCAGGTCGTCCAGCAGCCAGTCGAGTCCGCTGCTCAGTGCCATGCCGCTTCCTCCCCGTATCCCCGTCCGCGCGCGTGGCCGGACGGCAGTCCGCAGCCCGTCGGCGGGCTGCCGTGCCAGCCTGTCCCACCTCCGCCGTCTCGGCAAGCGGCCCCGCACCCCGGCGTGCCACCGGCGGGCGCTTCCGGCCCGCGGCGAGGATGACGGCATGGCACACACAATGACGAAGAACGAGTGGCAGGCGTTCCTTTCCGAGGGAACCCGTACGGGAAAACTGGCGACGGTGCGGGCCGACGGCAGTCCGCATCTGGCCCCGGTGTGGTTCCTCCTGGACGGCGACGAACTGGTCTTCAACACGGGCGAGGACACGGTCAAGGGCCGCAATCTCGCCCGCGACGGCCGGCTGGCGCTGTGCGTGGACGACGAGCGGCCGCCGTTCTCGTTCGCCGTCGTGCACGGCCGGGCGGAGCTGAGCGACGACCTGGCGGCGGTCCGGCACTGGGCGACGAGGATCGGCGCCCGGTACATGGGCGAGGACCGCGCCGAGGAGTACGGGGCCCGCAACGGCGTCCCCGGTGAACTGCTGGTGCGGGTCAGGATCGACAAGGTGGTCGCGGTCGCCGCTATCGCCGGCTGAGGCGGCGGGCGGGCTGCCCGGTATCCGGGGCCGGGCGGTCCGCTCAGCCCACCGGGGCCGGCTGCCGGGCCGAGTACCGCCGCCCGGCGTGCTCGACCAGCCGGACCAGCACCTCCTTGCCGGAGTCGCGGTCCCGGGCGTCGCACAGCACGACCGGGGTGCCGCGGTCCAGGTCCAGGGCGCGGGCGACCTCGTCCGCCCCGTAGGACCGGGCGCCGGGGAAGCAGTTGACGGCCACCACGAACGGCAGGGCGCGGCGCTCGAAGTAGTCGACGGCCGGAAAGCACTCCGGCAGCCGGCGGGTATCGGCCAGCACCACCGCGCCCAGCGCGCCCTCCGACAGGTCGTCCCACAGGAACCAGAAGCGGTCCTGTCCCGGGGTGCCGAAGAGGTACAGGGAGAGGCCCGCCCGGATGGTGATGCGGCCGAAGTCCATCGCCACCGTGGTGGTGGTCTTGCCCTCCACTCCCCCGGTGTCGTCGACCGCCGCGCCCACCTCGGTGAGCCGCTCCTCGGTGTGCAGCGGGCGGATCTCGCTCACCGCACCCACCAGCGTGGTCTTGCCCGCCCCGAAGCCGCCCGCTACCAGGATCTTCAGGGCCAGGTCGGCGGAACGGGCCGGGACGGCGTCCCGTGGGGTCCCTTGTACGGCGGTCATCGGCCGTCTCCTTCAGGGTGCGGGGCCCGCGCGGCGCGGGGTGCGATGGCAGGGCACAGCGATGGGGCCGGGGCGGCACCGGGTGCCGTCCGGAAATCCATGGCGAGGACCGTACCCTCCGCTGATCGCGGTGTCCCCGGATTCCGGAAAGCCGTCCCGCTCCCGCGCCACGGGCCGGCGCCCGGCCGCCGCGGCCCACCGTGCCGCGGCCGCACAGGCGTTCCCCAGGGCCGCCCGCCGTGCGGAATCATGGGCGCATGACGCAGCAGCAGGCGTGGGCCCCGCGGCGGCCCGCCACGCCCCCTGGGGCGCCCGCCCCCGCGGCCGTCGTGGAGCGCAACGGCATCGAGCCCGTACCGGACGCCGAGCGGCACGGCACGCCCCGGTCCCTGTTCTGGCCGTGGGCCGCCTCCGGGCTGTCCCTGCTGGGCATCGCCTACGGGATCTATGTGAGGGGCCTGGGCCTGAATGCCTGGCAGGCGGTGCTCACCGGGGCGGTGGGCTATGTGCTGTCGTTCGTCCTGGTCGGCCTGGTGTCGGTGGCCGGGGCGCGGACGGGGGCGCCCACCATGGCCATCGGGCCGGCCGTCTTCGGGCGGCAGGGCAACAAGCTGCCCACCCTGTTCAGTTACGTCTCCAACGTCGGCTGGGAGACGGTCCTGGTCGCGCTCTCCTCCCTGGGCGGCGCCGCCATCCTGGCGCGGGTCTCGCCCACGGTGTTCGCCCGGCCCGGCGGGCGGACGCCGACCACCGGGGCCCAGGCCCTGTGCTTCGCCGTGACCGCGGTCTCGGTGGTCGTCGTGGGCCTCTACGGGCACGCGCTGCTCATGCGGGTGCAGAAGTACCTGACCGGCGCCATCACCGTGATGACCGCCGCCTACCTGGTGCTGATGGCCGGGCGGATCCATCCCGCCGCGCTGCTCCAGGGGCGGCCGGGCGGCCTCGGCACCGCTATCGGGGGCGTGGTCTTCGCGATGACCCTCCTGGGCCTGGGGTGGGTCAACTGCGGGGCGGACTACAGCCGTTACCTGCCCCGGGACAGCAGCGGCCGCGCCATCACCGGCTGGACGACGCTGGGCGGGGTGCTGGCCCCGCTGGTGCTGCTGGTCTTCGGGGTGCTGCTGGACGCCGGCGACCCCGGACTGGCCGCCGCGGCCGCCGCCGACCCGGTGAGCGCCCTCGCCGCGGCCCTGCCGACGTGGTTCCTGGTGCCGTACCTGCTCACCGCCATCGGGGGCTTCGTCTCCGGGGCGATCATGGACATCTACAGTTCGGGGATGTCGCTGCTGGCCCTGGGCCTGCCCGTCCGCCGATCGCTGGCGGTCCTGGTGGACGGGGCACTGATGGCCCTCGGCGGCTGGTACGTGCTGTTCGTCTCGCCCGGTTTCTTCGCCACCTTCCAGGCGTTCCTGTCCGTCGTCGGGGTGGCCATGGCCGCGTGGACGGCGGTGTTCCTGGTGGCGCGGTGGCGCGAGCGCCGCACCGGTCCCGGGCCGGACGCGGTGCCGGCCGCCAGGTGGCCCGCGGCCCTCTCGCTGGCGGCCGGCACCGCCGTCGGCCTGGGGCTGGTCACCTCCGCCGATCCCCATATCGCCCGTATCGTGGGCTTCCTGCTGACGGACCGGGCCGCGCACGGCACCCTGGGGGCCATGAACGCCGGAGTGGTGGCCGCCCTGCTCGTCGCGGGTGTCCTGTATGCCGCCACCGCCCCGATTTCCCGCCGTCCCACCGTCCCCGAAGGAGACCGATGACCGGTCCGCACACCAGCCAGCCGGACGAGGTCCGGGCGTTCTTCGGCCCCCGCGCCGCCGGCTGGGACGACAGGTTCCCCGACGACGGGCCCGCCTACGCCGCCGGCGTGGCCGCGCTCGGGCTGCGGGCGGGCCAGCGGGTGCTGGACGCCGGCTGCGGCACCGGACGCGCCCTGCCGGCCCTCAGAGCGGCCGTGGGAGCCCGCGGCGCGGTCCTGGGCGCCGATCTCACGCCGGAGATGCTGGCGGCCGCCGTACGGGCCGGACGCGGCGCTGGCGCGGCCCTGCTCCAGGCCGACGTGACCCGGCTCCCACTCCCCACGGCCGCGCTGGACGCCGTGTTCGCGGCCGGTCTGATCTCCCACCTGCCGGACTCCGCGGCCGGGTTGGCGGAGCTGGCCAGGGTCGTCCGCCCCGGGGGCCGGCTCGCGCTCTTCCATCCCATCGGGCGGGCCGCCCTGGCCGCGCGCAAGGGGCGCCCGATCACCCCGGACGACCTGCGGGCGGAGCCCAACCTGCGCCCCCTGCTGGCCGCCACCGGCTGGGACCTCGTCCAGTACGTCGACGAGGACGCCCGCTACCTGGCGCTGGCGGTCCGCCGGGACTGAGGCGCGCCGCCGCGCCCGCCGGGCCGCCGTCCCGTCAGGAGGCCGCCGCCGGGCCGTCCTCGGTGGCGGCATCGCCCGCCACCGGGTGGACGGGGCACGCGCCCAACCGCCGTGAAGCGGGGAAGGTGCCCAGGTCCGCGATCCGGTAGCCGTTGGGGTAGCTCTTGACCTCGGGGTTCTGGCGGGCGTAGTGGGGCGTGCGGCGCGGCGGGAGCAGCCGGACGGCCTTGGCGCGCAGCTTCAGCGCGGTGTGCACGGCCGTCCGGACCGCGGGCCGGGGCCGGTCGTAGCGGAAGGCGTCCAGCAGCGCGTCGTCCAGGAGGGCGAGGCTGGCGCCGCGCACCACCGGGGCGAGCGGCCCGTACCAGCGCGCCATCAACTCCAGGGAGGCGTCGGCCACCCGGCGCGCCTCCGGGTCCCAGCCGAAGTGCGCGGCCTCGTAGGAGTCCAGGCACTCCGCGAACTCCTGGTGGGTGCGCGGGATTCCGGTGATCCCCATGTGGCGGCCGAGGGTTCCGTAGTAGGCGGCTATGGCGCGCTTCTCGTGGGTGCTCAGCCGCCGCCAGCCGTACCGGTCGATCCAGCGGATCGGCATGGCCACGAAGGTGGACAGGACGTAGCGCATGTCGTCGTTGCCGATGTCGTAGGCGCGGTGCATGCCGTTGATGCGGCGGATCGCGGTCCGGCCGTCGTCGCTGCGGAAGCCGTGCTCCACGATGGTGTCCAGGAGGAGGACCGTGTCGTCGTAGCGCTTCTGCGCGCGGTCGGTGAGTTCGCCGGTCGCGGCGAGCAGCCGGCCGATGCCGGGCACCGCGTAGGTGCGGTACAGCGCCAGCTCCAGGGCCCGGGTGACGTCCCAGGGGAATTCATGGGTGACGGTGATCCGGTAGATCCGCAGGAAGTCGCGCTCCGGGTCGAGCCGCCGGATCTCCCTGAGCCAGTCGTAGCGCCGCACCCGCTGCCCGTCCCTTCGTCGCCCCGCGTTCCAACTCTAGGGCGGGCGGGCACACTTACACGACCGTGACGGGCGAGTGGCCGGGGGTCGGGATGGCCGGATTCCTACGTGAGGTGGCCGGGGCGCTGCACCCCGGCAGACGGGCCGGGGGCAGACGGGCGGCGGTGTTCCACCGGGCGGGACGGCCGGCCGCGGGCCGTCCGCACAACCTCTTCGAGGCGGCGGCCTGCTACGTGGCCGCGGACGCCGTGGGCGACGAGGAGGGCGCCGCGCAGGCCGCGGGCTGGGTGTCGCCCGAGGCGCTGGCCTTCGGTGTCAACGAACTGGCCGGCCGGGCGGTGCTCGCGCTGGCGCGGGAGCGCGGGCGGCCGCCCCGGGAGGTCGCCCACGAGCTGCTGGGGCTGCCGCTGCCCTGACCGCGGGCCGTCCGGTCCCCTCCCCGGGCGCATCGGCGCAGCGTACGGCTGGTGACAAGGCCGCTCCCGGCCAATTAAGGTGCGCGGCGACGTTGCGACCGCGATGGAGGGAGGCCGGGGTGCCGGCAACCGGGAGCGCCGACGAGCAGAGCGACGACCAGGCGGCCGACCAGCTGTTCGTGCTGACGGCGGTACTGCTGACGCCCGCGCAGTTCCCCAGCGTGCTCGGCGACGACTACCCGGAGGTGTGCGCGCGGCTCGGCCTGGAACCGTACGCGGAGGGCTACGGGCTCGTCCTCGGCCAGGACGGCACGGGGGCGCGCTGGACGGTGGCCACCGAGGACGTGTCGCTGGTGGCCTGCGCGATCGCGGCCTGGGACTGCGGGATGGAGTACGACCTGTCACCGGACGGCGAGAGCATCGTGGCGGCGCTGCCGGGCTGGCCGCTGGCGCTGGCGGTGTCGGCCCCCGGGGTGCCGCGGCCGCACGACCCGGAGCCGCTGGAGGGCGGCCGCGCGCCGCTGTCGCCGCCGGACGCGTCGGGCTGGGGGCCCGCGCAGCGGCGGCTGGGCGCGGACGAGATAGCGCTCCAGTGGGCGTCCTGGCGGGCACAGGTGGAGGACGGCGAGGTGACCTTCGGGGAGCCCGGTGAGGAGCGCCACCGGGGCGTGCGGAGGGTGCTGGCGGAGGCCCGCGGGTATGTCGCCGATCCGCCGCCGCCCGGCCGGGTGCGGTCGTCG
This sequence comes from Streptomyces sp. NRRL F-4489, assembly GCF_001509485.1. Taxonomy (GTDB): domain Bacteria; phylum Actinomycetota; class Actinomycetes; order Streptomycetales; family Streptomycetaceae; genus Streptomyces. Next base: position 18,895 of record NZ_LLZI01000267.1, read on the forward strand.
TTCGCCGCGGGCGAGGCCCGTACGCTGCGGGTCGACGGCCCGGGGTGGAGCATGGTGGCGCGCACCGACGACATCGCCTTCGTGCTGCTGGACGAGGAGCCGGGGCAGGTGCACCCGGTGGGCCGGGGGCCCGAACTGCCGGGGCTGCTGGCCTCCCTGGACGAGCTGGCGGCCCGCCCCGTCTGACTGGGGCGCCGGGCCGGCCCGGGGACGGCGGCCGGCAGCGGGCCGGGCCGCCGGCACCGCGCGGCTCAGCCGCCGAGCTGCTTGCGGCGGACCCGGCGCAGCCGGCGCCGCTGGGAGGGGTCGAGGGCCAGATACGCGGCTGCCGGGATCCCGACCATGACCAGGACGGCCGCCCAGAAGGGCAGCAGCCACAGCAGGATCACTCCCACCGCGACGCCGCCGATCGCGACCTTCGCCTGTGTGGACATCCGTCACGCCCTTTCCGCGGCCGGGGCCGCGCTCACGTTCGTAACCCATTGAACGCCGGTTCGCCGCCTGAGGTTCCCTGGCCGGGGCCGATCGTGCGGCACCTCCGACGCGGGCCCGTCTCGCGGCGGACGTGCCGGAGCGGTGCGCGGAGACCGGGACAGACCCTCCCCGAAGTGCGAGAAAGATCACCTTTCGCCCACCCTTGACAGGGAGTGGTCAATTCGGGCCGCCACCGATGACAGGATGGGAAGGGGACCGAATCCGCACCATTTTCCGCGATTCATTCCCTCTTTCTGTCCGCAATTCGGCCGGTAAGCGCCGCCGAACCGATCGCACCGATAGGCCCCGTCCTGCCATGCCGCTCGCCTTCCTGAACCGCCTGCGCGACCGCACACCGCACAGCCCCCAGCCGCCCCTCCCCCGGGGAGCGGGCGCGCTGGACGTGTGCGTCAACGATCCCGTCGGACTGCCCATGGCCGGCGTGGACGTCTCCGTACGGGCCGCGGACGGCCGGGAAGCCACACACGGCCGCACCGACCCCAACGGCCGGCTGACCGTGACGCTGCCGCCCGGCGGCTACCGCCTCGTGGTGACCTCCGACGGCTTCGAACCGGCCCGGTTCGAGGTCGCGGTGGTGGCCGGTGAACGGACCGCGCCGCGCCCGGTCACCCTGGAGCTGGCCCCCGCCCTGCCGCTGCCCACCGCCGGCCGCTGGCGGATCGACCCCGACCACACCGCCATCCGGTTCACCGCCCGGCACATCGGACTGGCCGACATCCACGGCCGGTTCAACCACTTCGAGGGCGGGCTGTGGATCGGTGAACGGATGCAGGACTCCCGGGTCGAGGTGACCATCGACGCGGCGAGCATCGACACCGGGGTGCGCCTGCGGGACGACCATCTGCGGTCCGCGGAATTCCTGGACACCGCCCGCTACCCGCACCTCCAGTTCACCGGCGAGCGGTTCGTCCACAAGGGGGGCGGCCGCTGGGCCGTCCAGGGCGTGCTCCACCTGCACGGCGTCAGCCGCACCGTCCAGTTGGACACCCGCTATCTCGGCATCGGCACCGGGATCGCCGGCGAGACCCGCACCGCCTGCCGGGCCGTCACCGAACTGCACCGCGAGGACTTCACCCTGGACTGGCGGAAGATGCTGGCCAGGGGCATCGCCGCGATCGGCGCTACGATCCGGGTCGAGCTGGACATCCAGGCCGTCCGGCACGAGTAACCGCCGCCCAGGAAGGTCCGCGCCATGACCGGCCCGTCGCCCCAGCCGCCCTCGCCGACGCTCGCCGAGGCCCTCGCCGCCGGACCGGTCGTCCTCGACGGCGGGCTCTCCAACCAACTGGAGGCCGACGGGCACGACCTCAGCGACGCCCTGTGGTCGGCCCGGCTGCTCGCCGAGGAACCGGAAGCCGTGGTGCGCGCCCACCTGGCGTACTACGAGGCCGGCGCCCAGGTGGCCATCACCGCCAGCTATCAGGCCACGTTCGAGGGGTTCGCGCGGCGCGGCACCGGCCCGGAAGAGACCGCCGGGCTGCTCCGCCGCAGCGTCGCCCTGGCCCGCGAGGCGGCCTCCCGGGCCCGCGCGGGCGGCGCCCCCGGCCCGCTGTACGTCGCCGCGTCGGCGGGGCCGTACGGCGCGATGCTGGCCGACGGGTCGGAGTACCGCGGGCGCTACGGCCTGTCGGTGGACGAGCTGGAGCGCTTCCACCGGCCGCGCCTGGAGGTGCTGGCCGACGCCCGCCCGGACGTGCTGGCCCTGGAGACGGTGCCGGACGCCGACGAGGCGCGGGCCCTGCTGCGCGCGGTCCGCGGGCTCGGCGTCCCGGCCTACCTGTCGTACAGCGTCTCCGGGGACCGCACCCGCGCCGGGCAGCCGCTGGAGGAGGCGTTCGGGTACCCGGCGGACGCCGACGAGGTGATCGCGGTCGGGGTCAACTGCTGCGCGCCGGACGACGCGGACCGGGCGGTGCGGATCGCGGCCCGGGTCACCGGCAAGCCCGTCGTGGTCTACCCGAACAGCGGTGAGCGCTGGGACGCCGCCGCGCGGGCCTGGTGCGGCAGCCCGGCGTTCCGCGCGGACCGGGTGGCCGGCTGGGTCGCGGACGGCGCCCGGCTGATCGGCGGCTGCTGCCGGGTCGGCCCGGATGCCATCGCCGACCTGGCAGCAGCCCTGCACCGCTGACGGCCCACCGGGACAACGGGACCGCGGCCCGCCAGTAGGCCGTTACCCAGCCGCAACGGACGCACCGGAGACAGCGCCCCCGGCCGGTGGCAGGATGCAGCCAACGCGCAGCACGCTCCACCCGGTTGACCGCCACGGCACCCCGGAGGACCTGTTGACCGCTCGCCCCGCGCCGTACCTCCCGGCCGCCGCCGCGGCCCTCGCCCTCCTGGCCGGCTGCACCAGCACCGCGCCCGGTGGCGCGCCGGGCGGCGGGCCGGAACTCGTCCGCGCCGGGGAGCTCCAGACCTGCACCCACCTGCCCTACGCCCCCTTCCAGGAGAAGCGCGGCGGCCAGGTCGTCGGCTTCGACGTGGACCTCATCGACCTGGTCGCCAAGGACCTCGGCGTCACCCAGCGGATCGTCAACACGCCCTTCGAAGGCATCGAGACCGGACAGGACTTCGCGATCCGCCGGTGCGATCTCGCCGCCGCCGGAATGACCATCACGCCCGCCCGGCGGAAGGTGATGGATTTCTCCGACCCGTATTTCACCGCCACCCAGGCGCTGCTGGTGAAAAACGGTTCCCCGATCAAGGCGATGGCGGACCTGAAGGGCCGGAAACTCGGCTACCAGAAGGCCACCACCGGCGCGCTGTATGCGAAAGCTCACGGACAGGGCGCCGAACTGGTCGAATTCGAGGACGTCGGGCTGCTGCTCGCCGCCGTACGCGCCGGGCAGGTCGACGCCGGCATCAACGACAACGGCGTCCTCATGGATTACGCGAAGACCAATCGGGACACCCGGGTCGCCGCGGAGTTCGACACCGGAGAGCATTACGGATTCGGCGTCCGCAAGGGCAATGACGCACTGCGCCTGCGTATCAACGCGGTACTGAAAAAGGCCAGGGCGGACGGGAGTTACGACCGCATCCACCGGAAGTGGTTCGGCTGATGCCGCTGCTGCCCCGGTCCCGTCGGCGCCGGGCGCGCCTGGTCCGCGGGGCGCAGTACGCCCTGCTGGCCGCCGCCGCGGCGGCCCTCGCGCTGCTCGCCGACTGGCACCGGCTGCGCACCGCGTTCCTCGACATCTCCGTCATCCGGGCGCTGTTCCCCGACATTCTCGGCATCGCGCTGCTCAACACCGTCCGCTACACCCTGCTCGGTTTCGGATTCGGATTGGTGCTGGGGCTGCTGCTGGCGCTGATGCGGCTGTCGACCGTGCCGCCGTACCGCTGGCTCGCGGTGGGCTATATCGAATTCTTCCGGGGGATTCCCGCGCTGCTGGTGTTCATCGCACTCGGATTCGGGGTGCCGCTGGCGTTCCAGGTCGCCCTCGACCAGAGCGTCACGGTGATGCTCTCCCTGGGACTGGTGGGCGCGGCCTACATCGCCGAGACCCTGCGGGCCGGAATCCAGGCCGTGCCCAAAGGGCAATGGGAGGCGGCGCGTTCACTCGGAATGCCGCACGGCCGGGCGATGGTCTCGGTCGTCCTGCCGCAGGCGTTCCGGATCGTCCTGCCGCCGCTCACCAACGAACTGATCCTGCTGACGAAGGATTCCTCCCTGGTGTATCTGCTGGGCCTTTCGCTCTCGCAGTTCGAGCTGGCCAATTTCGGGCGGGACGCGCTCAACGAGCACAAGAGCCTCACCCCCGTACTGGTCGCAGGGCTGCTCTACCTGGTGATCACTCTGCCGCTCGGCCAGGTGGTGCGGCGGCTGGAGGCCCGTACGGCGAGGGCCCGGTGAGGCGGCGCGGCGCCCGCCGGTCCACCAGGGGACGGCACGGCGGACAGGGGGCCGGATGACGGGCGGGGACGGCGCGGCCATCGAGGTGCGGGGGCTGCGCAAGACGTTCGGCACCCTGGAGGTGCTGCGCGGTATCGACTTCTCCGTGGCGCGCGGGGAGGTGGTGTGCGTCATCGGGCCGTCCGGGTCGGGCAAGTCCACGCTGCTGCGCTGTGTGAACCTCCTGGAGGAGCCGTCCGCGGGCCGGATCACCGTGGCCGGCACCGAGGTCACCGACCCGGAGGTGGACCTCGACCGGGTCCGGCGCCGGATCGGGATGGTGTTCCAGTCCTTCAACCTCTTCCCGCACCTGACCGTGCTGGAGAACCTCACCCTCGCCCAGCGCCGGGTGCTGCGCCGCGACCGGGCCGCGGCCGACCGGATCGCCCACGGGCTGCTCGCGCGCGTCGGACTGGCCGACAAGGCCGCCGCCTACCCCGCGCGGCTCTCCGGCGGCCAGCAGCAGCGGGTGGCCATCGCCCGCGCCCTGGCGATGGACCCGGAGCTGATGCTCTTCGACGAACCGACCTCGGCGCTGGACCCGGAACTGGTCGGCGAGGTCCTGTCGGTGATGCGGTCGCTGGCCCGGGACGGGATGACGATGCTGGTCGTCACCCACGAGATGGGCTTCGCCCGGGAGGTCGCCGACCGGGTGGTGTTCCTGGACGGCGGGCTGATCGTCGAGGAGGGCACCCCGGAGCGGGTGGTGGGCGCGCCCCGGCACGAACGGACCCGGGCGTTCCTGGCCCGGGTGCTGGACCCGTCGGCGGCCGGTGTGGACGGGAGCGGCGGGACGAAAGGGAGGAACGGCGGGGCGGAGGGGCCGGGCAGCGGGACAGACCAGCGTACGGAGTGAACGGGGCGGCGGGCCAGCCCCGTTCACCGGGCCACCCGCCTGCCCCTACCGGCTCACACCAGCGGCCGGGTCAGCTTCCGGCTGCCGGTGCTGTCGGCGGTCAGACTGCACACCACGGCCCGGATGCCCAGCTTGTAGCCGCTGGCGCTGGGGAACTGCACGTAGGTGCCCTCGGCCGTGCCGGCCGGCTGCTTGGACGCCTTGTCCTGGAGTTCCGAGGAACACAGCGAGGACGCCTTGTCCTTGATCTCGCTCTGCGTCCCCAGGCCGCGCGGCAGGGTGTAGACGAAGACGACCTCGGCGTCGTGCGGACCCTGGCAGGACGCGGCGTTGGTGTTGCCGCCGCTGCCGCCGGGCGGGAGGTCGTAGCAGTCGCCGGTCCGCAGCTCGTAGAAGGGCACCGTGCGGCCGCTGGGCGAGGCTCCGCCGGCTCCCGGGCCGGTGGGCGTCGCGGACGGCGTGGGATCGCCGTACGGGGACGCGGACGGCGACGCGGAGGCGGAGGACGAGGCACTCGCGCTCGCGGCCGGCCTGGCCTGGCTGCCACCGCCACCGCCGTCGCTCCATACGAGGACGCCGATGACGACGGCCAGGACGAGCACCCCGGCGCCGATGATCAGCGCGATGGCCGTGCCGTTGCCGCCGCCCCCGGAGGGCGGCGCGGGCGGCTGCTGCCAGCCACCGGGAGCGCCGCCCGGCCCACCGGGACCGGGCGGGCCGAAACCCCCGCCGGCGGGCGGGCCGTAGGGACCGGCGGGCTGCTGCCCGGCCGGACCCGCCGCCGGGCCGTAGCCGCCCGGACCGTACCCGCCGCCCGGCGGGCCGAAGCCGCCACCGCCCTGGGGCGGCGGGGGCGGCGGCTGGTTGGACGGCGGGGGCGGCGGAAAACTCATGGCGGATGGTCGCTTCTTCGCTCTGGGGTCAGGGACGCGGTGACCGGTCTGGAGCGTTCCGGGGTGAAACCTCCACCCCGCGGGCACCGTTGGCGGCCCGGCCGGGGCGGCTCCCGGTCCTGACCGCCCGGACAGACCCTAACGTGCCCGCCGTGTACACCTCATGCCCGGCGGCGGTCGGTGCCCACCGGCCCGCCCGGCGGCACCGTCCGGCCGCGCCGCGCGGGTTATCCACAGGCCGCCCGCGCCGCGCACCCCGCGATTTACGATGCGGCAGCACGCGGGGTCCTGAGCGGCCGGGAGCCCCGCAGCGACAGGGCGTGGGTCACCGGCCGCCGAGGGAGAGTGCTCCATGGGCGCGCAGTCGGCCGGACCCCTGGTCGTCGGGGTGGACAGCTCCACCCAATCCACCAAGACCCTGGTCGTGGACGCGGACACCGGCCGGGTGGTGGCCCGCGGCCAGGCACCGCACGCGGTCAGCGGCGGACCGGGCAAGGAGAGCGATCCACGGGACTGGTGGCGGGCGCTCGGCGAGGCGCTGGAGCAGTGCGGCCCGGCCGCCCGCCAGGCGTCCGCGGTCTCCGTGGCCGGGCAGCAGCACGGACTGGTCACCCTGGACGCGGCCGGGGAGCCGGTCCGCCCGGCGCTGCTGTGGAACGACGTCCGCCCGGCCGCGGAAAGCGCCCGCCTGATCGCCGCCGGCGGCGGCCCGGAGGTGTGGGCGGAGCGCGTCGGCAGCGTCCCCGGCCCGGCGTTCACGGTCGCCAAGTGGGCTTGGCTGCGCGCCCACGAGCCCGAGGCGGCGGCCGCCACCGCCGCCGTCCGGCTGCCGCACGACTACCTCGTCGAGCGGCTGACCGGCCAGGCGGTCACCGACCGCGGCGACGCCTCCGGCACCGGCTGGTGGGCGTCCGCCACCGGGGCGTACGACGACGGCGTCCTGGAGCTGGCCGGGCTGCCCGCCGGGAAGCTGCCCCGGGTCGCGCTCCCCGGCGAGGCGGCCGGCACCGTACGGACCACCGAACTCCCGCTCCCCCACGGCGCTTTGGTGGCCGCCGGGACGGGCGACAACATGGCCGCCGCGCTCGGCCTGGGCCTGCGCCCCGGACAGCCGGTGCTGAGCCTGGGCACCTCCGGCACCGTCTTCGCGGTCACCACCCGCCGGCCCGCCGACCCGACCGGCACCGTCGCCGGCTTCGCCGACGCCCGCGGCGACTGGCTGCCGCTGGCCTGCACCCTGAACTGCACCCTCGCCGTGGACCGGATCGCGGCGCTGCTCGGCCGCGACCGCGAGGCCGTCGAAGCGGGCGGCGGCGCCGTGCTGCTGCCGTTCCTCGACGGCGAGCGCACCCCGAATCTCCCGCACGCCTCCGGCCTGCTGCACGGGCTGCGCCACGACACCACCCCGGGCCAGCTGCTCCAAGCCGCGTACGACGGCGCGGTGTTCACCCTGCTGCGGGCGCTGGACGGCGTACTGGCCGGGGAGGCCGCGCCCGACGCGCCGCTGGTACTGATCGGCGGCGGGGCGCGCGGCACCGCCTGGCGGGAGACCGTACGGCGGCTCTCCGGCCGCCCGGTGCTGGTGCCCGAGGCGGACGAACTGACCGCGCTCGGGGCCGCGGCGCAGGCGGCCGGCCTGCTGCTGGGCGAGGATCCGGCGGCCGTGGCCCGCCGCTGGGGCACCGGCCGCGGCGCGCGCCATCCGGCCCGGGAGCGGGACGAGGCGGCGTGGGAGCGGCTGACGGCGACCCTCGCCGACGGCGCGGCCCTCCTGGCCGACCGACCCGCCCCGGCCACCCTGCCCGCCCACGAAAAACGCTAAACCCTTTCCATGGAAAGTTATTTCCATGCCACCCAATCGAGCGATTGTGCCGATAAAAACAGCGCCACTATCTTCGATGCGGCGGCGCGCTGCCGGAGGACATTCCCGTGTCCGCCCGGGCGTTCACGCGCCGCAGCCTCCACGAGATAGGTGACATGGTGACGATTGCCGGCGAAACTCTGACCGGAAGCGCCGAGGAAAGCCAGAATTCCAGCCTGACCACCGCGGCCGCGCGGAATCTCGCGACGACCACCAAGACCGCGCCGCAGATGCAGGGAATCACCTCCCGCTGGCTGCTGCGGCTGCTGCCCTGGGTGCAGGTCTCCGGCGGTACGTACCGGGTCAACCGGCGGCTGGCGTACACCGTCGGCGACGGGCGGATCGACTTCGACATCGACGGCTCGTCGGTCGCGGTCATCCCCGACGAGCTGCGCGAGCTCCCCGCGCTGTGGGAATTCACCGACACCGAGGTGCTCGCCGCCCTGGGGGAAAGGTTTACTCAGCACGAGTACGCCCCGGGTGAGCTGATCGCCCAGGCCGGCACCCCGCACGACCGGGTGGTGCTGATCGCGCACGGCCGGGTCGACCGGATCGGCACCGGCAAGTACGGCGACGAGACCGTCCTGGCGGCGCTGGCCGGCGGCGACCACCTCGGCGACGCCCCGCTGGCCTCCGCCGACGGGCACTGGGAGTACAGCTACCGCGCGGTGACCCGCGTGACGGTGATGGCACTGGCCCGCCAGGACGCCCACGAGGTCATCGGCCGCTCCCCCGCCCTGCGCGACCACCTCGCGGCGGGCGCCCGCGGCACGGAGCGGCCGTCCAACGCCAGCGGCGAGGCCGCCATCGCGGTCGCCTCCGGCCACCACGGCGAGCCCGCCCTGCCCGGCACGTTCGTCGACTACGAGCGCTCCCCCCGGGAGTACGAACTCAGCGTCGCGCAGACCGTCCTGCGCGCCCACACCCGGGTCGGCGACCTCTACAGCGACCCGATGAACCAGGTCGAGGAACAGCTGCGGCTCACGGTGCACGCCCTGCGCGAGCGCCAGGAACACGAGATGATCAACAACCGCGAGTTCGGCCTGCTGCACAACGCCGACCTCAAGCAGCGCATCCCCACCCGCAGCGGCCCGCCCACCCCCGACGACCTCGACGAACTCCTCGCCACGGTCTGGAAGGACCCCGGCTTCCTGCTGGCCCACCCCAAGGCGATCGCCGCGATCGGCCGCGAGTGCAACGCCCGCGGGCTCTATCCGGCCGCGGTCGACTTCATGGGCCACTCGGTGCCGTCCTGGCGCGGCGTGCCCATCTTCCCGTGCAACAAGATCCCGGTGACGAAGGAGGGCACCAGCTCCGTCCTGCTGCTGCGCACCGGCGAGGAGAAGCAGGGCGTCGTCGGCCTGCACCGCAGCGGAATTCCCGACGAATACGAGCCGAGCCTTTCGGTCCGCTTCATGGGAATCGACGACCAGGCCATCGCGAACTACCTCGTCAGCGCCTACTACTCGGCGGCCATTCTCGTCCCCGACGCCCTGGGCGTCCTGGAGGACGTGGAAATCGGGCACTGAGGAGACGGCAGCGAGAAGACGCGGAAATCGGGCACTGAGCGGAAAATCCGGGGAAACCTCGGGGGAACCCCGGAAAACCTCCGCCTCATTTACGTCCGCCCTACATCCCCGTATTCCTCTCCCCTCGGCCCATTTCGCCGACCTCCGGGGCGTTCGCAGCCCAACACCCCCGGCACGCCCCTGACATTTCCCTGACACCCACCCCCTGACGTTTACGCACCGACGTTTACGCACCAACCGGAACAGGTGACCGCCCGTCATGACCACATCCGTGGACCCCACGTCCGGCCCGCAGACCGAAGGCGCCGAGCCGCAGCGCTCCAGCCTGGACACCGGGGCCGCCCGCAATCTGGCGACCACGACCAAGACCCCGCCGCAGATGCAGGGCATCTCCTCGCGGTGGCTGCTGCGGGTCCTGCCCTGGACGCAGGTCTCCGGCGGCACCTACCGCGTCAACCGGCGGCTGACCCACACCCTGGGCGACGGCCGGGTGGAGTTCGTCAGCGAGGGCGCCGAAGTCCGGGTCATCCCCCAGGAGTTGCGGGAACTGGCCCCCCTGCGCGGCTTCACCGACGACCCCACGCTCCAGGAGCTGGCCGGCCGGTTCGCCCAGCGGGACGTCGTCCCCGGTGACGTCGTCGCCGAGAAGGGCACCCGGGCCGACCGCGTCATCCTGATCGCGCACGGCAAGTTCGAACGGCTCGGCACCGGCAAGTACGGCGACGAGTTGGTGACCGGTGTACTGGCCGACGGCGACGCGGCCGGCGAGGCGGCCCTGCTGGGGCCCGACGCCGAGTGGGAGCACACCCTCCGGGCGGTCACCCGCGGTACGGTCCTGACCCTTTCCCGGGCCGACTACGAGGAAGTCCTGGGCCGTTCGCAGGCCCTGCGCGGGCACATCGAGGCGTTCCGCACCGCGCTCGTCCCGGCGCAGAACAAGCACGGCGAGGCGGCCATCGAACTCGCCGCGGGCCACGTCGGCGAACCGGAACTGCCCGGCACCTTCGTCGACTACGAGCGGTCCCCGCGGGAGTACGAACTCAGCGTCGCGCAGACCGTACTGAAGATCCACTCGCGGGTCGCCGACCTCTACAACGACCCGATGAACCAGCTGGACCAGCAGCTGCGGCTCACCGTGGAGGCGCTGCGGGAGCGCCAGGAACACGAGATGATCAACAACCGCGAGTTCGGGCTGCTGCACAACGCCGACCTCAAGCAGCGCATCCACACCCGCAGCGGCCCGCCCACCCCCGACGACCTCGACGAGCTGATCTCCCGCCGCCGCAAGACCCAGTTCCTGCTGGCCCACCCGCGGACCATCGCCGCCATCGGGCGCGAGTGGAACGCGCGCGGCATCTACCCCACGCCCGTCGAGATCGACGGCACACCCGTACGCGCCTGGCGCGGCATCCCGCTGCTGCCCTGCAACAAGATTCCGGTCAACCCCGACCAGACCAGCTCGATCATCGCGATGCGGGTCGGCGAGGAGAACCAAGGCGTCGTCGGCCTGCACCAGACCGGCATCCCGGACGAGTACCGCCCCGGCCTGTCGGTCCGCTTCATGGGCATCAACGACCAGGCGATCATCAAGTACCTGGTCAGCGCCTACTACTCGGCAGCGGTCCTGGTGCCGGACGCGCTGGGCGTCCTGGAGGACGTCGAGATCGGGCACTGAGGGAGCGGGGGCTGGGGGCCCGAGGGGGACGGGGAGGGGACGGGGAGGGGCTGGTGGCGGAGGGCCGGGTGAGGGCGGGGGCTTGCCGGCTGGGGGGCTCCGCCGGTCCGGCTCCGGGCGGCCGGGCTTTGGGGGCGGGTCCGGGCTCCGCCGAGGTCGGTCCGCTCCGCGTAGACCTGACCGCCCGTCAAGTGGTTGACCGCTGTCCGTCACGTACGGACGCGGCCGGCCGGCCCGGGGCGCGGCACCGCGAACGGCCGACCCGAGGTGCGGCACCCGGGTGACGCCCATGCGGGCCTCTTTCCGACCCGGTCGCGGACCGCCGAACGGCGGCATCGCCCCGGCCTCCTGACGGCGTTTCGCGGGGCCGGGGCCGCTCAGGCAGCGTTGGCCGAATCCGACCCGCCCCAGTCCCCCGCATCGTCCGTCTTTGGTCAAGCCATTGACACAACGGCCATTCCCTTGGCAGGGCGCGCGCTGTTGCGCATGATGAACGCACCGGCCTGTGCGTGACATGTACGCGACCACCCCTCGGTCCTTGTCAGGAGTTCACATGGAGCCCGACCAGCACTCCCCGGCCCGTCGGCGACTGCTCACCGGCGCCGCCGCCCTCGCCGCGGCCGCCGCCCTCACCCCCCTCACCCCGGCCGCCGCCGCGACGCCGCGCAAGCGGCCCGCGCGGACCGCGAGCTACCCGCCCGTCCACTGGTCCCCGGCCAGTTCCGCCAACTACACCGCCGCCAACCGGCCGACCCAGTACGCCATCGACACGGTCGTCATCCATGTGACGCAGGAGACCTTCGCGGACACCCTGCGGCTCTTCCAGGACCCCGCGCACAAGGCGGCCGCGCACTACGTCGTCCGCTCCTCCGACGGCTACACCGCCCAGTGCGTCCGCGAACGGGACGTCGCCTGGCACGCCGGCAACTGGAGCTACAACACCCGCAGCATCGGTATCGAGCACGAGGGCTGGGTTGACGACCCGAAGTGGTTCACCGAATCGCTCTACACCCATTCCGCGCTGCTCACCGCCGCCATCTGCGACCGCTACGGCATCCCCAAGGACCGCCAACACATCATCGGCCACGTCGAGGTCCCCGGCACCGACCACACCGACCCCGGCCAGTACTGGGACTGGGCCCACTACATGGACCTGGTCAAGAGCGCCTCCTTCTGGGAGAGCCCCCTGAACTGGTGAACGTGAACAGGTGAACGGGGAGCCGGCGGACGGGGCACCGGCGGGCGGCGGTGCGAAATTCCCGTTCGTCCGCGCGCCGCCGCCCGGCCCGACCCCACTCGCCGGCCGCCTGCGTCTGGGCCCCGCTCGCCCACCTCATAGTTGACTTATCGTCAGGAGGCTGTTGTGAAGCAGCGGTTGCGCACGTTACGGACGGCCTCCGTAACGGTGGTCGCCTGGGGCGTCCTGGTGAGTGGCGGCGCGGCGGGCACGGCCCGGGCGGCGGCGGGCAACGGCTTGGAGCGCTCTACGCCGGTGCGGCTGGCGCCCGGGGTGACGTACGGCGAGTTCCGGATGGTGCTCCCCCGCGGAACCGTCCACGGCCACCTCCTGACCATCGACCTGTCCGCCCCGTCCGTCTCGGTGGACCTGCTCACCCCGGGTGCGGTCGCGGCCCGCGCCCCAGTGTCCGAGCTGGCCGGGAGGCGGCACGCGGTCGGCGCGGTCAACGGCGACTTCTTCAACATCAGCGAGGCCCAGCACCCGGGCGTCGAGGCCACCGGCTCCCCGGTCGGGCCCTCGGTGTCCTCGGGCCGGGACCTGAAGGGCCCGGTGCCGGACGGCCAGCGGTTCGGACCGCCCCTGCCGCCCGGCGCGACGACGGAGGACGTCCTCGCCGTCGGCTACGACCACCGGGCCCGGCTGGACCGGCTCGCCCTGCACGGCACGGTCCGCGGCCCCGCGGGCACCTGGCCGCTCCGGGGGCTGAACCAGTACGCGCTGCCGGAGAACGGCATCGGCGCGTACACCTCCCGCTGGGGCCAGGTCTCCCGGGAACGGGCGGTGTGCGGCACCGACACCGACCGGGCCGCGGGCTGCGGCACCGACACCGCCGAGGTCACCGTCCGGGACGGGCGGGTCGCGGAGACCGCCGCGCGGCCGGGCGCCGGGGTGATCGAACCGGGGTCGGTGGTGCTGGTCGGCCGCGAGGCCGGCGCCCGGCGGCTGCGCGCCCTGCGCCTCGGCCAACGGGTCCGGGTCACCCACCGGCTCGCCGCCCGGCTCCCGGGCCGGCCGCGGTGCGCGGTCGGCGGCTTCCCGGTGCTCCGGCACGGGCGCCCGGCGGACGGCCTGGACACGGTGGCGGTGGCGATGCGCACCTCGGCCGGCATCGCGGACCGCGGCCGGACGCTGTACCTGATGGCGCTGGACGGCGAGAAGGGCCAGCACCAGACCGGCGTCACCGTACGCGAGCTGGCCGAGCTCATGGCGCGGCTGGGGGCCCAGGACGCGCTGAACCTCGACGGCGGCGGCTCCTCGACGTTCGTCACCCGGGGCCGCGGCGGCGCGGAGCGGGTCCGCAACCACCCGACGGACGGCCGGGAACGCCCGGTCGCCAACGCCGTGGGGATCTTCTCGGGCGGGTGAGCGGGGCGGTCGGGCTGGGCGAACGGGGGCGTGGCCGGGCGGGTGAGCGGGTCACCGTTGGGCGAGCACCGGGGGCACGGCTCGGCGGGCGACCGGGGCGCGGCCGCGCGGCGCGGGCGGGGAGGGGCTCGGGCGGGCCGGGGGCTCGGGCGGGACACCGGGCCGCGCGCCCGCCAGCCTCGCGCCCTGTCGCCCAGGCCGCCCGGGCCTCGGCTTCCGCCCGGCCCGGCTCCGGCCCGACCGCCCGACCGCTGCCCTGCCCGGCCCGCTCGGCCCTGCCCGCTCGGCCCTGCCCCACCCCCGCGCTCGGCCTCGGCCACCCCCCTCC
>NZ_LLZI01000268.1 GCF_001509485.1 Streptomyces sp. NRRL F-4489
CCAGCGCGAACTGGGCGTCCCCGCCGCGCTGTTCCCGCTGCTGCCGCTGGGCACCGCGGCGGTCTTCCTGCTGCTCGCGGTGCCGCTGGGCGCCCTCGCCGACCGGGTTGGCCGCGGCCGGCTCTTCCTCGCCGGGCACGCCGCGCTGCTCCTGGCGTACGGGCTGGTCCTCGCGCCCGCGCGCGGGCTGCCCGTCGTCCTCGCGGTGCTCGTCCTGCACGGCGCGTTCTACGCCGCCACCGACGGCGTACTGGCCGCCGCCACCGCCGGGGTGGTGCCGCCCGAGCGGCAGGGCGCCGGACAGGCCCTGGTGGGCACCGGCCAGGCACTGGCCCGCTTCGTGTGCTCCCTGGTGTTCGGGGCGGCCTGGACCCTGTGGGACGGGCGGACCGCGCTGGCGGTGGCCGCCGTGGCGCTGGCGGCCGCCGCCCTGACCGCCACCCGTCTGCTCCGCACCGCCGACCGCCCCCAGGAAGGACCCCGATGACCCGCCGCACCCGCCTGGCCGTGCTCCTGCTCGCGGTCGCCGTGCTGGCCGCCGTAGGCACCGCGGCGGTCCTGCGGGCCGCCGGCCGCTCCGCCGACCGCGACCACCAGCAGGCCGGCGGCCCACCCGTCCACCCCGGTCCGGTCTCCCTCCAGCCCACCAGCGACCGGCAGTTGCTGGTCCGCAACCTCGCCTGGGGCCCGCACCGCGACGAGATCACCGCCGTCCCCGCCGACCGCCCCACCGGCCCCCGCACCGCCTCCGGCCTGCACTGCCTGCGCTTCCACGCCGCGGCCGGCACCGGCATCTGCCTCCAGGCCGAACGCGGCGCGCTCACCGACACCTACCGCGCGCTGGTCCTCGACTCCCGCCTCCGCGTCCGGCACCGCTTCCCGGCCCCCGGCATCCCCACCCGGGCCCGGGTCTCCCCCTCCGGCCGCACCGTCGCCTGGACCGTCTTCGTCAGCGGCGACTCGTACGCCGGCACCGCCTTCTCCACCCGCACCGCGATCGCCGACACCCGCACCTGGGCCCTCGACGACAACCTGGAGGACTACGCCGTCACCAAGGACGGCCGCCCGTACCACGCCGCCGACACCAACGTCTGGGGCGTCACCTTCGCCGACGACACCCGCTTCTACGCCACCCTGGCGACCGGCGGCCGCACCTACCTCGTCCGCGGCGACCGCGCCGCCCGCACCCTGACCACCCTGCACACCAACGTCGAATGCCCCTCCCTCTCCCCCGACCGCACCCGCGTCGCCTACAAGAAACGAGTCCCCGGCGCCTCCCCCGACGCCCCCTGGCGCCTCTACGTCCTCGACCTCGCCACCGGCCACGAGACCCCCACCGCCGAACACCGCACCATCGACGACCAGGCCCTCTGGTCCTCCGCCCACACCCTCGTCTACGCCCTCCCCGGCGACTACGGCTCCGACCTGTGGACCGTCCCCGCCGACGGCACCGGCACCCCCCGCCGCCTCATGCCGTCCGCGGTCGCCCCCGCGTACATCGAGCCCGCGGCGCACCCCTAGCCCCGCCGCCGGCTCCGCCCGCCGCGCGGCAGCCGCTCCCCCACCTCCCCCACCGCCAGATCACGCGCCAGCGACACCTGCGAGAGCAGCACCGCGCCCCACAGGACCAGCCCGCAGCCCAGCGCCTCCGGGACCAGCCACCAGCCGGCCCGCACCCGCTCATCGAACAGCGTCACCCCCAGGGACAGGCTGACCAGCGCGTCCCCCAGGGTCAGCACCGGCTGCGAGGCGGTCAGCGGCCCGGACTGCATGGCGTTCTCCATCAGGAACAGCGCCACCATCCCGGCCACCACGAACCCGTAGCTCTGCCAGGCCGTGAAGAACCCGCCCGCCCCGCCCTGCTTCCAGGCATGCGTGGCGTCCTTCAGCAGCGCCGCGGTCAGCGCGTACGCGACCGCGGTGCCCGCCCCGAACAGGGCGGCCCGCACGCTGCCGGCCCCGCGCCGCAGCCCCGCGCCGACGCTGACGGCCATCACCGCGGCGCACACCACCAGCGCCGGCACCCAGCTGCCGAGCGCCGCGTGGTCCCGCCCCGCGCCGGGCGCCGCCGCCGCGAGCGCCGTGCCCAGCCCGACGACCAGCAGCGCCACCCCCGCCCAGCCGCGCCGGGACACCCGCCGGGGCAGCCCGCCCAGCAGCATCCGCCCGAGCAGCAGCGCCAGCGGCAGCTCCATCACGAAGAGCGGCTGCACGACGGAGAGCGCGCCGAACGACAGCGCGAGCGCCTGCAAGCAGGCGGCCGGCAGCACCATGAGCATGCCGACCAGCCATACCGCGCGGTGCAGCAGATCGGCGATCAGCCCGAGCCTGAGCCGCGCCGAGACCGGCACGGTACGGGCCGCGCGGCGCTGGAGCACGACGGACAGTGCGTTGCAGGCCGCCGCCAGCAGCGCGGAGACGACGGCCGCCCATGTGGCCACGCGCCCACCTCTTTCCTTACCCGGCGCCCCGGCGCCCACGGTCACCCCGCCGCCACCGTCGTCCCGACGCCACGGTCGCCCCGACGCTAACCGCAGCCCGGGCGGGCCGCCCGGCACGCGCGCGCGAGGGTTCCCCCTGTCGTTCATCCGCGTGACACCCCGGCGCGCCGCTTGGCGCCTGGCCTCCGGGCCCGCACGGTGGGGGCGTGTGCCGTTCCGCTCCGCTCCTCGCCGCCGTTGTCCTGACCGCCGCGGTCGCCACCACCGGCTGCACGGTGGCTTCGCCGGCCTTCCGCACGGTTGCCCCTGGGTGGCCGTCGTCCCACGTTGTCGGCTTTCCCGCCGCGGGTTGCGTTTCGTGTGCGCCTGCGGCGCGGGCTTCGATTCCGCTGCGCGGGGCCGGTTCGCTGCGCTTGGCCGGGTGACCACGTTGTTGGCTTTCCCGCCGTGGGGGGCTTTCCTGTGCGCCTGCGGCGCATTGCTTGTATTCCGCTGCGCGGGGCTTTCGGGGTGCGGTGACGGGTCTTCGGGGGTGGTGTGTCGGACTGCTGTCGCTTTACGTCCGACACACCACCCCCGAAGACCCGCCACCTCCCGCCGGTGGGTGAGTTTCCAGGCCGGTGGGGGCTGGCGTAAGTGGGTCGGTGCGGCTCGTCTCGTTGAGGGTGAGCGCCCGGCAACCAGTGACGAGCCGCACCGGCCCACCGTGTTCGGCCCCAACGGACAGGTGAATTGACCCCCGTCGGGAGGGGACGGGTCTGCGGGGTGGGGGTGTGCCGGACGTAAAGCGAAGCAGTCCGGCACACCCCCACCCCGCAGGCCCGGCACCGCTGCCGACCAGCGCCGCAAGGCGCAAACGAAACGCCCCCCGCGGCGGGGCAGCCAGCAACGTGGGGATCAACGACGCCGCGAAATGGCGTCAACCGCCGCCCATGCGAAGGTCATCGCGGGCCCAATCGTCGCCCCCGGCCCGGGATACGTCGCGCCCATGACCGCCGCCGAGACGTTACCGGCGGCGTACAGACCGTCGAGCGGCGTCCCATCCGGCCGCAGAACGCGCGCGTCCGCGTCGATGACCAGGCCCCCCTTGGTCCCGATGTCCCCGGGATGGACGGGGATCGCGTAGAACGGCGGCTTCGTGAGGGGGGCGAGGTTGGGATTGGGGAGCGTGGGGTCCCCGTAGTAGCGGTCGTAGACGCTCTCGCCGCGGCGGAAGTCGTCGTCCCGGCCCGCGCACGCGAACCCGTTGAAGCGGTCGAGGGTGGCCGCGAGGCGATCGGCCGGGATGCCGGTGGTCTCGGCGAGGGCGGCGACCGAGCCGGCCTTCTTGACGAAGCCGCTGTCGAGCCATTTGCGGGGGAACGGCTGGCCGGGGAAGAGGCCCAGGAAGAGGTAGCGGGCCTTGGCGCGCGCGTCGAGGATGAGCCAGGACGGGACGGTGGACGCCTCCTCCGTGTGCGCGGCGTACATCGCGTCGACGAACTCGTGGTACGGCGCGGCCTCGTTGGCGTAGCGGTCGCCGGCCTGGTTGACGATGACCATGCCGGGGATGCCGCGGTCGGCGACGAGGAAGAAGGGGCGTTCGCCGGGCGGGCAGACGGAGGGGGCGCCCCAGACCTTGTCCAGCAGGTCGGTGGCGGCGCCGGCCTCGATGCCGAGCTGGAGGGCGTCGCCGGTCTGGCCCTCGGAGGCGGAGGACCAGGCGGCGGAGGTGGGGGCGGGCAGGTGCTTCTCGCGCAGCTCCTGGTTGTGGGAGAAGCCGCCGGAGGCGAGGATCACGCCGCCGGTGGCGCGGATGGTGACGTCGCGGCCGTGGCGGCGGGCGTGGACGCCGGTGATCCGGCCGTTCTCCTCGACCAGGCCGGTGAGCGGTGTCGACAGCCACAGGTCCCCGCCGAGCGCGGCGAGCGAGTACCGCATCCGGGCGATCAGGGCCTCGCCGAGGGAGAGCGGTTTCGCGCCGGTGGCCAGGGCCTTGGCGGCGCGCAGGCCGACCTTGACGGAGGCGCGGCGACCGGCCCAGGTGCGGGCCACCATGTTGAGGTAGCGGAAGTCGTAGCTGGTGATGGTCAGGCCGTAGGTGGGCAGACCGGCCCGGCGCATGGTGCCGCGCTGTTCGGGGGTGAGGGAGGTGAAGTCGAAGACGGCGGGTTCGATGGACCGGCCCTGCGGGTAGCCGCCGAGGCGCTCGGGGAAGTAGTCGGAGTAGCCGGGGGTGTAGACGAAGCGGACGGCGGTGCGGTCGTGGAACTCCCGCACCATACGCGGCCCGTGGGTGAGGTAGGCGTCCTTGAGGGCGTCGGGGACGCGGTCGCCGACGGTGGCGTCGAGGTAGGCGCGGGCCTTCTCGGGGGTGTCGCCGAGGCCGGCCGCGTCGAGGTGGAAGTTGGTGGGGACCCAGATCGCGCCGCCGGACAGGGCGGTGGAGCCGCCGTAGCGGTCGGTCTTCTCGATGATGAGGGGGCGCAGGCCGCGCAGCCGGGCGGTGAGCGCGGCGGCGAAGCCGGCCGCGCCGGATCCGGCGATCACGACGTCGTAGGTGTGGTCCCAACTGTCTTTCATGGCAGCTCCGTTGGTGCGGTGAAAGGTCGGCGGTCGGTCAGCGGACGGTGACCGCGGCGTGGCTGAGGACGATCGCGTCGTCGCGGTCCGGGGCGGTGGCGCGGAGCAGGTAGCCGTTGCCGCCGGGGTGGTCCCATACGTGCAGCCGCAGGGTCTCGCCGGGGAAGAAGACGCCGGCGAAGCGGGTGCGGCAGCCGGTGACGCGGCCGGGGTCGGAGCGCAGCAGCCGGTCGGTGACGGCCTTGACGGCCATGCCGAAGGTGCACAGGCCGTGCAGGATGGGGCGGTCGTAGCCGGCCGCGCGGGCGGTGGCGGGGTCGGCGTGCAGCGGGTTCCAGTCGCCGGTCAGCCGGTAGAGCAGGGCCTGCTGGCGCAGGGTGGGGAGGTCGAAGACGTGGTCGGGGGCCCGGTCGGGGACGGGGGTGGGGTCGGCGGGGCCGCGGTCGCCGCCGAAGCCGCCGGCGCCGTGCACGAAGATGTGGTTGCGCTGGGTCAGCAGCGGCTGTTCGTCCTCGTCGAGGAGGGTGGACTCCTGGATGATGACGGCGGCCCGGCCCTTGTCGTACACGGCCGGGACGCGGGTGACGGCGGTGGCGCGGGCGGCGGCGGGCAGCGGGCGGTGCACGGTGATCTCCTGGCCGCCGTGCAGCGCCCGCGCCAGGTCGACGCGGACGCCGGGCAGGTCGAAGACCTGGAAGCCGATACCGCCGGTGCCGCCGGCGACGGTGCCGAAGGTGGGCAGCACGGCCAGGCCGCGGGTGTGCCGTTCGTAGACGTAGGCCAGTTCGCGGTCGTCGGTCTCGGGGACGCCGGCGCCGAGCGCGAGGTGGTAGAGCCGGACGTCGCGGTCGTCCCAGGTGACCTCGGTGCGGACCGGGGGCGCGGCGATGACGCGGGCCGCGTCGATCGGCGGTGCGGCGTCCTGGCTCAGTACGGGGTCGCCCATCAGAAGGCTCCCGTCGCGTAGCCGCCGCGGAAGTACAGCAGCGGGGTGCCGTCCTCGCGGGCGGTGAGGTCGAGGACCCGGCCGGTGACGAGGAGGTGGTCGCCGGCCTCGTGGACGGCTTCCAGGGCGCAGTCGACGGTGGCCAGCGCGCCGTCGAGGTGGACGGTGCCGTGCGGGGTGGCGCTCCAGGGCAGGGCGGCGAACTTGTCGGTGCCGGGCGCGGCGAGCGCGGCGCACGCGTCCCGGTGCTCCTCGGCGAGGATGCTGACCGCGAAGTGCCCGGCGGCGGCGATCTTCGGCCAGCTGGTGGAGCCCTTGCCGACGCAGAGCAGGATCAGCGGCGGGTCGAGGGAGAGCGAGGCGAAGGACTGGCAGGCCAGGCCGGCCGGTTGGCCGTCCGGGCCGAGCGCGGCGACCATGGTGATACCGCTGGCGAAGCGGCCGAGGACGTCGCGGAACGCGCCGGGTTCGATCAGCCGTTCCACTGGTGGCCCCAGAAGCTGTCGGCGGTGATTTCCTTGGTGACCCAGGTGGCGGGGTCCACGATCAGGCCGTCCCAGCCGTACTCGACCTGGAAGCCGCCGGGCGCCTGGGCGTAGAAGGAGACCATGTGGTCGTTGGTGTGGCGGCCGAGGGAGGAGGCGATGGGGACGCCGGCCTGGCGCATGCGGTCCAGGCAGAAGCCGACGTCGTTCAGGGTTTCCAGTTCGACCATGAAGTGGACGATGCCGGGCGGCAGGGCGCCGGGGTAGAGGCCGAGGCTGTGATGGCGGGGGTTGGGGCTGAGGAAGTTCATCCAGTAGTGGTCGCGGCCGGGTTCGCCGGTCGGGACGGCGGCCGGGGGGAGTTTCATCCGGTCGCGGAGCTGGAAGCCGAGCAGGTCCTCGTAGAAGGTGAGGGCGGCGGCCATGTCGGGGGCGGGCAGGACGACGTGGCCGAGGCCGAGGTGGTCGCCGGTGACGAAGCGGTTGCCGTAGGGGGTGCCGAGCGGGGTGTGGTCCTGGGCCTGGCCCCAGTAGATCTCCAGGGGGTTGCCGGCCGGGTCGGCGCAGTGGATCAGACCCTGGACGCGGCGGTCGGCGAGGGTGGCGTCGTCGGCGTGCTTGACGGTGACGCCGGCGGCCTCCAGTTCGGCGGCGGCCTCGGCGAGCGCGGCGGCGCCGGCCACCTCGAAGCCGGCCGCGAGCAGCCGGTCCTGTTCACCGGTCTCGAAGGAGAGGCGGCGGATCCGGTCGTCGATCCGGACGTGCAGCACCTCGTCGGTGCTGCCCTCGGCCTCCACCATGCCGAGGAGGTCGAGGGCGTAGCGGCGCCACTCGGCGAGGCGGGCGGTCTCGATGCGCAGATAGCCCAGCGAACGGATGTCCATGGACGTGCCTTTCGATGGTGTGGCGTCAGTGCCGGAAGAAGTCGAGGGCGAGGCGGTTGAACTCGTCGAACCGCTCGGTCTGCGCCCAGTGGCCGCAGTGCGGGAAGACGTGCAGCCGGGCGTCGGGGATGGTCTTGAGGGCGACGAGGGCGCCGTCGAGCGGGTTGACGCGGTCCTCCCGGCCCCAGGTGAGCAGGGTGGGGTGGGTGATGCGGTGGGCCTCGCGCCAGAGCATGGTGTCGGCCGGCCACTTGGCGAACGAGGCGGCCATCCGGTCGTTGCCGAGCTTGGCCTCGGGGTCGATGGCCCGGGAGTAGCGCTCCTCGACGAACTCGTCGGTGACCAGGGCCGGGTCGTAGGCGAGGGTGGTGAGGAAGTCGCGCATCATGGCGCGGGTGGGTTCGGTGGTGCCGTTGAAGGCGAA
This sequence comes from Streptomyces sp. NRRL F-4489, assembly GCF_001509485.1. Lineage (GTDB taxonomy): Bacteria > Actinomycetota > Actinomycetes > Streptomycetales > Streptomycetaceae > Streptomyces. Next base: position 7,743 of record NZ_LLZI01000268.1, read on the forward strand.
GAGCTTCTTGATGCCTTCGGTGGGGTCGGGGGCGAAGAGGTTGACGGAGATGCCGCCGGGGCCCATCAGCAGGAGCTTGGCCACCTTGCCGGGGTGGTTCAGCGCCATGCGGGTGGCGGTGCCGCCGCCGAGCGAGTTGCCGATGAAGTGGGCTTTCTCCAGGCCGAGTTCGTCCATGAGGGCGGCGACGGCGTCGGCGGCGAAGGAGAAGAAGTCCTTGGTGGGCTCGGGTTTGTCGGAGGCGCCGTAGCAGGGCTGGTCGACGAGCAGGGTGCGGAAGTGCTCGGCGAAGACCGGCAGGTTGCGGCCGAAGTTGGACCAGCCGGAGGCGCCGGGGCCGCCGCCGTGCAGCATGATCACGGCGGGCGCGGCGGGGTCGCCGGCCTCGTTGTAGTGGAGGGTGAGGCCGCCGGCGGTGGCGGTCTTGGAGGTCTTCTCGTAGGTGAGGTCGTCCGGGGTGCTCACAGCATCGTGTCCTGGATGTCGAGGCCGAGGGCGCCCTGTCCGTAGAGGGACAGTGCCCGTTCGGGGTCGTTGGCGGCGTGGCCGCGGCCGGTGTGGACGTCGCGCCAGGCGCGCTGGACGGGGTTGGGGCCGGTGCGCATGGCGCTGCCGCCGGCGTTCTCCATCAGCAGGTCCACGGCGGCCACCGCGCGTTCGGTGGCCAGCACCTGGTCGCGGCGGGCGCGGGTGCGCAGGGTCATCGGCAGGTCCTCGCCGCGTACCACCCGCTCGTACATATCGCCGATGTTGCGGGTGAGCTGGAGCCAGGCGGCGTCGATGTCGCTGGCCGCGCGGGCGATCCGGACGTGCGCGAAGGGGTCGTCGGCGACCTTCTGGCCGTAGGAGACCCGGAAGCGTTCGCGGGTGGCGGCGACATAGCCGTCGTGGGCGCCCTGGGCGATGCCGACGATGGGGGTGGAGATGGTGGTGGTGAAGACCGCGGCGTAGGGGAGGCGGTAGAGGGGTTCGGGGTTGGTGCGGTGGCCGGGACAGTCCCGGGCGCTGACCGGGCCGAAGCCGAGGGCGCGGTGCTCGGGGACGAAGACGTCGTCGGCGACGATGTCGTTGCTGCCGGTGCCGCGCAGGCCGACGGTGTCCCAGACGTCGATGATGCGGTAGTCGGCGCGCGGGACGAGGAAGGTGTAGACCTCGACGGGCTTGCCGCCGTCGTCGGTGACCAGGCCGCCGAGCAGCGCCCAGTCGGTGTGGTCGCAGCCGGAGGAGAAGTGCCAGCGGCCGGAGATCCGGAAGCCGCCGGGCACCGCGGTGACCTGGCTGGTGGGGGCGTAGGAGGAGCTGATCCGGGTGTGCGGGTTCTCGCCCCAGACCTCGTCCTGGGCCCGGCGGTCGTAGAGCGCGACGTGCCAGGGGTGCACGCCGACGACGGAGGCGACCCATCCGGTGGAGCCGCACGCCTGGGCGATCTCCCGGACCGCGCGGTAGAAGACCAGCGGGTCGGCGGCGAGTCCGCCGTAGGCGCGTGGCTGGAGGAGCTGGAAGAAGCCGGTTTCGGCGAGGTCCTTGATGGAGGCGTCGGGCACCCGGCGCAGGCTTTCCGCCTCGGCGGCGCGTTCGCGCAGGGTGGGTGCCAGTTCGCGGACCGCTGCGAGTACGTCGTCGTCGCGCATGCGCATCCCCTCTCGGTTCGTGAGGTAGGGCCCCTGCCGCGCCGTCCCGCGGCAGGGGTGGCAGGAACCTACGCTTTACTATTCCGAAACGAAATACCCTCTTCCCACTCAGCGGGAGGGCTGGCAACGTTCCCGGCAACCCGCGAAAGCCCGGCACCCGGCCGCCATGCAGGCCCGGACCTGGGGTTTCGCCGTTCCTGTGGGAGGTGTGCCGATGCCGGAGCAGTCCGCCGGAGGTGACTGTCCGCCGCTGTCGCTGCTGGAGAAGGCCGCGCGGGTGATGAACGCGTTCAGCAGTACCGACGCCCGGCTGACCCTGACCGAGGTGGTGCGGCGCTCGGGCGTCCCGCGCTCCTCGGCGCACCGCATCCTGGAGCAGCTGCTCGGGCTGCGCTGGCTGGAGCGGGAGGGCCGCGGCTACCGCCTGGGCATGGGCGTCCTGGAGCTGGGCGCGCTCGCCGCGCACCACCACCGGCTGCGCCGCGCGGCCCTGCCGCATCTGCACGAGCTGCACGAGGCCACCGGCCATCTGGTGCACCTGGCGGTGCTGGACGGCGCCGAGGTGGTGCACGTGGCGCGGATCGGCGGGGCGGCGGACACCGCGGTGCCCACGCGGGTGGGCGGCCGGCAGCCGGCGTACTGCACCGCGTCCGGGAAGGCGATCCTGGCGTTCGGCGACGACGCGGTGGTGGAGCAGGTGGTGCGGCGCGGTCTGCGGCCCCGCACCCCGCGCACCATCTGCCGGCCCGAGGTGCTGCGCAGCGAACTGGCGGCGGCGCGGTCGCGCGGGGTGGCCTACGACCACGAGGAGGCGTACCGGGGGGTGTCCTGCGTGGCGGCGCCGCTGCGCGGGGCGGGCCGGGCGATCGGCGCGGTCTCGCTCTCCGGGAACGGCGCGCACCGCGACCTGGACCGGCTGGCCCCGGCGGTCGCGGACTGCGCCCGCACGGTATGGCGCGCCCTGTTCGGCCCGGGCCGGCGCACCACCCGCCCGCACCGCCCCGCCGAGGCACCCCATCCGGGCCCGGTGCTGTCCCCGGCGGCGATGGCCAACACCCTGGCCTGGCTGCGCGACAGCGAGTGGGTGTGAGGCGGTCGGGGTTACCCGGACGAACGGCGGAGCGGGGGCCGCCCGTAGCGACCCCCGCCCCTCAGCTGTCACCGACCCTCAGCTGTAGCTGATCTCCACCTCACCGCCGACCGCCCGCGCCTGGCACGCCAGGACGTACCCCTCGGCGAGATCGGCCGCGTCCAGCACCTCGTTGCGGTCCATCGTCACCTCGCCGCTGACCACCCGGCAGGTGCAGGCGGCGCAGGCACCTTCCCGGCAGGAGTACGGGGCATCGACCCCGGCGGCCAGCAGCGCGTCCAGCAGCGGAGTGCCGGCCGGCCAGCGGACCTCGTGGACGGTGCCGTCGAGCTCCACCCGCGCGGTGGCACCGTCGGCGCCCGCGTCATCCGCCGGACCGGTCCCCTCGAACGCCGCCGCCCCGCTGAGCGAGAAGAACCGCTCCCGGTGCACCCGTTCGCGGGGCGCGCCCAGGCTCCGCAGGGCCAGTTCCACGGCGTCCATCAGCGGCCCCGGCCCGCACAGATACGCCTCGTGCCCGGCGTACGGGGCGAGCACGGCGGCCAGCCGGGCCGGGTCGGGCAGCCCCTGGAGGCTCTCCAGCCAGTGCAGGACGAGCAGCCGGTCCGGGAAGTCCTCGGCCAGTTCCCGCAGTTCGCCGCGGAAGATCACGGCGGACTCGGCGCGGTTGGCGTAGAGCAGGACGACCCGGGCGGTGCCCCGGGTGAGCGCGGACTTCAGCACCGACATCACCGGCGTGATGCCGCTGCCGCCGGCGATCAGCAGCAGATCGGTGTCCAGACCGGCCGGGGTGAAGGTGCCGGCCGGCGCCAGCACCTCCAGCTCGGCACCGGGCCGGGCGTGGTCGCACAGCCAGTTGGAACCGTGCCCGCCCGGGACCCGTTTGACGGTGACCTTCATCGGCTCCCCGGTGTCCGGCGAGCTGGCGAGCGAGTAGCAGCGCGCCGCCACTCCCCCGTCCCGCCCCGGCAGCTTGAACGTGAGGAACTGCCCTGGCGCGTAAGGAAGTTGATGCTCGGCATCGAAGACCAGCGACCGGGCGTCCGCCGTCTCCTCAACCACCTCGGCGATCCGCAGCCGGTGGGTGCGCGGCTCAGGCATCGGCCACCGCCGGCGCCGTGCCCGGTACGGGATTGCCGTCCTTGTCGGCTATCACCAGGGTGCCGTCGGCCACCGCGCGGGCGATGCTCTCCCGCAGCGCCTCGCAGGAGCGGACCCGGGCGCTGGGCTCCCCGGCCGCGACCCGCTCCCCGATCCGGGGGCAGACCTCGGCGGCGTCGCCGGTCCACTGCACCTGGGTGTGGGCGGGGCTGTACTTCTCGCACAGGACCTCGTTGCCGCAGGTCCGGCAGGTTACGGGCCGCACGGTCAGGCCCCGGCCGCGCGGCGGGCGAGGTTGCCGGCGACCTCCGCGCGCCAGGCCGTGTTGGCCCGTTCGGTGTCGATCTCGAATTCGAAGCGGCGCACCATCTCGTCCTTGACGTCGGCGGCATCGACGTAGAACTGCTCGTACCAGCGGCGGAGCTGGTAGACCGGCCCGTCCTCCTCGGTGAGCAGCGGGTTGTCGATGCGGGTCTTGTTCTGCCAGATCTCCACGTCCTGCTCGAAGCCCACCTTCAGGCCCTCGGACGCGAGGCGGGCGGCCTCGGCGGCCTCCTCGTCGGACATGCCGGGCAGCTTCTTGATGATCGCGCCGTACATCAGCACGAAGCTGTTGGCGTCGACGGGGTAGTGGCAGTTGATGAGCACGGACTCCATCTCGACGCCGGCGCCGACATCGGTCCACAGCTTGTCGATCATGTACGAGGGACCGAAGTACGAGGCGTCGGATCGCAGGTCGCCGACCGAGGAAGGCGTGCTGATGTCGATGTCCTCGCGCGGCGAGGACTCCATGTACTGGGTGGCGATATGCCCCTCGAAGACGTTCTTGAAGTACGTCGGGAAGGAGTAGTGGATGTAGTAGAAGTGCGCCATGTCGACGACGTTGTCGACGATCTCCCGGCAGTTGGAGTTCTCCACCCGCAGGGTGTTCCAGGACCAGGCGGACCAGTCGGGGTGCCCGGCGCCCTCGATCTCGGGGATGGTCACCTCGGGCGGCGGCGGATTGCCCTCGGGGTCGTGCCAGACGTAGAGCTGCTGGTTGCGCTCCAGGGTCGTCCAGGCACGGGTGCGGGCGCGCGGCGGGACCCGGCGGGCGTACGGGATACCGGCGCAGCGGCCGTTGCCGGACCAGCGCCAGTCATGGAACGGACAGGCGACGGTGTCGCCCTTGACGCTGCCGCGCGCGAGGTTGCCGCCCATGTGCGGACAGTAGGCGTTCAGGACGTGCAGCGCGCGGTCCTCCTCGCCCTGGAAGACCACGAGTTTGGTGCCGAACGCCTCGATCTCGTGCGGCCGGCCGTCCTTGAAGGTGTCCGCGAGCCCCAGGCAGTGCCAGCCCCGGGCGAACCGGGTGGGCGGCGCGGCCGCCTCGATGACACGGGCCTCTTCGTTGAGTGCGGTCATCGTTCTCTCCCTGCTACTTCTGCGCCGCGAGTTCTACGGCGATGTCGATGAGCTGGTCCTCCTGGCCGCCGACGAGGCGGCGTTCGCCCGCGCGGAGCAGGATCTGGGCGGCGGGGACGCCGTAGCGCTCGCCCTGCCGGAAGGCGTGCTTGAGGAAGCTGGAGTAGACCCCGGCGTGGCCCATCAGGAGGGCGAGCCGGTCGAGTTGGCACTCGCCGTCCATGACCGGGCGGACCACGTCCTCCGCCGCGTCGATGATCTTCAGAACGTCGATACCGGTACGGATCCCCATCTTGGCGCAGACCGCGACCAGCGCCTCCACCGCGGTGTTGCCGGCCCCCGCACCCAGCCGCCGGGTGGACCCGTCGATCTGCCGCGCACCGGCCTGAATGGCAGCAATCGAATTCCCGGTCCCCAACGCCAGATTCTCGTGCCCGTGGAACCCCACCTGGGCGTCGTCACCCAACTCCGCGACCAGCGCCTGAACCCGCGCGGTGACATCATCCATCACCATCGCACCGGCCGAATCCACCACATAGACGCACTGGCAGCCGGCATCGGCCATGATCCGCCCCTGCCTGGCCAGCGCCTCCGGAGTGGTGGAGTGCGCCATCATCAGAAAGCCGACGGTCTCCAGCCCCATCTCCCGCGCCAGCCCGAAGTGCTGGACGGCGATATCCGCCTCGGTGCAGTGGGTGGCGATCCGGCAGACGGTCGCGCCGTTGCCGTGCGCGGCCCGGATGTCGTCCTTCACCCCGAGCCCCGGCAGCATCAGAAACGCGATCTTCGCCCGCCGCGCGGTCTCCACCGCGGCCTTGATCAGTTCCTGCTCCGGAGTCTTCGAGAACCCATACGTGAACGACGACCCGCCCAGCCCGTCACCGTGCGTCACCTCGATGACAGGCACGCCGGCATCATCCAGCGCCCCCACCACGGATCGCACCTGCTCCACCGTGAACTGATGCCGCTTCGCGTGCGAACCGTCCCGCAGCGAGGAGTCGGTGACGCGGATGTCGAGGGTGTCGGAGTAGCTCTTCATGCCTGGATGCCCATGCCCTTCGCGAACTCCTCGCCGACCTTGGTGGCGGCGGCGGTCATGATGTCGAGGTTCCCGGCGTACGGCGGGAGGAAGTCGCCCGCGCCCTCGACCTCCAGGAAGACGGCGACCCGGGCCATCCCGCCGTTGACCACCGACGGGTCGTCGAACTGCGGCTCGGAGCGCAGCCGGTAGCCGGGCACATAGGTGGCGACCTGCTCGGCGACCTCCTTGACGGACTGCGCGATGGCGTCCCGGTCGGCGTCCTCGGGGATCGAGCAGAAGACCGTGTCGCGCATGATGACCGGCGGTTCGGCCGGGTTGAGGATGATGATCGCCTTACCGCGCCCGGCGCCGCCGATCTCCTCGATGCCCCGCGCGGTGGTACGGGTGAACTCATCGATATTGGCCCGCGTCCCCGGCCCGGCCGACACCGAGGCCACCGACGCGACGATCTCCGCGTACGGAACGGGCACCACCCGCGAGACGGCGTACACCATCGGGATGGTGGCCTGCCCCCCGCACGTGATCATGTTGACGTTGCCGGCGTCCCGGTGCGCGCTGAGGTTGGCCGGCGGGACGACGGCGGGGCCCACGGCGGCCGGGGTGAGGTCGATGGCCTTGATGCCGCGTTCGGCGTAGCGGGGGGCGTTGGCGCGGTGGACGCCGGCGGAGGTGGCCTCGAAGACCAGATCCGGCGTCTCGTCCTGGGCGAGCAGCCAGTCCACGCCCTCGTGACTGGCCTCGATCCCGGCGCGGCGCGCCCGGGCCAGTCCTTCGCTCTCCGGATCGACGCCGATCATCCAGCGGGGTTCGATCAGCTCCGAGCGCCGGAGTTTGTAGAGCAGGTCGGTGCCGATGTTGCCGGAACCGACGATGGCCGCGGTGGCCTTGGTCGTGCGGGTCATCATCACCTCGGGTGAAGGAGGGCTGAGGGGGCCCGAGGGCGCGTCCTCAGATGAACGAGAGCGAGACCGGGCCGAGCCCGGAGAAGTCAGCGGTGAAGGTCGCACCGGGGGCGACGTCCACGGCGCGGGTGCAGGAACCGGGCAGCACCAGATGCCCCTTCTTCAGAGGCACCCCGAAACGGGCCACGGTCCGGGCGAGCCAGGCAACGGCGACCGCCGGATCCCCGAGCACGGCGTCACTGCGCCCCTCGGCGATCAGCTCATCGCCGCACCGCAACACGGCATCAATGGCCTTGAGATCCAGCTCACCCGGATCACGCCCCTCACCGATCACATACCCGGCGGACGAGGCGTTGTCCGCGACCGTATCCGGCAACGTGATCCGCCAGTCAGAAATCCGGCTGTCGATCAACTCAAGAGCCGGCACCACACGTTCGGTCGCCGCCAGCACATCGGCCACCGCGCACCCCTCGCCGGGCAGATCGTCGCCGAGCACGAAGCCGACCTCGACCTCGATGCGCGGGGCGCAGTAGCGGGCAAGGGAAACAGCGGTGCCGGAGTGCAGCTCCATATCGTCCAGCAGATGGCCGTAGTCGGGCTCGTCGACGCCCATCATCCGCTGCATGACCGGTGAGGACAGTCCGACCTTGTGGCCGGTGACGGTGGCGCCCGCCCGTTGCCGCTCCCGGATGTTGATCAGCTGGATCTCGTACGCGTCCTCGGCGTCCATCCCGCCGAACGTCTCGGTGAGCGGGTCAACGGGCCGGCCGGCGCGCTCCGCGTCACGCAACCGCCGTGCCGCGAGGTGCCGTTGGTGGTCCGTGAGCATGGGGTCCTCCGCGGGCCGGGGGTAGGTCTGTGCCCGGAGGCTAAGCGCGACGACGAACGCACGGGGAGCGCGCGTTCCCGCTCAGCGGGAATTCCCCCCCACCAACCTATTCCGATCCGAAACACCAACCCCTCCCCCACCAACCCGCACCAACCCACCCACAGCACCCCCACCCACCGAACATCACCCACCCACGGGAGGGGACGGGCCGGAGGGGGTGGTGTGCCGGACGTAAAGCGAAGCAGTCCGGCACACCACCCCCTCCGGCCCGTCACCGCACCCCAAAAGCCCCGCGCAGCGGCTCCAGCGCCGCAGGCGCAAAAAACCACCCACGGCGGGAAAGCCGACAGCGTGGGAGTCAGGCCAAGCGCAGCGAACCGGCCCCGCGCAGCGGCTCCAGCGCCGCAGGCGCAAAAACAACCACGACGGGACAGCCGACAACGTGGGAAGCCAGCCAAGCGCAGCGAACCGGCGGGAAAGCCGACAACGTGGGAGTCAGGCCAAGCGCAGCGAACCGGCCCCGTACACCGGCCCCGGCACCGCCGACTCCGCCAGCAGCTTCCGGGCCACCCCACCCACCTCATCCGGGGCCCACCGGGCCCCCTTGTCGGCCGTCGGCCCGGGCCGCCACCCCTCCATCACCGTGATGCGGCCCCCCTCCGCCTCGAAGACCCGCCCGGTGACCCCGGCACTGTCACCGGAGGCCAGCCACACCACCAGCGGCGAAACGTTCTCCGGCGCCATCGCGTCGAACTCACCGTCCTCCGGCGCGGCCATCGTGTCGGCGAACGTCTGCTCCGTCATCCGCGTACGGGCCGCCGGCGCGATCGCGTTGACCTGCACGCCGTAACGCCCCATCTCGGCCGCGGCGACAAGCGTCAGCCCGAGGATGCCGGCCTTGGCGGCGGAGTAGTTGCCCTGCCCGACGCTGCCCAGCAGCCCGGCGCCGGAGCTGGTGTTGACGACCCGGGCGTCCGGCGTCCGCCCGGCCTTGGCCTCGGCGCGCCAGTGCGCCGCGGCATGCTTCAGCGGCAGGAAGTGCCCCTTGAGATGGACCCGCATCACCGCGTCCCAGTCGTCCTCGGCGAGGTTGACCAGCATCCGGTCGCGCAGGAACCCGGCGTTGTTGACCAGGGCGTCCAGCCGGCCGAACGCGTCCAGGGCGGTGGCGACGAGCGAGGCGGCGCCCTCCTCGGTGGTGATGTCGCCGGTGTGCGCGGTGGCCCGCCCGCCGCGGGCGCGGATCTCCTCGACGACCTGCTGGGCGGGCCCGGCCGAGGCCCCGGCGCCATCGGCCGCGACCCCGAGGTCGTTGACGACGACGGCGGCCCCTTCGGCGGCCAGGGCGAGGGCGTGGGCGCGGCCCAGCCCGCGGCCGGCCCCGGTGACGACGGCGACGCGTCCAGCGCATATTCCGGTCATATCAGGACTCCTCAGTGTGACTGATGGTTTCAACGCGACTGACGATTTCGACGCAATTGGCGTTTCAGGCTCACTTGACGTTTTCAACGCGATTGACGGTCGCGGCCTCCAGAAACGCCGGCCGCTCCCCACCCCCGTGGACCAGCAGACTGGCCCCGCTGACGTACCCGGCCCGCCCCGACGCGAGGAACACGCACGCGTCGCCGATCTCCGCCGGCTCCGCGAGCCGCCCGAGCGGCACGGTCGCGCCGACCGCCGCGACCCCCGCCTCGTCCCCGTAGTGCAGCGCCGACAGCTCGGTGCGGACCATCCCCAGGACGAGGGTGTTGACGCGGACCAGGGGCGCCCATTCGACGGCCATGGAGCGGGCGAGGTTCTCCAGCCCGGCCTTGGCGGCGCCGTAGGCGGCGGTGCCGGGCGAGGGCCGGGTGCCGCTGACGCTGCCGATCATGATGACCGAACCGCCCTGCGGCTGGCCGCGCATCACCTCGTACGCGGCGAGCGAGGCGGTCATCGGGGCGGTGAGATTGAGCTCGACGACCCGGGCGTGGCGCTCGGCGGCGCTCTCGCCGAGCAGCCGGTAGGGCGTGCCGCCGGCGTTGTTGACCAGGCAGTCCAGCCGCCCGTGGTCGGTGGCGACGCGGGCGAAGAACTCCCGCACCGCGGCCGGTTCTCGCAGGTCGACGGGGTGGAAGCGGGCGGTGCGGCCGACCTCGGCGACCGGTTCGTCGGGGGGCCGCCGGGCGCAGACGATGACCTCCGCGCCGGCCCGGAGGAAGGCGCGGGCGATGCCGGCGCCGACGCCCCGGGTGCCGCCGGTGACGACGGCGACCTGTCCGGTGAGATCGAGGATCAGGGACAACTGGTACCTCCCGCGGCGGGCGATCCGCTGCTAACTTCGCTACCTAACAAACGCTTGGTGGAAAGGTAGCTGATCTGCTCATGGGTGTCTCCACCTCCGCACCCGACCAGGGCGTCGCGGTCGTCACCGCGGACTTCCCCCCGGTCAACGCGCTGCCCGTACAGGGCTGGTACGACCTCGCCGACGCGGTACGGGCCGCCGGCCGCGACCCCGCCGTGCGCTGCGTCGTACTGGCCGCCGCGGGCCGCGGCTTCAACGCCGGCGTCGACATCAAGGAGATGCAGCGGGACACCGCCGCGGGCGGCCACGGGGCGCTGATCGGCGCCAACCGCGGCTGCGCCGAGGCGTTCGCCGCGGTCTACGAGTGCGAGGTGCCGGTGGTCGCCGCGGTGCAGGGCTTCTGCCTGGGCGGCGGCATCGGCCTGGTCGGCAACGCCGACGCCATCGTGGCCAGCGACGACGCCACGTTCGGGCTGCCGGAGCTGGACCGCGGCGCGCTGGGCGCCGCCACCCACCTGGCCCGGCTCGTCCCGCAGCACCTGATGCGCGCGCTGTACTACACCTCCCGGACCGCCACCGCGCAGGAGCTCCACGCGCACGGCTCGGTCTGGCGGGTCGTCCCGCGCGCCGGACTGCACGACGCGGCCCTGGAACTGGCCCGGGAGATCGCCCGCAAGGACGGCTATCTGCTCCGGCTCGCCAAGGCCGCCATCAACGGCATCGACCCGGTGGACGTCCGCCGCAGCTACCGCTTCGAGCAGGGCTTCACCTTCGAGGCCAACCTCAGCGGCGTCGCCGACCGGGTGCGTGACACCTTCGGCGGCGCCGGGCACACGGAAGGACCGGATCGACCGTGACCGACAAGACCATGACCCCCGAGGACGTCGTGGCGCGGCTGCACAGCGGCATGACCCTGGGCATCGGCGGCTGGGGCTCGCGCCGCAAGCCGATGGCCCTGGTCCGCGCGCTGCTCCGCTCCGACGTCACCGACCTGACGGTGATCTCCTACGGCGGTCCCGACGTGGGCCTGCTGGCCGCCGCCGGGAAGATCCGCAAGCTGGTCACCGCGTTCGCCACGCTGGACTCGATCCCGCTGGAGCCGCACTTCCGCGCGGCCCGCGAGTCCGGCGCGTTCGGCCTCATGGAGATCGACGAGGCGATGTTCATGTGGGGGCTGCACGCCGCCGCCAACCGGCTGCCGTTCCTGCCGGTCCGGGCCGGCCTCGGCTCGGACGTGATGCGGGTCAACCCCGAGCTGAAGACGGTGACGTCGCCGTACGAGGACGGGGAGACGCTGGTGGCGATGCCGGCGCTGCGGATGGACGCGGCGCTGGTCCACGTCAACCGCGCCGACCGGCTCGGCAACGGCCAGTACCTCGGCCCGGACCCGTACTTCGACGACCTGTTCTGCGAGGCGGCGGACACCGCGTACGTCTCCTGCGAACGGCTCGTGGACGCGGGCGGCTTCGACGGCGCGCCCCCGCAGACGCTGCTGGTCAAACGGCATGCCGTCACCGGTGTCGTGGAGACGCCCAACGGCGCGCACTTCACCTCCTGCGTACCGGACTACGACCGCGACGAGGCGTTCCAGAAGCTCTACGCGGGCACGCCCTGGCCAAAGTTCGCCGAGCGGTTCCTGCGCGGCGACGAGAAGAGCTACCAGCAGGCCGTCCAGACCTGGCACGAGGAGACGCGATGACCAGCCGCGCCGAATACTGCGTGATCGCCTGCGCCGACGCCTGGCGCGGCGACGGGGAGGTACTGGCCAGCCCGATGGGCATCGTGCCGGGTCTGGGCGCCCGGCTCGCCCGGCGCACCTTCGCCCCCGACCTGCTGCTGACCGACGGCGAGGCGATGCTCGTCGACGCGGACGGCCGGCCCGAGGGCTGGCTGCCGTACCGCCAGCACCTGACCATGGTCACCGGCGGGCGGCGGCACGTGATGATGGGCGCCAGTCAGCTCGACCGCTACGGCAACCAGAACATCTCCTGCATCGGTGACTGGGAGCGGCCCGCCCGGCAGCTCCTCGGCGTGCGCGGAGCGCCGGTCAACACCCTGAACAATCCGACGAGTTACTGGGTCCCCCGGCATTCGCCGCGGGTGTTCGTGGAGAAGGTCGACATGGTCTGCGGGGTGGGCTACGACCGGGCGGCGGCCGCCGGGCCGTCCGCCACCCGCTACCACCGCATCCCCCGCGTCGTCAGCAACCTCGGTGTGTTCGACTTCGCCACCCCCGACCACCGCATGCGCCTGGCCTCGCTGCACCCCGGCGTCACCGTCGCGGAGGTGCGGGACGCCACCGGCTTCGCGCTCGCCCTCCCGGACGAGATCCCGTACACCCGGGAGCCGTCCGAGGAGGAGCTGCGGCTGATCCGCGAGGTGCTGGACCCGCGGGGGCTGCGCGACCGCGAGGTGCCGGCATGAGCCGGGAGGCCGCACCGGCCACCGGAAGCGACCCGGACACCGGCGCCGTCCCGGCTCTCGCCACCCCGCTGACCGAGCTGACCGGCGTCCGGTACCCGATCGTGCAGACCGGGATGGGCTGGGTGGCCGGCCCCCGGCTGGTCTCCGCCACCGCCGAGGCGGGCGCGCTGGGCATCCTCGCCTCGGCGACCATGACGCCCGGCCAGCTGCGGTCGGCGGTCCGCGAGGTCAAGTCCCGTACGGACCAGCCGTTCGGCGTCAATCTGCGGGCCGACGCGGGCGACGCGGCGGACCGGGTGCGGATCATCATCGAGGAGGGCGTCCGGGTCGCCTCGTTCGCGCTGGCGCCTTCCCGGGAGCTGATCGCCCGGCTCAAGGACGCCGGGGTGGTGGTGATCCCGTCCATCGGGGCCCGGCGGCACGCCGAGAAGGTCGCGGCCTGGGGCGCGGACGCGGTCGTCGTCCAGGGCGGCGAGGGCGGCGGGCACACCGGGAGCGTGGCCACCACGGTGCTGCTCCCGCAGGTCGTGGACGCGGTGGACATCCCGGTGATCGCCGCGGGCGGCTTCTTCGACGGCCGCGGCCTGGTCGCCGCGCTCGCCTACGGGGCCGCCGGGATCGCCATGGGCACCCGCTTCCTGCTGACCTCCGACAGCACCGTGCCGCCGGCCGTCCAGGACCGCTATCTGGCCGCCGCGGTCACCGACGTCACCGTCACCACCAAGGTGGACGGGCTGCCGCACCGGATGCTGCGCAGTGAGCTGGTCCGGACGCTGGAGCGGTCCGGGCGGGCGTCCGCGCTGGTGCGGGCGGTGCGGCACGCCGCGTCGTTCCGCAAGCTGTCCGGTCTGAGCTGGTCGCGGATGGTGCGCGACGGACTGGCGATGAAGCACGGCAAGGACCTGACGTGGAGTCAGGTGCTGCTGGCGGCCAACACCCCGATGCTGCTCAAGGCGTCGATGGTGGACGGCCGCACCGACCTCGGCGTGATGGCCTCCGGCCAGGTCGCCGGGGTGATCGAGGACCTTCCCTCGTGTGCCGAACTGGTCGCCCGGATCATGACCGAGGCGCACCGCACGCTGGCGGGCCTGCCCCGCTGACCGGCCACCCGGGCGCGGACCGGCCCACGGCCCGCGCCCGGGCCCCTTCCCCCGGGCCCCTTCAGCGGGGCCCTCCCCAGGGCTCTCCCCTCCCCCTCCCCCCAGGAGCTGCCGCGTGTTCCCCTCCCGACGACGCGTCACCACCCTCCTCCTCGGCTCCGCCCTCGGCGTCGGCGGCCTCGCCGCCGCCGGCTGCGGCGCACCGGCCGACGCCGCCGGCGCGGCCGCCACCCCGCGCGCCCGGCGCAGCACCCCGCCGCCCGCCCGCCGGGTCCCCCTGCACGGCGCGGTCAACTGCCGCGACCTGGGCGGCTACCGCACCGACCACGGCCGGACGGTCCGCTACGGACGGCTGTTCCGCTCCGACTCGCTCCCCAAGCTGACCCCCGACGACCTGACCGTCCTGCACCGCCTCGGACTGCGTACCGTGATCGATATGCGGGTGCCGTCGGAGGTCTCGTTCGACGGCGCGGACCGGCTGCCCGCCGGGCTCGCGGTGACCTCGCTGCCGGTCAACGACACCGGGCTGTTCGCCGCGATGCAGGCCGCCATCGCCACCAAGGACCCGGTCGAGCAGCAGCGCAGACTGGGCGACGGCCGCGGTGAGGCCCTTATGCGTGACGTGTACCCGACATTCGTCACCAGTGCCGCCAACCGCGCCGCCTTCGCCACCATGCTCACCCGCTTCGCGGACCAGGACCGGCTGCCGCTGCTCTTCCACTGCACCTCGGGCAAGGACCGCACCGGCTGGCTGACCTACCTCCTGCTGCGGCTGCTCGGCGTCCCGCACGCCACCGCCGAACAGGACTACCTGCTCACCAACACCCTGCGCCGGGACGCCGACGCGGCCGTACGCGCCCAGCTCAAGCAGGCCGGGCTGATGCAGGACACCGACCTGCTCATCCCGCTCCAAGAAGTCCGCTCCGGCTATCTGGCCGCCGGCCTCGACCAACTGCGGCAGGACTACGGCGACATCCCCCGCTACCTCAGCGCCGGCCTCGGCCTGCACACCTCGACCCTGGCCCGGCTCCGCGCCCGGCTGCTGCACTGAGGGGCGCCCGGCCCCGCCAGGACGTATAAGACCGCCACGACGTACGAGACCGCCGGAACGCACGGAGACCGCCGGGACGGCCCGCACCGCCCCGGCGGTCTCCGCTGATTCACCGCCCCGCCGCCGTCACAGCCGCTCGATGATCGTCACATTGGCCTGGCCGCCGCCCTCGCACATGGTCTGCAGCCCGAACCGGCCGCCGGTGCGCTCCAGTTCGTTCAGCAGCGTGGTCATCAGCCGGACGCCGGTCGCGCCCAGCGGATGGCCCAGCGCGATGGCGCCGCCGTTGACGTTGACCCGCTCCGGGTCGGCGCCGGTCTCCTTCAGCCAGGCCAGCACCACCGGCGCGAACGCCTCGTTGATCTCCACCAGGTCGATGTCGTCCAGCGTCATCCCGGTCTTCTTCAGCGCGTACGCGGTGGCCGGGATCGGCGCGGACAGCATCCGGATCGGGTCCTCGCCGCGGACCGAGAGGTGGTGGATCCGGGCCCGCGGGGTCAGGCCGTGCTCGGCCACCGCCCGCTCGGAAGCCAGCAGCAGCGCGGCGGCGCCGTCCGAGACCTGCGAGGAGACCGCGGCGGTCAGCCGGCCGCCCTCGACCACGGGCGCCAGCTGCGCCATCTTCTCCAGCGAGGTGTTCCGGCGCGGGCCCTCGTCGGCGGTGACCTCGCCGTACGCGACGATCTCCCGGTCGAAGCGGCCCTCGTCGGCGGCCCGGACCGCCCGCTGGTGCGAGCGGAGCGCGAACTCCTCCATCTGCTCCCGGGAGATGTCCCACTTGGTGGCGATCAGCTCGGCGCCGTGGAACTGGTTGACCGGCTGGTCGCCGTAGCGGGCCCGCCAGCCCGCCGACCCGGCGTACGGGCCCTGGGTGAGGCCCAGCGGCTCGGCGGCCTGGCGGCTGGCGAAGGCGATCGGGATCTGCGACATGTTCTGCACCCCGCCGGCCACGACCAGGTCCTGGGTGCCGGACAGCACTCCCTGGGCGGCGAAGTGCACGGCCTGCTGCGAGGAGCCGCACTGCCGGTCGACGGTGACGCCGGGCACCTCCTCCGGCAGCCCGGCGGCCAGCCAGCAGGTCCGGGCGATGTCCCCGGCCTGCGGCCCGACCGTGTCCAGGCAGCCGAAGACGACGTCCTCCACGGCGGCCGGATCGATTCCGGTGCGCTCCATCAGCGCGGACAGCACATGGGCGCCGAGGTCGGCCGGATGGACGGCGGCCAGCCCGCCGCCCTTCTTCCCCACCGGGGTGCGGACGGCATCGACGAGATACGCCTCGGGCATGGTGAACTCCTTGGTCCTTGATTGACATTCTGCGGAGGTGCGGGACAGGCCCGCAACGCTCAGGTCCGCACCGCCCAGTCCCGCACCGCGATCCCGTCCAGCACCATCGACAGGTACTGGCGGGCGATCTCCTCGGGGCTGTGCTGTGCGCCCGGCCGGTACCACGACGCCGCGACCCAGACGGTGTCGCGGACGAAGCGGTACGTCAGCCGGATGTCGAGGTCGGCGCGGAAGGCGCCGCCGGCCACCCCGCGCTCCAGCGTGCCGAGCCAGGCCCGGGCGAACCGGCGCCGGGCGTCGGCGAGATAGCCGAAGCGGGGGTGGCGGGCGGCGAGGTGCCGGGCCTCCTTCTGGTAGATCGCGACCGCGGCCCGGTGCCGGTCGATCCCCCGGAACGACGCCGTGACCAGCGCCTCGATGGTCTCCCGGGGCCCGAGCGCGGCCGCCAGTACCGCGTCGTAGCCGGCCCACAGCTCGTCCAGGAAGGCGGAGAGGATCTCGTCCACCATCGACTCCTTGGAGTCGAAGTGGTAGTAGAGGCTGCCGGCGGACCGTGGTCGCGTTGTAGCCCCGGGCGGCGAACACCTCGGCCGCGGTGGCCAGGAGTTCGCCGCGGCGCTCCTCACGCATGCTGGGAGCTGACCGACACGGTCTCCCCGGTCATGTACGAGGCGTAGTCCCCGGCCAGGAAGACGATCACGTTGGCCACCTCCCACGGCTCCGCGTAGCGGCCGAACGCCTCCTTCTCGGTCAGCTCGGCCAGCAGCTCGGGGGTGGTGACCTTCACCAGGTGCGGGTGCATGGCCAGGCTCGGCGCGACCGCGTTGACCCGCACCCCGTAGTCGGCGGCCTCCACCGCGGCGCAGCGGGTCAGCGCCATCACCCCGGCCTTGGCGGCGGCGTAGTGGGCCTGGCCGCGCTGGGCGCGCCAGCCGATGACGGAGGCGTTGTTGACGATCACTCCGCCCTGTCCGGCGGCCTTCATCCGGCGCAGCGCGGCCCGGGTGCAGCGGAAGGTGCCGTTGAGGGTGACGTCGATGACCTTGTCCCACTGCTCGTCGGTCATCTCGGTCAGCTCGGCGGTGCCGCCCAGGCCGGCGTTGTTGACGACGATGTCCAGCCGGCCGTGGCGCTCCTCGGCGAGCGCGTACAGCGCCGCCACCTGCGCCTCGTCGGTCACGTCGCAGGGCAGCCCGGCGACCCGGTCGGCGCCGAACTCCCCGGCCAGCGCGGCGGCGCTCTCCGCCAGCCGCCGGGCGTGCGCGTCGCCGATGACGATCCGGGCGCCCTCCTCCAGGAAGCGCCGCGCGGTCGCCCCGCCGATCCCGGCCCCGGCCGCGGCGGTGATCACCGCCGTCCGCCCCGCCAGCAGTTCGTGCCCGGCCACATACGCCGGCGCCCCGGACCCCGTCATGCCTTCGCCTCCTTCGGCAGGCCGAGCACCCGCTCGGCGATGATGTTGCGCTGGATCTCGTTGGAGCCCGCGTAGAGGGTGTCGGCGCGGGAGAAGAGGAAGAGCCGCTGCCAGTCGTCGAGGTCGTACGGCTCGCCGGCGGCGAGCAGGCCGCCGGCGCCGCAGACGTCCATGGCCAGTTCGCCCAGCTCGCGGTGCCAGGTCGCCCAGAAGATCTTGCCGATGGACGCCTCCGGGCCGGGCGCGCCGGCCGCGACGCCGTCCAGCATCCGCAGGGCGTTGCAGCGGATGGTTTCCAGGCCGATCCAGGCGCGGGCCAGCCGGTCGCGGATCAGCGGGTCGTCCACCGCGCCGTTCCGCCGGGCCAGCTCCATCAGCGCCTCCAGTTCGCGCCGGAAGCCGACCTGCTGGCCGAGGGTGGACACCCCGCGCTCGAAGCCCAGCGTGGCCATCGCGATCCGCCAGCCGTCGCCGGGCGCGCCGACCACGTGCGGCGCCCGCGCCCCGTCGAAGAACACCTCGTTGAACTCCGAGGTGCCGGTGAGCTGGGTGATCGGCCGGATGTCGACACCGGGCTGGTCGAGCGGGACGAGGAGGTACGACAGCCCCCGGTGGCGCGCCGACCCCGGTTCGGTGCGGGCGACGACGAAGCACCACTGGGACTCCTGGGCGAGCGAGGTCCAGATCTTCTGGCCGTCCACCACCCACTCCCCGCGCTCCTCGTCCCAGGCGGCGCGGGTCCGGACGTTGGCCAGGTCCGAGCCGGCGTCCGGCTCGCTGTAGCCCTGGCACCACAGCTCCCGTACGGCGGCGATCTCCGGCAGGAAGCGGGCCCGCTGCTCGTCGGTGCCGAAGGCGATCAGGGTGGGGCCGAGGAGCTGCTCGCCGATGTGGTTGACCCGGGCGGGCGCGCCGGCCAGCGCGTACTCCTCGTGGAAGGCGACCTGCTGTTCCAGCGTGGCGCCGCGCCCGCCGTACTCCTCGGGCCAGCCGACGCAGGTCCAGCCGGCGGCGGCCATATGGCGTTCCCAGGCGAGGCGTTCGGCGAACGCCTCGTGTTCGCGGCCGGGGCCGCCGCGGCCGCGCAGGGCCGCGAACTCCCCGGTGAGGTTGGCCCGCAGCCAGCTGCGGATCTCGGTGCGGAAGCTCTCGACGGTGGTGGGGGCCTCGACGCTGCTCATGGCCGTACGTTAACCTACCAAACACTTGTTAGGGAAGGAGTCGCCGATGACCGCCGGTGAAGAGACGCCCGTGGTGCGCTACGTCCGGCAGGGCCCGGTCGCCACCGTCACCATGAACCGCCCGGACTACCGCAACGCCCAGAACTCCGCGATGACCTACGCCCTGGACCGCGCCTTCTACCGCGCCGCGGACGATGACGAGGTCAAGGTCGTGGTGCTGGCCGGCGAGGGCCGGCACTTCTCCGCCGGCCACGACATCGGCAGCCCCGGCCGGGACGCCCACCTCCCGTTCGACCGCAAGGCCGGACTGTGGTGGGACCACTCGGACAAGGCCGGCGCGGAGAGCCGCTACGCCCGCGAGTCCGAGGTCTACCTCGGCATGTGCCGCCGCTGGCGGGAACTCCCCAAGCCGCTGATCGCCTCCGTGCAGGGGGCGTGCGTGGCCGGCGGGCTGATGCTCGCCTGGATCTGCGATCTGATCGTCGCCGCCGACGACGCCTTCTTCGCCGACCCGGTCGTCCGGATGGGCATCCCCGGCGTCGAATACTTCGCCCACCCGTGGGTGATGCCGCCGCGGATCGCCAAGGAGTTCCTCTACACCGGCGACCGGATGCCGGCCCGGCGGGCCTACGAACTGGGGTGGGTCAACCGCGTCGTACCGCGCGCCGAACTCACCGACCGCACACGGGAGTTGGCCGAGCGGATCGCCGAGATGCCGCGGATGGGGCTGGCGCTGACCAAGCGCGCGGTCAACCAGGCCGAGGACCTCCAGGGCCTGCACCCGGGCCTGGACTCGGTCTTCGGACTGCACCACCTCGCGCACGCGCACAACGCCGAGACCGCCCGGGACTCCCTCGGCGGGATGGACATCGCCAAGATGAAGGAGGCCGGTTCCTGATGGATCTGGACGCAAGCGAGGCCGACGCGGCGTTCCGGGCCGAGGCCCGCGCCTGGCTCGCCGCGCACGTGCCCGCGACGCCGCTGCCGTCGCTGGAGACCCGCGAGGGCTTCGCGGCGCACCGCGCGTGGGAGCGCCAACTCGCCGACGCCCGCTGGTCGGTGGTCTCCTGGCCCGAGGAGTACGGCGGCCGGGGCGCCTCCCTCTTCCAGTGGCTGATTTTCGAGGAGGAGTACTACGCGGCGGGCGCGCCCGGCCGGGTCAGCCAGAACGGCATCAACCTCCTCGCCCCCACCCTCTTCGAGCACGGCACCCCCGAGCAGCGCGCCCGGGTCCTCGGCCCGATGGCGACCGGCGAGGTGATCTGGGCCCAGGCGTGGTCCGAGCCGGAGGCCGGCTCCGACCTGGCGTCGCTGCGCTCGACGGCGGTCCGGACCGACGGCGGCTGGCTGCTGAGCGGCCAGAAAACGTGGTCGTCCCGGGCCGCCTTCGCCGACCGCGCCTTCGGCCTGTTCCGCAGCGAGCCCGGCACGCCCCGGCCGCACCAGGGTCTGACCTATCTGATGTTCCCGCTCGACGCGCCCGGTGTGACGGTCCGCCCGATCGGCCGGCTGGACGGCAAACCGGCCTTCGCCGAGCTCTTCCTCGACGAGGTCTTCGTCCCCGACGAGGACGTCATCGGCGAGCCGGGCCAGGGCTGGCGGGTGGCGATGAGCACCGCCGGCAACGAACGCGGCCTGACCCTGCGCAGCCCGGGCCGCTTCACCGCCGCCGCCGACCGGCTCACCGCCCTGTGGCGGGAGGCGGCGGACCCGGCGGACACCGCGCTGCGCGACCGGGTCGCCGACGCGGTGATCGGCGCCCGCGCCTACCAGCTGTTCACCTACGCCACCGCCTCCCGCCTCGCGGACGGGGCGGGCGTCGGCGCCGAGTCCAGCCTCAACAAGGTCTTCTGGTCCGAACTGGACATCGCCCTGCACGAGACCGCCCTGGACCTGCTCGGCCCCGCCGGCACCCTCGCCGACGACGCCGACGAGGCCCCGGCGCACGGCGGCTGGGCCGAGGGCTACACCTTCTCCCTCGCCGGCCCCGTCTACGCCGGCACCAACGAGATCCAGCGCAACATCATCGCCGAGCGGCTGCTCGGCCTGCCGAAGGAGGCCCGGGGATGAGGGTCAACTGCCGTACGGACAGGGGCCTTTCCGGGCCCGGCGGCTTCTGCGAAGGGCGGCTGCCATGCGGTTCCTGCTGAGCGCGGAGCAGCGGGACTTCGCCCGTACGCTGGACGCCCTGCTGGGCGCGGCCGGCACCCCGGCCGCCGCCCGCGCCTGGGCCGCCGGCGAGCACAAGCCGGGCCGCGATCTGTGGGCCCGGCTCGCGGAGACCGGGGTGTTCGCCCTCGCGGCCCCCGAGGAGTACGACGGGATGGGCCCGCTGCCCCTCGAACTCGCCGTCGCCTTCACGGAGTTGGGGCGCCATGCGGTGCCCGGTCCGCTGGTGGAGACGGCCGCCGCCGCGGTCTTCCTGCACCGGCTCGGCGACCGCGCGGCGGCCGCCGCCTGGCTGCCGCGGATCGCCGCCGGTGACGCGCTCGTCGGCCTGTGCGCCGACGGGGCCCCGTACGCCCTGGACGCCGACGCCGCCGACACGGTCTTCGTCGTCCGGGGCGACACGGTGTGCACCACCGAGGCGCACGGCCCCGTACAGCCCGCCCTCGACCCGGTGCGGCGGCTCTCCCGGCCGCTCGGCGGGACGGTCCTGGCCCGCGGCCCGGAGGTCACCGCGGCGGCCGGCCACGCCACCGACCTGGCCCGGCTGCTCACCGCCGCGCAGGCGCTCGGCACCGGCCGGGCCCTGCTGGACTCGACCGTGGCCTATGTGCGGCAGCGCACCCAGTTCGGGCGCGCGATCGGCTCGTTCCAGGCGGTCAAGCACCGGCTCGCGGACACCCTGATCGGGTTGGAGTTCGCCCAGCCGCTGGTGCACGCGGCGGCCCTGACCCTGGCGGCCGGCGCGCCCTCGGCCGGGGCGGAGGCCGCGGCGGCCAAGGCGGCGGCGGGCGAGGCGTGCTACGCGGCGGCGCGCACCGCGCTCCAGCTGCACGGCGCGGTCGGCTACACCGACGAACCGGACCTGTCCCTGTGGATCCGCAAGGCCCGCCCGCTCCGGGACGCCTGGGGCACCCCGGCCGAGTGCCGGGCCCGGGTCCTGGCCGGATAACCGGCAGTCCGGGCACCAGCGCGGCCCCGGGCCGCCGGATCACCTCCGGCGGCCCGGGGCCGCGCTATATACGCCGTTTTCAAGCTACTTGACGTGACGTCAGGTCCAGCTCGGCGGCCAGCCGACCGCGATGGGCGGCCGGGGACCCCAGGAGCTGGGCACTGCCGTGGGCCCGCTTGAAGTAGCGGTGGGCGTCGTGCTCCCAGGTGATGCCGATCCCGCCGTGCAGCTGGATCATCTCCCCGGCCACCGCCGAGAACGCCTCCGAGCAGGCCGACTTGGCGGCCGCCGCGCAGCGGGCCAGGCCCTCCCCGCCGCCCTCCCCCGCGGCCTCGTACGCGGCGCCCAGCGCGATCGACCGGGCCGCCTCCACCTGGACGTAGGCGTCCGCCAGCCGGTGCTTGACGGCCTGGAAGGAGCCGATCGGCCGCCCGAACTGCACCCGCTCCTTGGCGTAGGCGACGGTCAGCTCCAGGCAGCGCTCGGCCGCGCCGACCTGTTCGGCGGCGAGCGCCACGCACCCCAGGTCCCGTACGCGGGCCAGCACCCGCTCGCCGTCGCCGTCCGCGCCCAGCAGCCGGCCCTCGGCGCTGTCCAGGACCACCCGGGCCTGCGGGCGGGTGGTGTCCATCGGCACCAGCCGCTCGCGGCGGACGCCGGGTCCGCCGGCCGGGACGTGGAAGAGGGAGACGCCGGCGGCGGTGCGGGCGGCCACCACCAGCACATCGGCGTCCGCGCCGTCCAGGACGTGGTCCTTGGCACCGGAGAGCCGCCAGCCGCCGTCCGGTCCCGGGCGGGCGGTGGCGCGTACGGTGGACGGCTCCCACGAACCGTCCTCGGCCCAGGCCAGCGCGCCCACGGAGGTGCCCTCGGCCAGCCCGGGCAGCAGCGCGGTGTCGCCGGTGGCGAGCAGGGCATGGGTGGTCAGGACCGCGGACCCGAGGAACGGTACGGGGGTCAGCGCCCGGCCCAGCTCCTCCATCACCACATGGATCTCCAGCGGACCGCAGCCCGCGCCGCCGTGCTCCTCGGGGACGGCCAGTCCGGCCGCGCCGATCTGCCCGGTGAGCGGGCCCCAGGCGTCCGGGCCGGGGTTCCTGGCCAGCAACTGCCGTACCGCGGCGCGGAGTTCCTCCTGTTCGCCGGTCGGTCTCATCCGCCGTTCCTCCCTTCGTTCCGGGCCGTCCGGCGCAGTTCGCCCTTGAGGACCTTGCCGCCGGCGTTGCGCGGCAGTTCCGGGACGAGGTGGTAGCGCCGGGGCACCTTGAAGTTGGCGAGCCGTTCGCGGGCCCACCGGTTCAGTTCCCCCGGATCGGGTGCGCTGCCCGCCGCGGGGACGACGAATGCCACCCCGACCTCGCCGAGCCGGGCGTCCGGCGCGCCGACCACGGCGACGTCGGCGATCTCCGGATGGCCGCGCAGCACCCGTTCCACCTCGGCCGGATAGGCGTTGAAGCCGCCGACGACGTACATGTCCTTGAGGCGGTCGGTGAGGGTGAGGAAGCCGCGGTCGTCGAGGACGCCGACGTCGCCGGTGTGCAGCCAGCCGTCCGGGTCGACGGCGGCGGCGGTGGCGGCCGGGTCGTCGAGGTAGCCGGGCATGACGTGGTAGCCGCGGACCACCACCTCGCCCGGTTCGCCGGGCGGCAGCGGCCGGCCGGCGGGGTCCACGATCCGCAGTTCGGTGCCGGGCAGCGGCAGTCCGACGGTGTGCGCGAGGGTTTCCGCGTCGGCGTCGGTCGGGCAGACGGTGACCACGCCGGCGGACTCGGTCAGCCCGTAGGCGGTGAACACGTCCGGGATGCCCAGCTGCTCGCGGATCTGCACGACGAGTTCGGCCGGCACGAGGGCGGCGCCGGTGCCGGCCAGCCGCAGCGAGCTGAGCCGGTGCCGGGCCCGGTCGGGGTGGTTGAGCAGGCCGTGGAAGACGGTCGGCGGGCCCATCAGGACGCTGACCCGCTCCTCGGCGGTGCGGCGCAGGATCCGGTCGGCGTCGTAGACCGCCTCGGGCAGCATGGTGGCGCCGCGCAGCAGGCAGGCCAGCACCCCGGCCTTGTAGCCGAAGGTGTGGAAGAAGGGGTTGACCAGCAGATAGCGGTCCCCGGGGCGCAGGGTCACCAGCCGCGCCCAGGCGTCGAAGACCCGCATGGTCTGGCCGTGGGTGGCCAGTACGCCCTTGGGGCGGCCGGTGGTGCCGGAGGTGAAGAGGATGTCGGCCAGGTCGTCCGGGCGGACGGCGGCGGTGCGGGCGGCGAGTTCGGCGTCGCCGACGCGGTGGCCGGCGGCGAGGTAGTCGGCGTAGGACAGGGTGCCGGGGCGGGCGGGCCGGCCGGGCGGCCCGTCGTCGCGGAGCACCACGGTGCCGCGCAGCCCGCCCAGGTCCTCCCCGGAGTCGTGCAGCAGATCGTCGTAGTCGCAGCCGAGGAAGCCGCGCGCGGTGAAGAGGCGGGTGGCGCCGCTGCGGCGGATGATGTCGGCGGCCTCGGCGGCTTTGTAGCGGGTGTTGAGGGGTACGAGGACGGCGCCTACGGACACCGCCCCGAGGACGGCGGTGATCCACTGGCGGCTGTTGGGTGCCCAGACGGCGATCCGGTCGCCGTGCCGGATGCCGTGGGCTACGGCGGCACGGGCGGCGGCGGTGATCTCGGCGGCCAACTGGGCGAAGGTCCAGCGGACTTCGCCGTCGGCCAGTGCTTCCCGGTCGCCGTGAACGCGGGCGGCGTGGGCGGCGAGCGCCGCGACGGTTTCCGGTGCCGCCGGCTGCGGCGGCTCGTGTGAGTGGTGGTGTGCCCAGGTCATTGGCCCTCCCGCTCCCTTGCTCGGAGGTGGCGGCGGCTGCGATGCGGTGCCGCCTACTTGACGTGCGGACGTGGCCGGTATCCAATCACAGTGTTTCTGTTAGGCATATACCTAGTAGAAATAGTCCGGAGAAAAACTCCACTCCCGGGAGGCCGATATGCCCGCCTTCACCCCGTCCACCACCGCCCCCACCGTCCCGTTCGACGACACCGCGATGCGCGAGGCGCTCAGCCGCTTCTGCACCGGCGTGGCCGTGATCACCGCCCGCCGGCCCGACGGCAGCCCGGTGGGGATGGCCGTCCAGTCCTTCTCCTCGGTCTCCCTGGACCCGCCGCTGGTCTGCTTCTGCCCGGCCCTGACCTCCACGACCTGGCCGGCGATCAGCGAGGCCGGGCGGTTCGCGGTCAACGTCCTGGCCGCCGACCAGCAGGAGCTGTGCCGGCAGTTCGCGGTGACCGGCGGCGACAAGTTCCACGGCGTGGACTGGCGGTCCGGCGTCAACGGCGCCCCGCTGCTCACCGCGGCGCTCGCCACCCTCGAATGCGAGCTGGTGGACGCGCTGCCCGGCGGCGACCACCTGATCGCGCTCGGCCGGGTCACCGCGCTCACCCCGCCGGAGCGGCTGCGCGAGACCGGCCCGCTGCTCTACTTCCGGCGCACCTACGGGCGCCTGCGCCCCGCGTCGCCGGCCTCGCCGGCACCCTCCGCGGCCGCCATCTCATCCAGGTCGGCCAGCATCGCGTCGGCGAGGTCGCGCTCGGAGGCGTAGTACCGCTCGGACCACTTCAGGACGAGCGAGGGGTAGGCCCAGGCCGCCTCGGCGCGGGCGCCCGCGGCGTCCACCTCGGCGCGCTGCCGCATCGTCTCGGCGTACTCCCGGTGCCGGCCGAGGACTTCGCGCATCTGGTCGGCCTCCAGCAGATGCCCCAGCCAGAGCCGCAGCATGACGCCGTGCTTGAGCACCGGCGGCTCGACCGGCGCCTCGCGCGCCCAGTGGCGGACCGCCGCCATGCCCTCGTCGGTGATGACGTAGACCCGCTTGTCGCGGTTGCCGGTCTCCTGGGCGACCATCCGCGAGCTGACGTAGCCGACCTTCTCCAGGCGCTTGAGCTCGCCGTAGATCTGGCTGAACGACGGGCTCCAGTAGAAGAAGCGCAGCGACCAGTCCGACCACTTCTTGAGGTCGTAGCCGGACAACTCCTCGCCGAAGGAGAGGAGTCCGAGCACCGCCCAGCTGGTCGCCGGCAGCGCCGGCCGCTCCGCGCCGTCCCCGGCCTGCGCTCCGCGCGCCTTCTTCTCCGTCACGCTCCGCAGTCTACGACCTCCCGGTCCGGGCCCGGACGGGACATCACCGGACCCCCTTCCCCCGGGCACGTATACCTGCTAGACATATTCCTATTAGAAATAGTCTCTCCACCCTCCAGAACGAGGAGGCAGTTCCGTGAAGTTCTCGATGATCTTCGAGGCGCAGCTGGCCGACCCGACGCCCGAACGCGAGCGCCAGGTCCTCCACGACTGCGTCGAACAGGCCGTCTACGCCGAGGAGATGGGCTTCGACCGCATCTGGGCGGTCGAGCACCACTCCCTCACCCAGTACGCGCACATGAGCGCCTCGGAGATCTTCCTCACCTGGGTCGCCGCCCGGACCTCCCGGATCCGGATCGGCCACGGCGTGGTCACCATGCCGTTCGGCTACCAGCACCCGGTCCGGGTCGCCGAGCGGGCCGCGATGCTCGACGTGCTCTCCGGCGGCCGGGTCGACATCGGCGCCGGACGCGGCGCCACCAAGCAGGAGATGTCGATGTACGGCGTCCGGCCCGAGGACACCTATCCGCAGATGGAAGAAGCCCTGCGGATCTTCAGCAACGCCTGGCGGGACGACACCTTCGAGTGGCACGGCACGCTCGACATCGGCCCCGGCGCGATCCTGCCCCGGCCGGTGCAGGACCCGCACCCGCCGCTGTTCATGGCGTGCAGCAAGCACGACACCCTCAAGCTCGCCGCCGAACTCGGCATCGGCGCGCTGGTGATGGGGTTCGCCGGCGCCGACGACGTCCGCGCGATGCGCAAGGTCTACGACGAGGCGATCGCCACCCGCGACGGGGAGCGGTTCGTCTCCACCGAGGCCAACGACCACTTCTCGGCGCTCTGCCCGACCATCGTCCTGGACGACGGCCCGGCCGCGTACCGCATCGGCACCCGCGGCCAGCGGTTCTTCGCCGAGGCGATCGCCCACTGGTACGGCAACGGCCCGGCGCCCACCATCCACGACGAGCACGACGACCACGTGGCGGCGCTGGACCGGGGCCGCGACCAGCTGGTCGCCAAGCTGCACGAGGCCAACATCCCGGCCCGCCCGGTCGACACCGGCACCTACAACGCCCGGCACGCCTACGGCACCGCCGAGGACGCCATCGCCTACGTCGAGCAGCTGCGGGACATCGGCGTGGACGAGGTGATGTGCCTGATCCAGATGGGCGGCGTCCCGCAGGAAGCCTGCCTGGAGACCATCCGGCAGTGGGGCGAGACGGTCATCCCGCACTTCCGCGCGCTGGAGGCCACCGCATGAGCGACGCCGTGCGGCTGGACGGCAAGGTCGCGGTGATCACCGGGGCCGGGCGCGGGCAGGGCGCGGCCGAGGCCCGGCTGTTCGCGGCGTCCGGCGCCCGGGTGGTGCTCGGCGACGTCCGCGAGGAGGAGGGCCGGGCGCTCGCCGCCGAACTGGGCGACGCGGCCCGCTTCGTCCGGCACGACGTCACCGACGCGGACGGCTGGCGGGCGGTCGTCGGCACCGCGGTCGACGCCTTCGGCCGCCTCGACATCCTGGTCAACAACGCCGCGCTGTGGCGCACCGCGCCGGTGGAGGAGGAGACCGAGGAGAACTTCGCGCGGCTGCTGCGGGTCAATCTGATCGGCCCGTTCCTGGGCATCCAGGCGGCCGTCCCGGAGCTGCGCCGGGCGGGCGGCGGCTCGATCGTCAACATCTCCTCGACCGCCGGCCTGCGCGGCATCCCCGGGCACTCGGCGTACGGGGCGAGCAAGTTCGGGCTGCGCGGACTGACCAAGTCCGCGGCGCTGGACCTGGCGGCGGACCGGATCCGGGTCAACTCCGTCCACCCGGGCATGATCGACACCCCGATGATCGCCGAGGTCCTCGGCGCGGGCCCCGCCGGGCGGCAGGCGCCCCGGGTGCCGCTGCGCCGCGTCGGGCAGCCGGAGGAGGTGGCCGAACTGGTCCGCTTCCTGGCCTCGGACGCGTCCGCGTACATCACCGGCGCGGAGTTCGCGGTGGACGGGGGGCTGACGACCGGATGACCGCCACCCCGCCCGGATCCGCCGCCCCCGATCCGCTCTCCCCGGCCGCCCGGCGGATCGTGGACGCGATGGCGGCCGGCTTCCCCGACCCGGCGGACGGCCCGCTGGACGCCGGGGCGCTGCGCCGCGCCTCACGGGCCGCGCCGCCCGAGCCCGGCGCCGGCGGGGTGACCGCGGCCGACCGGACGGTGCCCGGCCCGCCCGGGGCGCCCGCCGTCCCGGTCCGGATCTACCAACCCGGCGCGCCCGCCGCCGGACCGCGCCCGCTGATCGTCTTCTGCCACGGCGGCGGCTGGGTCCTGTGCGATCTGGACACCCACGACGGGCTGTGCCGCGAACTCGCCCGGCGCGCCGGGGCGGTGGTGGTCTCGGTGGACTACCGCCGGGCCCCCGAGCACCGCTTCCCGGCCGCCGCCGAGGACGCCTACGAGGTGACCCGGTGGGCCGCCGCGCGCGCCGCGGAGCTGGGCTGCGACCCGGACCGGGTGGCGGTCGCGGGCGACTCCAGCGGCGGCAACCTCGCGGCCGCGGTCACCTTGATGGCCCGGGACCGCGGCGGCCCGCCGCTCGCCGCCCAGCTGCTGGTCTACCCGGTCCTCGACCACCGCCTCCAGGGCGCCTCGGCCACCGCCTACGCCACCGGCTTCTTCCACACCACGGCGCATATGCGGTGGTACTGGGACCAGTACCTCGGCCCGGACGGCGACCGGGACCACCCCTACGCCTCGCCGGGGCTGGCCGGGGACCTGTCCGGGCTGCCGCCCGCGCTGCTGGTGCTGCCCGAGTGCGATCCGCTGCGGGACGAGGGGCGCGCCTACGGGCGGGCGCTGCGGGCGTCCGGCGTCCCGGTGCGGGTGGACGAACACCCCGGCACCTTCCACGGCTTCCTCGGCGCGGCCGGGGCGCTGCCGGCCGCGGACACCGCCCTGGACGCGATCGGCGACTGGCTGGCCGGCACCCTGTGTGACGGCGGGGTGACGAGCCGGTGAGAGCCCGGTGGCGAGGATGGTGACAGTGTGCGGGGGCGTCGTGGCGGGCCGTCGATGCGGTGCGCGGCGGCAGGTCGGGTGCCAGACTTGAAGCACCGTGCCCGGCTGCCGGCCGGGGCCCTGGGACGAGGGGAACGACATGACCTGGGCATCTTGGACCACGGTCGGGATCCACGCCCGCCCCGGCGCGGTGCAGACCGAGGAGATCGGCCCGATGCAGGGCGATCTGACCATCCACACCACGTGGTCGGAGGACGAGGCGCACGTCGCCGTCCAGTACACCGGGTCCTCGGACTGGTACACCATGGTCGGCAGCCCCGTCCCCTGCCACTCCGAGGCGGACAGCCGGGCCTTCCACCAGGCCGTCGTGGAGGCCGTCCGCGGCGGTGAGAAGGCCGAGGCGTCGCTGGAGGAGCTCTTCCGCACGGGCTAGCGGGGCGGCGGCCAGACGCAGCAGAAGGCCGGGACGGCGTCCGCGCGGTCCCGGCCTTCGCCGTGCCCGGAAATTTTCCGGCCCGCGCGGTGCAACCTTCGGGCCGTGACGTGAGTCTCCGTTCCCGGACCACGATTGGTCATCTTCCGACTACCCAAAGTCGATCAATTATCAATTTTTGGCTTCCTGGTGCGGAAAATCGATCATTTTCCTTTACATGCCCATGCCAGGCATACCAGGGTCGGTGCGGGGCCGGACGGCCCCCGCGGTGCGCAACGGCACCGCGTGTACGGGCGGTTGCCGCATACCGCCGCCCACAGCACATAAGGAACGAATCAGTGCGTAGACCCCACATACGCAACCGCCGCCTGGCGATAGCCCTGGCGGTCACCACGGCGGCCGGCCTCACCGCGGGCGTCGCCGCCGCGGCCACCGCCACCCCCGCCGCCTCCACCGCGGCCACCCCCTCGGTCGTCGACACCGCCCGCGCCGCCGCCTACGCCCACGCCGCGGCCACCGGCGTCGGCCGGGACGACACCCTCCAGGCCACCGACACCCTCACCGACCCCGACGGCCGCCGGCACGTGCGGTTCGTCCGGACCCACCGCGGGATGCCGGTGCTCGGCGGCGACCTGGTCATCCACCTGGGCGCGGACTTCGCCTACCAGGGCGTCACCCGGGCCGCCCGCCACCAGGTCGAACCCCCCGCCGACAGCCCGAAGCTGTCGGGCCGCCAGGCCGCGGACAAGGCCGCCGCGGTGGCCCAGGGCACGGCCGGCGAGCCCCGCCTCGTGGTGGACGCCCGCGACGGCCGCTCCACCCTCGCGTACCAGGTCCAGGTCGCCGACAGCCGCACCGACGAGACCGGCGGCGCCCGGACCGTCGTCATCGACGCCACCACCGGCCGCGTACTGAGCGACATCCCGGTCAACGAACCGTTCCTCTCGCCGACCGTGCTGCACAAGCTCCGGCAGCGCGGCGAGCGGCCGAAGCCCGGCACCCCGGCCGCCACCACCCCGGCCACCCCGCCGGCCCCGCCGGCCGCCCGCTACCCGGCACCCGCCACCGGCACCGGCGCCTCCTTCTTCGTCGGCCCGGTGAAGCTGTCCACCACCCGTACCGCCGCGCACGCCTACGTGCTGCGCGACACCACCCGCGGCAACACCGAGACCCGCGACGCCGGCGGCCGGGAGCTGGACACCTTCATCGCCGGCCGGCCGGTCACCAGCGGCACCAACCGCTGGGGCGACGGCACCGCGGCCAACCGCGTCACCGCCGCGGTCGACGCCCAGTACGGGATCACCAGCACCCTGGACTTCTACAAGAAGACCTTCGGCCGCAACGGCATCAAGAACGACGGCGCCGGCGCGCACGCCCTGGTCCACTACGGCCGCAACGTCGGCAACGCCTTCTGGTCCTCGGACTGCGGCTGCATGCTCTACGGCGACGGCGACGGCAAGGTCTTCACCAAGCCGCTGGTCGTCCTGGACGTCACCGGCCACGAGCTGACCCACGGCGTGGTGGACGCCACCGCCCGCCTGGAGCCCACCCGGGTCGACGCCGAGGGCCGCCAGTTCGGCGAGCCCGGCGCGCTCAACGAGTCGCTGGCGGACATCTTCGGCACCGCGGTGGAATTCGCCACCGACAACCCGAAGAACCCGCCGAACTACCTCATGGGCGAGAAGCTGGGCCTGGCCCAGAAGTTCCTGCGCCGGATGGACCGGCCCTCCCTGGACACCCTCGAAGGCACCGTCGACTACTGGTCGAAGGACACCTACGACACCGAGGTGCACGCCGGCTCCGGGGTCTCCTCGCACGCCTTCTACCTGCTGGCCGAGGGCAGCGGCCGCAAGACCATCGGCGGCGTCGCCTACGACTCCCCCACCTACGACGGCGGCAAGGTCACCGGTATCGGCCGGGACAGGGCGACCGCGATCTTCTACCGGGCGCTGACCCGCTACATGGTCTCCACCACCGACTTCCACGGCGCCCGCGTGGCGACCCTCCAGGCCGCCAAGGACCTCTACGGCGCGGACAGCGCGGCGTACCGGGCGGTGGACCGCGCCTGGGCGGCGGTCAACGTCACCGCCGCCAACACCCCCACGCGCTGACCCCGCCCCCGGGGAAGGACGCACCGGTGCCCCCGCCCACGCGCGGGGGCACCGCCACGCGCGGGCGCACCGCCTCCTCGCACCGGCGGTCCCCCGCGCCTACGTTGACGCCATGACCGTGCCCCGCCTCCGGAACCACCGCCCCGGCAGCGCCGCCGCCGCGGCCGTCTTCGCGATCGGCATGGCCGGGACGACCCTGCCAACCCCCCTCTACGGCCTCTACCGCCGCCAGCTCGGCTTCTCCGAACTCATGGTGACGGTGGTCTTCGCCACCTACGCGGCCGGCGTCATCGCCGTCCTGGCCCTGGCCGGCAACGTCTCCGACCGCACCGGCCGCCGCCCGGTGCTCTTCACCGGGCTGGCCCTCTCCGCCGCCAGCGCGCTGTGCTTCCTCTTCGAGGGCGGGCTGCCGCTGCTGCTGGCCGGCCGGCTGCTGTCCGGCTTCGCCGCCGGGCTGTTCAGCGGCGCCGCCACCGCCGCCGTCCTCGAACTCGCCCGCCCCGGCCGGGAGTCCCGGGCCGGTTTCGCCGCCACCGCCGCCAACATGGGCGGCCTGGGCTGCGGCCCGCTGCTCTCCGGGATCCTCGCCCAGTACGCGCCGCGCCCGCTGGCCCTGCCCTTCCTCGTCCACCTCGGACTGCTCGTCCTCGCCGCCGGGCTGACCTGGGCGCTGCCGGAGACCGTCGCGCACCGGCCGCGTTCGCCGGGCCTCCAGCGGCTGCGGGTGCCGCCGGAGGTCCGCGGGGTGTTCGCACCCGCCGCGGTCGCCGCGTTCGCCGGATTCGCGCTGCTGGGGCTGTTCACCGCGGTCGCGCCGAGCTTCGTCGCGCAGACCCTGGGCGTCACGAACCTCGCGGTGTCCGGCGCGATCGTCTGCTCGGTCTTCGCCGGCTCCACGCTCGGCCAGGCCCTCACCGGGCGCCTCGGCCCCCGCAGCGCCCTGCCGGCCGGCTGCCTGGTCCTCGTCGCCGGTCTCGTGCTCGTCGGCGCCTCGCTCGCCGCGACCTTGCTTCCGCTGCTGGTCGCCGGCGCGATCTGCGGCGGCACCGGCCAGGGCCTCGCCTTCCGCGCCGGCCTGACCGCGGTCGGCGCCGCCGCCCCCGAGGAACACCGCGGCGGCACCCTCTCGGCCTTCTTCCTCGTCGCCTACCTCGGCATCTCCCTGCCGGTGGTGGGCGTCGGCGCGCTCACCGAGGGGCTGGGGCTGCGCGGCGCCGGGCTGGTCTTCGCCGGCTGCGTGATCGCGGTGGCGGTCGCGGTCGGCGGCTACGTCCTGCGCCGCCCGCTGCCGGCCGAACGGCCCGCGTGAGCCCGTAGGGAGTGCCCGGCCGAATTCCGGGCAGGGCTTCCACGGCGGCGGCGTCCGACCGCCGCGCCGCACAACGCAACGAGGAGTGCCCGTCCGCCGGTCCGCCCGGCGGTGCCGATCCGGTGGCCGCGCAGCACACCGGTACAGGGCCCCGCGCGCACCCCACGAGTCCGTGCCGGCACCCACCGGCACACCGCCTCACAGGAGTTCACGCATGGCCGACACCCGCCCCCACCCGGAGACCCCCGCAGAGCCGGCCGCCGGCGGCGACCTGCTCGTCCGCGACGCCCGGCTGCTCGTCATCGACGGCGGCACCGAGATCCCCGCCGGCTGGATCGCCCTGCGGGACGGCCGCGTCGCGGCGTACGGGTCCCCCGGCACCGAGCCGGAGCGGGCCGCCCGCACGCTCTCCGCGGCCGGCCGCCTGGTCACCCCCGGCCTGATCAACACCCATCACCACATCTACCAGAACCTCACCCGCTCCTACGGCCCCGCCGTCAACGGCACCCTCTTCAACTGGCTCACCACCCTCTACCCGCTGTGGGCCGGCCTCGACGAGGAGGCCGTCCACCTCTCCACCTATGTCGGCCTGGCCGAACTGCTGATGGGCGGCTGTACGACGTCGGCTGACCACCACTACGTCCACCCCCGCCCCGGCCTGATCGACGCCCAGATCCGCACCGCCCGGGACCTCGGCTTCCGCTTCCACGCCACCCGCGGCTCGATGACCCGCTCCACCGAGGACGGCGGACTGCCGCCCCGCTCGGTCACCCAGACCGCCGAGGAGGTCCTCGCCGACAGCGAGCGGCTGGTGAAGGCGTACCACGACCCGGAGCCGGGCGCGCTGATCCGGGTCGCGCTGGCCCCCTGCTCGCCGTTCTCGGTCACCCGGGACGTGATGACCGCCACCGCCGAACTCGCCGAGCGGCTGGACGTCCGGCTGCACACCCACCTCGCCGAGGACCCCGACGAGGACACCTACTGCCTGGAGAACTACGGCTGCCGGCCCGTCGAGTACTTCGAATCGGTCGGCTGGATGACCGACCGCACCTGGGTCGCGCACTGCGTCCACCCCGACAAGGAGGAGCGCGAACGGCTCGCCGCCGCCGGGGTGGGCGTGGCGCACTGCCCCAGTTCCAACATGCTGATCGCGGGCGGCACCGCGGCGGTCCAGGAGATGCGCGGGCTGGGCATGCCGGTCGGCCTCGGCTGCGACGGTTCGGCCTCCACCGACCACGCCTCGCTGTGGCTGGAGACCCGCAACGCCCTGCTGCTGGGCCGCTACCGCGGCGGCCCGGCGGCGATGACGGCCCGGGACGCGCTGGACATCGCCACCCGCGGCTCGGCCCGCTGCCTGGGCCGGGACGACGAACTGGGCCATCTGCGCCCGGGCGCCTGCGGTGACCTGGTGGTCTGGGACACCCCCGAGGTCGCGCTGGCCGGTGCGCTCACCGACCCGGTCGAGGCGTGGCTGCGCTGCGCCCCGTCCCGGGCCTGGACCACGGTCGTCGGCGGCCGGGTCCTGGTGGACGGCGGTGAACTGCGGCTGCCGGCCCTGGCGGAGAAGCTGCGGGAGCACGAGCGGGTGGCCCGCCGCATCCAGCAGCTGGCCTGACGCACCGTCAACTCCCTTGTCGAGCAGGCCGTTTCAGGCGGCCCGCTCCGGCGGTTCCTCGGCCCGGCGCCGGCGGAAGAGCAGGTGGAGCCCCAGGGCGACCACCAGCGCCGCGGTCGAGGGGCTGCCGAAGACCAGCTGCCACCACTGCGGGAAGGCGTGGTAGATCCGCGGCGCGACCACCGGCAGCATGCCCGTACCGATGGCGGCCGCGGCGATCAGGAGGTTGTCGCCGCGGTCGAGTCCGGCCCGGCGCAGGATGTCCACGCCGACCATGGCGACGGTGGCGAAGCAGATCAGCGAGGCGCCGCCGACCACCGGCCGGGGCAGCGAGGCGATCAGCTCGCCGAGCTTGGGCAGCGTGCCCAGGAACATCATCAGGGCGCCGCCGACCGCGGTGACGTACCGGCTGCGGACGCCGGTCATGATGGTCAGGCCGATGTTCCCGGCGAAGACGGTGTCCGGGAAGGAGTTCATCGCGCCGCCCAGCACACCTGACAGGCCGTCAGCGGCCAGCCCGCGGCCCAGCTCCCGGTCGGTGAGCGGCTGCTGGACCGCCTCGCTGACCGCGATCATCTGCGCGGTCGACTCGGCGAACACCACCAGCATCACCACACACATCGACACCACGCCGGCGAGCGGGAACTCCGGTGCCCCGAAGCGGAACGGCGTGACGATCCCCAGCCAGTCCGCTGACCCGACCCCGGAGAAGTCGATCAGCCCCGCCGGGACCGCCGCCAGCGTCCCGGCGAGCAGCGCCAGCAACACGCTGACCTGCGCCAGGAACCCGCGCAGCAGGCGGCGGAGCAGCAGCAGGCACCCGATCACCCCGCCGGCCAGGGCGAGGTGCACGGGCGGCGCGTAGTCCGCTGCGGCCGGGTCGTCGCCGGCGATCATGCCGGGCGCGGCACCGATCAGCGCCAGCCCCACGACGGTGATCACCACCCCGCTGACCAGCGGCGGGAAGGCCCGCAGCAGCCGGGCGAACGGGACCGCGACCAGCATCCCGAAGACCCCGGCCGCGATCATCGAGCCGTAGACCGCGGGCATCCCGTACTCCCGCGCGATCATGATCATCGGGGTGACGCAGACGAACGAGCCGCCGGTCACCAATGGCCGCCGCACGCCCAGGAACCGCCCCGCGCCCAGGCTCTGGACGATGGTGATGATTCCGGCGACGAACAGGTCCGCGTTGACCAGGGTGCTCACGGCCGCGGTGTCCAGGCCCGCCCCGGCGCCGAACATCAGCGGGACCGCGATCGCGCCCGCGTACATCACCAGGGCGTGCTGCACCCCGAGGCCGATGGTCCGTCCGGCACCGGGGTGGTGCGCGCCGCCCGGGCGGACGGGCCGGGGGCGGCGCGAGGCGGCGCGGCGCGGGGTGGTGCGGCGCGGGGTCAGGGTCACGGGCCGTCGGTCCGGGCGGCGAGCAGCCGGGCCGCCTCCCGGGGCGAGTTGGCGTTGAGCTTCCCGGCGCGCGAACCGCCCAGCTTCTCCGCCAGGTGGCGGCCGACGGTGGTGGGCGGATACAGCGGCTCGGCGCCGGCCGGGACGCAGCCGGGCAGGCAGGCGATCTCCGCGTCCCAGTTGCCGTCGTGGAAGAACGCGGCGGACCGGCGGCGCCCCACCCGCCCGCTGGCATCGGCCGGCGGCAGCACGCGGTGCAGCGTGGACAGCCACCGGTCGTTGGTCCAACGGGCCAGCAGATCACCGAGGTTGACCAGCAGGCAGCCCGGCTCGGGCAGCACATCGTGCCAGCGGCCCTCGGTGTCGAGGATCTGGAGCCCGGGCACCCGGTCGGCCCAGAGCACCGTGACGATGCCGTAGTCGGTGTGGGCGCCCATGCCCATCCGGTCCCGGTCGATGACCAGTTCCGTCTCGGGCAGCGCGTAGTGGTTCATCCGCAGCACATCGAGGGAGTGGTCGGTGAACGGAACGAAATGGTCCACCGCCAGCCCCAGGGCGTGCGCGAAGATCCCGGTCAGCCGCCGGGCCAGCCCGCCGGCCTGGCGGCACCACTCCTCCACCGCGTCCCGGAAGCCCGGCAGCGGCGGCCAGATGTTGGCCGGGTAGTGCTCCTCGGGCAGCCCGAGCCCGGGGAACGCGGCCGCCTCCGCACCGACGTTGAACGCCTCGAAAAGATCCTCGGCCGCCGCCGGCACGCCCAGGCTCAGGCTCAGCTTCTCGGTGCGCGGCGGGGTGTAGCCGCGGTTGACGTCCGGGGACGGCGCGCACAGCGCCTTCTTCTCGGCCATCGGCAGCCCGAAGAACGCGTCCTGCGCCGCGGCGAACGCGTCCACCGCGGCGTCCGGTATGCCGTGTCCGGCGATCTGCATGAAGCCGACGGTGCGGGCCGCCCGGTCGACCTCGGCCGCGATGCGGTCCCGGTCGGCGGCGGTTCCGCCCGCCCATGCGGAGATGTCGATGACGGGTACGTCCAGTACCCCGTTCACGGCCGTGGCCCTGCCCATCGCAAGCCTTCCTTCCGTCACACCGGTCACTCCGACAACGCGCCGGCACTCCCGTGCGGCGCCCACCCACCCCTTTCCGTTTCAACAGTTTGATGAACATCCTGTTAACGACCCCGATCCGAACCAGCCGAAACCAGCCGCCGGTTGGCCGAGACCTCCTCCCAACTCCTCGCAATACGGCGACAGTTCGCCGGATACCGAACGGCCGCCGGTCTACCCTCCCCGCATGACCACCCCTCCGCGGACCCCCGTCCGCCGCCCCTGGGCACCGCGCGCCGGCCGCTCCCCCGCCGCCTGGCCCGCGGTGGCCGCCGCGGCCGTCACCGTCGTCCTGTGGGCCTCCGCCTTCGTCGCCATCCGCGGCGCCGGCGCCGCGTACTCACCGGGCGCCCTGGCCCTCGGCCGGCTCCTCACCGGTTCCCTGGTGCTGGGGGTGCTGGTGCTCATACGCGGCGGCGGCCGCCCGCCGCGCGCCGCCTGGCCGGGCATCCTCTGCTCCGGGCTGCTGTGGTTCGGCGCGTACACGGTCGCGCTCAACTGGGGCGAGCGCGAGGTGGACGCCGGCACCGCCGCGCTGCTGGTCAACACCGGCCCGCTGCTGGTCGCGCTGCTCGGCGCCCGGCTGCTCGGCGAGGGGCTGCCGCGGCGGCTCCTGGCCGGGATGGCGGTGTCGTTCGGGGGCGCGGTGGTGGTGGGCCTGTCGATGTCCGGCGGCGGCCGGTCCTCGCTGCTCGGCGTGGCGCTGTGCCTGCTGGCCGCGGTCTGCTACGCGGGCGGGGTGGTCGCGCAGAAGCCCGCGCTGCGCCACACCGGCGCGCTGACGGTGACCTTCTACGGCTGCCTGACCGGCGCCGCCGCCTGCCTCCCGTTCGCCGGCACCCTGGTCTCCGAGGCGGCCCGCGCCCCGCTCCCGCAGACCCTGAACGTCCTCTACCTCGGCGTCTTCCCGACCGCCGCCGCCTTCACCACCTGGGCGTTCGCGCTGGCCCGCAGCACCGCGGGCCGGATGGGCGCCACCACCTACGCGGTGCCGGTGCTGGTGGTCCTGATGTCCTGGCCGGTACTGGGCGAGGTCCCCGGGCCGCTGACCCTGGC
This sequence comes from Streptomyces sp. NRRL F-4489, assembly GCF_001509485.1. Lineage (GTDB taxonomy): Bacteria > Actinomycetota > Actinomycetes > Streptomycetales > Streptomycetaceae > Streptomyces. The sequence goes on from NZ_LLZI01000268.1 coordinate 45,735, forward strand.
CGGCGGCGCGCTGTGCCTGGCGGGGGTGGCGGTGTCGCGGCGGTCGGCCCGCACGTCTCCGACAAGTACGCAGCGAGAGAAGGCAATGTGACGAGTCGTCAGTTTGCCCGCCACCCCGGCGCACGCCCCAGCATCGTCAGGATCCGGTCCAGCGCACCGGCGCCGTCCGGCTCGGGCAGCGCCGGACGGAAGGAGCTGCCGGGGGCCTGCCGGGACGCGCCGTCGGGCACGGCGCGGGCGATCGGCAGGGCGGCGTCGAGGAGTTCGGGGTCCGGGTCGTAGGGCAGGTCCAGGGCGCGGGCGAGGTCCCAGCTGTGGACGACGTAGTCGACGAGGTGGAAGCCGATGGCCCGGGCGGCGGGTACGGGCCGCTCGGTGCTGACCTCCGGGAGCGCGAACGGCCGGCCGGGCCCGTCCACCGCCGCGAAGGCGGTGAGGACGTCCTCGGCGGCGCGGCGGTAGCGGTCCACCGCCGCCGGGACGTCGTCACCGACCGGGTGCACCGCCCAGTGCCCCGGATCGGCGCCGCGGCCCCGCGCGGCCGCCGCGAATCCCCGGTGCTGGGCCGTCAGATGGCCGAGCAGGGCGGCCAGGTCCCAGCCGGCGCAGGGCGTGGGCCGGGCGAGGTCGCCGGGGGCCAGCCGGTCCACCAGGGCCACGCTGCCGCGTACCGCGCGGGCGTCGAGTGCGCGCAGGCGGTCCAGGGCCGCCCCCTCATTATTCGTATGCATGCGCTTACGATGGGCGCCGGCGCACGATGTGTCAACGGGTATTTTCCTGTCCATGGCCGAGAACGACAGCGAGCGGGACACCCCGACCGGAGGGCGGCCGGCGGACCGCCCCGACCTGGCCGCCCTGCTGGTGCCCCTGTGCCGGGCGCTGGTGGACGCCGAGCGGCCGGTGCTCGACGCGCACGGCGTGACGATGTGGGGGTACGGGGTGCTGCTGCGCCTGGGCGAGACCCCGTTCCGCAGCCAGGCCGCCCTGGCCGAGGCGATCCGCGCGGACAAGACCCGGATCATCCCCGTCCTGGACGACCTGGAGGCGCGCGGGCTGATCGACCGCCGCCCCGACCCCGATGACCGGCGGGTGCGGCTGCTCTCCCTCACCCCCGAGGGCCGGCGCCTCCGGGACGCGGTCCAGGCCGATATCCGGCGCGGTGAGGAGGAGTTGCTGGCCCGGCTGCCGGCCGCCGACCGGCAGGGTTTCGTCCGGGCGCTGCTGGCCCTGCACGCGCTGCCCGCGATCCCCCCGCACCGGCCCGCCGCGGACGCCTGACCGGACCGGGACCGGGCGCGCACCGGCGGCCCGCACAGGAACAGCGGGTGCCGGCGCCGGGCCCCCGAGGGGGAGGGTCCCGGCCGGCACCCGCTGCCGGGGTGTCCGATTACGTCGCAGAAGCTACGCCCGCCCGCTCACCGGCGGTGGTGGTGCTCTCTGCCGTGCTCGTAGCCGCCCTTGCCGCAGCCCTCACTGAAGACCGGGTTGCCTTCGAGGACGGCGGCGGAGAGCGAGCAGCCGCCGAACCAGCCCTTGCCGTAGTGGTCGTGGTGGTGCTTGCCACCGGCGAGTGCGGCACTCGCTCCGCCCAGGACAATGGTGGTGGCCAGGGCGCTGGCTGCGATCGCGGCGCGGATGCGCATGTCTGCTCCTCAGGAGTATCGAGGGGGGATATCGACCTTTTCAGGAATCACCCTGGCGAAAGCTATTAAAACCTGCCTTACCGCCAATCGTGTGGTCGTTCCCCGGCCGCCCGGCGGCCCGGGCGCCGCACCTCCGGGCCGCCGCGGCGTCAACTCCCGGATGCCGCAGGGGAATTGAGGGCGGGGTCGGCGGTCTCGTCCGGCTCCGTCCGGGGCAACCGCTGTGGGGGCCGCAACCCGAACATCACCAGAATGACCGCCACCGCCAGGAAGCCGGCCAGCACCGCGAAACCGGTCAGGCTGGTGCCGGTGGCGTCGGTCAGCCACCCGACCAGGTACGGACCGGCGAAGCCGCCGAGGTTACCCAGCGCGTTGATCAGGCCCATCGCCACGGCCACCACCTCGAAGCGGAGCAGCCGGCCGGGGATCGCCCAGAAGGGGCCGTAGGGCGCGTAGACCGCGGCGGCGGTGACGCACAGCAGCACCATCCGGGGCAGCGCCCCGTCCACCACCTGGCCGAGCAGCAGCGCCGCGATGCCCGCGGCCAGCGGGACGGCGACCGCGCGCCGCTGGTTCCCGGTGCGGTCCGACCAGGCGGCGGTGGCGATCATCGCGGCCAGCGCGACGGTGAACGGGACCGCGGTCAGCAGCCCGACCTCGGTGGCGGAGCCGTCGTGGGTCAGCTCCTTGATGACGGCCGGGAGCCACAGGCTGAAGCCGTAGAAGCCGGTGATCCAGAAGAAGTAGACGCCGATGAGGACCAGGACGGACCGCTGGCGGACCGCGGCGCGGTACGAGCCGCCGGCCGACGCGGGCTTGGCGGCCTCGTCGGCGGCCAGCGCCGACTCCAGGTGGGCGGCCTCGGCCGGCGAGATCCAGCGGGCCCGCGCGGGCCGGTCGGCGACCGTGAACCACCACACCACCGCCCACAGCAGCGGCGGCAGCCCCTGGAGGACCAGCACCCAGCGCCAGCTGGCGTGGTCGAGCATCCAGCCGGACAGCGGCGCCATCAGCACCGAGGACAGCGGCAGGCAGGCCATCCACAGGGCGTTGGCGCGGGCCCGTTCGCGGAGCGGGAACCACGAGGCGAGCAGGATCAGGACGGCGGGCCAGACGCCGCCCTCGAAGAAGCCCAGCACGAACCGCGCGGCGTAGAACTGGCCCCGGGTCCGCACCAGTCCGGAGAGCACCGCGGACAGCCCCCAGGCGACCATGAGGATCAGCACGGTCTTCCGGGCGCTCCAGCGCTGGGCGAGGACCGCCGCGGGTATCTGGAGGAAGACGTAGCCGAGGAAGAAGATGCCGCCGGCCAGGCCCTTGTCGGCGTTGGAGAGGTCCAGGTCGCCGTGCATGTAGGGGAGGACCACGGAGACGTTGTTCCGGTCCAGGTACGCCAGCATGTACATGATGGCGGCGACCGGGATGACATAGGCCCAGCGTCTGGCCGGGACCGCCGCGGGCGGTGGGGCGTCGGTCATCGAGCACCTTTCGGGAGGGGCGCGGCGCGGGGGGGGGGGCGGCCGCGCCGTGCGGGAGGCCGCGGCAGGCGTCACTTTCGTCCCAAGTGCCACTGCTGCCACGGCAGTTGCCCGTCGCGCGCCACGGAGGGTAGCAGCCGGCCGGGGCGCGGTCAGGCGCCGTCGCGGTCCGCCGCGCGCGCCTCGCCGTCGGGCAGCGCCTGCTCGGTCCAGATGACCTTGCCGTCGCCGGTGTAGCGGGTGCCCCAGCGCTCGGCCATCTGGGCGATGAGGAAGAGCCCGCGCCCGCCCTCGTCGGTGGTGGCGGCGTGCCGCAGATGCGGGGAGGTGCTGCTGCGGTCGGCCACCTCGCAGATCAGCGAGCGGTCGTGGATCAGCCGGACGCCGATCGGCCCGGCGGCGTACCGGATGGCGTTGGTGACCAGTTCGCTGAGGATCAGCTCGGTGGTGAACGCCTCGTCCGCCAGCCCCCATTCGATGAGTTTGCGGACCGCGGCGGCGCGGATCTGGGCGACCGAGGCGGGGTCGGCGGGGACCTCCCAGTCGGCGATCCGGGCCGGGTCCAGCCGCCGGGTGCGGGCGACCAGCAGTGCGATGTCGTCGGCCGGGCGGTCCGGCAGCAGGGCGCCGAGCGCCGCCTCGCAGGTCTCCTCCGGGCTCCGGGCGGGCGCGTCGCCGAGGGTGGTGCGCAGCACGGCCATGCCCTCGTCGATGCCGCGGGCGCGGTCCTCGACCAGCCCGTCGGTGTAGAGCACCAGGCGGCTGCCCTCGGGCAGCTCCAGCCGGCAGGTGTCGAACGGCATCCCGCCCAGGCCGAGCGGCGGGCCGCCGGGCACGTCGACGAACTCCGCGCCGCCGTCCGGGTGCAGCAGCAGCGGCTGGACGTGTCCGGCGCGGGCCATGGTGCAGGTGCCGGTGACCGGGTCGTAGATGGCGTAGAGGCAGGTGGCGCCGGTGACCGGGAGCTTGGGGCCGTCGCCGGTGGACTCCGCGCCCTCGTCCTGGTCGATCCGGGCGACCAGTTCGTCCAGGTGCCACAGGAGTTCGTCGGGCGGGACGTCGAGGTTGGCGAAGTTGTGGACGGCGGTGCGCAGCCGGCCCATGGTGGCGGCGGCGTGCAGGCCGTGCCCGACGACGTCGCCGACGACGAGGGCGACCCGGGCGCCGGGCAGCGGGATGATGTCGAACCAGTCGCCGCCGACGCCGCCCAGCCCGCCGAGCCCGGCCTGGGCCGGCAGATAGCGGAAGGCGGCCTCCACGGCCTCCTGGTCCGGCAGGGCGCGCGGCAGCAGGCTGCGCTGGAGGGTGACCGCCATGGTGTGCTCGCGGGTGTAGCGGCGGGCGTTGTCGATGCTCACCGCGGCCCGCGCGACCAGCTCCTCGGCGAGCGAGAGGTCCTCCTCGTCGAACGGTTCGGGGGTCTCCGAGCGCCAGAAGAGGGCGACGCCGAGGATCGCGCCGCGGGCCCGCAGCGGCACCGCGATCAGCGAGTGGATGCCGTTCTCGACGATCAGCCGGGCCCGCTCGGGGTCCTGGAGGTGCCAGCCGGAGAACGCGGCGAGGTCGGGCTCCAGAACCGGTTCGCCGGCCGTCAGGCGGGTGCCGAGCACGGTGACCGGCGGGAAGCGGACCGGCTCGCCGACCGGGTAGAGGGACCCGTCGGGCACCTCGCCGCCGACGGCGGTGCGGCGCAGCTCCATGACCGGGCCGCCGGCGGTGGGCTCCTCGCCGCGCAGCACCGCCTCGGCGAGGTCGACGGTGACCAGGTCGCTGAACCGCTCGGCGCCGAACCGCGCCAGCTCCTGGCAGGTGCGCACCACATCCAGGGTGGTGCCGATCTCGGCGCCGGCGTCGTAGAGCAGCCGCAGCCGGCCGCGGGCGATGTCGGCGCGGCCGGTCAGGGCCTGGAGCTCGGTGGTGTCGCGGAGGGTGGTGACGCTGCCGGGCGGGCCGCCGGCGCGGTCGGTGGAGCGCTGGTTGACGGCCAGCAGCCGGTCGCCGACCGGGTGCACCTCGTCGGTGGCGACCCGGCCGGACTCCAGCAGCGCGGCGGTGGCCGGGTCCAGGCCCAGCTCGGCGATCCGGCGGCCCTCGACGTCGGCGGGCAGGCCGAGCAGCCGCCGGGCCTCGTCGTTGGCCAGTACCAGCCGCCCGTCGCCGCGGACGATCAGGACGCCCTCGCGGACGGCGTGCAGCACCGCGTCGTGGTGTTCGTACATCCGGGTCATCTCGGCCGGGCCGAGGCCGTGGGTCTGGCGCCGCAGGCGGCGGCTGACCAGGGCGGTGCCGCCGGTGGTGAGCAGCAGCACGCCGGCCGCGGAGCCGAAGATCAGCGGGAACTGGTCGTTGACGACGCCGCTGACCTTGCTGATGGTGATGCCGGCGGCGACCAGGCCGACGACCTTGCCGCCGGGTCCGGTGACCGGTACCACGGCCTGGACGAGCGGGCCGATGGTGCCGGTGATCTTCTCGGTGACCATCCCGCCGTTCAGCGCCGGGCCGATGTCGCCGACGAACTTCTTGCCGATGCGGTCCGGGAGCGGGTGGGTGTAGCGGATGCCGCGGGTGTTCATCACCACGACGAAGTCGACGCCGGAGCCCTTGCGGGCGGCCTCCGCGCGCGGCTGGAGGACGGCGGTGGGGTCGGGGCTCTTCAGGGCGGCCGGGAGGCCCGGCGCGGCGGCGAACGTCCGCGCCACGGCGACCGAGCGGTTGCGGGCCTCGCGGTCGGAGTCGGTCCGGGACTGGAGCACCAGGGCGACGAGCGCGGCGGCGACGAGCAGGACCACGATCGCGACCTGGAGGAGAAAGACCTGGCCTGCGACAGTTCGCATCCTCGGAACCGAACGCGGGCGGCCGTAGCGTCCGGCCATGTCCTCTTTCTACACCTCCCGCATACGGTGGGCGAGCCGCGCACTGCGCAGCGCAGCGGCGCCGGGCGGCCGTGCGGCGTGCCCCGCCAGTAAAACCTGTCGGTATGTTTCCCGGCTACGGGTGTGCGCTCCCCCGTCGGGTGCGTGTAACTCTTCCCACAGCGCCGGACGGTTGCGGAGGGGCGGCGGATCTGCCGGGCGGTCCCGGCGGGCCGGCCAAGGGGCCTGGTCAGCGGCGGTTACCGGGGAGTCGGGCCGGGCGCGGGGGCGGCGGCCTTGCGGAAGAAGGCGTTCCGGGGGCCGCCGGGCGCGTATGAGACGTTCGTGGGCATGCATGTTGCAGCAGAGGAGATCCGTGCCGGTGCGGCCGTGCTCATCGACCACCACGCGCGCGGTGTGTGGCGGCCGAACGGCGCCGACCGCCGGACGGCCGGCGCGCTGTTCCGCTTCCTGGAGACCGGGCGGCCGCTCGGCGGCGAGCAGATCCGCGCCGCGCTGGCCGCCGCGGACCCGGCGGCGCCGGTGAGCGCCGGGCTGCTGGCGCTGCTGCGCGGCACCGCCGGGCTGCTGGACGACACGGACGCGGCCGACGGCCCCGCCGGGCGGGACGCCGTCGACCACGTGTGCCTGCTGCTGGACGCGCTGGCGCTGGCCCGGCCGGAGGGCGGCCGGTAGGCGCCGGGGGCGTCAGGTGCCGGTCGGCGCGGCGGCCGGGAGTTCGTCCTCGGGGACCGAGATGACCCAGTGGGTGGCCTGGCGCGGGCGGAGGTAGACCGCCCAGTAGAGCGTGGCGACCGCGACCAGCCCGCCGGTGATCAGCAGGCTCTTGGCGCTCTGCTGGCACAGCACCCAGGCCAGTACGACGATCAGCAGCGCGGGGATCACCGGCCACAGCGGCATCCGCCAGGCGGGCCGGTGCTTGTGCTCGCCGCGGCGGGAGACCAGCGCGCCGAGGGCGACGAAGACGTACATTCCGGCGACCGCGACCCCGGTGACCTCGTTGAGGGTGTCCAGGGTGGCGAAGCAGAGCCCGGCGCCGGGGACGCCGACCGCGAGGGTGGCGGCCCACGGGGAGCCGAAGCGCTTGCCGACGTGCGAGAAGATCTTGTTGACCGGGGTCGGCCAGGCGCCGTCGCGGGCGGAGGAGAAGACCACCCGGGAGTTCTGGATCACCATCACGATCGCCGCGTTGATGATCGCCAGGGCGATGCAGAGGCTGACGAAGGTGCCGATCGCGGAGTTGCTCCAGCTCTGCACCATGCCGGCCACGTCGCCGGCGCCGAGGGTTTTGAGGTCGGGGGCGCCGAGGGTGATGGCGATGACCGGGACGAGGACGACGGCGGCGCCGATGGCGAGCGTCCACAGGACGGTGCGGGAGACGTTGCGGCGCGGGTTCTCCATCTCCTCGGCCAGGTACACGGCGGTGGAGAAGCCCTGGAGGATGAAGAGCGCGGTGGCCAGGCCGGTGATGATCAGCCCGCCGGTGACCGCCGTACTGGTGCCGTGCCCGCTGTCCATCACGGGGTGGATGAGGGTGGCGGCGGAGCGGTGGGTGTGGGTGAAGCCGAGGAACGCCACGACCGCGGCGGCCACCACCTCCAGGACGAGGAAGATGCCGGTGATCCAGGCGTTGGCGCGCAGATCGAGCAGGCCCATGGCGGTGGCCAGCAGCATCACCGCGGCGGCGGTCATCTGCTTGTCGAGGTGGACGACCGGGGCGAGGTAGTCGGCGGTGCCCAGCGCGATGATGGGCGGCACGATCATGACAACGATCAGCGAGAGGATGAAAACCAGCCATCCGGCGAGCCGGCCCATCAGGGTGCCGACCATCGCGTACTCGCCGCCGGAGCTGGGGACCAGGGTGCCCAGTTCGGAGTAGGTGAAGGCGACGCCTATGCAGAGCAGCCCGGCGATGGCGATGGTGAGCGCCGTACCCGTGCCGAGGGTGGCGAACGAGTCCGGCACGATGACGAAGAGCGAGGACGCCGGGGTCAGGCAGGACAGGGTGAGCAGGGTGCCGCCGACCACACCGATCGACCGGGTGAGTTTGGGGCTGTCCGCCGGTGTCGCGCCCCGGATTTCCGGGGCCGCGGGGGCGGGAGCGACTGGCGTGGTAGGCATATCGGTCATCCGTGTCCCATCGGTGCAGGAGGGCAGGAAGCGGCACGGTCACGGGGGTGCGTGCCTGGTCGAGCGGCCGTGTCGGATGACTGCGCGGGGCCGCTGCGGTGACCGGAATACAACCTCCGCGGGCCCCTCCCGTCAAGGGTTCGTTAAGGCTGTATGGCAACGGAATCCGCAGCCGATCAACCACATGGCGGCCCTATCCACGGCTTTCTTCCACGATCTGCGCGGATTTCGCGGGAGGTTGGGGTTCTGCGGATTCTTCCGCCCCGGCGGACGGCGAATTTCGCGGGCGGCGGCCGTGCCCGGCGGGCGTCAGTCCGCGCTGCCCCGGATCCGGGCGATCAGCAGCGCCACGTCGTCGTGGTCGTTGCCGTGCCGCAGCTCCCCCAGGAGGCGGTCGCACAGCTCCTCCAGCGGCCGCTCGGGCTCGGCGAGCAGCGCCAGGAAGCGGTCCAGCCGGGTGTCGATGGCCTCGTCGCGGGTCTCGATCAGCCCGTCGGTGTAGAGGACCAGCTGATCGCCGGGGCGCAGCTCCACGGTGGTCTGCTCGAACGCCACCGCGCCGACGCCGCCCACGCCGAGCGGGGCGCCGGTGGGCAGGTCCAGCAGCTCCGGCGGGCGGCCGGGCCGGACCACGACCGGCGGGAGGTGGCCGGCCACCGCGATGGTGCACTCCTCGCGGTGCGGGTCGTGGACGGCGTACAGGCAGGTCGCGAAGGCCGGGTCGAGGCCGCCGGCGATGTGGTCGAGGTGGCGCAGCACCTCGTCGGGCGCGAGGTCGAGATCGGCCAGCGCGCGGGTGGTGGTGCGCAACTGGCCCATGGTGGCGGCCGCGTTGAGGCCGCTGCCCATGACGTCGCCGACCACCAGCGCGGTCCGGTCGCCGGGCACCGGGATCACGTCGAACCAGTCGCCGCCGACCTCGCTGGCCGCCTGCGCGGGCTGGTAGCGGTAGGCGATGTCCATGCCCGAGGGGCGCGGCGGGCGGTGGTTCATCAGATGGCGCTGGAGGGTCAGCGCGGTGCGGCGTTCGCTCTGGTACGAGCGGGCGTTGTCGATGCAGACGGCCGCCCGGGCGGCGAGTTCGACGGCCAGCACCACATCGTCGTCGTCGAACGGCAGCGGATTGTCCAGCCGGTAGAGGGAGAGCGCGCCCAGCACCTCGCCGCGGGCGATCAGCGGCACCGCCAGATAGGAGTGCAGTCCGCAGGTGCGCAGCAGCTCCGCGCCCTGCGCGTCGGCGGCGATATGCCGCAGATCGTCCGGGCCGACGTCGGCGACCAGCACCGGCCGGGCCTCGGTGACGCAGCGGGTGATCAGCCGCTCGGTCTCGTACGCGGCGAGCTGACCGGTGGGGTCGGCGGCCCGGACGGCGGGGGTGCGGCCGGTCGCGGCCACCGCCAGCGCCTGGAAGCGGGCCGGGCCGCCGCGGCCCGGCGGACTGGGCCGGCGGCCCTCCAGGACGGCTTCGAGCACGTCGACGGCGGCCAGGTCGGCCAGCTCGGGGACGATGACGTCGGCCAGCTCCTGCGCGGTCCGGCCGACGTCGAGGGTGGTGCCGACGGTCGCCGAGGCGTCCGCGATCACCGCCAGCCGGCGGCGGGCGCGGGCCGCCTCGGTGGCCGCCCGGTGCTGCTCGGTGACGTCCACGACCGAGGTGGCCAGGCCCAGCACCCGGCCCTTGGCGTCCTCCAGCCGGTAGTACGACACCGACCACGCCTGGTCGGCGTCGGGGTGGCTGGCGGTGCGGCCGATGGAGAAGTCGTCCAGCAGCGGCCGGCCGGTGGTCAGCACCTGCCGCATCCGCTCCTCGATGCCCTCGGTGTCCAGGAACGACAGGGCCTCCCGGACGTGCCGGCCGATGTGCCGCTCGGCGGGCAGCTCGTTGATCCGCTCCAGCGCCGGATTGACCATGACGAACCGCAGATCGGTGTCGAGCACGGCGAGCCCGATCGGCGACTGGGCCACCAGCCGCACCGACAGCGCCAGGTCCCGCTCGACCTCGCGCAGCACCGCCTGGTCGGTGGCGATGCCGAGCGCGTAGCTGGCGCCGTGCTCGTCCTGGAGGCGCATATTGCGGAACTCCACCAGGCGGGTGGAGCCGTCCTTGCGGCGGACCGGGAAGACCCCGGCCCAGCTCTCGCCGCTCGCCATGACCTCGGCGAACAGCCGCAGCACCAGTTCGACGTGCTCGGGGTGGACCAGCAGCCGGACCGCGGGCCGGCCCAGCGCCTCCTCCGCGCGCCATCCGAAGAGCTCCTCGGCCTGCGGGCTCCACAGCGCGATCCGGCCCTTGGCGTCGAGCATGACCGCGGCCACGCCCAGGACGTCGAGCAGGCCGCCGGGCTGCGCCGGGCCGGCCCCGGCCTGGGCAGCACTCTCGGGGAACGCGTCGGTCGCACCCATCCAGGCACTCCTTCCGCCGGTCGCCTTCGGACCGACAGCCGTGGCGCTCCGTGCACGGCGTGGTCGTGCCGTGCTGCCGCTGCCCTCCATCATCTCTCGACACCGGACGGACCCGCAGGCAGAGGTGGGTCCACCAGGGGTGGGACCGAACCGGATGGAGCATTATGGGCAGCTGTCCCCCGGGTGGGCGACCGGGTTGGCGATATTGATCCATTGCTCCGCACCCGCCCGGGATCGGGGACAACGCCCGCCCTCGCGCTCCCGACTTGGAGATGTCGATCTCTTGGGACTACCCTTTGATTAGTTGCTGGAGGCAACCAATATTCGTTTGACGCGCCCCTGGCGTACCCCCACGTACGCCGCGGGGCCAGGAGGAAGCCCTCGATGCCCATTTCCGACCAGCCGTTCCGCACATACGTGGAGGAGAACCTCGATGCACTTAACCGCGAACCGGGGCGCGAGGCCCTGGTCCACCAGGGCCGCCGGGTCACCGCCGGCGAGTTCCGCGCCCTGGTCCTGCGGATGGCCCGCGCGCTGCGCGACCGCGGTATCGGCCGCGGCGCCACCGTCACCCTGCTGAGCGGCAACCTCCCCGAGACGCTCGCCGCCCGCTACGCCGCCAACCTCGTCGGCGCCCGGGTGAACCACCTCTACAACAAGCTCTCCGCCGAGTCCCAGGCCGCGATCGTCCGCGATGTGGAGACCCGCGCCCTGATCGTCGACCCCCGGCTGGCCGAACGGGCCGCGGAACTCGCCGAGTTGGCGCCCGTCGCGGACATCCTGATGCTCGGCCCGGCGAAGCTCGGCGCCGACCTGCTGGAGCTGGCGGCCGGGCAGAGCGACGAACCGCTCGCCACCTCCGCCCGCCCCGAGGACATCTGCACCATCCGCCACACCGGCGGCACCACCGGCCACCCCAAGGGCATCTGCACCACCTTCGAGCAGGTCCGGTGGTTCCAGGGGTCCGGCACCGCCAGCTGGTGTGCACCACCCTCGCCCACGCGGCCGGCTACATGGCCGACACCGTGCTGTACTCCGGCGGCACCGTCGTCCTGCACGACGACTTCGACCCCGCGGAGGCGCTCGCCACCATCGAACGCGAGCGGATCACCGCGCTCTTCCTGCTGCCGCCGCTGCTGTACCAGCTCATGGACCACCCCAACCGGCCGGGCACCGACACCTCCAGCCTTCGCATGCTCACCTACGGCGGCTGCCAGGCGTCCCCGGCCCGACTCGCCGACGCGGTACGGGCGTTCGGCCCGGTGCTGGTACAGGGCTACGGCCAGAACGAGGCCGGCGGCATCAGCGTGCTGACCCCCGAGGACCACGACCCCGAGCGCCCCGAGCGGCTGCGGTCGGCGGGCAAGGTGCTGCCCCACGTCGAGGTGGCGATCCGCGACACCGACGGCCGCGATCTGCCGCCCGGCGAGCACGGCGAGATCTGCGTCCGCTCCGCCATGATCATGCAGGGCTACTGGAAGCAGCCGGAGCTGACCGCCGAGGTGCTGCGGGACGGCTGGCTGCACACCGGTGACGTCGGATTCCTCGACGACGAGGGCTACCTGACCATCGTCGACCGGCTCAAGGACATGATCGTCGTGGTCGGCGGCCATGTGTACACCACCGAGCTGGAGGACCTGCTGAACTCGCACCCGCAGGTACTCCAGAGCGCCGTCTACGGCGTCCGCGACGCGGACCGGATGGAGCGGGTGCACGCGACGGTGGTGCGCACCCCCGGCGGCGACGTGGACGCGGAGCAGCTGCGGGCGATGGTGCGCGAGGTGCGCGGCGCGATGTACGAGCCGGCCCGGATCGCCTTCGCCGACGCGCTGCCGCTGACCGACGCGGGCAAGCCGGACAAGAAGGAACTCCGGCGCCGCGCCGAGGAGTCGGGCGCCGCGGCCGCCTGATCCCGGCCTGGTCCGGGGGCACCGGACGACCGGCAGCGGCGGGCCGCCGCAGTGCTGCACGGCGGCGGCCCGCCGGGTCGCGTCCGGTCAGAACCACCAACCGAACAGGCCGTGCAGAAGGCGCCCGAGCAGCCCGAACTCACGGCCCTCGCACCCCTCTCGGCCGAAGTGCCCGGACTTGCCGTGGTGGCCCTCGCGGCCCTCGTGGCCGAACCGGCCGAAACCTTCGCGGCCGCCGAAGCCTTCGCGGCCACCGAAGTTCTCACGGCCGCCGAAACCGAAGAAGCCGCCGCACTCGTCGTGCCGGTGGTGGCCGACATTGCGGCCGTGGTGGCCATGCCGGCCGTGGTGGCCGTGGCCACGGCCGTGGTCGCCGCTGACCGCGACGGACTGGCCCTGCGGGGCGGCCTGGGCCATACCGGCGAGCGGTACGACGGTGGCGGCGGCGAGCGTCGCGGCGGCCAGGGAACGGCCTATGTACTTGCGCATTCGTTTCTCCTGGTTGGCAGGAAATCGGACACGGGATGGGTACCTCGCGGTGTCCGTTTCTCCGCAGGCGCGGCGATCCTCCACTCCAACGGCCCTCGGGATTGCTCCGATCGGGGCCGCTCAGGGGGCCCGCCGGGGGGTGTCAGCGCCCGCGCGCCCGGCTGGGCTGCACCCGGGACGGCTCACCGGGCATCTTCGGATGGTCCGGCGGATAGGGCAGATCGCCCAGCCCGTCGTCGGCGGCCTGCCGGTCGGCCAGCTCCAGCAGCGGTTCCAGGCCGAAGGCGTGCCCGGCCATGTCCGCGTGGACGTCGCCCAGCTCGGCGTAGCGCGCCGGGACGGTGAGCAGGTCGAAGTCCTCCGGCTCGGCGTCCGGCAGCTCCTCCCAGCGCAGCGGGGTGGAGACCGTCGCGCGGGGGCGGGCGCGCAGCGAGTAGGGCGAGGCGATGGTGCGGTCGCGGGCCATCTGGTTGTAGTCGACGAACACCTTCCGGCCGCGCTCCTCCTTCCACCACGCGGAGGTCACCAGCTCCGGCAGCCGCCGCTCCATGGCCCGGGCCACCGCGATCGCGGCCCGCCGGACCTCGGTGAAGGTCCACTCCGGGCGGATCGGCACATAGACGTGCACCCCGCGGCCGCCGGAGGTCTTCGGCCAGCCGCGCAGCCCGTACCCGGCCAGCAGCTCGCGCAGGCCGCGGGCGACCTCGACGGCCTCGGCGAACCCGGTGCCGGGCTGCGGGTCGAGGTCCAGGCGCAGTTCGTCGGGGTGCTCGGTGTCGGCCCGGCGGACCGGCCAGGGGTGGAAGGTCAGGCAGCCGAGGTTGGCCGCCCAGATGACGGCGGCCGGTTCGGTGGGGCAGATCTCGTCGGCGAACCGGCCGCTGGGGAAGGCGATCCGGGCGGTGGGCAGCCAGTCCGGCAGCCCCTTCGGGGCCCGCTTCTGGTAGAAGAACTCGCCCTCGACGCCGTCCGGGAACCGCTGCATGGTGGTCGGCCGGTCGCGCAGTCCGCGCAGCACCCCGTCGGCCACCGCCAGGTAGTAGCGGGCGACGTCCAGCTTGGTGAAGCCGCGCTCGGGATAGTAGATCTTGTCCGGGTTCGTCACGCGCACCGCGCGCCCCGCGACGTCCAGCTCCTCCACCCGTCCTCCGGCCATGCCTCCACGCTAGGGTCCGCCCGGTGCCGCCGCGCGCCGGGCGTGCGGGCCGCCGGTCCGCCCGGCGCGCGGGAACGGCCCGCGGCCCGCAGGATCGGGAGCATGGACCTGCCCGTGATGCCCCCGGTCTCCCCCATGCTCGCCAAGCCGGTCACCACGATCCCGGACGGGATGCAGTACGAGGCCAAATGGGACGGTTTCCGCGTCATCGTCTTCCGGGACGGCGACGAGGTGGAGATCGCCAGCCGCACCACCAAATCGCTCAGCCGCTACTTCCCCGAGGTGGTCGCGGCGGCCCGCACCGAGCTGCCGCCGCGCTGCGTGGTGGACGGCGAGATCGTCATCGCGCACGACGGCCGGCTGCACTTCGAGGAACTCCTGGAGCGCATCCACCCGGCCGACTCCCGGGTCCGCACCCTGGCCGCCCGCACCCCCGCCTCGCTCGTCGCCTTCGACCTGCTGGCGCTGGACGACGCCGCGCTGCTGGCCGCGCCGCAGACCGAGCGGCGCCAGGCGCTGGTCGAGGCGCTGCGCCCGGCCCGGCCGCCGGTGCACACCGCGCCGGCCACCACCGACCGGGCCGTCGCCGAGCACTGGTTCGCGCAGTTCGAGGGCGCCGGGCTGGACGGGGTGATCGCCAAACCGCCGCACCTGCCGTACCGGCCCGGCGACCGCGCGATGTTCAAGGTCAAGCACGCCCGCACCGCCGACTGCGTGGTCGCCGGCTACCGGCTCCACAAGAGCGGTCCGGTGGTCGGCTCGCTGCTGCTGGGCCTGCACGACGCCTCCGGGCACCTCCAGCACGTCGGGGTGTGCGCGTCGTTCCCGATGGCCCGGCGGCGGGCGCTGGTCGAGGAGCTGGCGCCGCTGCGGATGGCCGACGCCGCCGGCCACCCCTGGGCGGACTGGGGCGACGAGGCCGCGCACACCGCCCGCCGGATACCGGGCGGCCCGAGCCGGTGGAGCGGCGGCAAGGACCTGTCGTGGGTGCCGCTGCGCCCGGAGCGGGTGTGCGAGGTGGCGTACGACCACATGGAGGGCAGCCGGTTCCGGCACACCGCGCAGTTCCGCCGCTGGCGGCCCGACCGTACGCCGGAGAGCTGCACCTACGCGCAGCTGGAGGAGCCGGTGGGCTACGACCTGGGGGAACTGCTGGGCGGCTGACCGAACGCGACCGCGGCGGCGGGCCGGTCAGCCGTCCGGCGGCCAGCTGCGCCGCCGCTCCCCCGGCGCCAGCCGGTCCACCACCTCGGCCAGCTCCTGGCACGCCTGCTCGACCCGCCGCCGGATGGCGTTCTGCTCGGTGACGATCGCCGACAGCAGCAGCGCGGTGAGCGCGGCGGAGGCGTTGAGCGCCTGGAGGTTGACCATCGCCTCCAGCAGGCTGCGGCCGGTGAACGGCCCGTACCGGCCGGTGGCCGCGCTGATCGCGAAGACCGACATCACCAGCACGCACGGCGTCGCCCCGATCAGCTGGAACCGCAGCGCCGCCCACACGATCACCGGGAAGACCAGGAACAGCACGGCCAGCGTGGACCACGTCACCAGCAGCGACACCGCCACCGTGGCGGCCAGCAGCGCCGCCGCCTCCGCCCAGCGGTACAGCGGGATCGCCCGGGGCGGCCGGACCGTCCGCAGGGCGAGCAGCAGCGGGGTGACCACCAGGACGCCCATCGCGTCGCCCGCCCACCAGGACGCCCAGGTGGGCCAGAAGTCGCGGGCCGGCAGCGCCCCGGTGAGCACCTGGGTGCCGCTGCCCAGCGTCGCGCTGAGCACCATCGCGGCGAACGCGCCGAGCGCGACCAGCGCCACCCCGTCCCGCAGCCGGTCCAGTTCGGTGCGGAAGCCGGCCCGCCGCAGCATCAGGCAGGCGCACACCGGCGCGAGCGTATTGCCGGCGATCACGCCGAATCCGGCCAGGTCGAGGCGGGTGAGGGTGGAGATGACCAGCAGGGTGCCGAGCGCGATGCCCGGCCACATCCGCAGGCCCAGCAGGAGCAGGCAGCTCACCGCGATGCCCGTGGGCGGCCACAGGGGGCTGACCACCGCACCCGCGACCACCACCTGCTCCAGCAGCCCGATCTTCGCGGCCCCGTAGTAGACGGCGGCGAGTACGAGGTTCCCCAGGACCGCAGGAGCGGCCCGACGGATGTCCCCGGTGCGCACCACGTCAGCCATCAGACAACGCCGGCGGCCGGGCGCCGGACGCGACACGCGCGCGGTGGCCCGCGCTTCACCCGGCCCCGCGCCCGTCCCCGCCGTGGCGCAGCACGATCACCGCGGCGTCGTCGGTGTGCCCGGTCAGTTCGGCGACGCACATCACCGCGGCGGCGATCTCGTCCGGGTCGTCCCCGGCCCGGGCGCTGACCACGCGGGCCACCTGCGCCAGCCCGGCCTCGATCGGGAACGAGGGGCCCTCGATGACCCCGTCGGTGAGCAGCACGAACGTGCCCGCCGCGGTGAGCCGGCGGCGGGTGACCGGATAGCGCTGCCCGGGCAGGACGCCCAGCGGGAGGCCGCCGGGGTCCTCGGCCACGCCCCAGCGGCGGTCGGTGGTGGCCCAGACGCCGGGGACGTGCCCGGCGCGGGCGCTGGCCAGTTCCCGGGTCGCCGGGTCGTAGCGGACGAAGGTGCAGGTCGCGAAGAGTTCGCAGTCGATG
Source organism: Streptomyces sp. NRRL F-4489 (assembly GCF_001509485.1). Classification (GTDB taxonomy): domain Bacteria; phylum Actinomycetota; class Actinomycetes; order Streptomycetales; family Streptomycetaceae; genus Streptomyces. The sequence goes on from NZ_LLZI01000268.1 coordinate 62,477, forward strand.
GAGAGCAGCAGGTCGTTGGCGCGGCTGAGCACTTCACCGGGGTCGGGGGCGTGCGCGGCGACGGCCCGCAGGCCGATCCGGATCTGCCCCATGAAGGCGGCCGCCTCGACGTCGTGGCCCTGGACGTCGCCGACCGAGAAGGCCAGCGACCCGTCCGGCAGCGGGAAGCCGTCGTACCAGTCGCCGCCGATGGCCAGGCCGTGCCGGGCCGGGGCGTAGCGGGCGGCGGTGCGCAGACCGGGCAGCTCGGGGAGGGCGGCGGGGAGCATCTCGCGCTGGAGGACCTCGGCCAGCTCGACCCTGGCGCGCTGGAGCTCCGCGCTCTGGCGCGCCTGGGCGGTCAGCCGACCGAGCGTGGTGAGCAGATCGTCGGCGCTCGCCGGCCGCGGGGGACGACGCCGCAGCATGCGCCCATCATATTTCCGGGGTCCGGCCCCCGCTTGGCGGCCGTTTGGTGCCCGGCGGCGCCGGGGTCAGACGGCGGGCCGCCGGGCCGCGGCCAGCTGGGCCGCGCCGGACCGCACCGCCCAGAAGAACACCGCCAGCGCGACGGCGGCCACCGCCAGCGAGTCGTACGGGGCGGGCAGCCGGCCGGAGCCCTTGAAGGTGCCCAGCCAGGACAGCGCGGTCAGCGCGAGGAGGTGGACCACCAGCCAGGCGCCGGTGCGGAGTTCGGCGGTGAGCGGGCGGCGCGGTCCGGCGCCGTCGCGCTCCGCGGCCCCGGCGCCGGGCCGCCGCATCACCAGGAAGAGCACCACCCCGGCGAGGACCAGCGGCAGCGCCAGCCGCAGATCGTGCCAGCCCGACCAGTAGACGAACTCGCTGGACACCACGAAGCTCAGCGGCGCGATCCAGCGCAGCCCCGGCACCCAGCCGGCCGTCCCGCCGCCCTCCTCGGTGCGGAAGACCGCGACGGCGACCGCGGACGCCGCGTAGATCAGCAGGTACATGTCGCCCATCACGCTGACGATGTCCTGCCAGCCGCCGAACGGCAGCAGGAACAGCACGATCACCACGAGGTTGACCGCCAGCGCCCGGCGCGGCATGCCGGAGCCCGCGTGGACCTTCATGAAGTAGCGGGGGATGGTGCCGTTCTTGGCGAGCGCGTAGGTGTGCCGGGCGTCGAGGGCCACGCCCACGTAGGCCGAGCCGCCGGGCGAGAGGACGGCGTCGGCGTAGAGCAGGCTGGACAGCCAGTGGAGGTTGAGGATCAGCGCCAGCTGCCCGAACGGCGAGTCGAAGGAGACGCCCTTCCAGCCGCCGCCCAGCAGGTGCTCGGGGACGGTGAAGAGGTACGCGATCTGGAGCGCGAGGTACATCAGGACGGCCAGCCCGATACCGGCCAGGACGGCCCAGGGCAGGGTGCGGCGCGGGGCGCGGGTCTCGCCGGAGAAGTCCAGCGGGGCCTGGAAGCCGTTGACGGAGTAGACGATGCCGCCGCCGGCCAGCGCGGTCAGGCAGGCGACGTAGCCGTACGGGGCGAAGCCGCCGTGGTCGGTGAGGCGGCCGGCGTGCCAGCCGGAGGCGATCAGGGCGAGCACGGTGGCGACCGGGACGGCGATCTTGAAGACCGAGACCAGGGTGTTGAGGCGGGCGAAGAGCTTGACCGCGAACCAGTTCAGCGCGGTCAGCAGCACACTCAGCCCGGCGGCCAGGCCCAGTCCGGCCGCGGTGAGGGTGTGGCCGTTGTAGAGCCCGGGGAGGTAGTGCGCGGTGTACTGCATGATCGCGCTGATCTCGGCGGCGGTGCCGCCCACGGACAGCAGCACCGACCAGCCGACGAGGGTGCCGACCAGCCGCCCGCTGGCGAACAGCGGCCAGCGGACGGTGCCGCCGCCCTCCGGCCGGGACGCGCCCAGTTCGATCATGACCAGGGCGACCAGCCCGCACAGCAGGCCCGCGCCGACCCAGGACAGCAGCGCGGCGGGCCCGGCGGTCTGCGCGGCGTACATGGCCGCGAACAGCCAGCCGGAGCCGACGATGTTGGAGAAGCCGATCCCGGTCAGTCCCCAGAACCCCAGGTCCCGCCGCAGCCGGCGCTCCTGCGCCCGCACCTCGGGCACATCGGCCCCCGCGGCCTCGCCCGCCACCTGACGTCCCGCCACCGAAACGGCCTCCTCGACTCGCTGTCCTCGCTGGTCAGCGACCCTACGCGATGGATCGGCGCGGGCGGGCGGCCGAATGTTGCGGCCGTGTGAAGCGTGTGTGGCGGTGCGGTCGGGAGCCCCGGTCGGGGCCGGGGCCGCGCGGTCAGCCGCAGGTCCAGCAGCCGGCCCAGCAGGCGCACCGGGCGCGGTGGTTGCGCAGCTGGCGGTCGGTGAGCCCGTCGCCGCCGAAGTCGGTGGCGCCGTCGTCGGCGGCCGCCGCGCGGGCCAGGGCCAGCCGGCCGAGCAGGATGACGGTGAGCGCGGCCAGCTCCTCCGGTTCGGCACGGCCCCGGACGATGCGCAGCGGGATCTGTGCGGGCTCTTCGGTCGTCACCCCGCCGACGCTAGGAGCGGTCCGCCGCGGCGGCGCGGGCGCCTGCGCCGTTCGGCGGCCGGACGGCCACCCCAGGCGTGATTTCGGTGGGCCCGGCCGTGTTGCTCCCGGCGGCGGCCGGGCGCGCGGCGAGGATCGCGCAGCAGTGACGTGCACGGACACCGGCGGCGGATGACGCAGTGGGGATGGCGGGCGATGAGATGTGAGCGGACCGGCGACGAGCGGGACCTGGCGCAGGACGGCGGGCGGCGGGGCTTCCTGAAGTACGCGGCCGGGGTCGCGGGGGCGGCCGCGGCCGGCGCGGCGGTGCCCGGCGAGGCGGTGGCCGCCCCGGCGGGCCCGCCGTCCGGGGACCGCGCGGTACGCCGCGCGCCGGACGGCCGGGAGCTGCCGCCGGACCGGGTGCCGTTCCACGGCCGCCACCAGGCCGGCATCCTCACCCCGCAGCAGCTCTTCGCCGGATTCGCGGCGTTCGACGTGCTGGTGCAGAACCGCGCGGACCTGACCGGGCTGCTCAAGACGCTGACCGAGCGGGTCCGGGTGCTGTCGGCCGGAGTCAAGCCGAAGGACGAGCGGACGGCCGCGGAGCCGCAGACCCCGGACTCGCTGACCGTCACGGTCGGGTTCGGGGCGTCGCTCTTCGACGACCGGTTCGGGCTGGCCGGGCACAAGCCGCGGCATCTGAAGGCGATGCCGGCGTTCCCCGACGACCGATTGGAGCCGGCCCGCTGCCACGGCGACCTGTCGGTGCAGGTCTGCGCCGAGCACCCGGACGCGATCGTGCACGTCCTGCGCGACCTGGGCCGGGCGACGCACGGGATGATGCGGCCCCGGTGGCGGATGGACGCGTTCATGAACCCGTCCCGGCCCTCGGGGTCGCCGCGGAACTTCCTCGGCTTCAAGGACGGCATCGTCAACCCCGACACCGCCTCGGCGCGGGAGCGGGACCGGCTGATCTGGGTGACGCCGCCGTGCGGCGAGCCGGAGTGGGCCGAGGGCGGCAGCTACCAGGTGCTGCGGCTGATCCGCTTCCACACCGAGTCCTGGGACCGGGTCCCGGTGTCCCGCCAGGAGCGGATCTTCGGGCGGCACAAGGCGAGCGGCGCGCCGCTGGGCCGCGAGCGGGAGAACGACGCGCCGGACTACCGCCGCGACCCCCACGGCGACACCGTCCCGCTCGACTCGCACATCCGGCTCGCCAACCCCCGCACCCCGCACACCGACCGGTCCCGCTTCCTGCGCCGCAGCTACAACTACGACCAGGGCTACGACCGGCACGGCCGGATGAACCTCGGCCTGGTCTTCTGCGGCTACCAGCAGAACGTGGAGCGCCAGTTCGCCACCGTCCAGCGCCGCCTGCGCCACGAACCGCTGGCCCGCTTCATCACCCCCGAGGGCGGCGGCTACTTCTTCGTCCTGCCCGGTGTGCGGGACGAGGACGACTGGTTCGGTTCCCGGCTGATGCGCGACACCCGCTGACCGGCGGCCGTACGGCGCACGGAGCCCCGGGCTTCCTCCAGGAGGGGAGGCCCGGGGCTCCGTTACGCCAACGAGCCGAGGAATCACGGCAGTTGGCGTATCGAGCGAGGTGCGGGCGGCGGGAAGGGCTCCGCCGCCCGCACCTGGTTCAGCAGATCCGCGGCAGCTGCTCGCCCAGCGGCAGGTCCACGACCCGGGTGCCGCCGAGCGGGGTCCGGGCCACCACCATGCCGGGGTGCGCGGCGACCGCCTCACCGATGATCGCGGCGTCGGCGCCGAGGGGGTGGGCGCGCATCGCGTCCAGTACCGCGTCGGCGTGCTCGCGGGGGACGAACGCCACCAGCTTGCCCTCGTTGGCGACGTACATCGGATCCAGGCCCAGGACGGCGCAGGCGTTGGCGACGGCCGGCGGGACGGGCACCGCCCGCTCGTCCAGGACCACGCCGGTGCCCGAGGCCGTGGCGATCTCGTTGAGCGCGGCGGCCAGTCCGCCGCGGGTGGGGTCGCGCAGTACGTGCAGGTCGGGGGTGACCGCCAGCATGGTCTGGACGAGCCCGCCGAGCGCGGCGCAGTCGCTCTCGATCTCGACGCCGAACTCCAGGCCCTCGCGGACGCTCATCACGGCCACGCCGTGCACGCCGATGCCGCCGCTGACGATCACGACGTCGCCGGGCACCACCCGCTGCGGGCGCAGGTCCACACCGGGCGGGATCACGCCGATCCCGGCGGTGTTGAGGTAGACCCCGTCGCCGCGGCCGGCCTCGACGACCTTGGTGTCGCCGGTGGCCAGCTCCACCCCGGCGGCCCGGGCGGCGGCGCCCATCGCGTCGGCGACCCCGGCGACCACCGGCATCTCCACGCCCTCCTCCAGGATGAAGCCGCAGGAGAGGTAGGCGGCCCGGGCGCCGCTCATCGCCAGGTCGTTGACGGTGCCGTTGACGGCCAGGTCGCCGATGCTGCCGCCGGGGAAGAACAGCGGCCGGACGACGTAGGAGTCGGTGGAGAAGGCCAGCCGCTGCCCGCCGAGCGAGAAGACCGCGGAGTCGCCGAGCTGGGCGAGGAGTTCGCCGCCGAAGGCGGGTACGAAGATCTGCTGGACGAGTTCGGCGGAGAGCGCGCCGCCCCCGCCGTGGCCCATCACCACGCGCGGGGTCTCGCGCAGCGGGGCCGGGCAGGACCAGCCGGTGATGTCGACGGTGGGCAGGTCGCGGCTCTGCGGGGTGGGGGGCTGGGCGGTGGTGTCAGACAACGGGGGTCGCCTCCAAGGGGGTCGGCGCGGTGCCGAGCCGGCGGTAGAGGTAGTAGGCGGCGCAGGCGCCCTCGCTGGAGACCATGGTGGCGCCGAGCGGGGTGCGCGGGGTGCAGGTGGTGCCGAACGCCTCGCACTCGTGGGGCTTGAGCAGCCCCTGGAGGACCTCGCCGCTGCGGCAGGCGGCCGGTTCGCGGGTGGTGATGCCCTCGACGGAGAAGCGGTGCTCGGCGTCGTAGTCGCGGTAGCGGTCGGCCAGCCGCCAGCCGCTGGCGGGGATGGTGCCGATCCCGCGCCAGGTGCGGTCGGTGACCTCGAAGACGTCGGCGAGCATGGCCCGGGCGGCGGGGTTGCCGTCAGCGCGGACGGCCCGGGGGTAGGCGTTGTCGACGGTGTGCTCACCGCGTTCGAGCTGGCGGACGGTGCGCCGGATGCCTTCCAGGATGTCCAGCGGCTCGAAGCCGGTGACGACGATCGGCACCCGGTGGCGGTCGGCCAGCGCGGGGTATTCCCCGGTGCCCATCACGCTGCACACATGGCCGGCGGCGAGGAATCCCTGGACCCGGCAGCTGGGCGACTCCATGATCGCCTCGATGGCGGGCGGGACCCGGACGTGCGAGACCAGCATGCTGAAGTTGCGGATGCCGAGCTTGCGCGCCTGGTGCACGGCCATGGCGTTGGGCGGGGCGGTGGTCTCGAAGCCGATGCCGAAGAACACCACCTCGCGGTCCGGGTTCTGCTGGGCGGTCTTCAGCGCGTCGAGCGGGGAGTAGACGACGCGGACGTCGCCGCCCTCGCCGCGCACCCGGAACAGGTCGCGGCCGGTGCCGGGCACCCGGAGCATGTCGCCGAACGAGCAGAAGATCACGCCGGGCCGGGAGGCGATCTCCAGCGCCTTGTCGATCACCTCCAGCGGGGTGACGCACACCGGGCAGCCCGGCCCGTGGATCAGCTCCACCTCGTCCGGCAGCAGCTGGTCGATGCCGTGCCGGATGATGCTGTGCGTCTGGCCGCCGCAGACCTCCATCAGGGCCCACGGCCGGGTCACGGTGGCGCGGATCTCGTCCAGCAGCCGCCGGGCCAGCTCGGGGTTCCGGAACTCCTCCAGGTACTTCACTGCGCTGCCTCCTGTGTTTCCTGGCCGGCGGCCGCCGCCCACGGGTCGCCGAACTCCTCCTCCAGCAGCCCGAGTTCGGCGAAGAGCGCCAGGGTCCGGCGGGCCGACTCCTCGTCCAGCCGCTGGAGCGCGAAGCCCACGTGGACGATCGCGTACTCACCGACCGCGAGGTCCGGGACGTACTCCAGGCACACCTCCTTGACCACCCCGCCGAAGTCGACGGTGGCCATCCTGGTGCCGTCCCGTTCCTCGATCTCCATCACCTTGCCGGGCACCGCCAGGCACATGGCTCCTCCTCGTCGTGCGGGTGCGGGAACTGCGGGTCTCAACCGGGCTACGCGCCGCGCCTGCGGGCCGCGACCAGCAGCTGGCCGAGCGCCAGCCCGCCGTCGTTGGGCGGGACCAGGCGGTGCCGGAGCACGGTGAAGCCGTCCTGGCGCAGCGCGCGGGCCGCCGCCTCGGCCAGCAGGGTGTTGGCGAAGACGCCGCCGGTCAGGGCGACGGTCGCCAGGCCGGTGCGCTCGCGGGCCAGTCCGCAGCAGCGCCGGACGAAACCGGCGACGGCGGTGTGGAAGCGGGCCGCGATCCGTTCGGGGCCGGTGCCGGCGCGGAGGTCCTCGACGGCGGCGGCCAGGACCGGGCCGGGGTCGGCCACCAGCGCGGCGCCGCCGCCGGCCGGGGCCCCGGTGCGCAGGGCGAAGGTGTAGCCGGGCCCGCGGTCCCGGCCGGCGGTCCGGGCCGCGGCCTCCAGGGCGGTGGCGGCCTGGGCCTCGTAGCCGGCGTGGTGGCAGATCCCGGTGAGCGAGGCGAGGGCGTCGAAGAGCCGGCCCATGCTGGAGGTCGGCGCGCAGTTCAGATCACGCTCCAACTGCCTTTGCAGCAGCCGCAGTTCGTCCGGCGGGCAGGCGTCGACCGGCGGCAGTCCGGGCGTCCAGGGCAGGCCCGCGGCGTGCAGATGGGCCAGCGCCATGCGGTACGGGCGGCGGACGGCGGTGTCGCCGCCGGGCAGCGGGACGTAGCCGAGCTGGGCGAAGCGGCGGTAGCCGGCGTAGTCGGCGAGCAGGATCTCGCCGCCCCAGATCGCGCCGTCGTCGCCGTAGCCGGTGCCGTCGAAGGCGACGCCGATGACCGGCTGCCGCCCGTCCAGGCCGTGTTCGGCCATCGCGGCGGCGATATGCGCGTGGTGGTGCTGGACCCGGACCAGCGGCCGGCCGGCGGTGTGCCGGGCGGCCCACTGGCCGGTGCGGTAGCCGGGATGGCGGTCGGTGGCGAGCAGCCTCGGCCGGACGCCGGTGAGGGTCTCCAGGTGCGCGCCGGCCCGTTCGAACGCCTGCTGGGTGGCCAGGTCGTCCATATCGCCGATGTGCGCGGACAGCCAGGCCCGGCGCCCCTCTCCCAGGCACAGCACGGTCTTGAGGTCGCCGCCGGTGGCCAGCGCGGGCCGCACCGGGACGGGCAGCGGCACCGGGTACGGGGCGCAGCCGCGCGAGCGCCGGAGGTAGAGCGGTTCGCCGTCGCTGATCCGGACCACCGAGTCGTCGCACGGGACCTGGATCGGCCGGTCGTGGGTGAGCCAGGCGTCGGCCAGCCGGGCCAGCCGCGACAGGGCGTCCGCGTCGTCCGTGACGAGGGGTTCGCCGGCCACGTTGCCGCTGGTCATCACCAGTAGCCGAGGGCCGGGCGGGTCGCCGGGGAGGCCGAACAGCAGGTGGTGGAGCGGGGTGTAGGGCAGCATCAGGCCGAGGTCGGGGCTGCCGGGGGCGACGGCGGCGCAGACCGGGGGCGCGCCGGGCGCCGGGCCGCCGGGGCGCCGGCGCAGCAGCACGATGGGCCGCACCGACCCGGTGAGCAGCGCCCGCTCCTCCGCGCCGATCTCCACCAGCCCTTCCACATCCGCGAGTTGACGGGCCATCAGGGCGAACGGTTTGTCGCCCCGGCACTTGCGGCGCCGCAGCGCGGTCACCGCCCGCTCGTCCCCGGCGTCGCACACCAGGTGGTAGCCGCCCAGGCCCTTGACCGCGACGATCGCGCCGGTGGCCAGCAGCCGCCGGGCGCCGGCCACCGGGTCGCCGGGGACCGGGCGCGGCGGGGCGGACGGGCCGTCCGGCGCGGCGGCCAGCAGCCGCAGCCGGGGGCCGCAGTCGTGGCAGCACAGCGGCTGGGCGTGGAACCGCCGGTCGGCCGGGTCGGCGTACTCTGCGGCGCAGCGCGGGCACATCGGGAAGCCGGCCATGGTGGTCTGCGCGCGGTCGTAGGGCAGCGCGCGGACGATGGTGAAGCGCGGCCCGCAGTGCGTACAGGTGACGAACGGGTGCCGGTAGCGGCGGTCGGCCGGGTCGGTCAGCTCCGCCAGGCAGGCGTCGCAGGTGGCGGCGTCCGGGGCGGCCAGGGTGCGGGCCGGGCCCTGGCCGCTGGAGGGGGCGATGGTGAAGCCGGTGCCGCCGGTGGCCGCGAGGTCCTGGCCGTCCACGGCCTCCACGACCGCCAGCGGCGGCGCCTCGGCGCGCAGCCGGACCGCGAAGCGGCGCAGCGCGCCGGGCGGCCCCTCGACCTCGGCGACCACGCCCTCGGCGGTGTTGCCGACGTGGCCGGTCAGGCCCAGTTCGGTGGCGAGGCCGTGGACGAACGGGCGGAAGCCGACGCCCTGGACGATGCCCCGCACGGTGAACCTGCGGCGGGCGGGGGCCGCCGCGGGGGGCGCGTCGGGCGGCCGGACGGTCATGAGCGGCTCGACCCCACCGCGCCGCGGTCGCCCGCCCGGTCCGCCGGACCGTCGTGCGGGGGGTGCGAGCGGCGGGTCATGACCGGGATGTGGGCCGGGCCGCCGTCCCGGGCGGCCAGCGCCCGGTCCAGGAGGGCGCCGGCGCCCTCGCCGCCGCGCACCGAGGTGCGGACGACCTCGGCGCCGGGGTTGACGCGCTCCACGTTGGCGCGGAACTCCGCTTCGTCGAAGTCCACCGCCGCGGCGATATCGCTCTTGGTGATCATGACGAGGTGGGCCAGGCCGAAGGCGGTGGGGTATTTCAGCGGTTTGTCCTCGCCCTCGGTCACCGAGGCCAGCACCACCCGCAGCGTCTCCCCCAGGTCGTAGGAGGCCGGGCAGACCAGGTTGCCGACGTTCTCGACGAACAGCAGCCGGGTGCCGGCGGGCAGCCAGCCGTCCAGGTGGCCGCCGAGCATCTCGGCCTCCAGGTGGCACAGCCCGTCGGTGAGCACCTGTTTGACGGGGACCCGGGAGCGGGCCAGGCGCACCGCGTCGTTCTCGGTGGCCAGGTCGGCGGTGAGCGCGGCGACCGGGACGCCCCGCTCCCGGGCCAGGGTCAGTTCCCGTTCCAGCAGGGCGGTCTTGCCGCTGCCGGGGCTGGAGAGCAGGTTGACGACCGCGGTGCCGCGGGCCGCCAGGTCCTCGCGGAGGGTGTGCGCGCAGGCGTCGTTCCTGGCGAGCACCGCCTGCTGGAGGTCAAGGACACGGCACATGGGATCAGCGCTCCTCGTGCGTGGGTGTGGGTACCGGGGCGTCGTGCCAGGTGACGTCGGCGATCCGCAGTTCGCGGCCGGACAGCAGCTCCACGGCCGCGCCGCCGCAGCCGGGGCAGCTCAGCCGCGGCGGTACGCCGGCCGGCCAGGTCCGGGCGCAGCCGCCGCAGCGGGCGCGGGCCGGGATCCGATCGGTGACCAGTTCGGCGCCGGCCAGGACGGTGCCGTCGCGGGCGAGTTCGAAGGAGAAGGCCAGCGCGTCGGGGACGACTCCGGCCAGTTCGCCGATCTCCAGCCGGACGCGGCTGACCGCGGTCGCGCCTTCGGGCCGGACCGCGCTCTCGACCTGGTCGATGACCGCCAGCGCGATGGACATCTCGTGCATCGGCCCGTCTCTTTCGGTGGGTACGACCGGTTGCCGCCGGGCCCCATTAGACGGCGCGGCCCCGGGGCGTCCGGGGTGCCTCGCCGGGGCGGGGCGGTGGCATACACCGTTCGGTGCAGCGGACCGCGCGCGGCCGGCTCAGCCGGCGGCGGCCGGGGCCCCGGTGGCGTCGCGCTCCGGCTCCGGGGCGCCGACCAGCCGCAGCACCACCCGGACCGCCTCGTCGACGGCGGCGGCGACCGGTGCGCTCAGGCCCATGCCCTCGGAGGTGTCGGCGGGCTCGCAGCCGACGACCAGGACGCGGTCCGGCCGCCGGGCGCCGATGCCGGCGCTGAGCGTGCCGAGCAGCGCCAGGACCGCGTCGGGCGTCATGTGGTGCGCGTCGAGGGGGACGGGCCGGGGCTCGGGGCCGGGGCCGGGGTCGGCGGCGTCGAGTACGTAGAGGGAGCCGGGGGCCCCGCCGCGCGCGGCGGCGTCCACCAGCAGCACGGTGTCGTAGCCGTCCAGCATCCGGTAGGCGAGGTGGACGCCGCGGACCCCGGCGTCGACCAGTTCCACCCCGTCGGGCAGCGGGTGCGCGCCGAGCGCGCGGACGGCCTCGACGCCGAAACCGTCGTCGCCGAGGAAGATGTTGCCGACGCCGGCGATCAGGGTGCGGCCGGGCGGGAGGGGGCGGTGCGGGGCGCTGCTCACTGGTCCTCCGGGGCGCGGGTCCGTCAAGGCGGGAAGCGGCGTCGGCGCGGCTTCCGCCCTCTTCGTAGCACCGCCTGGGAGGCGCGGGCAGCCGACGGGGGCCGTTCCGGTGACGCACCAGCACCGGAACGGCCCCGCGGCCCGAGGGGGACGGGCGTCAGGACGGCGACCCGGCCTCCACGGTGGTGACGGTGAACGTGCCGCCGCAGACCCGCAGGCCGTTGCTGCCGGTGGTCATCGACTCCTTCGACCCGGGCGGGTAGACGAAGACGATCTGGGAGTTGTTCCAGCACGGGATGTCCGAGACGCCCTCGTTGACCGTGTGCAGCAGGGCGTGCGCGCTCTGTCCGGGCTGGAGCCGGACCGCTCCGCCGGCGCCGCCCTCGCGGGTGGCGGGCGTGCCGACCGCCGAGCCGTCGCGCTGGATCAGCGAGACGCCCGGGAAGCCGCGCAGCGTGCACGCCTTCTTGCCCTTGTTGGTGAAGACCAGCGGGACGCGGATGTTGCCCGCCCCGATGTCGGTGCGGCCCAGGCGCAGCGACATGTTCGCCGCGGTGCAGCGGTCCGAGGCCGTCATGGCCGAGGGGTTGGCCTGGCTGGCGTTGGGGACGCCGGAGGTGCCGGCCGAGGGCTTGGCCATGCCGGAGGGCCGGGCCGCGTTCCCGGAGGACTGCGCGCTGCTCCCGGTCGACGGCGCGCCGTTCGCGCCCGAGGTGGCGGGCGCGGCGGCCGACGAGGGGTGGGAGGCGCTGTCCGTGCCGTTCTGGCAGGCGGAGAGCGTCAGCGCGGTGACGGCGATCAGCGATCCGGCGGCGACCCGGCGGCCGCGGCCGCGGGTCAGGGAGGTGAGCGACATGAGTCCCCCTCGTCTGGTAGGTGGGTCCCTCGTAACAGTGGGTGCGTTGCTCTTCCAGCGTGCGCCCGGGCACTGCCGGTCCGCTAACGAGGCACTAACACACCACTAACGAGGCCGCGCGCCCGGTAACACGCCGCCCCGGCCGGCCCGGGTGACCGGCCGGGACTTCCGGTGCGCCGCCCAGGCTCGCAGAAAACCCCGCGGGGTGCGGACGCGGCACCACGAGCTTCGGCCGTTTCAGCCTTCCCGCTCACCGGACCCTTCAGCACCTTCCGTCCCAGGTGTCACACGGTGGCGCCCATGCCGCCGGTATGTGCGCAGGACCGACCCACGGACGTCGGCCCTGGTGGCGGCGGAGTCCCTCGGACCGGACCAGCCGTCACCACTCGACCGAAATCCCACCATAGGGCGTAGACGAGACGTCTCCGTTGACCCGGAGGTTGCACCGCACCACCCAATTCCGGCCACCAGCGGCTACCCGCCCACCGCCCCCCGATTGACGGCCGCCAGCACCGCCCGCACCGACGCGGTCAGCACCGACGTGTCCTGCCCCGCGCCCCAGTAGGTACCCCCGCCGGTCCGGCACCGGACGTAGGCGACGGCGGTGCTGTCCGGCCCCTCAGCCGTGGCGTGTTCGGCGTACGCGGTGATGTCCACGGGGTGTCCGGCCGCGGCCAGCGCGTCGGCGAAGGCGGCCAGCGGCCCGTTGCCGCGCCCCTCGTACGCGCGCACCGCCCCGCCGGCGCCCAGCTCGCAGCGGACCAGGTGCTCCCCCGGCACCGGCTCGGTGGCGCTCCAGTCCCCCAGCGCCACCGGCCCCTCCGTCCCCGGGTCCAGATACGTCCGCCGGAACAGCTCCCACAGCTCCTTGGGCGTGGCCTCCTGCCCGCTGTCGTCCGTCGCGCGCTGCACAACCCTGGAGAAGTCCGGGCGCAGCTCCCGCGGCAGATCGAGCCCGTGGTGCGCCCGCAGCAGATGGGCGATCCCGCCCTTCCCCGACTGGCTGTTGACCCGGATCACCGCTTCGTAGCTGCGGCCGAGGTCGGCCGGGTCGACCGGCAGGTACGGCACGTCCCACGGCGCCTCGGCCTCCGGGACGCCCAACTCGGCGGCGCGCCGGGCATGGTGGGCGAAACCCTTGCTGATGGCGTCCTGGTGGGTGCCGGAGAACGCGGTGTGGACGAGATCGCCGGCGTACGGGTGGCGCGGATGCACGGGCAGCCGGATGCAGTCCTCGACGGCGCGGCGGACGGTGTCCAGCGCGGAGAAGTCCAGCATCGGGTCGACGCCCTGCGTGTAGAGGTTGAGGGCGAGCGTCACCAGATCGACGTTCCCGGTCCGCTCGCCGTTGCCGAACAGGCACCCCTCGACCCGCTGGGCGCCCGCCAGCAGCCCCAGTTCGGCGCAGGCCACACCGGTCCCGCGGTCGTTGTGCGGGTGCAGCGAGAGGATCACCGCGTCCCGCCGCTCCAGGTGCCGGTGCAGGTACTCGATCTGGTCCGCGTACACATTGGGCGTGGCGATCTCCACCGTGGCCGGCAGGTTGTGCGTCACCGGCCGGTCCGGCGAGGCGTCCCACAACTCGGTCAGCCCGTTGCAGATCTCCAGCACCAGATCGGGCTCGGTGAGATTGAAGACCTCCGGCGAGAACTGGAACCGGATATCCGCCGCCGGCCGGTCCGCGGCCAGCCGCGCCATCAGCGTGGCCGCCTCCCGCACCAGGCCGCGCACCTCCTCCCGGGTGCGTCCGAGCACCACCTCCCGCCACGTCGGGGCGGTCGCCGTATACAGATGGACGACGGTCCGCGGCAGCCCCTCGATGGCCTGAAACGTCCGCTCGATCAGCTCACGGCGGGCCGGTGTGAAGACCACCACCGTGACGTCGTCCGGCACGGCACCGCTCTCCGCCAGATGCCGCACGAACGCGAAGTCCGTACGGCTCGCGGACGGATACGCGACCTCGATCTCCTTGAACCCCATCGCCACCAGCAGATCGAACATCCGGCGCTTGCGCGGGGTGTCCATCGGCTCGGCCAGCGCCTGATTGCCGTCGCGCAGATCGACCGGCACCCACAGCGGCGCCCGCTCGATCCGCCGCCCCGGCCAGCCGCGCTCGCCCGCCGGCACCTCGACCCGCTCGTGCGCGGGCCGGTACCGATGGGCGGGCATCGCGCTCCCACGCTGCGGATTCCACCCCGGCGCCCCCGCGGGCACCACCCCCTCAGGCGTACGAATACCAGCAAAAGCACAGCACATGACGTCGACATTCCTTCACAGAGCCGGAGAAGGACCGGCACCACCGAACCCCGCAGCGGGGCGCCGGTCGCGTCAAACCCCACCACGGCAGCCGAGAAGAAGCCCACGCAGCGTCATGCCGCGCACACTATCCAGAAACCAACACCTCAGACAACCTGAGGTGTTGCACCCTTCGGCGGGCGTTGCGCAGCGCCTACGGAGTTGGCGAGTCCCGCTCCGCTTCCGTCACCACTGACACACCCCGCCTATACGGGAGAGCCCGGTGCGAGCTTCAACCTCGCACCGGGCTCAGCATCTGGATTCGCCAGCCCCCTCCACGGGGACGAGACCACGCAACCGGCCGCGACGACGACGGAACCGCCGGGACCACCGGGTGCACACGGCGACGGCGCGGGCCGGAGGGGATGTCCCGGGGTGCGCCCGCAGGATCTGGAGCGAACCGCGGGGCAATCCTCATTCACAGACCAGATGCGCCCGCACCGAGGACGTACCCCGGGACAGCCCCTCCGGCCCCCACCCACCGAAGGGAACCCGAGGCCACCCCAGCCCCGCACGGCGCCGCAGCAAACAGCGTGGGGCGGCCACGAACGACCCAACCGCCGGCACGGCGAGCAACCCCCACCGAAGAGGGTCCGGCGGAACAACCCCCACGGGAAACCACCACGTGGGAGGCCGATCTCACCGCTGGAACAACGCCACCTCCACCCACGCATCCGCGCCCCCCGCCAGGGATATCGGCTCCGCCTGCGGCGGATACCCCGCGGCCGAGAGCGTGTAGTGCCGCCCGCTCAGCCCGGTGAAGGCGTACGCGCCGTCCGGGCCGGTGACCGTGTGCCCGGCGACCGCGCCGTCCTCCAGCAGCGTCACGGCCGCGTCGGCCACCGGCCGCCCCTCCGGCCCGCGGACCGTCCCCCGCACCGACACCGCGGGCCGCAGCCGAACCTCCAACTCCCCGGCGGAACCGGCCGATTCACCCGCGGCACCAGGGCCGGCACCCAACCGCACCGCCCGCGCCTCCGGCTCATGGCCGGGCGCGCTGAGGACGAGCGTGTAGTCCCCGTCCGGGAGCCCGCCGACCGCCCACGCGCCGTCGGCGCCGGTCTCCGAACGGGTCACCACGTCCCCGTGCGCGTCGGTGAGCACCACACCGGCCCCGGCCAGCCCGGCCCCCTCCGGTCCGCCCCGCACCGTGCCGCGCAGCCGGCTGCCGGCCGGTGTGAGGACCAGGTCCGTCCCGGCCGCGGGGCCCCTGCCGTCGTACGTGGCGGACGCGGCGTGCGGGGCGTGGCCCGGTGCCGTGGCCGTGAGGACGTACGTCCCCGCGGCGGGGGCGGCGAGCGCGTACGCCCCATCGGCCCCGGCGGTGGTGACACCGGCCTGCCGCCCCAGCCGGTCGATCAGCGTGACCGCGGCACCCGGAACGGCCCCGCCGCCGGAGCCCACCACCCGCCCCCGGAACGCGACGCCACGCGCGTCAGCAGCACCGGCCGAACCGGCAGCGGGACCCGACGAAACAGCCGCACCCGGCGAACCGGCAGAAGCCGGACCACCCACAGCCCCCGAGGAGCCGTCAGGCTCCAAGGCCGGATGCCCAGCCGCCCCCGAACCCCTACCGGCCCCCACCGGCGCCCGCCCCGGCCCCGCCGGAACCCGCCGCCCCGGCAGAAACGCCGCCACCACCACGCCCAGCGCGACCGCGGCCGTGGCGATCAGGAACGACACCCGGAAGCCGGCCATCGTCGGGACCGCGACCGGGCCCAGCGGCTGGGACATATGGGCCAGGACCATGCCGATCACGGCGCTCGACACCGAGGTGCCGATGGACCGCATGAGGGTGTTCAGACCGTTGGCCGCACCGGTCTCGGACGGGTCGACCGCGCCGACGATCAGCGCCGGGAGCGAGGAGTAGGCCAGGCCGATGCCCGCGCCGACCACCACCGCGATGATGATGGTCTGCCAGGGCGCCTGCATCAGGCCGATGCCGCCGCCGTAGCCGACGCCGATGATCAGCATGCCGAGCAGCAGGGAGATCTTGGGGCCGCGCCGGGCGGCGATCCGGGCGTACACCGGCGCCACGAACATCATCGTCAGCCCCAGCGGCGCCACGCACAGCCCGGCCACCACCATCGACTGGCCGAGGCCGTAGCCGGTCGCCTTCGGCAGCTGGAGCAGCTGCGGCAGCACCAGCGAGATGGCGTAGAACGCCACGCCGACCGTGATGGAGGCGAGGTTGGTGAGCAGCACCTCGCGCCGGGCGCTGGTACGCAGATCGACCAGCGGGTCCGCGATCCGCAGCTCCATCACGCCCCACAGGAGCAGGATCAGCGCGGCGGCGCCGAACAGGCCGAGCGTGGTGGGCGAGCCCCAGCCCCAGTCGCTGCCCTTGGTGATCGGCAGCAGCAGCGCGACGAGCCCGGCGGTCAGGCCGAGGGCGCCGGCGACGTCGAAGCGGCCGGGTGCCCGTACCGCGCTCTCCGGGACGATGAGCAGGGTGAGCAGCATGGAGAGGACGCCGAGCCCGGCGGCGGCGAAGAACAGGGTGTGCCAGTCGGCGTGCTGGGCCACCAGCGCCGCGGCGGGCAGCGCGAGACCTCCGCCGACGCCGATCGACGAGCTCATCAGCGCCATCGCGGAGCCGAGCCGCTCCCGGGGGAGTTCGTCCCGCATCAGGCCGATGCCGAGGGGTATCGCGCCCATCGCGAAGCCCTGGAGCGCCCGGCCCACGATCATGATCAGCAGCTGGCTGGTGAAGCCGCAGATCAGCGACCCGATGACCATCACGGCCAGGCTGGCCAGCAGCATCCGGCGCTTGCCGTAGAGGTCGCCGAGGCGGCCCATGATCGGGGTGGCGACGGCGCCGGCGAGGAGGGTGGCGGTCATGACCCAGGTGGCGTTGCTGGGCGCCGTGCCGAGGAGTGCCGGCAGGTCCTTGATGACCGGGACGAGCAGGGTCTGCATCACCGCGACGACGATGCCCGCGAAGGCGAGAACGGGGACGAGCCCGGCGCGCGCTCTGCGGTGGCGGCCGTCGGGGGGCGGCGGCAGGGGCGCGGCGCGGTCCGCCGTCCTGGCGGGGAGCTGGTCCGTCGTCGTCGGGGTCATGCGAGTGGCCTCCAGGCGGCAGGAGTGGCGGAGAGCGGGGCGCCGCGCGCGGCGGCGCCGCACGGTGCGCGGACAGGGCCGGGCCCTGATACGTGCATGACGAACATGTCAGGCCGGGGAGCTATTCCGCGGCCCCGGGGCCCGTCTCATCCCCTGGGCGGTGATCTCGCTCACGCCCGGCGCCCCGGCCCGCCGCCCGCGCCCCCTGACACCCCTCCGGACGCACCCCCGAGCGCGCCCTTGGCTTCGCCAACTCCCGTACGCCGCAGGCCCGTTGAGGCATTCCGCCCCGTCCGCCGCCCGTCCGCCGAGGCATGTGCCGCCCCCGCTCGATTCCCCGTTCACCGGCCCTCCCCCATTCCGTTCCGGTCACGACCGGGACGGATCCCCGGCTCGTCCGAGACGCTGGGTCCAGTGAACCGCACACCACTGACAATCAGCCGACCGAGGGAACGGGAGCGGTCACGGCACCGTGTCGACCAGGGCTTTTCCCTCGTCGTCCGCGCCCAGGCCGTCGTCCGCGCCCGGCCCCTGGGACGGCTCCGCGTCCGCCTGCCGCTGGAGCTCGGCGTCGAGCCGCGCGCCCCGTTCGGGGTCGAGTCTGAGCCTGGGGAGGATGGCGGGCACCGCGATAGTGGGCAGGAAGTGCTCGAAGAACACCACGAGCCGGTAGCTGAGGTCGCTTTGATCGGTGAACGCCTTCGACATCATCTGAAGGCCGGCGAAAGCACCGACGAACAATTCGGCGATGTCCCGGACATTGACGCTCTCCAGCACCTCGCCCCGCGCCTTGGCCTCCTTGAGCAGGCCCTCGACGAACGCCGTCCACGCCGTCATCGACTGCTTGCGGTCGAGATGGGTGCTCCCCTGCTCGATGGCGAGCCGTGCGGCCCCCCGCTGGATCGGATCGTGCCGGAGCCGGTACGCCAGGACCTGGCCGGCGTCGACGAACTCCTGCAGCTTGATCTGCTGGGGGTGGACCGTGATGTCCAGTACCTGCTCGCGCAGGACGGCGAGCGCGAGGTCTTCCTTGGACGGGAAGTGGAAGTACAGGGCACCTTTCGTCACGCCCGCGCGCGCGAGAATCTCCGCGATTGTCGCGCGGTCGAAGCCGAACTCGTCGAAGACCGACGCAGCGGCTTCCAGAATCAATCGCCGGGTCCTGACCGCGCGGTCCTGACGTGCCACAGAACGCCTCCCGTCCCTCAAAGGCTTCAGTCTCTCAGCAATTCGCTACGTCTCAAGTCTCCTCCACTTCCGATGGCCCTCCGCACCTCCATTGAAAAGAAAACCGGATGGTACGTATCTTAGCCGTGGCCAGAGTTCTCCCGATGTATGCCAAGGAGCTGTCATGAGTGATGCGTTGCAGGTCGACGGCGCGACTCGGCCCGCGCCGCAACGCCAGGCGCGGCCGAGCCGCAACCTTTGCGACGCGGTCTCGGTACGGCGGGCGGCCGACATTCCCGGTCTCCGGGAATTCGCGCACCGGTCCCGAGCGGAGGATGTACTCATCTCTTCCTGGCGCCGGCTGGGCCCCGGCCGCTTCACGGTGACCGCCCGGTGGCCACACGACCACGACTACCTCGCGCCGCGCCACGGCCGCCCGCACGTCCTCCTCGCGGGAGAAACCATCCGGCAGGCCGGACTGCTGCTGTCGCACACCGAGTTCGGCGTTCCGCTCGGCCACCACTTCATTCTCGGCGACCTCGTCTACACCACGGATCCCGACTACCACGTGGCCGGGGAGGGGCCGACGCGGCTCACCATCGGGGTCGAGTGCAGCCGGACCCGGATCCGGGCCGGGATGCTGGCCGGCAGCCGCTTCGACATGACCTTCCGCGACGGCGACCGCATCGTGGCGCGCGGCCACTCGCATGTGAACGTGACCTCCCCGGCGGTCTACCGGCGGATCCGCGGGGAGCGGCTCACCGCGCGCCGCGCCCCGGGGCCGCTCCCCGTGCCCGTCCCGCCGGAGCTGACCGGCAGCGCCGCCGACCGCGACGTACTGCTCTCCCCCACCGGGCGGCCGGGCCGCTGGCGGCTGCGGATCGCCCCCGGCCACGCCACCGTCGTCAACCCCGCGAACGACCACATCCCGGGCCTGTCGCTGCTGGACGCGGCGCAGCAGGCGGCCCGCGCGCTGACCGCGCCGGAGCCGTTCGTCCCGTACGCGTTCGCCACCGAGTTCCACCGGTACGCCGAGCACGGCGCGCCCTGCCTGATCGAGGCGCGTCGGCTGCCCACGGCGGTCCCGGGCACCACGGCGGTGGAGGTCACCGGTACCCAGCTCGGCGCGCCGGTCTTCGTCTCGACGCTGACCGCGATGGCCCCGTACTTCTGAGCGGGGCGGGCGGGCCGGCGCCGGTCCGCCCGTCCACCGCTCCCCTATGGGCCCGTGCGGTCCATCCCCCCTTCGTCACGGGTCCGCCGGGCCCGTGAATCATGTGGGCGGGCGACGAGCCGGAGACCGGACGGCCTGGCAGCCTGGGCGGCCAGGAGCCGGTGCGCCGGTTTCCGGCCGCGCCCACGCCCGCACCATCCCCGGTCATGGCGGCAACGGGCCGCCCTGAGCACTACGGAAGGCCGAATTCGACCATGGGTGACCTCAACGGAAAGACCGCGCTGGTGACGGGATCCAGCCGGGGTATCGGCCGGAGCATCGCGCAGCGCCTCGCCGGGGACGGCGCGCTGGTCGCCGTCCATTACGGGAGCAACGACATCGCCGCCAAGGAGACCGTGGAGTCCATCCGGGACGCGGGCGGCCGGGCGTTCCTGATCCACGCGGAGCTGGGCGTGCCGGGGGACGCCGAGGCGCTGTTCGCCGCCTTCGACGCGGAACTGGCCGCCTGCGGCGCGCGGCCCGGGCTGGACATCCTCGTCAACAACGCGGCGATCAGCCTGCCCGGTCACATCGGCGAGGTGACGCCGGAGGAGTTCGACCGCACCCTCGCCGTCAACACCAAGGCGCCGTTCTTCATCATCCAGCACGGTCTGCGGCGGATGCGGGACGGCGGCCGGATCGTCAACGTCTCGTCCGCGGTGACGAGTACGGCGTTCCCCTCGACGATCGCCTACGGGGTCTCCAAGGGCGCGATCGACACCCTGACCCGGACGCTCGCCAAGGATCTCGGCGAGCGCGGGATCACCGTCAACACCGTCGCGCCGGGCTTCATAGAGACGGACATGAACGCGGCCATGCGGTCAACTCCCGAGGCGCAGGCGGCACTCGCGGCCTTCTCGGTGTTCAACCGGCTCGGCCGGACCGCGGACGTCGCGGACGTGGTCGCGTTCCTCGCCTCGGACGACTCCCGGTGGATCACCGGGCAGCGCCTGGACGTGACCGGCGGGTCGATGCTCTGACGGCGGCGGAGCCGTCCGGCCCGGCTCCGGCGCGCCCGGCTCATCGGTCGCCGTCCGGAACGGCCACCCCTTCGAGCCGGAGCAGCTGCCGCTTGCGCGCCAGGCCGCCCGCGTAGCCGGTCAGCGAGCCGTCGGCGCCGATCACGCGGTGGCAGGGCCGGACGACCAGCAGCGGGTTGGCGCCGATCGCCGTCCCGATGGCGCGGACCGCGCCGCGCGGCGCCCCGATGGCGGCGGCGATCGCCCCGTAGGTGGTGGTCGTGCCGTACGGGATGGCCTCCAGCGCCGCCCAGACGCGGCGCTGGAAGTCCGTACCGCGCACCGGGGCGCGGTCGAGGGCGAACGGGTCGCGTGCCCCGTCGAAGTAGGCCCGCAGCCGCCGGGCGATCGCGGTGAACGCGTCCGGGTCGTGGGTCCAGCCGTCCTGGACGGCCGCGCCGCCCTTCTGGCCCGGTACGGACAGCGAGGCGAGCGCGGTGCCGCCGGGGGCGGCCGGGTCGGGCTCGCCCACCAGCAGCAGGTCGCCCAGCGGGCTGTCGAGGGTGGTGTAGAGGGTCATGCGTGCGCGTCCTGTCCGTGAGGTCGGTCTGCCGCCGTGCCGGTAGCCGGGGGCCCGGCCGGGCCGGCGGCCCAGAGGTGGTGGGTGGCGTACGAGCGCCAGGGTTGCCAGGCCGCCGGGTCGCCGCCCCCGGGCGGCGCGGCGGCGAGCAGGACATCGGGGTCCCCCAGGGCCCGCATCCGGATGTAGCCGGCGGTCCGGGGGCCGATGCCGGGCAGGCCGCGCAGCGCGCGTTCGGTCGCGTCCCGGTCGGTGCCGGCGTCCAGGACGACGTCCCGGGCGGCGAGCGCGGCGGCGAGGGCCCGGAGGGCGGCGGCGCGCGCCGGTGACGTCCCGAGGGCGGCCGGCGGGGCCGCCGCGAGGTCCGCGGCGCGCGGGAAGAGGTGGGTGAGGGCGCCGGCGGGGTGCGGCAGCGGTGCGCCGTACGCGGCGACCAGCCGCTCCCCGAGGGCGCGGGCGGCGGCGGGCCCGGCCCGGCGGCCGAGGACGGCCCGCACCGCGAGTTCGTCCGGATCGACCGTGCCCGGCGAGCGCAGGCCCGGATGGCGGGCGACCAGGGGAGCCAGCGCCGGGTCCGCGCCGAGCCGTTCGGCGACCGCGCAGGGGTCGGCGTCCAGGTCGAACAGCCGGCGGACGCGCTGCGCGGCGGTGGCCAGATCCCGCAGCTCGGTCAGATGCAGCCGGCAGTCCAGCCAGCCGTCGCCGGCGGCCTCGTCGACCTCCGCGACACCGGTGCCCAGCGGCAGTCGCAGGGTGCGCCGGTACGTGCGGCGGCCGGGCTCCCCGGTGACCTCCTCGATACCGGCGAGCGCCCGCCGCGCCAGGTAGTCGAAGACCTGCCGGGCCGCGAACGGGCCCCGGAACGCCAGCCGCAGCGGGAGCACCCCGGCGGCGGGCAGCGCGGCGGGGCCGGAGCGGGAGCCGGGGCGGGCGGCGCGCAGCCCGCTCGGGGTGAGCGCGTAGATCTCCTTGATGGTGTCGTTGAACTGGCGGATGCTGGCGAAGCCCGCCGCGAACGCGACATCGGCGACCGGCAGCGCGGTGGTCTGGAGCAGCACCCGCGCGGTGTGCGCGCGCTGCGCCCGGGCCAGCGCGGCCGGTCCGGCGCCGAGTTCGGCGGTCAGCTGCCGCTGCACCTGCCGGGCGCTGTAGCCGAGCCGGGCGGCCAGTCCGCCGACACCTTCCCGGTCGACCACGCCGTCGCCGATCAGCCGCATCGCCCGGCCGACGACATCGGCCCGGACGTTCCACTCGGCGGACCCCGGGACGGCGTCCGGGCGGCACCGCCGGCAGGCCCGGAAACCGGAGCCCTGGGCGGCCGCGGCGGTCGGGAAGAAGGTGACGTTGCGGCGGCGCGGGGTGGTGGCCGGGCAGCTCGGCCGGCAGTAGATACCGGTCGTGGACACCGCGAAGAAAAACGCCCCGTCGAACCGGGCGTCCCGGCTCCGCACCGCCTCGTACCTGCTGTCCTCGCTCATCACACCCCTACTGTGCGCCCTCCGGGCTCCGGCCTCTGGCGGAAATCGGACAGGGCGCTGCGGGGACGCGAGGGGTGGGGCCGGGGTCAGGGCGGGGGCATCGGCCAGTCGTCCAGGGAGCCGCCGCGCCATTCGACCAGGCGGGGGTCGTCCAGGGCGATGTCCTCGGCCGGGTCGGCGATGCCCGCGCGGCGGAGGAATTCGGCCACGTCGCCGCGGCCGTGGGCCAGACCGACGATCTGTCCGTGCACGGTCACCCGGCGGCCTCCGGACGGCGTCGGCGGATGCACGATGACGGGCGGGTGCTCGGTCATGCCTCCAGCCTGCGACGGGCGCCGCGCGCCCGCACCTCGGCGCCGGGAACTCACCCGGACGGAGCGCCGCGCCCCGCGCGCGGGGCGGGGGCCCGTAGCCGGACAGCGCGAACCGGCGCCGCGGCCGCAGTGCGGCAGCCGCGACGCCGGCAGTCACCTAGGGCATCAGCCCTTGAGGTCGTATCCGGAGAGGCGCTCGACGCCGCGGAGGAGGGCGGAGTGGTCCAGGCCGCCGTCGCCCTGCGCCCGCAGCGAGGCCACCAG
>NZ_LLZI01000269.1 GCF_001509485.1 Streptomyces sp. NRRL F-4489
GGGACGGCGGCCGGGGGCCGGGCGGGGGCGCACGGGGAGCGGCGGCGGGACGGGTGGTTGCCGGTGTGCGCGGTGCGGTGGCCGGGCGCGGCGGGCCGGGGCGGGAGGGTGGCACCCGCGCCGCCGCGCCGCCGCGCCCGTACGCACCGCGGAGCGCCCCGCGGCCGGGGTGCCGGCCGCCGGAGGGCGCTCGCGCGGAGGACCGGGCGGCCCCGGACCTGTCGTCGAACTCCCGCCGTCCGGGCGCGGGAGTTCGACGACCGGCCCTAGACCGCCATCCCGTACACGATGGTGAAGAGCGTGCCCAGGGACCCGATGATGAAGACGCCGGTCAGACCGGCCACGATCAGGCCCTTGCCCTGCTCGGCGCTGAAGGTGTCGCGGAGCGCGGTGGCGCCGATGCGCTGCTTGGCGGCGCCCCAGATGGCGATGCCGAGGCAGAGGATGATCGCCACCGCCATGATCACTTCGACCATCACACGGGCCTCGTGGCCCAGGCTGCCGAACGGTCCCCAGTCCGGGGCGATTCCGCCGATGATGGTGGTGATGTCGCCCTTTTCGGCCGCAATGAACATGTGTGAACTCACCGCCCCATTATGGGTAGTTGCCGGGCCGCGCCGGACGGCGCGGTCGGTCTCCATCTTCGCCGACAAAGCAGCCGCCGGCTGCCGACTCGGCGGCTTTCCGTGCGGCTTTCCGCGGCGGATCCGGTGCCCGTGCCGGGTGCGCGGCGCCGTCCGCCGCCCGCCGGACCCCTTTGTCTCACCGTGTGTATCACGGGCGATAACGCTGAGCAATGACTTCCAGGGCGGTGCGGGGCGGCCCGGGCGGGGATGTGACGGGAATCGCACACCGTTCGACGCGCCCCCTGCGCCGCCCCCTGCGCCGCCCCGTGCGCCGCGGTGCGGCGGCACCGCGCGCGGAGGCCGGAGAATGGGCTGTGAACCGCGCCTGAATAGGGGAGGGTTGGGGGGTGCGGAAATTCTGGGTGGCCACCGGGCTCGGCGCGGGGCTGATGCTCTGTCTGGTCGGGCTGCTGGTGATCGGTACGTACGGAGCGGCGGCGGGCCTGGCCGGGACGGCCGGCCGGGCGGTCGGGCTGGCCAAGGGCGCGGTGCCGGCCGCGTACCAGCCGCTGGTGCAGAAGTGGGGCACGCTCTGCCCGGAGATCAGCCCGGCGCTGCTGGCGGCCCAGCTCTACCAGGAGAGCGGCTGGAACGCCCGGGCCCAGAGCCCGGCCGACGCGCGCGGGATCGCGCAGTTCATCCCGGGGACGTGGGCCACCCACGGCGTCGACGGCAACGGCGACGGCAAGAAGGACATCTGGGACCCGGAGGACGCCATTCCGTCGGCCGCCTCGTACGACTGCGAGCTGGCCCGCTATGTGAAGGACGCGCCGGGCGACGCCACCGCCAACATGCTCGCGGCGTACAACGCGGGCGCGTACCGCGTCATCCAATACCACGGCGTGCCCCCGTACCGCGAGACGCAGAATTACGTCAAGACCATCACCACGCTCGCCAAGAGCTTCGCCGCGCCGGCCGGGCCGGTCGCGCCCTCCCGGCAGGCCGCCGCGGCCATCTACTACGCCCAGGAGAAGCTCGGTACGCCGTATCTGTGGGGCGGCAACGGCACGCCCGACCAGGGCGGCCGGTTCGACTGCTCCGGGCTGACCAAGGCCGCGTACCACTCGGTGGGCATCGAGCTGCCCCGGGTCGCCAACGACCAGTGGAACGCCGGCCCGCACCCGAAGCGGAACGAACTCCTCCCGGGCGATCTGGTGTTCTTCGCGTACGACCTGAACGACCCGCGCTCCATCCACCACGTCGGGATCTACGTGGGCGGCGGGTACATGATCAACGCGCCCTACACGGGGGCGGTGATCCGGTTCGACAAGATCGACACACCGGACTACATCGGCGCCACCCGCGTGACGTCCGATGGCGCGAAAGCGCTCCCGGCCGGGAACGGCGGGTGAACATAGGTCCTGAACTGCGAGGACGTGTCAAGCTTCGATAACGTCCTGGTGATCATCCCGTGGAAAGTGGAACGCCGGGGGCGGGCCGCGCGTTTTCCTGGCGTGGGGACACGGCAGCACGCTTGACGACCACACGGATCGGCAACGGGGGCAGGCAGCACACAACGGCGCTCGCGCGCGCGGAAGACAAGGGGCCACCGCAGATGGCTGGACTCGCACTCGAGGGGCCGAACCCCGACGTCGACGTGCTCGACGGCATCAACGGCCTCGCGAAGGACGCCCCGCGGTGGGTGAACCACGCGATGGAGTTCATCGGTGAGTACGGCCTGATCGCCGCCCTCGCGGTGCTGTGCCTGATCGCCTGGTGGTCCGCCCGCCGGCGGCCGGACGCCCCGGCCGCGGTCGCCGGGGTGGTGTGGGCGCCGCTGGCCGCCGGGCTGGCGCTGCTGGCCAACATCCCGATCCGCGGCTTCGTCGAGCGGCCGCGGCCGTTCAAGGACCACGCCGGGCTGGCGGTGCTGATCCCCGGCAAGAGCGACTTCTCGTTCGTCAGCGACCACGCCACGCTCACCATGGCCGTCGGCGTCGGCCTGTTCATCGCGCACCGCCGCTACGGCCTGATCGGGATCGGACTGGCGCTGCTGGAGGGCTTCTGCCGGGTCTACATGGGCGTCCACTACCCGACCGATGTGATCGGCGGATTCGCCCTGGGGACGGCGGTGGCGCTGCTGCTGGCGCCGCTCGCGCAGGCGGCGCTGGGGCCGATGGCGGCGGCGGTCGGCCGGTCCCCGGTGCGGTGGCTGGTGCGGGCCCGGGGCGGTACGGCGGAGAGCGGCCCGGAGCGCGCTGTCGACAACCGCCTGGAGCACAACCCGGAGCACGGCCTGGAGCACGGCCCGGTGGTGGCCGCCGAGCCGGCGCCGCGTCACCACCACGACCGCGACAAGGACCTGGCGGCCTGACAGCCCCGGACGCGGCCCGATGGCCCGGCCCCCGCCGCGGGGGACCGGGTCATCGGCGTAGTCGGGGGCCCGCCCCGCCTCAGAGCGCCTGGGGGAAGGTGCTGAACAGCCGCTGCGGGTCGTAGCTCCGCTTGACCGCGTCCAGGCGCGCGGCGGCCGCCCCGTAGTACGCCGACTTCCAGTCGGTCAGCGCGGCGTCGGTGTAGTTCTGGTACGCCGCGCCCGAGGAGTGGCGGCGCAGCGCGCCGTGGCAGGCGTCCAGCCACGCGGTGCCGGCCGCGCCGGAGCCGCCGGCCGGCCAGGACGCCAGGTACTGCGCGAGGAAGCGGGACCGGCGGTGGACGAACGCCGTGGCGCCGGCGCCCACCCGGTTGACGGCCCCGCCCAGCGCGGTCAGCGCGACGTTCCCGGCGACGCCCTTGCGGCCGCCGGCCTCGATCTGCGCCAGCAGGGTCTGCACACCGGCCGCGGACAGCGAGCGGTCGAAGAAGTGCGAGCGGGCCGCGTACGTCTCCCGGCCCAGCTTCCCGGACCCGGTGTGGCCGGGCAGCGTGCCCGGCATATGGCACTGCGCGCCGGCCTTCGACGAGCAGCCCGCGTACGCCTCCATGGCGTCCAGGTAGCCGCTCGGGGTGAGGGTGACGCGGGTGGCCGGGCCGGGGCCGCCGGGCCGGTCGGCGAGCCGGTCGACGGCGTTCTGGAGGTCGCGGTAGCCGCCCAGCGAGAACGCCGCGACGGAGACCGCCGGGGTGGCGCCGGGCCGGGCGTCGACGTGCGCGGTGGACCATATCTCGTCCGGCTGGTCCGGGCCCCAGGTCTGCCAGGAGCTCAGCACCGCCGCCGCCTTCGACCACGGCCAGGACATGTAGGCCCGCACCGCGCGGGGCGCCGGGTGGGTGCGGAAGCGGAGTTCGGTGACCACGCCGAAGTTGCCGTTGCCGGCGCCGCGCAGCGCCCAGAAGAGGTCGGGGTGGTGGCCGGCGTCGCAGTCCACGGTCTTCCCGTCGGCCGTGACGACGGTCGCGCCGACCAGGCTGTCGCAGGTCAGCCCGTACGCCCGGGAGACCACGCCGTGGCCGCCGCCGAGGGTCAGGCCGGATATCCCGACCGTGGGGCAGGACCCGCCGGGGACCGTCACGCCGTGCGCGGCCAGGCCCCGGTAGACGTCGATGAGTTTGGCGCCGGCGCCGATCCGGGCGATACCGCCGGACGGCGCGCCGACGGAGGCGAGCGCGGAGACGTCGATGACCAGCTTGCCGTTCCCGCTGGAGAAGCCGGCGTACGAGTGGCCGCCGCTGCGGATGGCGACCGGGGCGGCGTAGCGGCGGGCGAAGGCCAGGCACTCGGCGATGTCGCCGGGGTGCCGGACGTAGGCGACGGCGGACGGTTTCAGGCCGTCGAAGCGGGTGTTGTAGAGGCGGCGGGCGGCGGCGTAGGCGGCGTCGGAGGGGCGTATCAGCTCACCGTCCAGGCCCTTGCCGAGCGCGCTCCAGGCGGCCTGGCCGGCCGGGCTCTTGGCGGCGGCCGCGGCGGTCATCGCGCCGGCCGGGCCGGAGGCGGAGGCGGCGCCGGTGCCCGCCGCCGGGCCGCCGTCGCAGCCGGTGGTCCAGGCGAGAGAGGTGGCCGCGAGTGTGCCGCCGGCCGTCAGGAGTGTGCGCCGCTTCACTGGGATGAATCCCCCTTGGTTGTCGTACGGTCCGTCCCCCGGGCCGCCCGGTACCGCGGGGAAGTCCGTTGCCGCGCGGTGCTGTTGTGGCCCTGCCTCTCCAGATGCGGCGCGGGGGCCCGCGGGTTCCCGAACGGACCGCGTCATTCCACGGGGCGCTCCGCGGCGGGACCCGAAGCGGCGTCAGAACCGGCCACCCCTACGCCGGCCAGATGGCGCTCGGCGTCGGCGCGCGCCTGCGAGCGCGCCCGGCGGGCCATCCCGGTCCAGCCGCAGTCGCAGCGGGCCAGACAGAACGAACCACGCTCGGTGGTGAAGGTGCGGTGCGCGTCGTTTTCGGCCACCCGCTCACGCTACGCGGCCCAGGTGGCGTTGCGTGACGAGGCCCCGGAACGGTCGTTGAACGGATCGGTCGACGCCCACCGGACGAGCCGGCGGCGGGACGTCCGACCGTCCCGAGCGGACCGGCCGGCCCAGGCGGTCCCGAGCACAGCGGCCGAGGGGGCTCGTACGCATGGTGGTGCAGGACAGGCGAGGCGGCGCGGTCGCCGCGGCCGTGGCGTGCGGGACGGGGCTGATGGCCGGGCTGCTGGCGACGGGCTGCTCACCGGACGGCGCGGCCGCGGACGACCAGGCGGCGCCCCGGCGGGCGGCGGCCGCGGTGGAGCTGCGGCGCTGCGCCGACGCGCTGGTGCGGGCCGGCACCGCCAAGGTGCGGACGGCGATGGAGACGGTCAGCGGCGGGACGCGGGTGGCGATCCGGGGCGCCGGCGGCTACGACTTCGCGGCCGGCACCGGGCAGCTGCGGGTGGTGCTGCCGGACCTCGCGGGCAAGCCCAGCGGCGGCCATCAGCCGATCACCGAGATCCTGGCGCCCGGTGCGCTGTTCATGAAGAACCGCGGGGCCGGGGTGCCGGCCGGCAAGTGGGTGCGGGTGGACACCGCCGCGCTGCCGGACGGCAATCTCGTCACCGGCGGTGCCACCGATCCGCTGGCCGCCGCGGAACTCCTCCGCGGGGCGCGCCAGGTGACGTACCAGGGCGAGGAGCGGCTGCGCGGGGTGGTGGTGCGGCACTACCGGGGGACGACCGATCTGGCGGTGGCGGCCGGGGCGGCGTCCGCGCGGAGCCGGCCGGCGCTGCTGGCGGCGGAAAAAGGGTTCACCACCGGGGTGGTGCCGTTCGACGCGTATCTGGACGACGCCGGGCGGCTGCGCAAGGTCCGCGAGCGGTTCCGGTTCGCCAACGGGCGGCCGAAGGGGGCGTCGGTGACGTCCACGACCGAGCTGTACGGGTTCGGGGTGCCGGTGGCGGTGCGGCTGCCGGAGCGGGACGCCATCTATACGGGGAAGATCGCCTCGGCGCCGCCCTCGTAGGCCCGTCCCCGGAGGTCGGTCCCCGGCGGCCGGCTCCCCCCACCCCTGCCGCGGAAATGGTCCTTCCGTGCCATGTGCGGGGCGGGCGCCCGTCCCTACCCTGGCGTTAACCACGCGGCGTGGGGAGGCGCTCGGAGGAGGAGGTGTCGGACGTGGCCGCCCATCGCCGGCCGACGCTCCAGGACCCGGTGGCGCTGGCCGAGATCGACCTGACCGGGGAGCTGATGATCGCGGCGGCGGCCGCGAGCGAGGAGCGGCTCAGCACGGACCGGATCGACGAACTGCTGCGCGTCGAGGCGGCGCGGGACGCGCGGCCGGACGCGGCCGGCGGGGAGCCGGCGGCTCCGGGGGCCTGACCGCGCCCGCCCGGCGGCTTCAGCTCCGCAGCATCCGCTCGATCGCCTTCGTCGCCTCCTGGACCTTGGCGTCGATCGCGTCCGGCCCCTTGGCGGCCGCGTCCGCGACGCAGTGCCGCAGGTGCTCCTCCAGCAGCTGGAGGCCGAAGGACTGCAGCCCCTTGGTGCTGGCCGAGACCTGGGTGAGTATGTCGATGCAGTAGACGTCCTCCTCCAGCATCCGCTGGAGGCCGCGGATCTGGCCCTCGATCCGCCGCAGTCGCTTGATGTGCGCGTCCTTTTGCTTGGCGTAGCCGTGGCCGCCCGGCGCCGGATTCCCCGCAGCGGTATCGGTCACAGCGCCGGCCCCGGACTCGGGCCCAGGGCCGTGGCAGGCCGCGGCGGCCGCGGTGGTGCCGCTGGTGTCCGCATCCGTGGTCGTCATGGCCGTCTCCCGTGGTATTGAGGCGATTCATATACCCCCGGCGGGTATATGGTACCGAAGTTCGCGGGCGCCCGCGGTACCCCGTGCAGAGCATGCTGCCCGATGGGCGACACTGAAGGAATGCCGGTTAGCTGTGGCTGGATGATGCGCCTAGCATCAACTCGACCGAATCCGATGTACCCCGAGGATTTCACGTGCGCTTTCGTCTGACCCCCAGGGAGACGAGCTTCTACGACATGTTCGCGGCGTCCGCCGACAACATCGTCACCGGCTCCAAACTCCTGATGGAACTGCTCGGGGCGGACACCTCCGCACGGGCCGAGATCGCCGAACGGATGCGGGCCGCGGAGCACGCGGGGGACGACGCGACCCACGCGATCTTCCACCAGCTGAACTCCTCGTTCATCACGCCGTTCGACCGCGAGGACATCTACGCCCTCGCCTCCTCGCTCGACGACATCATGGACTTCATGGAGGAGGCCGTCGATCTCGTCGTCCTCTACAAGATCGAGGAGCTGCCGAAGGGCATCGACCAGCAGATCGAGGTGCTGGCGCGGGCGGCCGAGCTGACCGCCGAGGCGATGCCGAACCTCCGCACGATGTCCAACCTCACCGAGTACTGGATCGAGGTCAACCGCCTGGAGAACCAGGCCGACCAGATCCACCGCAAGCTGCTCGCGCACCTCTTCAACGGCAAGTACGACGCCATCGAGGTGCTCAAGCTCAAGCAGATCGTGGACATCCTGGAGGAAGCCGCGGACGCCTTCGAGCACGTCGCCAACACGGTCGAAACCATCGCGGTCAAGGAGTCCTGAGCCCTACGCCATGGACACTGTCGCGCTCATCGTGACCATTGCGGTCGCGCTCGGTTTCACCTATACCAACGGCTTCCACGACTCGGCGAACGCGATCGCGACCTCGGTCTCGACGCGGGCGCTGACCCCGCGTGCCGCGCTGGCGATGGCGGCCGTGATGAACCTCGCCGGGGCGTTCCTCGGCAGCGGTGTCGCCAAGACGGTCAGCGAGGGGCTGATCGCGACCCCGCACGGCGCCAAGGGGATGGGCATCCTCTTCGCCGCGCTGCTCGGCGCGGTGGTCTGGAACCTCGTCACCTGGTACTTCGGGCTGCCGTCGTCGTCCTCGCACGCGCTGTTCGGCGGCATGGTCGGCGCGGCGCTGGCCGGCGGGACGCAGGTGATCTGGTCCGGGGTGGTGCAGAAGGTCGTCCTGCCGATGTTCATCTCGCCCGTCATCGGGCTGGTGCTCGGCTATCTGGTCATGGTCGTGATCCTCTGGCTGTTCCGGAAGGCCAATCCGCACAAGGCCAAGCGCGGCTTCCGGATCGCGCAGACCGTCTCGGCGGCCGGTATGGCGCTCGGGCACGGCCTCCAGGACGCCCAGAAGACCATGGGTGTCGTGGTGATGGCGCTGGTCATCGCCGACGTGGAGAAGGCCGACGACGCCATCCCGCTGTGGGTGAAGCTGGCCTGCGCGATCACCATGTCGCTCGGTACGTACGCGGGCGGCTGGCGGATCATGCGGACGCTGGGCCGCCGGATCATCGAACTGGACCCGCCGCAGGGCTTCGCCGCCGAGACCACCTCGGCCTCGGTGATGTACGTGGCGTCGTTCCTCTTCCACGCGCCGATCTCCACCACCCACGTCATCACCGCGTCGATCATGGGTGTCGGCTCGACCAAGCGGCCGCGCGCGGTGCGCTGGGGCGTGGCCAAGAACATCGTGATGGGCTGGTTCATCACCATGCCGGCCGCGGCGCTGGTCGCGGCGCTGGCGTTCTGGCTGATCAAGCTGGCCTTCGGCTGACGGCCGGGCGCCGGCGCGGCACGGCAGGCGAAAGGGCCCGTCCCCGGGTTGCGGGGGCGGGCCCTTCGTCCCGTGGTGGCACCGCCATGCAGCACCCCGGGACAGCTGGGGCGGCCGGGCGGTCAGCCGAAGCGGCCGGAGATGTAGTCCTCGGTGGCCTGGACCGACGGGTTGGAGAAGATCCGCTCGGTGTCGTCGATCTCGATCAGCTTGCCGGGCTTGCCGACCGCCGCGAGGTTGAAGAACGCGGTGCGGTCCGAGACCCGCGCGGCCTGCTGCATGTTGTGGGTGACGATGACGATGGTGAAGCGCTCCTTCAGCTCCCCGATGAGGTCCTCGATGGCGAGGGTGGAGATCGGGTCGAGCGCCGAGCAGGGCTCGTCCATCAGCAGCACCTGCGGTTCGACGGCGATGGCGCGGGCGATGCACAGCCGCTGCTGCTGGCCGCCGGAGAGGCCGGAGCCGGGCTTGTTGAGCCGGTCCTTGACCTCGTTCCAGAGGTTGGCGCCGCGCAGCGACTTCTCGACGATGTCCGCCAGGCGGCTCTTCTTGTACGTGCCGTTGAGCCGCAGACCGGCCGCGACATTGTCGAAGATCGACATGGTGGGGAACGGGTTCGGGCGCTGGAAGACCATGCCGACGGTGCGGCGGACCGCGACCGGGTCGACGCCGGGGCCGTAGAGGTCCTCGGAGTCCAGCATCACCTTGCCCTCGACGCGGCCGCCGGGGGTGACCTCGTGCATGCGGTTCAGGGTGCGCAGGAAGGTCGACTTGCCGCAGCCGGACGGGCCGATGAAGGCGGTCACCGAGCGCGGCTCGATGCTCATGGAGATGTCGTCGATGGCCTTGTGGGCGCCGTAGTACGCGTTCAGGCCGCTGACGTCGATTCGCTTGGCCATGGGATCACTGCTTTCTTTCTGCCGACGGCTCGGTCAGCGGCGGGTCGCGGGGGCCTTCCAGCGGGCGATGCCGCGGGCCAGGAGGTTCAGGACCATGACGAAGGCGATCAGCACGAGTGCCGCGGCCCAGGCCCGGTCGTAGGAGGCGTCGGAGCCCTGCTGCCACTGCTGGAAGACGTAGAGCGGCAGGGACTGCTGGGCGCCGTCGAAGGGGTTGTTGTTGATCGTCTTGGCGCCCCAGACCAGCAGCAGCACCGGGGCGGTCTCGCCGGTGATGCGGGCGACGGCGAGCATCACGCCGGTGGTGATGCCGCCGAGCGAGGTGGGCAGGACGATCCGGAGGATGGTGCGCCACTTCGGGACGCCGAGGGCCAGCGACGCCTCGCGCAGCTCGTTCGGGACGAGCTTGAGCATCTCCTCGGTGGAGCGGACCACCACCGGCATCATCAGGATCGCCAGCGCCATCGCCCCGGCGAAGCCGGACGGGCCGAAGCCGAGGATCAGGATCCACACCGACAGCACGAACAGGCCGGCGACGATCGAGGGGATGCCGGTCATCACGTCGACGAAGAAGGTGACGGTCCGGGCGAGCCGGCCGCGGCCGTACTCGACGAGGTAGATCGCGGTCAGCAGGCCGAGCGGGGCGGCGATCAGGGCCGCCAGCCCGACCTGCTCCAGGGTGCCGATGATCGCGTGGTAGACGCCGCCGCCGGGCATCGCGTCCGGCAGCGTGCCCATCGAATGGGACAGGAAGTAGCCGTCCAGGACCTTGCTGCCGCGGGCCGCGGTCTCCCACAGCAGCGAGGCGAGCGGCACCACGGCGAGCAGGAAGGCGGTCCACACGGCGCTGGTGGCCAGCCGGTCCTTGGCCTGCCGGACGCCCTCCACGGCCGCGGTCAGCGCGAACGTGGCGGCGACGAAGAGCAGCGCGGCCAGCAGGCCCCACTGGACGGCGGAGTCCAGGCCGGCGGCCAGCCCGGTGCCGCAGCCGGCGGCGAGGGCGGCGGCGGCCAGGGCCGGCAGCGTCCAGCGCGGGAGCTTGGACTTGGTGAGCGCGAGCGGGGTGCGCGGCTCGGCGACCTTGCGGTGGCTGGTGGCGACGCTCATGAGTTGGCCCCCGAGTACTCCTTGCGCCGGGCGATGATCATTCGCGCCGCGCCGTTGACGAGCAGGGTGATCACGAAGAGGACGAGGCCGGAGGCGATCAGGGCGTCCTGGCCGAAGGTGTCGGCCTCGCTGAACTTCCCGGCGATGTTCTGGGCGAAGGTGCCGCCCCCCGGGTCCAGCAGACTGGCGTTGATCAGGAAGCTCGGGGAGAGGACGGTGGCGACCGCCATCGTCTCGCCCAGCGCCCGGCCCAGGCCCAGCATGGAGGCGCTGATGACGCCGGAGCGGCCGAAGGGCAGGACCGCCGTCCGGATCACCTCCCAGCGGGTGGCGCCGAGCGCCAGCGCGGCCTCCTCGTGCATCCGCGGCACCTGGAGGAAGACCTCCCGGCTGACGCTGGTCACGATCGGCAGCACCATGATCGCCAGCAGGATGCCGACGGTGAACAGCGAGCGGGCGGCCCCGCCGCCGTAGCTGAGGATGCCGGTCCAGCCCAGGACGTCGTTCAGCCAGCTGTAGAGGCCGCCGAGGTGCGGGACGAGGAAGAGCGCGCCCCACAGGCCGTAGACGATGCTGGGGACGGCGGCGAGCAGGTCGATGACGTAGCCCAGCGGCGAGGCGAGCCTGCGGGGCGCGTAGTGCGAGATGAACAGCGCGATGCCGACCGCGACCGGGACCGCGAGGGCCATCGCGATGACCGAGCTGACGACGGTGCCGAAGGCCAGGACCGCGATGCCGAACTTCGGCTCGGTGCCGGTGGCGTTCCAGTCGAGGGTGGTGAGGAAGTTCGCGTGGTCGCCCGAGATGGCGAGGATCGAGCGGTAGGTGAGGAAGGCCGCGATGGCGGCCATGATCACCAGGAGCGCGATGCCGGAGCCGCGGGAGAGGCCGAGGAAGATCCGGTCGCCGGGGCGGACCGCCTTGCCGGAGACCGAGCGGGTGGCCGGTGGCGGGGGTGTGTCGGGTATCGAGGTGGTGAGGTCCATGGGTTTCTCCGGTCTGCGGAGCGAACGGGCTCCTGCGCGGCGGTGCACCGGATGGGCGGCGGCCGCGGTGAACGGACCGGGGCCGCCGCCGCGGGGTCAGGAGAGCGTGGCGACGGTCTTGCGGACCTTGTCGGCGATCTCGGTGGGGAGCGGGGCGTAGCCGAGGGCCTTGAGGGCGTCCTGGCCGTCCTTGCCGGAGATGTAGGTGAGGAAGGACTTGGCGGCCGGCAGGGTCTCGGCCTTGTTGCCCTTGTCGCAGGCGATCTCGTACGTGACCAGGGTGATCGGGTAGGCGCCGTCGGCCTTGGTGGTGTAGTTGAGCTTCAGCGCCAGGTCGCTGCCCTGGCCGGCCGGCTGGGCCTCGGCGATCGCCTTGGAGGCGTTGTCGACGGTGGCCTCGACGGGGGCCTTCGCGCCGGTGTCGATCTTGACGGTGGGGATCTTCCCGGAGGCCGCGTAGGACAGCTCGAAGTACGAGATCGCGCCGGAGGTCTGCTTGACCTGCGAGGAGACGCCGGCCGAACCGGACGCCGCCTGGCCGCCGGCGCCCTCCCACTTCTTGGCCGGCTCGTGCTTCCAGGCGCCGCCGGAGGCCGCCTTGAGGTACTTGGTGAAGTTGTCGGTGGTGCCGGAGTCGTCGGAGCGGTGGAACGCCTGGATCTTGAGGTCCGGGAGCTTGGCGGACGGGTTGAGCTTCTTGATCGCGGCGTCGTTCCAGTTGGTGATCTGCGAGTCGAAGATCTTCGCCAGCGTGGGCGCGTCGAGGACCAGGCCGTCCACGCCGGGGACGTTGTAGCCGACCGCGATCGGGCCGCCGACCATCGGCAGGTCGATCGCCTGGCCGCCCTTGCAGACCGCCTTGGACTTGGTGATCTCCTCCGGCTTGAGCGGGGAGTCGGAGCCGGCGAACGCGGTCTGGCCCTGGAGGAAGGTGGTCACGCCGGCGCCGGAGCCGGTGGGCTGGTAGTTGATCTCGGTGCCCTGGCAGGCGCCCGCGTAATTCTGCACCCAGACGTCCATGGCGTTCTTCTGCGCGGACGAACCGGAGGCGAGCAGCTTGCCCTTGCCGTCGCACTTGATGTTCGCGGCCTTGGCGGAGCTGCCGGCGCCGCCGCCGCTGCCGCTGGTGTTGTCGGAGCCGCACGCGGAGAGGGCCAGGGCACCGGAGACGGCGAGAGCGCCAACGGCGAGGGCGCGAACCCGGTTCTTGCGCTGAAGCTTCACTGTCGAGAGTTCCTTCCTGGGCGCGCGCCGGTCCTCGGCGTGCGGCGGGTGACGGGATGGCGGGGCCGGTGTGCTCCGGCGTTCCGCGCACTCGGTACGGCCGAAATTAGGCAGATCAGGTGAAGCGGCCGATGGAGCGGGGTGAACGCACGGTGAACCTCGGCCGTCGGGTGTGGGCGCCGGGGGCGCCGGAGCGCGCGGTTCCGGCGGCCGTCCGCCGCCCGCCGCCGCGAAACGGCCCGTCGCCCTGTCGAATTACCGGCCGGTATGGCAGCATCCGCGCGAAGACGCGCACGAAACGGTGCGGAACGACCGGAGGTGACTCGGTGGGGAGCCAGGGGGCACGGCAGGGCGTTCGGGACACGGGCGAGGGGCGGGGCGTACGGGGCGGGCGCGGCGTGGGAGGTGTACGGGGCGGCAGGCTGGCGGTCTGCACCGCGGTCGTGCTGTGCGCGACCGGGCTGCTGGGCGGGACGGCGACGGCGGCGCAGCGGAGCCCGGACCCCGGGGACGACGCGCGCCACCTGGAGCAGGTGCGCAAGGAGATCGAGGGCCTCTACCGCACCGCCGAGCGGGCCACCGACGCGTACAACGCCGCCGAGGAGCAGGTTCAGCTCCAGCAGAAGAAGATCGTCGAGCTGGCCCGCACGATCGACGGGGCGCAGCAGCGGCTGGCCGCGCTCAAGCGCCGGGCCGGCGCGCTGGCCAGCGCCCAGTACCGCACCGGCGGCATCCCGCCCGAGGCGCAACTGGTGCTCAGCAAAGACCCGGAGGCGTTTCTCGCCAACGTCGATCTGGTCCGCAAGGGCCAGCAGGCGGTCAAGGGCGTGATCAGCCAACTCACGCATCTGAAAACGGACTTGGAGGGCTACGCCCAGGACGCCAGCCACCGCTGGGAGCAGCTGGAGGCCAACCGCAAGAAGAAGGACGCCGCGCGAAAGGAGATCAACGACAAGATCGACGCGGCGAAAACACTGGAATCCCGGCTGGCCGCCAAGGAAAAGGACCGGCTGCGGAAACTGGAGGACGACCAGGCGCTGCTCGCCCAGCAGAAATGGCTGGATTCCGGCGTCCTGGCGGAGATCACCGGGAAAGCCTCCGAGCAGGGCAGGAAGGCGATCGCGTACGCCACCTCGCAGATCGGCAAGGATTACGTCTGGGGCGCGACCGGCCCGGACACCTTCGACTGCTCCGGACTGACCCTGCGGGCCTGGCGGGCCGCCGGCCGGACGATTCCGCGCACCTCGCAGGAGCAGTGGGCCCAGCTGCCCCGGGTCGCGCTCCGGGACATGCGCCCCGGCGACCTCGTCATCTACTTCTCCGACGCCAGCCATGTCGGGATGTATCTGGGCGACGGCGCGATCGTGCACGCCCCGCGCCCGGGGCGGCAGGTGACGATCACGGGGGCCGGCACGATGCCGATCCTGGGGGTGGTCCGGCCGGACGGGGAGCGGGCCGGGTGACCCGGGGGCGACAGGCGGTTTGCGGGGGTGGGGCGGCGCCGGGGAGCGATTCCGGCCAGGGGCGCGATTCCGGACACATTCCTGAGGGATTGCGGAGCTTTCCGGCGGGGCGCGCCGAGGCGAAATCGGCGCGCCGGAAACATGCCTTTCCGTGACGCACCGGTAGCGGAATGCGCCGCGCCGGGGTGATGTTCGTCATTCCCGCCGCCGAACGTCCCAGGTGAAATGGCCTACCTGCCCTGGCATATGACGAACGCCGCGTGCCAAAGGTCATTCCGCGCCCCGCCGTGGTGACGCTATGGTCGCCCTTCGGAAGCCCGGTACCGCCCCGATCGACCGACCGACGAGCGGAGGTCGCGCCGGGCACGGCGGTGTGCCGGTCGGCACCCGCCGCACCCCTCGGGGGGAGGGAAGGAAGCAGACCCATGCCCGTACCCGTACCGCGTCCGCGGACGGCCGTGCTGCCGCACCAGGCAGGACCGGTGGACCACGGCCGCGCGGAGACCGCCCGCCCGGCCGCCGCCGGCCCGTCGGCGCACGGGGGCTGCCCCGGGGCGTCCGGTGCGCCGCACGGCGCGCCCGCGCCGCTGCCCCGCGACCTCCCGGAGGCCCGGCATCCGCAGCCGCCGGCCGGGCCGCTGCGGCCGGCCGACCACCCGGCGCCGGGCGCGGCGCGGGCCGGGCAGGCGCCCGCGTCCGGAGCCGCGTCCTCCGGCCCCGCGTCCGCCTCCGGCCCTGCGTCCGCCTCCGGCCCCGCGTCCGCCGGAGCCGCGCCTTCCGGGGCCGCGCCTTCCGGAAGCGCGCCCTCCGCCGCGCCCGGAAGCCACGCCCCCGCCCCGGCCCCCGACCCGCGCACCGACCCCGCCCTCCCGCCGGCCCCCGAGCCGCCCGCCCAGGGCCTGACCCTGCTCCTGATCGGCGAGGACCCCAACAGCCACGTCCCGGAGATGTGGGACTGGGCCGGCCGCAAGGTCCGGGTGCGTACCGCCCGCAATCTCACCGAGGCCGAGCGGCTGCTCACCCACGACGTCGACTGCATCCTGCTCGACCTCACGCCCGCCGAGCCGGCCGCCCGCGACGCCCGCGCGGCCGCCCCCGGCGACGAGCTGGCCGCCCTGCGGGCCGTCCTGCGCATGGCGCCCGGCCAGGCCGTCCTCGTCCTGACCTGCGAGACCGACGCCGAGCGGGCCGCCGAGGCGGTGCGGGTCGGCGCCCAGGACTACCTCTTCCGCGACGAGCTGGACGGCAAGGTGCTCAGCCGCGCGGTCCGCTACGCCGTGGAACGCAAGCGCGCCGACCTCGCCCAGCGCCAGCTCACCGAGTCCCGGCTGCGCGCCCAGGAGAACGCCCGCCTGGAGCGCGGTCTGCTGCCCACCCCGCTGCTGGACGGTTCCGAACTCCGCTTCGCGGCCTGCTACCGCCCCGGCCGCAGCCGCGCCCTGCTCGGCGGCGACTTCTACGACACCGTCCGGACCAGCGACGGCACCGTGCACGCGATGATCGGCGACGTCTGCGGCCACGGCCCCGACGAGGCCGCGCTCGGCGTCGAACTCCGCATCGCCTGGCGCGCGCTGACCTTCGCCGGGCTCTACGGGGACGAGCTGCTGGCCACGCTCCAGAAGGTGCTGGAGCACGAACGCGCCGACGACGAGATCTTCGCGACGCTGTGCACCGTCGACATCTCCGAGGACGGCCGCCGCGCCGGGGTGTGCCTGGCCGGCCACCCCGCCCCGCTGCTGGCCCGCCCCGGGGAGCGCCCGGACCTGCTGCCGTACGAGTACGGCGGGCCGGCGCTCGGCCTGCTGCCGGAGGCCCGCTGGCCGCGCCACCAGGTGGAGCTGGGCGACGCCTGGAGCCTGCTGATGTACACGGACGGCCTGATCGAGGGCCGGATCGGCGAGGGCAACCAGCGGCTGGGCCAGGAGGGGATGACCGCGCTGGTCGCCCGCCAGATGGCCGAGGGCCTGCGCGGCGAGGACCTGCTGGAGGCGTCGGTCCGCGAGGTCCGCGCCCTCAACGGCGGCGAACTGACCGACGACGTGGCGGTCCTGCTACTGGACCGCAGCTAGCGGGGGCCGGGCCGGGGCGTCCTGGCATGACGGGGCCGGGCGGAGCGCCGCCCGCTCCCAAGCCGCCGCTCCCGCCGTCACCTTCCGCCGTTGTACGGCCCGTACGGCCCGTCCGAGCTGGAGCCGCGGCGGTACGGGCCGCGGCCGCCGCCGGCCACCGCGCGCAGCGCCGGCCGGACGTCGACGGTGTAGACGATCACCGCGATCACGCCGATGATCGGCAGGAACGACAGCAGCGGCAGCAGGAACAGCAGGGCCGTGGCGGCGCCGAGGAAGATCAGCCACATCGGCTTGTTCTGCTTGTCGGCCGCGCGGTAGGCGTCCTCGCGGCGGACGGCCGCGTCGATCAGCATCACGGCGGCATACACGCCGAGGGCGAGCTGAACCCAGCTCAGAATGCTCTGGAACCCGTAAATCAGCACGCCGTCCACCACCCGTTAGCCGTTCGGCCAGGAATCTCGGTCCGTCATCCGGATCTGTCGTCTGGATCTGTCATCTCGGTCTGCGGCCGTCATCGGTCGGTGCGGCCCGCCGCGGCCCACCGTACCCGGACAACGGGCCGGACACGTCAGAAGTGCCCGGCCCGTCCGGCCCGTCCTGGAGCGCACCGCTCACGGCGGCTGCTCACCGTTACCGGCGGCTCACCGCCACCGGCGGCGGCTCACTTGGCGGACGACGGCGGGGTGGGCTTCTTCGCCTGGCCCGCGGCGGGCTTGCGCGGCGCGGCCGGCTTCTTCGCCCCGGAGCTCTTCGGCTGGGTCGACGCGGTGGCCTTGGCCTCCGGGCGCGTCCCGTTGGCCGGCACCGTCCGGGCCCGGCCCCCGGTCTCCGCCGCCCCGCTCGCCGGCGCGCCCTTGGCGTCCGCCCCGCCCTTCGGCTCCGGGTCCGGCTCGATCGCCACGGCCAGCTCCTCGACCTGCTCGGCGGCGCCGCCCCGCCAGTTCTGCACCGCGCCGCGGCCGCGCTCGGCCAGCCCGTCGTACGTCTCCCGGGCCTGCACGACCACCTCGGCGGCCCGGCCGACCCCGCGCAGCGCCAGCTCCTGCGCCTGGTCGCGGAACTTCTTCAGGTCCCCGTCCAGCGAGCCCAGCAGCTCGGTCAGCTTCTCCTGGGCCTCCTTGGCCTGCTTGGTGACCAGGACCTGGAGGTCCTTGGGGTCGGTGCGGACCGACTCCAGGGCCTTGGGCGCCTCGGCGCGGATCCGCTCGACCAGCTGCGGCACCTCGCCCAGCTTCTCGGCGGCCAGGTCGGCGGTGCCGGCCAGGGCGTACAGCGGGGTCGGGTCGGTCAGCGCCTTGCGGACGTCATCGGTGATGGCCATGCCGTGGTTCCTCCTGGAAACGTTTCGGGTTGCTCAGGTGGCGTGCGGGCCGCCGTCGTCGGCCTCTGCCTCATGGGGATGGTCCCCGCCCTCGGGCCCGTCACCGGGCGCCTGCCCGGTCCCGTCGCCGCCGAGTCCGTTCTCCTTGCGGAAGGACTCGTAGATCTGGAGCAGGACCTGCTTCTGCCGTTCGTTCAGCGACGGGTCGGTGAGTATCGCGGACTGGACGCCGACCGCGTCCGGACCACGCCGCTCGTCGAGGATCCCGGCCTGGACGTAGAGCGTCTCGGCGGATATCCGCAGCGCCTTGGCCAGCTGCTGGAGGATCTCCGCACTGGGCTTGCGCAGCCCGCGCTCGATCTGGCTGAGGTACGGGTTGGACACCCCCGCGGCATCCGCCAGCTGCCGCAGGCTCAGCTGCGCCGTGCGCCGCTGCTCCCGCAGGAACTCGCCGAGATTGCCGACCTTGAGAGATGCCATACCCCCGATACTGCCCCCCGCCGCTAACTATTGCAAGCAAGCGCTAGCTGGAGTGTTGCATCTCGGCCAGGGGCCCATACCCACTTTTTTGTGGGTACTTGGCGGCGGGTGGCGCCGGGCCGATGCTGGTGAGGGCGGCCGGAGGGTCGCTGCGGGCGGGTGAACGCGGGGGCGGGGCGCGATGCGGTGCATCAGGAGGCCGGCTGGGCCTTGGTGAGCTTCTCCAGGCGGCGGTGGCCCCAGTCGGAGAGGGGAGCCAGCGCCTCGGAGAGTTCCCGGCCGAACGCGGTCAGGGAGTACACGGTCTTCAGCGGAAGCCCGTCGTACACCTCCCGCCGCACCAGCTCATCGGCCTCCATCTCGCGGAGCGCCTGGGTCAGCACCTTCTCGCTGAGGCCCGGCAGCCGGCGGCGCAGTTCGCCCGGACGGTGCGGACCGGATTCCAGCAGCCCGAGGAGGGCTGTCTTCCACTTGCCGTCGATCACGGCGATCGCGGCCGTCACTCCGCAGACATTCGTGTCCTGGGCGCCACCGCGCATCATCTTCGTCCGCTTTGTTGTCAATTGCCGATACTTTCCTCAGGAGTTGAGCTGTGTCCTCTCGTACCGAGCAGTCTTCCGTCACCGTACTCGGCCTGGGCCCCATGGGCCGGTCGCTGGCCGGCGCGTTCCTGGACGCCGGTCTGCGTACGACGGTCTGGAACCGCACGCCGGGGCGGGACGGGGAGCTGGTCGCGCGGGGCGCCATCGGTGCCCGGTCGGCCGGGGAAGCCGTTGCCGCGAGCGGGCTGACCGTGGTCTGCGTGGTGAATTACGACGCGGTGGACGCGATCGTGCGGCGCGGTGCGGTCACCGGCGCGCTCAAGGGCCGCACGATGGTCAATCTGACGGCCGACACACCGGACCGGGCCCGTAATACGGCGGCGTGGGCCGCCGAGCACGGCATCGGCTACCTGGACGGCGCGATCATGACGCCGGCCACGACCATCGGGACACCCGCCGCGGTGCTCCTCCACAGCGGCCCCGAAGACCTCTACCGCGAGCACCGGCCCGTACTGGACGCGCTCGGCGGCACCCATACCCACCTCGGCGCGGAGATCGGCCGGGCAGCGGCCTACGACATCGCGCTGCTCGACATCTTCTGGACCGCGATGGCGGGCTACGCCCACGCCGTGGCGGTGGCGCGCGCGGAAGGGATCACCGCGCGGCAGCTGGCGCCGTTCGCCAAGGGGATCGGCGCCATACTCCCGCCGATCTTCGAGGCGGCCGCGGGGGAAGCGGACGACGGAACGTTCTCCGGCGACGGGAACCCGCTCACCTCGGCGGCCTCGTCCATGGCTCATATCGTCGCCACCTCGGAGGCCCACGGCATCGACGCCGGCGTGATGCGCGCGGCCGAGGGCCTGGCCCGCCGAGCCATCGGGGGCGGCCACGGCGCCGACGGGTTCATCCGGATCGCCGAGCTCCTGGGCCGCCGCTGAGGAAACTCCGCGGAGTGCGGCCGGTCCCCGCCCCCGGGGGCCGGCCGGTTCCCACCCGCCCGTGTACCCCGTCGGCGGCGCCCCCTAGGGTGAGCGCCACGTCGTTCGCGGACCGAGTTCCTGCCGGATTCGCGTACCGACAGGCAGTTTTCGGACATACGGGGGTGGCCACTGTGGCACGGAAGACGGCATCGGAACCGGTACGGCGGCGGCTGCGCTCCAGCACCGTGATCCTCGGCGGGATGGGGGCGCTCGCCGCCGCCCTCACCTCCTGCGGATCCGAGCCGGACAAGCGCTGCGTCGACCCCAAGAGCTACGACAGCGTCCTGGGCTACCGCGTCCTGAGCGCCGCCCAGTGCTCCGGGACGAGCCGGCCCGGCAGCACGACGAGCGGCCGGTGGTACTACGGCTCCAAGGTCTCCGGGCGCTACGCCGAGGGCGGCACGTTCAGCCGCAGCCAGGCGGTGGACCGCGGCGGCTTCG
Source organism: Streptomyces sp. NRRL F-4489 (assembly GCF_001509485.1). Lineage (GTDB taxonomy): Bacteria > Actinomycetota > Actinomycetes > Streptomycetales > Streptomycetaceae > Streptomyces. The sequence goes on from NZ_LLZI01000269.1 coordinate 20,098, forward strand.
GCTGCTCCTCGCACGGCACCTCCGGGGGCTGACGCCGGTGCGCCGCCACACCATCGAGCCCCGCCCCGGCTGGCAGGCCACCGTCGAGGCCCAGGGCCTGATCTACCCGCTGACCCGTTACCCCGACGACTCGCTGCGCCCCTACTGGGACGAGAGCGCGTACTACTCCTTCTCGGCCGCCGAGGTCGACGCCCTGGAGGAGACCGTCGAGGAGCTGCACACCATGTGCCTGGCCGCCGCCGGGCACATCGTCGCCCACGACCGGTTCGCCGACCTCGGCCTCACCGATCCGCGGCTGGCCGCCCGGGTCGCCGAAGCCTGGCACCGCCGCGCCGAACTCCCCTCCCTCTACGGGCGGTTCGACCTGCGCTACGACGGCACCGGCCCTGCCAAGCTCCTGGAGTACAACGCCGACACCCCCACCTCCCTGGTGGAGGCCGCCAGCCCCCAGTGGTTCTGGATGGAGGAGCGGTTCCCGGGGGCCGACCAGTGGAACTCGCTCCACGAGCGGCTGGTGGACGCCTGGAAGCGCCAGGCCGCCCTGCTGCCGCCCGGCGCCCCGCTGCACTTCGCCCACTCCGCCGCCGATGAACTCGGCGAGGACCTGATGACCGTCGCCTACCTGCGCGAGACGGCCGAACAGGCGGGCCTGGCCACCGAGCCGATCTCCATGGAGGAGATCGGCTGGGACCGGCTCTCCGGCCGCTTCGTGGACCAGCGGCTGCGCTTCATCCGGGCCTGCTTCAAGCTCTACCCCTGGGAATGGCTCGCCACCGACGCCTTCGGCCCGCACGTCCTGGACACCCTCGACAACGGCGGCTCCACCGGCACCACCCTGTGGATCGAGCCCGCCTGGAAGATGCTGCTGTCCAACAAGGCCCTCCTGGCCATCCTCTGGGAGCTCTACCCGGGGCACCCCAACCTCCTCCCCGCCTATCTGGACGGCCCCCGCGACCTGGCCGACGGCCCCGGATACGTCGCCAAGCCGCTGCTGGGCAGAGAGGGCGAGGGGGTCACCGTCCACCCGGGGGGCGCCGCCGCCGTACGGCGCGAGGAGGAAGCGTGCTGCTACCAGGAGCTGGCACCGCTGCCCGACTTCGACGGCAACCGCGTGGTGCTCGGCGCCTGGGTGGTCGGGGACGAGGCGGCGGGGCTGGGCATCCGGGAGTCGGCGGGCTTGATCACGGATGAGTACGCGCGGTTTCTGCCGCATGTGATTCAGTGACGGGCCGTCAGGTGGTCTTATGGCGCCTGCGCTTCGCCGGGCTCCGGTGGGTGGGGAAAAGCGGTGGAGGGGTGCGGCCGGGCTCTGTTACGGTCGTTCGCATGCAGCGCGCCAGCCTGGCCACGACGACGCCGGACCGAGTCCCGGCGCGCTGACACCTGACGTCATCCGAAGCCCCGGGGCGAGTGCCCCGGGGCTTCGCCGTGCGGTCACCCGCCTCACCACCGCGAGGAGACCACCATGAACGACGTTCCCGCCCCCGCCCCCGTGCCCGCTCACGACCACCGGCGGCTGGGCCGTGAGCTGGAGCTGTTCGGCACCGACCCGCTGATGGGCGCCGGACTGCCCTACTGGCTGCCGGCCGGCGCGGCCGTACGGCACGCCCTGGAGGAGTACATCCGCGACGCCGAGGCGCGCGCCGGCTACCGGCACGTCCACTCGCCGGTCCTCGGCAAACGCGCGCTGTACGAGCTGTCCGGGCACTGGGAGCACTACCGGGAGGACATGTTCCCGCCCATGGACCTCGGGGGCGAGGAGGTCGTCCTGCGCCCCAGCCTCTGCCCGCACCACGCCCTCATCTACCGCTCCCGGGCGCGCAGTTACCGGGAACTGCCGCTGCGGCTGGCCGAATTGGGCGGGATGTTCCGGGCCGAGCTCTCCGGGGTGCTCGGCGGCCTGACCCGCGTACGGGCCATCCAGCTCAACGACGCGCACCTCTTCTGCACCCTCGACCAGGTCGCCGGCGAGGCCCGCGCGGCCCTGGAGCTGATCCGCCGCACCTACACCGATCTCGGCATCCGAGCCGCCCGCTACCGGCTCTCGCTCCCCGGGGACGGCGGCAAGTACGTCGCCGACCCCGCGATGTGGCGGCGCGCCGCCGACCTGCTCACCGGCGTCCTGGACGACGCCGGGGTGCCCTACGAGGCCGAGGCGGGCGAAGCCGCGTTCTACGGGCCGAAGATCGACGTCCAGATCGCCGACCGGGCCGGGCGCGAGACCACCCTGTCCACCCTCCAGGTCGATCTGCACCAGCCGCGCCGCTTCGACCTGTCCTACACCGGCCCGGACGGTGCCCGGCACCGGCCGGTGATGGTCCACCGGGCCGTCCTCGGCAGCCTCGAACGGGTCGTCGCCCACCTCATCGAGGAGCACGGCGGCGCCTTCCCGGCCTGGCTCGCCCCCGTCCAGGTGGCGGTCCTGCCGGTCTCCCCGGCGGAACGGGCGCCGGCCGAGGACCTCGTACGGCGCTGCCTCGACCGGGGCCTGCGGGCCGAACTCGCCGACCCGGAGCTGGGCTCCCTCGGTGCCCGGATCCACGACGCCCGCCGCGTGCCCTACCAGGCCGTCCTCGGGCCCCGGGAGGCGTCCGCCGGGGAGGTCGCCCTACGGCTCCGGGGCGGGCGCCGGGTGCCGCCGCTCCCGGCCGGTGAGGTGCTGGCCCGGATCGCGGGGGTGGTGGGTGGACGGGGGCACGAGCTGTGGCCGGAGGGGGAGTAGCCGTAGGCATTGATTTCGCTCACTCGTGGACTCGCTCACCGCTTGAGCCAGTGGCCGGCGGTGTCCAGCCAGGAGCCGAGGAGGGGTATCTCCCCCTGGACCTGGACCGTTCCGGTGCCGCCCACCGGGCCGGGGGCGGCGCCCAGCAGGGGCAGGCGGCCGTAGACCAGCAGCAGGAGCTCGCTCAGCGGGCCGCGGACGGTCGTGGTGGCGGGCGTGGCGGGGGAGGGGGCCGGTGGCCGCTGCCAGGTGGCGGCGCCGGGCTCCAGGCGCACCAGCCAGTCCGCCGCGGCCTCCGGGGTGCCGTCGGTGGCCTGGAAGCGGAGGGTTGGGGCGGGGCGGTCTGGGTCGCCGGTGCCGGGGGCAACGGGTGGGTGGGGCCTACGGGTCGGCGCGTCCGGCCGCGACGCGAAAGCCATCCACGCGTCGAGGGCGTCCACCGCGACGTCCTCCACGACGGCGAACGGGCGGTCGGCGGCGGCCGTGGCGCCCGGGGTCTGGGCGGTCGCGAAGGCGGCGTCCGCGCGGTGGATCACCGTCTCGTGCGCCATCCGCCGCGCCCAGAAGGCGGCGGTCGGGGGCGCTGCCCCCATGGGGCCGGAGCCGCTCGGGGCGGCTCCGGCCGGGGCGTCCGGGCCGGTGGCGCGCAGGGTCTCGGCCAGGTGGGCGGCGCCCTCGGCCAGCCAGGCGCCGAGCGCGGCCCCGTCCGCGTGGTCGTCCGCGTGGTCGTCACCGGGGGCGCCGTCGGGGGCACCGGCGGCCGGGAGGGGGGCGGACGGGCCGGGTGCCCGGCCCCGGACGGCCGCCGCGGCTCCGCGGTGCGCCTCCCCGAGGTGGCGCACCAGCCGGGCGAGGGTCCAGCCGGGGCAGGTGGGCACCGGGGCGGAGACGTCCGCGTCCTCGATGCGCGTTCTCAACAGGGCGGTCTGGGCGACGATTTCGGCACAGTGACGTTCGTAGCTCAGCGAAGCCATGAGTCCACGGTACGGCGGGCCGCTGACAACGCGCGGCCCGCGCTCAGCGGATTCCGGGGCGGGGGCCGGAACCGGCCTGGCCGGGCGGCAGCGTGCCGATGACGACGGTCGCCCAGAGTTCGTCGGAGACGGCCACCCGGGGCCGCAGACCGCTGCGCCGGAACGTTTCGACGGCCTGGGCCGCCTGGCGCTCGCCGGTCTCGACCAGCAGGTGGCCGCCCGGCGCCAGCCACCGGGGCGCGGCCGCGGTCACCCGGCGCAGCACGTCCAGCCCGTCCGCCCCGCCGTCGAGCGCCACCAGGGGCTCGAACTCCCGGGCCTCCGGGGGCAGCAGGCCCACCTCCTCGGTGGGCACGTAGGGCACATTGGCGGTGAGGACGTCGATCCGGCCCCGGAGGCGGTCGGGCAGCGGGGCGAACAGGTCGCCCTGGTAGACCTGCCCGCCGGCCGCGGCCACGTTGCGGCGGGCGCAGCGCACCGCGGCCGGTTCGATATCGGCGGCGTGCAGTTCGACGCGGCTCGGCGCACAGCCCGGGGCATCGCCCAGTACACCGCCCGGCACGTCGCCCGGGGCACCGGCGGGGCCGCCTGGCGTACCGGGAACGCGGCCCAGCGCACCGGCGAGCGCGGCCCCCACCGCCCCGGAACCGCAGCACAGATCGACCACCACGGCGCGCCGTCCGGCCCGTATGGCCCGTTCGGCGGCCCGGCGCCCCAGGGCGATCGCCTCGCCCAGCAGGAATTCCGTACGCCGCCGGGGCACGAACACCCCCGGGTCGACGGAGACCCGCAGGCCCCCGAACTCCGCCCAGCCCAGGACGTGTTCCAGGGGATGGCCGGCCACCCTCCGCTCCACCATGGCGGCGAGGTCTCCGGGGGTGCGGGCGGTGGCGAGCAGCAGCTCGGCCTCGTCCTCGGCGAAAACGCACCCGGCGGCGCGCAGCGCGGCGATGACGGCGGACATACGGGCGCCGGGGCCGGGGGTGGGGCCGGAGGCGGGGGCGTGCGCGGACCACGGCGCATGCGGTGCGGGGGAGGAGGAACCCGAAGCGGGAGAGGAGAACCGCGAAGCGGCAGAGGAGGAACGCGAAGCGGGGGACGACGACATGGTGTGAACCTTTCGGGACGCCGATGGCGCTCCCCGGTCACGGATGCCGGACGGTCACCTGGAGCCGGTGGACGCCCGGGCGTGAGACGGGAGCACCTGCCTGAACTGGCGGGGTATCGGTCTCACCTCCTACGGGCGCGGGGCTGCACGGATGGCCTGGTTACCGGTGCGGCGGACTGGGCCGCGCGCCGGTGGCCGGGGCAACAGTACCCGACCCGCCGATCAAGGCCGGGCCGGCCGCCCGCGACGCAATGGCCGGAAAGTACTTGTCAGTTCGGAAAGTTCTTGTCAGCATGGTGGGTGTCGAAAGTGTGCGCGAGAGCGCGAGTAGGCGCCGGAGCGCGTGACGCGACGGGACGCGGCGCGCGGGCGCGTGACGAAGGGGGAAGGACATGGGGGGATTCGCGGCCGGCGAGCGTTATGAGGCCGGCGACGCGGCGGCGGCACTGGCGCGCGCCGCAGAGCTGGGAGACACGGTCCGCAAGGGCACGCGGTGGTCCGTGCGGTATCAGATCGTCTACGGCTGCGCCGCCGGGCTGATGGTGCTCGCCATCGGCTTGGTGAAGTCGCCGTGGGGGACGGCGTTCGGCCTCGCGTTCTGGGGGGCCGTGGTCGCCGGACTGTCGGTGTACGCGGCCCGGCAGCCCGTCGCCCGGCGAGGCTACGGCAAGCGGCACGCCGTTCTGATCGCCAGCTGGGGAGTGCTCTACGGGGTCGTGCTGGCGGCCGGGATCGCCTTCTTCCCCGGCGTGGCCGCCTGGTGGGTGCCGGGAGCCGTCGCGGTCGCCCTGCCCGGACTGATAGGCGCCTACCTGGAGGCCCGGCGATGACGGGAGGACACGAGACCGCCGCGGGGCGCGAGGCCACCGCGGGGTACGAGGCCGACGCGCCGCAGGAGGCCACCGCGCCGCCGGAGTCCGCCGCGCGGCCCGGGAGCCATCCGCGCCACGGGCTGGACGAGGTCATCCACGCCCCCGTCCGCTTCTCCATCGTGGCGACGCTGGCGGCCGCGGAGAAGGCCGAGTTCGCGTTCGTCCGCGACACCGTCGAGGTCAGCGACTCGGTGCTCTCCCGCCAGGCCGCCACCCTGGAGAAGGCCGGCTATGTCGCGGTCACCAAGGGATACGTCGGCAAGCGCCCGCGCACCTGGCTCTCCCTGACCCCGTACGGCCGGGAGGTGTTCACCGCCCACTGCCGGGCCCTGCGCGCCATAGCGGGCGACCCGGACCAGCCACGGAACGACCCCGACCCGACCCGAAACGACCCCGACCGGTAACGGAACGGCCCCGCCACGGCCGGCGGTTGACTTGGAGAGCGCTCCAACTCCTACCGTCGTGCACGGGTCGAGGGAAAGCGCCTGGTCAGCAGGACCATGGACGCCCCGTTCCCTGATCCCGTTCATTCGGAGCACGTGCCAGGAGGTAGCAGCATGACGGAGATTCCCACCCGCCGCCTTGGGGAGCTCGCGGTGTCCGCGCAGGGTCTTGGCTGCATGGGGATGAGCCACGGTTACGGCGCCTCGGACGACGAGCAGTCGATCGCGACCATCCACCGCGCGCTCGACCTCGGCGTCACCCTGCTGGACACCTCCGACTTCTACGGAGCGGGCCACAACGAGGAGTTGATCGGCCGGGCGATCGCCGGGCGGCGCGACGAGGTGGTGCTGGCGACCAAGTTCGGCTTCGCCAACCGCCTCGGCGAGCCGACGAAGATCCGCGGCGACGCCGCCTACGTCCGCCAGGCGTGCGACGCCTCGCTGCGCCGCCTCGGCGTCGACCACATCGACCTCTACTACCAGCACCGGGTCGACCCCGACGTCCCGATCGAGGAGACCGTCGGCGCGATGGCGGAGCTGGTCGCCGCGGGCAAGGTCCGCCACCTCGGCCTCTCCGAGGCGGGCGCGGAGACCATCCGGCGGGCGCACGCGGTGCACCCGATCGCCGCGCTGCAGAGCGAGTGGTCGCTGTGGACCCGCGAGCTGGAGCAGGAGATCGCCCCGCTCTGCCGTGAGCTGGGCATCGGCCTGGTCCCGTTCTCACCGCTCGGCCGCGGCTTCCTGACGGGTCGTTACACCTCCACCGAGGGCCTGTCGGAGACCGATGTGCGCCGCACCCAGCCGCGCTTCGCCGACGGCAATCTCGAGCAGAACCTCGCCATCGTGGAGAAGCTCGACGAACTCGCCGCGGAGAAGGGCGTCACCGCCGGCCAGCTGGCACTGGCCTGGGTGCAGCACCGCGGCGACGACGTGGTGCCGATCCCCGGCACCCGCCGCCAGAAGTACCTGGAGGAGAACATCGCCGCCCTGGACGTGGTCCTCTCGGCGGCGGACCTCGCCGCCATCGACGCCGCGGCCCCGTCCGACAAGGTCGCCGGCACCCGCTACGACGCGGCGAGCCTGGCCTTCGTCAACAAGTGAGCGAGCGGGGGCGGGGGTGGAGGGGCGGCGACTGCGCGCCACCGGCCCCCCCACCGCCCGTCCGCCCGCCGCGGCCGGAGGGTACGCACCCTCGCCCCGGCAGCATCACTCCGCCGGCATCACTCCGGCGACATCACCTCGTACAGATTGCGGTCCGGGTCGAGGAAGAAGAGGCCGCGGGCGCACAGCGGGTGGTCGGTGCGGCCGTTGTCCGGCTGGCGCGGGTCGTTGCCGTACGGGATGCCGGACGACCGGAGGCGGGCCAGGATGCCGTCGAAGGTCTCCGGATCGACATCGAAGGCCAGGTGGTGGCCCTCCGGCTCCGGGACGGCCATGAAGTCCAGGGTCAGCGTGTCGTTGACCCGTACGGGCGCGAAGTGGCCGTCGCGGCCGTCCAGCGGCAGCTCCGGCAGGCCCATGACCGAGGCGAAGAAGCGGGCCGCCGCGCGGTGGTCGGCGGCCGGGACGATGGTGTGGTTGAGCGTGACGGGCATCAGGCGCTCCCGGGGTCGGCGAGGGTGCCGTGCAGCAGCACGGAGATCAGTTCCTCGGGGGTGAGCGGTTCGTGGGCCGGGCAGGAGGCCGGTGAGGGCAGTCGGCTGAAGAGCAGGCCCAGGAACGCGGCGGCGACCCGCTCGGGGCTCAGCCGGAGCGCGGCCCGGTCCGGTTCGATCAGTTCCACGACGGCGTCCCGCAGGGCCAGGAAGGAGCGGGTCCGCCCGTCCACCGGCGGCTCGCCCTCCGTCCGCGGCCGGTCCGCCGGCTCTGCCGGGCCGCGGCGGTGGCCGGTGGCGTAGAGGCTGCTGACGACGGTGCCCATGCGTTCCAGATGGGCGCAGAGGGCCTCGGCGGCCTCGGTGAGCCGGGCGGCCAGCGGTTCGTCGAGCGGGACGGAGGCGAACTCGCGCAGGACGTGGTCGACGCCCACCGCCTCGGCCACGCAGGCGTCCAGCAGCTCGTCCTTGTCCTTGAAGGCGCGGAAGATCGTGCCCTCGCCGATGCCGGCCGCGCGCGCGATCTGGCTGGTGGTGACGGCCGCGCCGTGCTCCGCGACCAGCGGCACGGTGGCGGCGACGATCATCGCCCGGCGCTCCTCGACGCTCATACCGGGCGCGCGGCGCCGCGACGGCGCCTGTGCAGGTTTCGTCATGCCTGAGAGCGTACGGAGTGAGTGCTCACTCCGTCAATAGATTTCGGTGCGCCGGCCACCGCCGCACGGGAGGCGCGCCGTACACCGCCTCCCTAGACTTTCGGGAGAGGCGGCAACGCGCTCCCCGGCGAGGAGGCGCGCCCACGCACAGGGGGCGGCCGCCCCCGACCGTGCGACTCCGACCCGAGGGCGGCACGCCATGGACTGGAAGCTCGAACTGGTGCCGATTCCGGTGACCGACGTGGACCGCGCCAAGCGCTTCTACAGCGAGCAGGTGGGCTTCGCCGTCGACCAGGACATCCGGCTCGGCGGCGGCGTCCGCATCGTGCAGCTGACCCCGCCCGGCTCGGACTGCTCGATCGTGCTCGGCGCCGGCGACGGGGTGGTGCCGGTGCCGCCCGGCTCGGTGCAGGGGGTGCAACTGGTGGTGCCCGATGTGACCGCCGCGCGCGGGGAGTTGCTGGCCCGCGGGGTGCCGGTCGGGCCGGTCCAGCACGTGGAGAACGGCGAACTGGCCGACGGGCCGGGCGGCGCCTGGAACTCCTTCATCTACTTCAACGACCCGGACGGGAACGGCTGGGCCGTGCAGCAGGGACCTCCTCCGGACCCGCCGCACGCTCCTCGTCCGGATGCCCGGACGGATGCCGGGACGGATGCCGGGACGGGTACGTGGCCTCCAGATGGGCCAGGTGCAGACGGCCCCAGGCGCCCAGCGGAGCCAGGGCCTCGTTGAGGGACGCGCCGAGGCCGGTCAGCGCGTACTCGACCCGGGGCGGCACCTCCGCGAACACCTCGCGGTGCACGATCCCGTCCGCCTCCAGTTCGCGGAGCTGCTGGGCGAGCACCTTCTCGCTGATCTTCGGCAGCTCCCGGCGGAGTTGGCCGAACCGCCGGGGTCCCTGCGCGAGCGCCCACAGGAGCAGCACCTTCCACTTGCCGCCGATGACGTCCACGGCGGCGTCCAGCCCGCACTCGTAGAAGCCCTTGCGCCCGCCCATGGCCGTTCCTCCCCCTCTGCCCCGCCGCGCCCCACCGGGTCGTACGCGTCCGGGCCTCCAGTATCGGCGATCACGGCGGGGCGGACGGGGCGTCCGGGCCGGCGCGGTCAGGCGCCGTACGGGCGGTCGCGGCGCGCGTCGCGCAGGGGCAGCGCCCACCAGGTCAGCTGGTTCAGCAGCGCGTCGGCGGCCCGGGCCGGCGGCACCGGGTCGTGCAGCCGGCCCTCGTCGTCGAACGGCCCGGCCGGAAGTGAGAAGCTGACCGTCTCGCGGACCGTGGTGGCGTGCAACTCGGCGAAGACCAGCCGCAGTTGCTCCACCGCGCGCAGACCGCCGGAGATCCCGCCGTACGAGACGAAGCCGACCGGCTTGGCCTGCCACTCGGCGCGCAGCAGGTCCAGCGCGTGCTTGAGCGGCGCGGGGAACGAGTGGTTGTACTCCGGTGTGATCACGACGAACGCGTCGGCCTGCTCGACGCGCTTGGCGTAGGCGATGAACTCCTCGGTGCCGGGCCGGAGTTCGTACGGGCGGACGGTGTCCAGGTCGATCACGTCGAGGGTGATGTGCGGGTGCGAGGCGGCGGCGTGGCGGGTGAACCAGTTGGTGATGACCGGGGCGAAGCGGCCCTCGCGGGTGCTGCCGACGATGACGGCGAGGGTGTAGCGCTCTGCGGACATGGGGGCCCCTTCGTGGCGTGAGTGGCGCGTTGGCGTGGCGGAGTGGGCGGGGCGGGACGGCGGTCCCGGCGCCCGGTCGGGGACCGCGGTCCCTGACGTCCACAGACGCTAAGACCTCAACTAAAGTTGAGGTCAAGCGGTCCGCCGGGACCCCGGTGATCACCCCGCCCGGCCGGGCCGCCCGGCCCGTACGCACTCCGCCGGGCCGGTGGTCCCGGCGCCCATTCCACGCCGGACAGCGGGCTCACCCCGTGCCGGCCAACGGGCTCACTCCACGCCGGGCAACAGACTCACTCCACGCCGAACAGCTTCAGCAGCTCCGTCTTCTGGAACATCCGGGCCGTCTCGATCGCCGACGGCGCACCGGCCGCCGGATCGGCGCCGTGCTCCAGCAGCACCTTGACCACGTCGTCCGCGCCCTTGAACACCGCGCCGGCGATCGGCGTCTGGCCCCGGTCGTTGGCGCGGTCGGCGTCGCCGCCGCGCTGGAGCAGCGCCTCCACGGTGGCGGCGTGGCCGTGGTAGGCGGCGAGCATGACGAGCGAGTCGCCCTTGTCGTTGGTGAGGTTGGCGGGCACGCCCGCGTCCACGTAGGCGGCGACGGTGTCGGTGTCACCGTGCCGCGCCAGGTCGAACACCTTCGCCGCGAGCTGGAGCACCTCGGGGTCGTGCGCGTGCTCGATCGCCTCGGGTCCCTGCGGCTCGGAATGCGTGTCGCTCATGGTCGCCGGCCTCCTGCTGTGGTCGGGGATGTGTGTTGCGGGTCACCGCCACCTTATGCAGGTTTCCCGGGCCGCCCGCGCTGCGGTGGGGGGCGGTTTCCGTTTCGTACGGGCGGGCAGGCGGGCGGGGGCCCCGGCTCCGTAGGACAGCAGGCCGCCGCCCGTAGGACCGCGGGCCCCCGCCCCCGTAAGACAGCAGGCCGTCCCCGGCCCGCCGCCCCCGCCGCCCCCGGCGCACCGCTCAGAACGCCGCCCGGATCTCCCCCACCCGGCTGCCCCCGCCGTGCAGCGGCACGTCCTCGATCCGGGCCAGCACCGGGTCGTCGACACCCATCCCGCGCAGGACCCGGGCCAGGACCGGGCCGAGGGTGCGGGTGGCACCGTCGTCGATCTTGAACGCGAGGGCCCGGCCATCGGGCAGCGCCAGCGCCTGCACCGCCTCCGCGCCCATCTTCGACAGCGTCCCGGGCAGCGCCCGCATCAGCCACGTATCGGGGCGGCGGGTGCCCGCGACGTACTCGGGGTGGGCGCGCATCGCGTCGGCGACCCGGCGCTCCGGCGTACCCGGCTCGGCGAGGACGAAGTGGCGGTAGGCGCGCGCCAGACCGGTCAGCGACAGCGACATCAGGGGCGCGCCGCAGCCGTCCGTACCGATGTGGGCGACCTCCTCGCCGCCGGCCGTGCGGACGGCGTCCAGGACGAGCTGCTGGAGCGGGTGGTCGGCCGCGAGGTACGTCTCCAGGGGCCAGCCGTTGCGCGCGCAGGCGGCGAGCATCGCGGTGTGCTTGCCGGAGCAGTTCATGGTCAGCGGGTCGCGGACGAGGCCGGCGGCCAGATAGCGCTCCGCCTCCTCCGGGTCCAGCGGCAGATCCGGCGGGGTCTGGACCTGCCCGGGCGCGAGGCCGAACTCGCCGAGCATCGTCCGCACCAGCTCCAGGTGGAACCGTTCGCCGGAGTGGCTGGCCGCGGCCAGCGCGAGCCGTTCCCCGGAGAGCTCCAGACCGGCCCGCAGGATCGCGGCGGCCTGCATCGGCTTGTTGGTGGACCGCGGGAAGACCGGCGCGCCGATATCGCCCATGGCCAGCTCGACGCTGCCGTCGGCGGCCAGCACGACCAGCGAGCCCCGGTGCCGGCCCTCGACGAAACCGGAGCGGACGACCTCGGCGAGCACCGGCGACGGCTCGGGAGCCGCCTGGCCGGCCGCCGCGGACGACGGCTGCTCCGGTATCGGGGTGGGCGAGGACGAGGTCTTCGTCGAGGGCACGGCCGGCCTCCGGGGGACGGGGACCCGCGGCCCCGGAGGCGGCTTGTGGCCGGTCAGGACAGCAGGTCGTCTACTTGAGCTTCACCTTCACGGTACCTGCGCGCGATTTCCGCACTGCAATCGTCGGTGGTGCGCTGGAGGGACTGGCGGCGCTGCGAGATCTGCCGCTCGTAGCGGATCAGGCGGGCCATCGCGTCGTGCAGCTCCTGATCCGTACGGGCCGTGAGGTCGGACAGCTCGATGTCGCCGAGCATCTCGTCGGCCAGCCGGCGGTACTCCTCGCTGTGCGGGGTGCCGAGCGTCACATGGCGGGCCGACGAACGCTGGCGGGACGGCAGGTCGGTGAGGATCTCCGGGAGCCGGTCCAGCAGCGGGGAGTGCGGGCCGGTGCGGCGGGCGATCTCGGCGCGGAGGATGTCGATCCGGCCCTGGAGGAGCCGCCGCAGATAGCTGAGGTCGGCCTCCTCCTGCTGGCAGTCGCGGCGGACCTCCCGCAGCTCGGGCAGGCTCAGACCGGACAGCTCCGGGGGGCCGGCCGGGCGGAAGCGGTCGCGCTGCTGCGGGGGGCGGGCGGGCTGGGCCTTGCCTGCCTGGAGCATGGGGTCATCCTTGGTGCGGGCCGGCTCGACGCGGGCCGGTGCCGGGGCGGGGGAGGCGGTGGTCGTCAGGGCGCGCGGCGCCTCCGGGGCGAGCGGGGTCTCCTGGGCGAGCGCGGTCTCCGGGGCGAGCGGGGTGTCCTGGGTG
>NZ_LLZI01000270.1 GCF_001509485.1 Streptomyces sp. NRRL F-4489
GGGGGGGGCGGGATCGGGGTCGGGGGGCGGGGCGGTTCCGTCCATGGGGTGGTGCACCGTGCCGTCCGCCGTCCCGTCCGCTGTGCCGTCCACCGCGCCGTCCGCCATCGGCCGCTCCCGTTCTCGCGCGTCCCGCCGCCGTCCCCCGGGCCACCGCGGCCCGGTACGACGATCCTGCGCCCGGCGGCGCGGCCGGACGACCGCAGCGGGCCCGAACGCGGGTACCGGCCGCCCCGGGAGGGGACGGCCGGGCGGGACCACCGCGCGAGCGGCGCGCTCAGGCGGGCTGCCGCTGCTCGTTCTTGAGGGACTTCCGGATCTGCTCGCGCAGTTCGGGGCTGTCCTCGTGGCCGTGGACGGAGACCGCGTGCGCGCTGGCGGCGCGGACCACTTCCTCCTCCTCGCCGGCGATGACGAGGCTGCACTTGGTCTCACTCGGGTAGTCCCGGCAGTCGATCATCTTGCGCATGATCCACCACCTCCTCGTCTCCAGTGTCGGGCGCCGCCGGCCGCCCGGCGCGGCGCGTACGGGAAACCGCGTATGGCGCACCGGGCGCCGGGCCTGGTGCAGTGGAGGCGGAGACGGAAGGACACGGGCGCCCCACCGCCGGACGGGCGCCGCTGACGGACGGTGACGGGCCGCCCACCGGGGAGTCCGCGCACCGTGCCCCGTCCACCGGGGCGTCCGCCCACCGCCTCCCACGGCCGTCGGGCGCCGAGCGCGCCCGACGCCCCCGGCCGGTCTTCCCCCGGCCGGCCGGGCGGCCCCGCTCCGGACGGCTCCCGGGCCCCGCCGGGAGCCGCTCGCCGCTGCCCGCCCGGGCCCGCCTTGACCGGCGTACGGGTGCCGGTCAGGCTGGAGCCATGAGCGCGGCCGCGGAGGCCGGCCTGGGGCGGATCCTGCCCGTCGTGGACCTCCTCATCGACGCCGTGGACGAGGAAGCCCTGGTTCCGGCGCTGCTCCCGCTGCTGCTCGGCGCGGTCCCCGGCGACAGCGTCATCTGGTCGCCCCGCCCGGACGCGGACCATCCGCGGCACACCCTGCCCGAGGACCTGCTGAGCCGGGAAGTCGTCGAGGCGTTCGACCGCGCGTGGTGGTGCGACCCGTTCGTCCGGCACACCCGGCTCGGCAGCGGCACCCCGCTGCGCCGCTCGGCGCTCCAGACGCCCGCGGAGTTCCACGCGCTGCCCCTCTACCCGGACGTCTTCCGGGTGTTCGGGGCCGAGCGGCAGCTGGCGATGTCGTTCCCGGCGGGCTACGCCGGGGGCGGGCCGCGGCGGGTGGCGGTGGTGGTCAGCCGGGGCGGGGGCGGCCCGGACTTCTCCGACGCGGACGTGGCCGCCGCCGGGCTGCTGCGGACCCGCCTGAGCCGGGTCCTGGGCCGGCTGGCGCCGCCGGCTCCGGCGCCCGCCCAGGAGCGGGTGACCCGCCGCGAGTCGGCCGTCCTGGGACTGCTCGCGGACGGCCTGACGAACCAGCAGATCGCGCACCGGCTGGCGATCAGCCCGCGCACCGTCGACAAGCACCTGGAGCACGCCTACGCCAAACTGCGGGTCGGCGGCCGGGTCGCGGCGGCCAACGCCTGGCTGATGCGGGACGCGGGGGCGGGCATGGGAATAGGGACGGGGGCGGGGACGGGGACGGGGACGGAGCGCTGACCCGGCGGGCGGCCCACGCCAGGCGCGCGCCAGCGGCCCGGTCGGCGTGGCCTTCCGCCCGGCCCGGCTCATGGGCTCGCCGAACCCGGCTCAACTCCCATATTTCCCCGGCCAGTTCCACTCCCCCGTCGCCGCGAAGCGGTCCAGCCGGGTCGCGTACGGTGCCGGATCGAGACCCTGGCCGGCGAGCCAGCCGGGGTCGAGGTGGGTGGCGCGGTACGGCTCGGCACCGTCCCCGGCGAGCGCGACCACGATGCCGCCGCGCCCGTCCGCGCGCATCCGGGCCGCGAGGTGGCAGGCCGCCCACAGCGCGGTGCCGGCGGCCGGGCCGCAGGCGAGCCCCGCGGCCCGGTGCAGCCAGCGCATCGCGGCGACCGAGGCGGCGTCCGGCACCGGGACGACCAGGTCGATCAGCTCGGCGCGGAAGCCCGGTTCGGTGCGCGGGCGGCCGATGCCGGGGATCCGGGACGGCATCCCGGTCGCGTAGTCGTCGCAGCCGCTCGCCCAGGCCGGGAAGTACGCGGAGTTCTCCGGGTCGGCGACGGCCAGCCGGGCCGGCAGCCGGTCCTTGACGCTGCCGGTGGGCTGCGCCGACTCGTCCTTGACGTAGAGGCCGATCGCGGGCAGGTCGGGCAGGTCGGCCAGCGGCACCGGACGCAGCGGGGTCGGTACGGCGTCGGCGGCCAGCGCGGCGAGCGCCCGCTCGGCCCAGGATCCGCCGGCGGGCGGGGCGGGGGTGGTCACGGGCGGCTCCCGGAAGGGGCGTTCGTGGGTGGGCTCCCGAAAGGGACGGTCACGGGCGCGCTCCCCGAGGAGGACGCGTTCACGGGCGCGTTCCCGGAGGTGGTCAGGGGCCGACGGGGCCCGGGTCGAGCAGGCCGAGCGTCATCCACTGCTCGGGCGCCGCCAGCGGCCGGAAGCCGACCTTCTCGTAGACGCCGTGCGCGTCCTTGGTGGCCAGGGTGATCCGGGCCAGGCCGTGCGGGGCCAACTCCTCGGCGACGGCCTCGACCAGCGCGGTGCCCAGGCCCTTGCCGCGGTCGTCGCGGCAGACGTAGACATCGCAGAGCCAGGCGAAGGTGGCGTAGTCGGTGATGACCCGGGCGTACGCCACCTGGCGCCCGGAACTCCGTTCGTAGACGCCGAAGTTGAGGGAGCCGGCCAGCGCCCGGTCGTGGTGTTCGCGGGTGCGGCCGAGGGCCCAGTACGAGTCGGTGGCGAGCCACTGGTGCACCAGGGCGGAGTCGAGGCGGTCCGGGTCGGTGGAGATCTCGTAGCCGTCGAGGGCGTGCGCGTTCATGCCGGGAGGGTGGCAGACGGCACGGGTCGGAGTCGAACGCGTTACCGGGGCGGGCTGGGGCATGCGCGTCCCCGGCGGGCCGTACGGCTGGCCGCCCCGACCGTGCGCGTCCCCGGTGAGCCGGTACTGCCGGCTGCCCCGACCGTGCGCGTCCCCGGTGAGCCGGTACTGCCGGCTGCCCCGACCGTACGCGTCCCCGACCACCGGTCACCCCGCCCGGCCGCGCTCACACCCCCGGGCACGCGGCCGCTCATGTTTCACGTGAAACACCGCTCGCCCGGCAGGAGTTCGCACCCAGGCACGCGGCCGCCTCACGTTTCACGTGAAACACCATTCCCCCGGCAGGAGTTCACGCCCAGGAACGCGGCCGCTCACGCCACCGCCACCCCCAGCTCCTCGCAGGCGGCGCGCAGGCGGCGGATCCCCTCGTCCAGTTCGCCGGTGCCGGCCGCCCCGGCGAAGCTCAGCCGGAGATGCGGCGCGGGCGGTTCGGCGGCGAAGTACGGGCGGCCGGCCGCCACCGCCACACCGGCCCGGAGCGCGGCGCCGGTCAGCGCCGCCTCGTCGGTGCCGTCCGGCAGCCGGAGCCAGAGCGAGCAGCCGCCGAGGAGCGGCCGGCGCCCGGCCGCCGCGGCGAGCGCCGGCAGTTCGCGCTCCAGGGCGCCGAGCACGGCTTGCCGGCGGGCCGCCAGCACCGAGGAGACCTGCCGGAGGTGGCGGGGCCAGGCGGGCGCGCCGACCAGTTCGAGCGCGGTCTCCTGGAGCGGCCCGGGGACGAAGAAGGAGTCCACGACCTGGATGGCGCGCAGCCGGTCGAGGACCGGGCCGCGGGCCGCCAGGGCGCCCACCCGCAGGCCGGGCGAGGTGGCCTTGGTCAGCGAGCGGACGTGCACGACGGTGCCGTCCGGGTCGTCGGCGATCAGGGTGGGCGGCGGCGGGGGCGCGTCCGCGTGGCCCAGCAGCCGGGCGAAGTCGTCCTCGACCACGAACGCGCCGGCCGCCCGGGCCGTCCGCAGCACCTCGCGGCGCCGGCCGGCGGCCAGCACCGCGCCGGTGGGGTTCTGGAAGAGCGGCTGGCACACGAACAGCCGGGCCCCGCTGGCCCGGAAGGCGTCGGCGAGCAGATCGGTGCGGACCCCGTCGTCGTCCACCGGCACCGGCACGGGGCGCAGCCCGGAGGCGCGGGCGACGGCCAGCAGCCCGGGGTACGTCGGCGATTCGACCAGGACGGGGGCGCCGGGCGGGGCGAGGGCGCGCAGCGCGGCGGTCAGGGCGCTCTGGCCGCCGGCGGTGATCAGCACGTCGCTGGGGGCGAGCGCGCCGCCGGGGCCGCCGATCTCGCGGGCGAACCAGGACCGCAGCGCGGCCACCCCGTCCACCGGCGGGCGGCCCCAGGCGCCGGGGCGCCGGCCGGCCCGGGCCAGCGCGGCGGCCAGCGCGCGCTCGGGCTGGAGGCCGGAGTGGAGGTAGCCGCTGTTGAGTTCGATGACGCCGGTGGCGGGGGCGGCGAGGGTGGCGAGGACTCCCGTGGCGTCGACACTGCGCGGCACCTGGTCGCCGGCCGGCTCGGCGCTGAGCGCGATCTCCTGCCAGGAGGTGTCGGCCGGGCGCGGTGCCGTACGGCGCGGTTCGGCGCGGAACGCCCCGGCGCCGGGGCGGGTGACGACCAGCCCTTCGGCGGCGAGGGCGGCCAGCGCCCGGGAGACCGTGACCGGGCTGACCCGGTGGCGTTCGATCAGCGCCCGACTCGACGGCAGCTTCTCACCCGGAGAGTAGCGCTCCAGCTCTTCCCGCAGGATGGCGGCCAGCTCAGCCCCACTGCTACGCTCATGCATGAGTACAGAGAATAGCGCTATCGCCTCGAGTGCGATAGCGGTCACCGCGCCCCAGGACCCCACGTCCCAGGCCCCCGCGCCCCAGGACTCCGCGGCGCCGCGGCGCCCGGCCCCCACGGCCCGGCCCGCCGGGTCAGGCGTCCTGCTCGCCGCCCTCGGCGTCGCGTCCTTCTCGCTGACCTTCCCCGGCACGGCCTGGGCCCTGACCGGTATGGGCCCGTGGACGGTGGTCATGCTGCGCAGCGTGCTGGCCGCCGCGCTGGCCGGCGGATGCCTGGCGGTCTCCCGGGTGCCGCTGCCGGACCGCCGCGACTGGCCGGGGATCGCGGTGGTCGCCGGCGGCGTCGTGCTCGGCTTCCCGCTGCTGACGACCCTGGCGCTGAAGACCTCCACCACCTCGCACGCCGCCGTGGTCGTCGGCCTCCTGCCGCTGGCCACCGCCGCCGGGTCGGTGCTGCGTACAGGGGCCCGGCCCTCCCGGGCGTTCTGGATCGCCGCGCTGGCCGGCGCCGCGGCCGTCCTGGCCTTCGCGATCCAGCAGAGCGGCGGCGCCCCGAACCTCGGCGACCTCTACCTCTTCGGCGCGCTCCTGGTGTGCGCGGCGGGCTACACCGAGGGCGGCCGGCTGGCCCGCCACATGCCCGGCTGGCATGTCATCGGCTGGGCGCTGGTCCTGGCGCTGCCGGTGACCGTGCCGGGCTCGGTCTGGGCGCTGGCCACCGAGCCGGTGCACGTCACGGGCCGCGCGGTGGCCGGGCTGGTGTGGCTGGCGGCCGGCTCGACGTTCCTGGGCATGGTGGTCTGGTACCGCGGGATGGCCGCCATCGGCGTCTCCCGCGCCAGCCAGCTCCAGCTGGCCCAGCCGCTGCTGACCCTGGTCTGGTCGGTCGTCCTGCTCGGCGAACACCTGCCGCCGGCCGCCCCGCTCACCGCCCTGGCGGTACTGGCCTGCATCGTGGTCACGCAGCGGGCGCGGAGCTGAGGGGGCGGGGGCGGGGCGCGGATGGCTTACGGCGCGCGGCGGCTTTCGGGACGCGGGCCCGGAGGCCCACCCGCGCTCACCGGGCGCGCGCCGGGAGGGCGGACCTAAACTGGCGAACGATGGCAGTTGGTGCCGTCCGGGCCGTTCCGGGCCCGCGATCCGTTGGCCGCCCGCTCCCGTCCGGCCGTACGCGCCGGGCGCTCCGGTCGGCGGTCATCCCAGGCGGGAGGAGCCCAGATGCACGCGAAGACGGGCGACCGGCTGCTGGTCCACGGCAGAACGGTCGGCCATGGCGACCATGTCGTCGAGATCGTGGAAGTGCTGGGGGCGAACGGCGAACCGCCCTACCGCATCCGCGCCGAGGACGGCCACGAAACGATCATGTGGCCCGGCCCGGACTGCGTCGTCCAGCACCCCAAGGCCACCCGGCCCCACACCATCAGCTAGCCGGCGCCGGCCACCGGCGGTGGCGCGCCCCGGCGCCCGCCACCGCCGGGAACGCCGGGGCGTCAGCCGCCCCCTGCCCCCGCCCCGTAGTGGTCCCTGACCACCCGCTCCAGCGCCCCCACCGGATCCCGCACCACGTCCTTCGCCGAGAAGTACACGTGTCCGCCGACCTCCGGATGGCGGCGGGCGAAGGCCACATGGCGGGAGAGCTCGGCCGGATCGCGCCAGGCCGCCGGCTGCGCCGTCCGGCCCGCCTTGTAGAGCGCCTCGCCGATGTAGAGGTCCACCCGCGTACCGGCCACGGTCCGCGCCCACCACGGCACCAGCTCCGCGTAGTCGGCGGCGGTGAAGCCGAGCGGCCAGTACACCTGCGGCACGATGTAGTCGAGCCAGCCCTCCCGCACCCAGCGCCGGGTGTCCGCGTAGAGGTCGTCGTACGTCTGCACACCGGCCTCGGTCCGGGAGCCGCGCGGGTCGGTCCCGCTGTTGCGCCAGACCGCGAACGGGCTGACGCCGAACCGCACCCGCCGCCCGGTCGCCCCGATCCGCTCCGCCATCTCCCGGATCAGCCGGTCGGTGTTGTCCCGCCGCCAGTCCGCGCGGTGGTCGAACCCGCCGCCGTACGCCTCGAACGCCGCGTCGTCGCGGAAGGTCTGGCCCGCGACCGGATACGGGTAGAAGTAATCGTCGAAGTGCACCCCGTCGACGGGGTAGCGGCGCACCGCGTCCAGCATCGCGTCCTGCACGAATCGGCGGACCTCCGGCAGCCCGGGGTTGTAGAAGAGCTTGCCGCCGTAGGGCACCACCCAGGACGGGTGGCGGCGGGCCGGATGGCCGGGCGCGAGCCGGCCGGGGTCGGCGTGGTTGGCGACCCGGTACGGGTTGAACCACGCGTGCAGCTCCAGCCCGCGCCGGTGCGCCTCGCGGACCGCGAAGTCCAGCGGGTCCCAGCCCGGGTCGCGGCCCTGGGTGCCGGTCAGGCACTGCGCCCAGGGCTCGTACGGCGACGGCCACAGCGCGTCGGCGCTCGGGCGGGCCTGGAAGAAGACGGTGTTCAGCCGCCGCCGGACCGCGGTGTCCAGCAGGCGGGTCAGCTCCTGCCGCTGGGTGTCGGGGGCCAGCCCGGGCCGCGACGGCCAGTCCAGGTTGGCCACCGTCGCCAGCCACATCCCCCGCATCTCCCGCCGCGGCGAGCCTCCCTTCCCCGGGTGCGCCCCCTCACCGCCCGTCCCCCCGGCCCCACCCGGGGCACCCGCACCGGCCGCCTCCCCCGGAGCACCCGCCCCCAGCACCATCCAGGAGGCCGCCCCCACCACCACCGCCGCACCGAACCCCCTACGCGTCATCCCCCGCGCCATCCCTCGCGCCATCCCTCGCATCAAAAACCCCCATCTCATCCGTTTCGTCCCATCTGGCAGCCTCAGAATGCCCGCCCCGGGGCCGTCCTCCCAGCACCTCGCGGAGTAACGTCGGGGGCGAGGCGGGCGCCGGACCCTTACGGCGTACCGCCGGTCCCGAAGATCAGCGAAAGGCACGAGGTGACGGACTCATTCGCCGACATTGCGCGCGTCGGAGTGGTCGGCTGCGGCCAGATGGGCGCAGGCATCGCCGAGGTGTGCGCCCGCGCCGGACTGGACGTCAAGGTCGCGGAGACCACCGGCGAGGCACTGGAGCTGGGACGCACCCGGCTGACCAACTCGCTCGAGAAGGCCGCCGAACGCGGCAAGATCACGGTGGCCGAACGCGACGCGACGCTCGGCCGGCTCAGCTTCACCACCGACCTCGGTGAGTTCGCCGACCGCGACCTCGTCATCGAGGCCGTGGTGGAGAACGAGCAGGTGAAGACGGAGATCTTCCAGGTGCTCGACCAGGTGGTGGTCCGCCCGGACGCCATCCTGGCCTCCAACACCTCCTCCATCCCGCTGGTCAAGCTGGCGGTGGCGACCTCCCGCCCCGACCAGGTCATCGGCATCCACTTCTTCAACCCGGCGCCGGTCCAGAAGCTGGTCGAGCTGATCCCGGCCCTGACCACCGGCGAGGAGACCCTCAAGCGCGCCGAGGCCCTCACCCAGGACGTCCTCGGCAAGCACGCCATCCGCGCTCCCGACCGCTCCGGCTTCGTCGTCAACGCCCTGCTCATCCCGTACCTCCTCTCCGCGATCCGGATGTTCGAGTCGGGCATGGCCAGCCGCGAGGACATCGACAACGGCATGGAACTGGGCTGCGCCCACCCCATGGGCCCCCTCAAACTCTCCGACCTCATCGGCCTCGACACCGTCGCCTCCGTAGCCGCCTCCATGTACGAGGAATACAAGGAGCCGCTGTACGCGGCACCGCCGCTGCTGCAGCGGATGGTGGACGCGGGGCGACTCGGGCGGAAGAGCGGATCCGGCTTCTACTCGTACTAGGGAGTGCGGCGACGTCGCCAACTGGCGCTGCTCCAGGGTGAGTTCACTCTGGGCAGCGCCAGCGGCGGCGCTGCGGCCGGGTGGCTTTCGAGGCCCGGCCAGCCCCTCGCCCACGCAGGCACGCCCGGTCCACGTGGTCCCCACAGGGAAACGACCCGGCGAGGCCCATCGGCGGGCGGAAAACCGGCCCTGACCTGGGGCTTTGCGTCTTTCAGGGCTGTCGGGGCCTTTCCTGCTTACTCAGCGAAAAGTCCCTGGAAAGTCCCTGGGACAGAGCTGAAAGTCCCTGAAAAATCCCTGGGATGTCCCCGTGGTGGAGCGTCCTGACCTGTGTTCCGAGCACTGCATCGGGCGGGCGTTGGACGGCGGCAGCAGTTCCCTCTCGCCTGAGGACTCCCTCATGGCCGCACGATGCCCGGACCGAACTGGCATCCTTCGAGCGACCGAGTACCGGTCTGGTGGTGATGGGCAGGTTCGGAGGGCCTCAGGGTGGCTGGCACGTTGTCGCTGGCGGCCAAGGGATCAACGCGCGCAAGTGAAGCGGCGGACGAGAGGCGACGGGCGAGGAAATGGCACGGGATTACGACAGTCAGTTGCTGGAGTCGGTGGCGGTACGCCGGCGCAGGATGCGGGATGCCTTGTTGTTCGGTGGCCAGCGGGGCCTCGCACGGCGGACGAGCGGCTCGGGAAGTGGTACGGCGAGGACGAGCTGGTCTTCGCCGTCATGGACCCCCGACGGAGTCTGCGCGGGGCGATCCCCGAGGAGTTCAACGGCGGCTACGCCTACAACGCCAAGCTGTGCGCGGGCCTGGCCGCCGGCGTCGCGAGCGTCCTGGGACCTTCAGCCCGGCAGCTGGGGCGGCGGTCCGCGGATCGTGGTCCTCGTCGACGACTACGACGTCCTCACCACCGCCGGCCAGGAACCCCTCGTCCCGTTCCTGCCGTTCATCCCTTCGGCGGCCGACATCGGCCTGCACTTCGTCCTCACCCGCCGCGTCGCAGGAGCCTCCCGCGGCCTCTACGAACCCCTCGTACAGGCCCTGCGCGAATCGGGAACCGCCGCCCTCGTCATGTCCGGCGACCGCGGCGAGGGACAGCTGTTCCCCGGCGTGTACGCGTCCCGGCAACCGGCCGGCCGCGGCATCCTCATCCGCAGGGGCCACCCCAACCGGTTGATCCAGACCGTGCACTCCCCCGCCTGACTCCCGGAGGTGCCCGTGCACGCGCACCACCCGGGACCTACGGCACCGGTGCCCCGAACAACGCGAAGGACCAGACGACCCATGACCAAGGACGTCATCGCCCTCACCCAGCGGATGCCCGACCCGTGGGCCATGCTTGCGGGCCTTCTCTCCGGAGGCCCGGACAAGCTGGTCGACACGGCCGGCGAGGGCGCCGTGGTGCGGCTGTGCGATGGTGAGGGCCGGCCGCTGGTCTCCGTCGAGGCACCGCTGTTCGTACAGGTCCCGGGGGAGGCTGAGCGGCTGCTGGGCACCACCCCGCCGCCGGTTCCGTACTGGTGGACCGAGGCCCGCGCCACCACCGGCGTCGAAGAGGCCGAGCGCCTCGCCGGCACCTGCGCGGCCCGACTGGCCGCCCTGGCCGACGGCTCCGCCTGGCCACCGGAAGCCACCCGGTCCCTGGCCGTCGTCGAGACCGACGGCCTGAGCGTCGCGCCCGAACCGGCCGCCGCTCACCCTGCCGTCGATGTCCTCACCGACAAGGTCGCCGTCGTCATCCAGGACCGGCCTGTGGTCGCGATGACCGCCTGGCTCTCCGACGCCTTCCGCGCCGCCGCCACCGCCGAGCTCGGCCTCCAGGTCGTCACCGCACCGGGCGCGACGCTCTCCCCGGCCGTCCGCGAAAGCCTCAGCACCTGGCCCTGCCGCTGGGTGGTACGCGACGAACGGGACGGCTACTACGACGGGCTGACCGGCGCCGTACTGCGCTGGCACGACGGCATGTTCGCCCCCGTACCGTCGCCCGAGGCGACCGCTGACGACCCGCGCACCCCGGTGGCCGCCGCCTATCAGGACGTCACGCCCGCCGCCGGGCGCCAGCTGGCCGTGACCTTCCGCACCGTCCACCCCGCCGACGAACACCTGGTGCTCGGCGGCGCGCTGGAGTCGATATGGCGCGAGCTCACCGGCCGGCCCCCGGCCGGCTGGGGAACCGCCGAACCCGCCAACCTCCCCTGGTCACCGCGACAGCTCACCGACCTCGCCCGCGACCGAGCGCCGGAGCCGACCTGGGTCGTGGTGGTCGGCAACCCGGAGCGGCCGGGCCTTGCCACGGTGCGGGTCAGCCGCACGAAGGCGGGCGTGGAGGAAGACGTCACGCTGATGTTCGGCTACGCCCCCGGCGAGGCCCCGCCGGTAGACGCCCTGCCCAGGGCCGCGGAGCTGCTCGCCACCCGCCACCGCCTCCAGTCGATGCTCGTCCAGCTCCGCAAGGCCCGCCGCGACTTGGCCGTGCCGCCCCGCTTCGAGGGCCCCGGTGTCCCCGTGGCCTTCGTGCTCGGCGCAGAGGAAGTCAGCGGGTTCCCCGACGACCGGGCCCGGAACACCCCGCTGGCCGAGCCGCCCGTCCCGCTCGGCCCGCAGACCCGCCCTGCGCTGTACTACCCCTTCCCGGGAGACCCGTCGGACCTGTCGGTCTGGCAGGACTTCGAGCACCTGATGCGGCATCTGAAAGGCGCGTGAGCACACCTGTAGCGAGTGGACGGGCGCGTCCCGCTCATCGTCGAACGCACTGCGGCGCCGGGTCGGCGGACAGCAATTCTGAGTGGTTGTCACACCCTGGTCATAGCATGGGGATGCGGATTGCTCCGGTGATGCGCAATTGATAGGCATGACCGTGCAAACGGTCATCCAGTCCAGTGGGGGGAGCTCAATGAAGTTCGACATGGGGGCGCAGACGCTCTCGACGCTGAGGTCGCAGTCGCAGGGGTCGAGCACGGAGCTGGGGACGTTGATCCACCAGCTCATCCAGGCGGCCCAGCCGTTGGAGGGGAAGTTCAACGGCGCGGGCAAGGCGGCCTTCGACTCGTTCAAGGCGCACGCGGACGAGATCACAGCGGAGCTGAACGGCGCGCTGGCCGCGATGATCGGGGGCCAGTCGGGCATGGAATCGGCCTTCAGCACAGGCGTCCAGGAGCAGGCCGACAACGCCCGGTCGCAGATGGCGGCGGCCAACTTCGACGCGGCCCGCTTCTCGGGCCGCTGACGCCCGACCGCGACAGACGTACTACGGCCAGGTTTCCACGGGGAGGATTGTGATGGCTGCCGGCATGGACCGCCGCTCGTACGACTCGGGCGCATCGGCGGAGGCACAGGGCAACATCCAGGCGGTGATCGGCCGCCTGGAGCAGGTGATCGCGGCCCGTGACGCGCAGGTCAAGCAGGCGATGGCGGATTTCACCGCGGACGGTGTCGCCGAGGAGTACCACGGCAAGGAACTGCGCTGGAACCGCGCCTCGCAGGAGGTCAAGAACATCATCCGCCTGCTCAAGACAACGCTGGAGAAGAACGACGCCACCGCGCACCAGACGCTCGCCCGCGCGAAGTCCGCGGTCGACAACATCGGCTGAACCACCCGGCGCAGCAGCGACAGGAGCGGTCCTCCGCGGTGCGCCGACGGATTACCGACCGCAGGAAGCGGCGGAGCCACGGGGGATGTGGCGGCGGTGAAAGTGCAGCAGAGAGGAATGCGGACGTTTCATGGCGTCATGGGACATTCAGCCGCAGGGAGTCCAGGGTCAGTTGAAGATCGTCGGCACCCGCGCCGAAGATCTGGGGGACGCCCTGAGCACCCTGCTCGCGGACCTGCGAGAGGCAGCCGGGGCAGCGGGTACGGCTGTGCCGGGCTCACAGGCGGCCGCGCTGCCGCACGGGCCCGTGATGCCGGGGCCCGCGCTGAAGGGGCCGACGGGGGCAGCGGTGCTGTCGCAGACGTCGACGGGTCCGGTCGGCGCCGCGCTGGCCGAGTACGCGGCGGCCCGTAAGAGCGACTTCAAGGCGATGGCCGACCGCTGCCAGGCCGCCGTCCTGGGCGCGGCCAAAGCCACCAACGAGTACGTCCAAGGCGACCTGGAAGCTGCCCAGAACGCCCAGCGCGCCGCCCGCGCCGTACGCCTGGACGCTTTCAAGGACTTCGGGGGGAAGCAGAGATGAGCGAGGGCGCACCGGTCGACCCGTCCGAGGTACCGGTCTTCACCGGCGACCTGGACCTTCTCGAAGCCAAGGTGAAGTCGCTCTCGAACGGCGGCTCCAAGGTCGCGACCGCCGGCTCGGACGTCCACAAGTCCTTCGGCGGCCTGTCCGCCTTCTACAAGGCGCCCGAGGCGGAGCAACTGTTCGGCGTCACCAAGCCCGTAGCGGACACCGCCCACGACGTCGGCCACGACGCGCGTGTCATCGCCGGGGCGCTTGGCACCTACGCCCGTGAGGTCCGGCCGCTGGTCCACCAGCTGCAGCAGCTCAAGCAGGAGGCCGCGGACTTCCGCCACAAGGTCGAGGGCAGCGAGGACGACTGGCGCGAAGACAGCGATCTGGTCGACGAGAATCTCGCCCGGCGCAACAAGATCGCCGAGGTGTGGGCCGCGTTCCAGGCGGCCGAACGCGACTGTCACGCCAAGATCGTCGGCCTGGTCGGCGGCAAGGCGCTCCACGCCATCGACGCCTCCCACAAGAGCGGCTACGGCTACGACGCCGAAACCCTCAAGCAGTCCCGCAGCCTGCCCTGGGGCGACGCGGTCGAGGAATCCGTCCCCTGGTGGAAGGTCTGGGACCACGCCTACGACTTCGGCAAGGGCGTCATCATCGACGGCGCCTGGGGCAGCGCCAAGGGCCTGCTGACCCTGTTCGGCTGGGAAGGCTCGGAGGCCGCCGGACAGGCATGGTCCAACCTGGCCAAGCTCACCACCACAGGTTCGCTCATCATGACCATGCCCGCCCTGCTCCCCGCCTACTTGATGACGCCGGGGCGCATGCTGCCCTCCTGGTTCCGGGACTCGCGTACCGCGATGCTGGAGACCGGCAAGGCACTCGTGGCCTGGGACCAGTGGGAATCCAACGGCTCCCGAGCAGCCGGCGCGGTCACCTTCAACGCCATCACCGCGGTCATCACCCGCGGCGGGGGCGCCGCCGTGGAGGGCGCGACAAAGGCCGGCGTGGCGGTCAGGGCCGTGTCGGTAGCCGGGAAAGTGGGCGAGGTCATCGACCCGATGACCTACGTCTTCAAGGGCGCGGGCACCGGCATCTCCAAGATCGGCGACGTGATGGCCCACCTGAAGAACACCGGCCACTTCCAGGTCCCGAAGATCTCCGAGGGCGTCTACAGCCTGCCCGAAGGCGCCGTCAAGCTGCCGGACGGCACAATCCAGCTGCCCAAGGACGCCCCCACCCCGGAAGGGGCGAACAAACTCCCGGACAACAGAATCAAGCTGCCCGAAGGAACGGTTGAACTCCCGCCGAACACGGTGAAGGATCCGGCCACCGAGAAGTACTTGGACGACAGAGGCGACCTCTACAACGAGGACGGCAGCCTCTTCCAGAAAGCCGAAGCCGCCCACAAGGAACAGACCCCCACACCGGCCACCGGTGCGGAGAACCCGCGGACCGAGGCCCCGGTTCGCCAGGAACAGCCGGTCCTGGCCGGCGTCGGCGGACGCGGCGACGACGTCACACGACTCGGCTCGGACATCTCCGACCCGGCCCGCGCCGCAGACGACCTCCCAGCTGGCCGCCCAGACGTGACTCCGGGCCGCACCATGGGCCATACTCCCGGTGGCCGTGTGGGCGAGCACATGCCCACGAACAGCCTGGACATCGGGGCAGGCGGCACCGACCGCGTCGGCAACGACTACCCCACGGGCAACAACGTCAGTCAGACGACGGACAGTACGCCCGCGGCCGGCAGCGGCCACGCAGATACCGCGTCCACCGGCTCCGGCAGCCATGGTCTCCCAAACGGATCGTCCGCCGACAACGGCGTTCCTCACAGTCACCGCCGCGAGGGCCTGGACATCAGCGCCTTGGACGACGCGGTTCGCGCGCGCGACAACGCCATGGACAATGGTGCGCACGCAGGCGACAGTACGACTGGGACTGCTGACAACGCCGCGATGTCGGGCAGCCAGGCGGACACGGCACCCAGGGCGATCGAACGCCCCAGTTTCATGCACGACGGAGACAATCCGTACGGCCCACCTGGTTCGCTGACGGACAAGCAGATCGCGGAGATCCAGGTCTACCGCGCTAACCACGAGCCCGGTTACTTCGAGGAGTACTACAAATCCAATGGCCGTCGGCACCGCACGACGGTCGTAGACGAGAGCCTCCGAGTTCCCCCGCACTTGGTCCAGGAAACTCCGAATGGTCCTTGGATCGCAGCGTCTGATGCCCCGCCGCCCATCCCGGAGAAGTACCACGGCGGCGAGGGGGCGAGCGGTACGCGCAACAATGTGCTGGACGAGGCTTCGCTTCGTGTCTTCGACGAGGCTGCCGGTCACCGGAGAAGCTCCATCGACTACGCACAGGCCGCCGAGCGCCACAGGGACATGTATTCCGGGCTGCCGGAGAAAGACCCCACTCGAATCGAAGCTCGCAACGAGTACCGCTCAGCCATGCACACGCAGACCAAGGCGGCCGAAGCATACGGGGAGACGGTCGCCGAGCACGTGATGCCGCAGCTCTACAACGACGTCGTTGGACGTGAGACGCTCCACGGCCCAACGAACGGCAACGACCAATTCGACCAGGTATACCGCCGCGAAGGCGGTAAGTACGTGGTCGTCGAGGCTAAATCCGATGTCGATACCCGCCTGAACTCCCGCAAGCTCCCTGGAGGTGGTAGGGCCATGCAAGGGACGCGGGAATACTTCTTCGACATCCTGCGTGAGATGCGCGAGCGGAGCCGGCAGTACCCTAGTGAGGGCAAGCTGGCCGATGCCCTGGAGGCAGCCCTCAAGGAGGGTAAGGTCGACTACATCCTGGTTAAGGGGAAGTCCAACGGCAGCCTGTACGGGGGTTTTGAAATGGAGAAGTTCGACATTCGGCAGCGCGACAAGAACGGAAACATCCTGTGACGCGGAGCGTGGACCGGCACGGTGGACCAGGGCCTGATGACCAGGCCTACGCCCAGGCCCTGAACGAGGGGCTCCTCCAGACGATCTCGTTCTTGGAGGAATCGCCCGAGATGCTCGACGGAGCTCTGGACAAGGCGATGCTCCATGTCCAGGCTCGTCTGGCGGTCAATTCCGATGCATCCGCCCTGGAAACATGGGAGGCCGTCGTAACGGCGATGCAGGTGGGCTCAGCGATGTTTGCCGTCGCTGCCCGCACCGAGGGCACTGTCGAATGCCGTATCGCCGAAGAGATGCGTACCCTCCGGGCGACCGGGCCTCGACTACACGCCAACCCCGGCAACTGGATCACGGCGTTCTGGCTGGCCGTCGTGTGCCGCGAACAGGACCGGATGACTCAGCTGTGTGAGATCCCGGTTGAGGCGCTGCGCGCTTCAGGCACAGAGTACGACGAATTCATTTACCTCTGGATCGACGCCCTCCAGACGTACTGGCTGGAGCGGCCCGGACTTATCGACAAGCTGGTCGCGGCGATCGAGGCGTCCTACCCGGAGCACGTCCAGGTCGCAGACATGGAGCTGATGGAGAAGATCCTCTACCAGCCGGTCAATCTCTTTCACCGCTTCCTTCGCAAGGACCGAGAAGGCTTCAACCAAGCTCTCTTTGAAGCTCTAGAGCTCCACAAGGCGTACTGGACAGCCACAGAGAAGCGGGAGAGCAGTGTCGCGGGCTACCTTGCTCTCGGTCCGCTCGCCATCGCATGCCTCGCCTACGACGCGGGCTTCCCCATCACTGTCGAGTCGGACTACCTGCCCAGTGAGCTACTCAACCGCGCCTGGCTGGGTGAGTTCCCTACGTGAAGCACAGGTGATCATCGCCCCTCCTCGTCAGGGCCAGGGTGAGGAGCCCTCGGCGTTCCGTGAGAAACGTAAGGACGCACACGGGCGGTTAAACATCCGCGGGGGACTTCTGTGACCGTAACTATCTCTCGGCATGCACCGCCGGCAGGACCTGACTCCGAACGGTTCACGGAGCGGCTGAATGAACGAGTAGCTCGGCGTATCGAGCGCCTTCAGGAGTCGGCCAACTCGATTGACTTCGCCTTCAGTACCTCTGTCATGGCGCTACACGCTCGCTGTGTCATCGATCCTCGCGCGGCGAAGGTGGAGACCTGGGAGGCGACCGTCAACGCGATGCAGTTGGGCTCGGCGCTGTTCGCCGTGACAAGTGCAAGCGAGGGAACCATTCAGTGCCGCATCGATCGGAAGGCGCGGGCCCTTCAGGCCATCGGCCCTCTTTCTTCTGCAGACGCGGGAAATTGGCTGACGGCGTTCTGGTTGGCGGTCATTTGCCGTCTTCAGGGGGTGCTCTATCCGCCGATCAACCTCTTCTACCACTTCGTGCTCAAAGACGAAGCTGGCTTCAGCCCTGCTTTGGAAGAGGCTTTGAAGCTGCACCAGATGTACTGGACGATGACCGAAGAGCGGCGGGCCGACGTCGACGGCAGCATCGCCCTGGGCCCTCTCGCGATTGCCTGCCTCGCCTACGACGGAAAGCTCCCGATCGAGGTCGAGTCGGAATACCTGCCCAAGCACCTTCTGCAGCACAGTTGGCTAAGGGTTGTCCCGCAATCGCTGGTCACGCGTTGCTAAACGCACTCATGTTGGCTTGGTGCCAGGGTCGGGGTATGGATTCGCAGGTCTCGGATGTACCAGTCGAGCCGTGTCCCGTCCTCGCTGTGCGTGTGCTTGCCGGGGGTAAACCCCGCCCGGTGGGCGACTGCGGCAGACGCGGCGTTCTCCGGCTCTACCCGGATCACCGCCTCCTTCCCGCCCTCACTTGCCGCGTATCGGGAGGCCAGGTGGACCGCGCGGGTGGCTAGGCCGAGCCCCCTCCAGGACGGGTAGAGGCCGTAGGCGACATTCACCTGACCGGGAGACAAGCCCTCTGCTACGAACCGCAGGTCGATCGTCCCCGTGAGCACCTCGTCGGTGCCTGCCCGGATACCGAAAGCCCGGAGCGGGCCGGCAGTGTCCCACTGTTCCCGACAGTGCCGGATGTAGGTTTCGACGCCCTCGCGTGTGCCCGGACCGCCGCTGAGCCAGCGAACCAGCGACTCATCTTCCCCCGCGAGGTGCGCCTCCGCATCGTCCAGACACAGCGGGGACAGAGTGATGATCCCGTCGGATAGCTCCACTTCATGCATCCGGCGATTCTTGACGCCGGAGCTGCGTTGCGCCATCGGATTCCGCGGGACATCGCGCAGAGCCGCTCGACCACAGGGGATGATCTCGGAGTGACTGGTGTGATCACGGCGTCGGAGCCTTCCTGGATAGCCCCATTCACCGGGCTGAGCCCACGTCAGTTCGGCAAACTGATCACCGCGCTGCGCCGCGAAGGCGCGGATGCGATCCGCAGAGGACGGCGGTGGAGCCTGCCGTTGGAGGACCGGGTTCTGCTCGTCGCCGCGTACTGGCGGACGAATCTGACCGTCCGGCAGATCGCCCCACTGTTCGGGGTCTCGGAGTCGGCCGCCGACCGCATCATCGACCACCTCGGGCCAACACTTGCGCTCCACCCTCGCAAACGGTTCCGCAAGGACACCGTACTGATCGTGGACGGCACGCTGGTCCCCACCCGCGACCACACCATCGCCGAGCAGTCGAAGAACTACCGGTACTCCACCAACCACCAGGTCGTCATCGACGCCGACACCCGGCTGGTCGTCGCCGTCGGCCGACCCCTGCCCGGGAACCGCAACGACTGCAAGGCGTGGGAGCTGTCCGGCGCGAAGGCCGCCGTCGGCAAGGCCACGGTGATCGCGGACGGCGGCTACCGCGGCACCGGCCTGGTGATCCCGCACCGCCGCGAGCGCGGCCAGGCCGAACTCCCGGCCTGGAAAGAGGAACACAACGCCTCTCACCGCAAGGTCCGCGCCCGCGTCGAGCACGTCTTCGCCCGGATGAAGGGCTGGAAGATCCTCCGCGACTGCCGCCTGAAAGGCGACGGCGTCCATCACACCATGCTCGGCATCGCCCGCCTGCACAACCTCGCCCTCGCCGGGTGAGCGAGCAGGCCGCACATCACACGACCGTGTCCAGGCCGACTCAGAGATCATTTGCGGGACAACCCTTCGCAGGGCAATCGGATCAACTACTCGAAGTGGAACAAGCAGAGCTGGCGGCCCGCGCTCGCGGCGGCCGGAATTCTGAAGAAGATCGGCGAGAAGGTCAGGACGCACGGAGGCCGCACCCGTCGGTACCCCGTCTACGAGCTGTCCCGCTCGGACATGTTCCACGTCCTCCGGCACACGTACGCGAGTACCCAGCTTGAGGCCGGCGAGTCGATCGTCAGCGTGTCGGAGTGGCTCGGGCACTCCTCACCGCAGATCACGCTGAAGCACTACGCTCACTTCATGCCCGGGGCGGGCAAGCGGGGCCTCGCCGCCATGGACGAGTGGTTCGAACAAGTTCCATCATCCGGTCAAGATCTACAGCCGATTGTCCCTGAGAAGTCCCTGGGCGCCTCGCAGGCCGCGAACCGGCCGCGAAACCGCAGGTCAGAGCGCTAGCCGCGCGAACTGACGGCATGTACGAGGAATACAAGGAGCCGCTGTACGCCGCGCCGCCGTTGCTCCAGCGGATGGTGGACGCGGGGCGCCTGGGCCGGAAGTCGGGGTCGGGGTTCTACTCGTACTAGGCCGGGCCCGCCGACGGCGCCAATTCGCACCGTATTAGCGAGAGTTGAGGCGACCCGACGCCGATCGAGGCCCCGCCGGACAGTGGCTCACGCCACCGCCCCGGCGGGGCCTCGCCCGTACGTCACTGCCCCGCCGGGGCGACTCCCGAGCAGCCAGGACAGAGCTGGCAGCCCCGAGAAAGTCCCCAGCGACGGCCCTGCGCCCCCCTGGCCTCAAATTGCTGACGCACGCCGACAGGCTCGCGGCCGGACGGGACTCCCACGCGTGCTCACCATCCCACCACCCCGACACACGCGTTGCCACACGGTGCCACGATCTGATGATCTCGTGGGCGCACGCTCGTGCCGATGGGCTGGTGCCACATGGGCTGATCACCGGCATCCTTCGCCAGGTCGTCACCGAGCGCCTCTACAGCAGCCCCGTGGCAGCTCTCGTCTTCGGCGAGCCGGGCGTCCAGTACGACGAACCCGTCATCGCACTCCGCAAGGATCTCCAACTGCCGGTCCTCCCGCATGCCTCGCACCCGGCCGAAAGTAGCGGGGCCTGAGCTGTGACGACCAAAAAAATCCGCCGGGTGCGCCGCCGCACCCCCGGGCGTTGCGGCGCGCCCTGTCCCGCTTCGAGGTCCGACTGCCCAGCAAGTCCCCGGTATCGGGTTCACCGCCCACATCACGGCAACCGTCCTCACCCACCCGCCGTATCCGCAGAGCACGGACGAGCCCGCCGCAGCCATCAGGGCCCTCTGCGCCGGGCTGCGTCAGACATCACGCCGACGTGCGACCCCGCGGACCTCGCGATCTTGAGGTGATCCGCGAGTTCCTGGACAGCTTCCAGGACCCACCGCAAAAACGCATGGTCTACGAGGTCCTCGCCGCCGGCATGCGCCACGCGAAACGCCCCGGGCACGCGGCCAGGGCAGAGGCCCTCGCCAATGGGAACGGACATCCACGCACGCCCGACCCGCCGACCGCCACATGAAAAAGCTTTCCGGGCTTCATGGGGGTGCACGACAACCGGCCGAACCGGGGGCGCCGCCCTTCTGACCCGCACCGTGCGGTGCCGACGAAGCGGGAATCCGCTGGCACCGGCCTCCCGTCCGTCTCAGGTGGCGGGCCCGTCCGTAGATATTTCTCCGACAGTGAGGGGAATGTCCAAGGTGACTCCCTCGGGCGTGGCGAGGCGGAGCGTGTAGCTTCCGGAGCGCTCGCCGGTGAAGAGCTGCGGGAGGGTGAGCCGGCCCTCGGAGTCGGTGTCGGGAAGGACGAGGGTACGGAGGGGGTTGCCGTGCTCATCCTTGAAGTAGGGACCGAAGGCGCATTCCCGGGGCTGTTCCCTCTCGCGGGCGCTGTCGAGCAGCGTCGCGGTGAGGCGTACGCCCGGTGTGGGCTTGTTTCCGGTGGTCGTCCTGACCTGTGGGAGATCTGGGAGCCGGCTGTCGAGGTCGGCGTGTACAGGCTGAGGAGTGAGGAGTTCCAGGTGGTCGGCAGTCATCGGTGCGGGCGCCTGCCGGACAGCCGCGGTGAACGCGGCGGTGGCCGGGCGCTGCTTTCCGGGAGCCGCGGCGGTGAGCATCACACATCCGGGGCGGTCTCCGGCCCAGATGGTGGGCGCCGTGGCTAGGCCCCGATCGTCGGTGCTGACGGTCGTGCTGGTGGTGTGGTCTGCGAAGTGCGCCGCGCTCGGCCCGGTGAGGCGATACGTCACCTTGACGCCGGCGACTGGGTGTCCGTGGGCGTCAAGAGCCCGCACCTGCGGCTGCCGCGTGAACGCCTCACCTTCCCCGCGCTCGCCCAGGTAGTCCTCTCCGACCCGTTCCAGGCGGGCGACCGTGTGGTGGGCGGTCCCGGTGCTCCGGCCCGGTGCGGGCTCTGGCTTCCCAGCAGGCTTCTTCTCCGCTCCTGGAGTCGCAACGGGCTTGGCGGGACGGGGAGTCGCCGTTTCCTCCGGAACGCGTTCCCGTTGAGCCGGGGGACGGGTGACGGATCCCTGCCGAACAGTTCGGGACGGTTTCGCGGTCGCCGGGGCGCGGGTGTCTGCAGGGTCGGGGTAGTGAGGGGCGGCGGGTGCCTCATCCGGAGTCGGGGTGACCTTGCTGCCTTGGTACGTGCGCATCCAGTCCCGTACGGCGTTCACGTACTCACGGGAATTGTTGTAGCTGAGGATGGCCTTTTCGAGGTCGGCCGAGCCGTTCAGGTCGCGGCCGCCGGCACACAGGTAGTGGCCGGTGGCCAGTGCCGCGTCGTAGATGTTGTTGGGGTCGTTGACGCCGTCGCCGTTGCCGTCCGCACCCCAACTGGCCCAGGTGGAGGGGATGAACTGCATCGGGCCTATGGCCCGATCGAATTCGGCATCGCCGTCCCAGCGACCGCGATCCGTGTCGCGTATCAGTGCGAACCGCTTGCCGTCCAGCCGCGGGCCGCGGATCGGCTTCGTGGTGGTTCCGTCAGCACGCAAGCCGTAGCCGGAGGCATGGACAGACTCGACGCGGCCGATGCCCGCGACCAGTTGCCAGGACACATGACACGACGGCCGGGCACGGCTCAGGGTCCACTCGGCCTTCTTGTACGCGTCCAGGGCGGTGGCTGGTATGCCCGTGCGCCCCTCGGCCCCCGTCCCTGCTCCAGGTTCTTGCGCGGAGCGACCTTGCCCCTGGGGTGGGCGGTTGGGCAGGTCGAGGTCGGGTACGCCACGAGGCTGAGCCTGCGGAGTTTTCTCATCGGGGCCGGAATCGCTGGCCTCAGCGCTCGGCGGACCGGCGGCCGGAAGCGGGCTGATCGCGGAGGCGGTTGTCAGACCAGCGGCCAGGGCACAGACGCACAGTCCCTGACGCATCCGACGGGTCATCAACAAAGAGAGGACGTATGACAAAGCAGGCAGCGTTTTCACAGATATCCGGGTCCTTGACTCAGGGTGCTGCAAGGGAAAGTTGAGAGCCCCATCGATGCTGGCCCCGCGGTACCACTTCCGGTAACCGACGCGCTGCGGGCATCAAGTGTCCACAGGATTTCCTTGCTAACAGACATACATGCGGCGATAACACGGCCGCAAGAAAATATCCCAAAAGGGCACTTCAAGACCTTATACCGGAACTACTGTAGAACCAATTCCATGCACAGCGCGTGACCGGTCACTAAGATTGCAACGCGACAAAGTGATCCGGTCACCAGTCAAAGGGCCGACTCCAGCCTCCCGAAGTCTGTTGAACTCACGGAAGTCGAGTAACCACGGAAGGCGTTGCCCTGCACCATGTCGTCGCCGAGGGGGAACTCGTCGAATTCCGCATTTGCAGGTATTCCAGAGCACCTTGGCGTGTCGCCCCACGCGATAGCCGGGGCCTCCTCCTCCCCGCGCCAGAAGATGCAGGCACCGGTTGCCGAAGTCCCCGCGCGTTCGCCGTCTCGTACACAACGCCAGCCATACGCCCCCGTCCGTCCCGACTCGCCATCCAGGGCGACGAAGACCCGCCAATTCTGACCCGTTACACCTTTGCGGCGCCGGCGTAGTGACATGCAGGCTCGCCCGTGCACACAGCGGCCAGGCCCGTTCAGTCGAATTCCAAATCCATCCCCGCAAAATCATCCGGCTCGCCGGTCCAGGGGTTGAGCCCGGCGTCACGAAGGCGATCCTCCTCCCGCCAGTGCAGGAAGTGTGGTGCGGTGTCACCCCACAATGATGTGCTGCTCAGTGGGCACTCAGCGAAGTCCGCCCGGAAGATCTTCAGCAGGAAATCCACCATGCCGCAGCGATAGAGCTGCCATCCACCACCGTGGCGCGACCACACAGCCAGCGGCCATTCCTCGGGTGAGTCGCCGACCGTGAGCCAGCACAGTGCGTCCGCTCCGTCAGTCTCTCCCCACACGAACATATCCGACAGGTGATGGTGCGCACCTGCGCCAGGCGACTGCCATTGATGCATCTCCGGGGCCTGCAAGGCGGCCTTCGGCAACCGGCCTATGGTCCGGGATTTCGGTTCTGTCGGTAGCGAGCTGAAGACGAAGAGGGCGTCGCTGATCGTCCCCGCGCCGTACGTGGCGACGAAATCTCGGTAGTCCTGCGGAAACGACACGCCCAGCGTGGCCTCGGCCGCCGTCCAGTCAACCACGTCGCCGGCACCAGCATGCGGCGGCATGATTTCCGTCAACTGCCGCAAGGAATCAGATTTCACGGTGCTCCTCCTCTATTTATCTGCAGTTTGGTCACGGGGTGCCACCGACGGGAACTGGATTACCGCCGAGAGAGATCCGTCCGATGTTGCGCCAGTCCCCAAATTTGTTGCTGTACATATCGTTGGGCACGAATTTATCCAGGGATATGCCCCGTGTGCCGTCCGCAGCAACTCCCTGTGCGACCATCTCGTACCCCTTGGGCACGGTTCGATTACCGTCATAGGTCGGCGTGACTTTGTAGTGCACGACCTGCCCGAGACCAATCGCCTTCTTGATCAAGGTCTCGTACTTGCTCATGCGTTCTGGATTGCCCGGATCGTCCTCAGCGATGGGGGTCGCGTTGGCCGAACGCGAGCACGTCGACAGATTCTGCAAATTCCTCCCGTCGCCACCGAGCTGGCGCGCAATCAGGTGGCAAGCGTTGACCCACGAACCGGGAGGACGATTCCCGAGGTACCCAGCCATCCCCCTGGCCCAGGCGTATCCGGGGGGAGTCAGTTTCGACGACATTGTGCTGGATCCGGGGTGCTCGGCGATGTAGGCCGAGTCCAGGCACGCCTCCGCGCCGGTAGCGCGGTTTCCGTTGGCCGGGTCCAGAGGGCCGAGATCGATCCAACCAGAACCGCCACGGCGGCAATCCACCTGCTCGTCGTTGGCGTTGCCACTGCCGGAGTCGGCGCCTGGTGCGGGATGATGGGCCGGGACTTCGTCTGGTGTGTACTGCTCGTCGCCGCCCAGCATCTCGATCATGTGGAGGGCACCGAGGAC
This sequence comes from Streptomyces sp. NRRL F-4489, assembly GCF_001509485.1. Classification (GTDB taxonomy): domain Bacteria; phylum Actinomycetota; class Actinomycetes; order Streptomycetales; family Streptomycetaceae; genus Streptomyces. The sequence goes on from NZ_LLZI01000270.1 coordinate 24,350, forward strand.
GATATTCCAGCCGTCGCCCGGCTTCCACTGACCGCTACCGGGGTCCCAATCCGGTTTCGGAGTGGGACGGTTCGGGGCCGGCTTGGGGTGCTTGCCGCGGTTGGGGTTCTGCGGGATCGGCGGGCGCGGCGGGCGGACGGGACGTGCCTTGGTCTGCATCATGGTCCGGCCACGTGCCCGGTAGGTCGCCCAAGAGCGCCAGCGGCGAGACCCGGAGTGCGTATAGGACCCTCCTCTATAGGCTCCGGGGGTCGACACGATGAATTCGCGGCCACGAGACGCCTGTGTCCAGTAGTCAACCTGCCCTGCCAGGGGGTTGGTGGAGGTAATGGAGTCCCAGGCCATGGTGGGACGGTAGCTGCCGATGACCCCGCCCGTGTGGTTGCGGGACCACTGGTCGATGACCACGGCCCCACCGCCGGTGACGACGCCCCCGAAGATCCCCCAGCCAAGGGCCTCTCCCAGCGCGAGGCCGCCGCCTATCACGAGCGGAATGAAGTGGCCTGTTGGGTCGGTGGCGTTGAGCGGATCGGCATCGCCGTACAGGTAGCGGTTGCCCTTGACGGACGGTGTGGGGTCCAGCTGCCAGGTGTCGCGGGAGGCGAAGGTGCCGGTGCCTGGCTGGTACCAGCGGGCAGCCATGTTGATGTCGCCGCTGGTGGGGTCGGTCCAGCCGGACTGGTAACCGAGCGAGGCGGTGATGCCGGCCTTGGCGGTGACGGTACCGAAAGGGTCGTAGGCGGTAGAGCCGGTGACTTTCGTGCCGTCCGGGGTCAGGCCCGCGACCACGTCGGTGTGGCGGTCTGTCAGGGAGCGCTGTGCCGCGGCCTGGCCGTTGGACGTGGCCAGCAGACTGCCGTCCGGGGTGTGGCTGTAGGTGCGGGTGCCGTCGCTGACCGGGTTGTTGGACCCGCCGTCGTAGGTGAAGGAGGTGTCGCCACGCCGGGTGACGCGGTCCAGCGCGTCATAGGAGTACGTGGTGTCGCCGTCGGTGATCCGGCGTTCGAAGGCGTCGTGGGTGAGGTGGCGGGAAGCGCCCTTGCCGGAGTTGATGGAGGCGAGGGCGCCGCGTGGTGTGTAGCCGTAGGTGGTGTCTCCTTGTGTGAGCAGCTGGTTGCGTTCGTCGTAGGTGGCGGCGGACGTACCGACCGCGGTGCGATTGCCTGCCGCGTCCCACGTGTAGGAGGTGGTGGTGCCGCCGGCGGTCCAGGAGGTCAGGCGGCCTGCCTTGTCGTAGCCGTAGGTGTTGGTGCCGGCGCCGGCGGTGCCGTGGGTGGTCTTGGCCGTCAGGCGGTCGTCGAGGTCGTAGCCGTAGCTCATGGCGGTGACCTCGCTCTTGCCGTCGGGCGAGGTGATCTTGTCCTCGGTCAGCCGGCCCAGGGCGTCGTAGCTGTCGCTGCGTCGTGCGCCCTCGGTCCAGGCATCGCTGGAGGACGGCGCACGCGTGGCGTACTGCTCCTGGGTGACGCGGCCGGCGGCGTCGTAGGACACCTGGGAGCGCGCGCCTGTCAGGGCGTCCTGGGTCAGGCTGAGTCGGCCTGCGCTGTCGTAGGTGAAGGTGGTCGTTCCGGACGCGTCGGCGCGGGAGGTCATGTTGCCATCGACGTCGTACGCGTAGGTCGACTTGCCGCCCTTGCCGTCTGCCAAGAGGAGCTGACCGCGGTCGTTGTAGTGGAAGGTGTTGCGGTCCGGCCCGTCACCGGCGCCTGTCGCGGTGAGTCGTCCGCCCAGGTCGTATTCCAGGACGCGGTCGCCGGTGGTGGCTTCTGCTCCCTGTCCGGTCTCCTTGACCAGTCGTCCGGAGAGGTCGAAGGTGCGGTGGCGCGTTACGCCGCCGGGCAGCAGCTCGGTGACGTCCTGGCCGGCTGCGTCGTAGATCGTGGTCCAGGTGCGGTCGGTGGCCTTGAGGTGGGCCTTGGTGGCGGGTTCGATGGTGGACTCGGGCAGCCCCCAGGGGGTGAAGGTGTATGTGGTGCTGTTGCCGCGGCCGTCGGTCATACGCGTGCGGTTGCCGGCGGCGTCGTAGCCGAAGCCGGTGTTGATCGACTTGCCGTCGGCCACCTCTTCGGTCTGGCTGGTCATCCGGCCCAGCGCGTCATAGGCGAACTTGATCGTGCTGCCGGTCGCCGTCGTGGCGGCAACGCGGTTTCCGTCGGCGTCGTACTGGGCTCCGGTCGAGCGCAGCGCCTGAGTGCCGGTGCCGTAGTCAGTGGTGCCGGTGATGTTGCCCAGGCCGTCGTATTGCGTGGTGCTCTTGCGGCCGGTGGCATCGGTGGTCTCGCTCCGCCGCCCCAGTGCGTCATAGCCGAACGTCGTCGTGCCGCCCGCGGGGTCGGTCGTTTCGACCGGTTCACCGGCCGCGTTGTAGGCGGCCTTCGTGGTGCGGCCCGCGGGGCTGGTGAAGGCGATCTGGTTGCTTGCGTCGTCCCAGGAGTAGCGGGTCGTCAGGTTGTGGTCGGGGGCGCTGCGTTCGACGACTGTCGAGGTCAGCTTGCGGCCGAGTCCGTCGTAGGTGGCCTCCACGCGTGCGCCGTTGGGGTCGGTGGCCGACAGCGGCAGGCCGGTGGGGGTCCAGGTGAACCAGTGACCCTTGTCCGGGAACTGCGGCAAGCCCTTGGGGCCCAGCTTGAACCAGCTGCTCTTGTCGTTGAGTTGCGGCGTACCGGCGTCCGCCTGCCGCATGGGGAGGGTTTTCCCGGTGAGGTGGCCGAACTGGTCGTAGGCGTACCCGACAACCCGTCCCAGCGGGTCGGTCGTGGAGGTGATGCGGCCGACGCCGTCGTATGCCGTCCGCTGAACTGCGGTGATCTTCTCGCCGCCCGGCGGGGTGTAGCCGGGCAAGGTGACGGCGGTGGCGCGACCGAGCCTGTCGACTTCGGTGCGGGTGATCGCGCCGTTGGGGTCGCGCGTCGCGGTGGCTTCACCGAAGGTGTTGTAGCCGGTGAGTGTGGCCGGCTTGACGGCCTTGGCCTCCGCGCCTCCCTGCTCGGCCTGTATCTGTGGGGAGATGCTCTCCACAGGGCGGCCCAGCTCGTCATAGCGGACGGTGGTGGTGAAGTCCGCGGCCTTGGCCCCCTCCTCCGTGCCCCGCGGGCTCACCGAGGACACCAGCAGACCGCGCTGGTCGTAGGCGTACCGGTTGGTGATCTCGCGCTTTCCGTCGTTGAGGGTCTCGGTTACGGGGTTGCCCGCGGTGTCGTAGGTGACGTGCTTGGTGGTCAGTGCGTTCTTCTGCTCGGCGAGTCGGCCGCCCGGGTCGTAGCCGTAGGTGGTCCAGCGGTTGAGGCCCTTGGGGTCGAGGATGCTGCGGGTGATCCGTCCTAGAGCGTCCACCTCGCGGGTGACGGTTGTCCGTCCACCGCCGGTGGTCTGCTCGGTGAGGTTGCCCGCGCCGTCGTAGTGGTTCTTCTCCAGGACGATGTCGTGCTTACTGCCGTCGGCCTGTACGACGTCCTTGGCCGTGACGGTGGCCGGCAGGCCGTCGTCGTAGTAGGTGTACGCGGTGGTGGCGCCCATCGCGTCGGTGGTTTCGGCCAGTCGCCCTGCCGGATCGTAGGAGTGCGAGACGACGGTCAGATCACGTGGCTCGCCGGAGGGGCCGCCTTGCCAGTCCTTCAGGACGGTGGTGGCGTGCTGACCACGAGGCGTGTAGGTGTAGGCGAAGGTATTGCCGATCGCGTCCTGCTGGCGGTCAACCCGGCCGAACGTGTCATACCCGTAGCTGGTCTCGTTCCCCTCGGCGTCGGTGGTGCGTTCCAGGCGCCCGTGGGTGTCGTAGTGATGGGTCGTGACGCGGGTGGCGTCGCCACCCGTGATGTCCTCGGTGGACTCGGTCAGCAGCTTGCCGTCCGGGTCAAAGGTGCGGGTGATCTTGGCGGTGTGGGTGGCGCCGGTGATCTCGTTCTTGACGCTGGTGCCTGTCTCGGACACCACGCGCGAGAGGTTGTCGTGGGTGTAAGTGGTGGTGACGCCCTTGGGGAAGGTGTCCGATATCTGGGTTTCGGAGACCTTGCGGCCGAGGCCGTCGTAGGCGAACCGCGTGATCAAGCCGGACGGCGAGTTGGTCCGAGCCAGGTCGCCGTTGGCGTAGTAATCGAAGCGGGTGACCGCGCCGTCGAGAGCGGTCTGGACGCTGACCAGGCCCGCGGGTACGGTTCCGCCGCCTTCGGCCGCTTCCGTTCCGGTGGTGTACGTGGTGGCCGAGGTGCTCCCGTCGGCGAGCACGGTCTTGTCGGGCAGACCGTGTGCGGTGTAGGTCATCGCCGTCTTGTAACGGTCGTCCTTGGCGCTGGAGGAACGGGCATCCCGGGTCGCCACGATCTTGTCGTTGCGCGGGTCCAGCGGGTCCTTGTCGTTGACGTAGTAGTCGGTGAAGGTGGTCCAGCAGGAGTTGCTGTCGCGGCAGGTGGTCCTGGAGACGGTGTTGCCGTGCGTGTCATGTCCAGTGACCGTGGTGTGCCCGTTGGGGTCGGTCACGGTGTGCAGGAAGCCGCCGGTGTCGTATGCGTAGGTGGTGCGTCCGCCGTCGGCATCGATGGCGGCCACCGGTCGCTGGCCGCGCAGCGCGTCATAGGAAACACTGCTGGTGCGCCCCTGCGGGTCGGTGACCGAGACGGTCGACGTCAGCGCGGAGAAGCCGGAGTGCTGTCGGCCCTGGTAGTGCCGGGCGACCTGGTCCTCGGTCAGGGTCTTGGGGTAGACCGCCGCCTCGTCCAGCTCGCCGGTGAAGTACCGGGTGTCGGCCTTGTCCAGGCCGTCCCAGCCCCGGTTGGAGTATCCCGCCCCGAAGTAGGCGTACGTCATCGACTGCGGCTTGACCTCGCCGTCGAGCGAGCCCACCTTGGTGCCGTCCAGGTACATCGACTGACCGCTGCCCGAGCCGGCCAGAACGACGTGGTGCCACTGGCGGTCCGTGACGGCGCCGGGCGAGATGATGCCGGTCGGCGACGCGGCAGTCCACAGGCGGCCACGCAGCTTGCCTTGCGGGTCGATGAGCAGACTGGGATTCCACTTTGACGGTGTCTCGCCCAGCTTCCTGTCCTGCAGACTGAACAGCACTCCCGGCTTATCCGTACGGAACCACAGTTCCACCGAGATGTCTGGAGCCTTGACCAGCCGCTCGAACGGAACCTCCACCGCACCGTTGCCCGAGAGGTGCACCCCGTAGTTGTCGGCGGTACCGAAGATGCCGAACACGCCTCGCTGAGCATTGATGTAGCGGCCGGTACCGTCGTTCACCGCCGTGCGGCTGTGTGCCGTTTCCTCCATGTCGTCCAGCCGCCAGTAGCCGCCTGGCGCGTCTGCGGTGACGATTCCCTGGTACGCGGCGCCGCTGCCGGATACGAGACCGTTGCGGGCCAGGTAGTGCCCGGTCGCCTCCGCCCGGGAGACGGCGTAGGAGTAGAAGGCGACCTCGTCCACCTCACCGGTCAGGTACCGGGTTTTGTTGCCCTCTATTCCGTCCCAGCCCGTGCTGGAGAAACCGGCACCGATGTACGCGTGCCCCACGGTCTGCGGCTTGACGGCTCCGTCCTTGAAGCCGACGGCCTCACCGTCGAGGAAGAGTGCCTGTCCGAAGTCGTGGACGGCCAGCACCACATGGTGCCATGTGCCGTCGGTCACCTTCTGCGCGGAGACGATCGGGTCGTTCTTCCCCCCACTCGATATCTGCGCCCGCAGCTTGCCGTCGGCGGCGACCAGCAGGCTGGGGTTCCACTTCGACGGTGTCTGTCCGAGTTCCTTGTCCTGCAGACCGAACAGGACACCCGGCTGCTCCGCCCGGAACCACATCTCGACCGATATCGGGCCGCCGTTGTGGAAGGCGTCCGTGGGGAGTTCCACTGCGCTTCGTGTGCCGTCCAGAGTCAAGGCACCGTTGTCGCCGTCTGCGAAAGCTCCGGCTCCGCCGAGCTGGGCACCGTCAAGGTATGAGCCGTCGCCACCGTCGCCGATCTCATTGGCGGCAGTGGCGCCGCTGCGCTCGCCGAGCCTCCAGTAGCCGGCCGGCCCTGCCTTGCGCACAGCAGCGGCGTAGGCCGTCGAACCGGTGGAATAGGTGGGAGCTGACACCTTCCAGGTTCCGCCGTTGCGGTCGGTGATTTCGGTCGCCCGCCCGGTGGCGCTGTCGTACGCAACCTGGGCGTGGACCCGGCCCGACGGCAGGGTGGCCTTGGTCATCTGGCCGACGGCCTTGCGGGACGCGTAGTGCTCAGCCACGGCCGCCGCGTCCAGCGCGTGGTGGTAGATGGCCACCTCGTCCATGCTGCCCTTGAAGTGATGCACGCCGTCGGACGTCCCCCAGCCCGGGCTGGAGAAGCCGGCACCCAGGTAGGCATACGACATGTTCCGGTGGTCGATCGGGCCGGTACGCGAACCGACGAGCTCACCGTCGAGGTAGAGAGACTGCGTGGTGCCCGCGCCGGTCAGTACGGCGTGATGCCAGACATCGTCCGTGACCGCGGACTTGCTCACGATCGTCTCGACCTTGCCGGTCCAGTACTGTCCGCGCAGCTTTCCGTCCCTGTCGATCGTCAGCGGCGGTACCCAGTCCCCAGGCTGCCCTTCGTCGAGACGTCCATCCTGAAAGCCAACCAGCACGCCGGGGGTGGTTGTCTTGAACCACAGCTCGGTGGTCAGGAACGTGGAGGTCCGCAAGGTGTCCTCGGGCAGTTCGACGTAAGAGTCCTCACCGTCGAACTCCGCGCCCAGGTCGCTGGTACCCGCCAACGCGCCACTCTTACCGAGCTGCACGTCTCGGTAGAGGGCGTCGTTCAGACCGGTGCGTGAGGGCGCTGCGCTCTTGGCGACCGAGCCCTCGGTCTCACCAAGTCGCCAGTAGGACAGGGGGTTACGGTCCAGGACGGCGCTGCGGTACAGCGAGCCGTCGGCGGTGTCGTACACCGTGCACTTGGTGCCGGAGTCCGGTGCGCAGACCTTCGCCAGGCGACCTCCGGAGTACCCATAGGTCCAGGTCAGCCCGGACTTTCCACCGCCGACCTCATTCGTGGTCACCGATGCGACCCGGTCGTCCCTCCAGGTGAAGGCCAGAGCGCGTCCCGACAGCGCGTCCTTTGCCTGTGCCAATCTGCCGTCGGTGTATGTCAGGTACTGTTCCCGCCCGGCATCGTCCGTGATCTTTGTCAGGCGTCCGGCGGAGTCGAAGGAGTACAGGATCGCCGAGCTGTCCCGCAGAACCCAGCCGCCATCCTTGGTCTGGGTGAGGGTTCCCTTGCCCCCGGACGGACCTGCGTAGCTGCCGTCCGTGTTGCGGCCGAACCGGACCCGGCTGCCGTTGGCGAGCGTGACGACCACATCGCCGCTGTTCTCGCGCAACGCCCGCATGTCCCAGCGAGTCGACCAGCCGGCGCCGAAGACGTTGTCGGTGCGCGGGTCGAGCGAATTGTAGGTACGGGTCACCGCCAGCTCGGGCCCGACGGTGGACACCGAGGCATCGGTCGCGGCCGTGGAGTAGTTCCCGGCCCGGGCGCCGAACTCGCGGCCGCCGTCGCCACCGAGGTATCCGGTCACAGCAGGCTGCGGCACCTGGCTGCTGAAAAATGCCGGGTTGGGGCGGACGGAGGTGTCCTTGCCGTCGTAGACGTAGGCATACCAAGCGTAGTTCTTGCCCCAGGACAGCCAGCCGCTGGGGACCGACCACTGCTGGGAGGCACCACGCGGGCCCATGCGGCAGTTCTTGCGAGCGTCCTTGCCTTCGACCTCGCACACCTCGAAGGAGTACTGCAGCGCGTTGCTCGGATAGTGGTCGTGGTCCTTGCCCGCGGCCCACAGCGTGGGCGTCAGCGAGGGCAGGATGCCCCCACTGCCCGGTGATTCGGCTGTGAGCTGTGGCGGGATGTTGGCGGCGGAGAACTTGATGGCGGCACCAGGCACACCCCGGTCGGTGAAGCGAACGGTGCCGACGTCTTCCATCGTCCACACGAGCGTGTAAGTACCGGGCGCCATCGGGGCGATCGCGGCGTCGAGTGTCACGCTCTCACCCGGCTTGACGTCACGGGGCATCGCGGTCCAGCGCACCTTGGAATCCTCGTTGAGCCGCATGCCCTTGGCATCGAACAGGTCGTAGCGCAGCTTGTACTGGCCGGCCTTTCCCCAGGTGTCACGGCCCTGGTTGGTGACCGTGACCTTCATCGCCCCCTCAGAGGTGGCGGTCACCGGCTTGGTGAAGGCGCCGGCCTTGTAGGCAGCCCCGTACTTGTCCCACGTCACATCGAGACTGGGCTTGCCATTGGGGTAGTTGTCCGATCCGAACTGCTTCCATGCCCGGGAGTCGGATTCCGACGCCTTGACCGCCAACCCGTAGTTCTTCTTGCGGCCGTGTGTCCAGTCATCCACGAGATGACGGCCGGCTGTCCCGAGATCAATGCCTTCCCAAGCCGGGCCGCAGGACCAGTTGTTGGTCCCTGCCGGCCGCCAGCCGTGCGCAAAGCTCTTGGACGCCAGCGACGGCCCGGTGGCCGGCCCGGGGTACTTCGTGGTGCTCCTCTCTTCCCAGTTGGAGGTGAGGGGATGGACTGTCACCGGACGCGCGCTGCACGAGTAGGACCAGGTGTTGTACAGCGACAGCCGGGCGCCGAGCACCCAGGCGTTCTTGAGCTCCGACTCCACACCGTTGAAGCGCAGGAAGGAGGCCGCCTTGTGCTTACCGCCGTCGTACGTTCCGACCTTGAGGATGGTGTCGCTGGAGAAGTTCTGGTCGTACGGGGACTGGACGTACGTACCGGACGTGGCGGCAAGTGCCTTGACCGAGGGGTCGACCCGCACCGGGAAGACCCGTTCCGGCGCGGCCAGCCACTCCTTGTCCAAGGAGACAACCAGGGTCTGCCGGCCGTCCTTGTCCTCCAGGCTGTAGTGCACACCGGAGGAGATCTCGCCCTGGTTCCCGTGCTCGTCGAGGGCGGAGTCCTCCATCCAGCCCGGCGGCATCCAGGCCCGCTCACGACCGTCCTTGTCCGTGAAGGCGACACCACCGCGCTCGTCCGGCTTCGCCGTCAACCCCTGTGTCTGCAGCGGGAAACGCCACTCGGTAGGCGCCTCCTTGCCCTTGAGGAGCAGGGTCTCCTTCACCGAGTCACTGCTCGCGAGGTACTCCAGGTCCGCGCCCGGCCGCGCATCGCGATAGGCGACCAGCGCTCCGTCCACGGCGCCCTCACGGTGCGCGGCGCCTTCGACCCCGTAGCCGATCGCGTATCCCTCACCGACATCCATCGTCAGCACCGGGGTGGCGTCAGCGTGATCAGCGAAGACGATGCCCGACTCCGTCGACCGAGTCTCCCAACCCGGCGCTGCGGCACTCATTGTTCGCGGCCCCGCAGGGGATTCCCGGCGGACGAGCGAGGGGTCGATCGCCTGCCACTTGCCGTCCCTCGTCCGGAAGTTGACCGGCTCGTCGTAGAAGCGCGTGGTGTACGTACCGTCTTCATTCCGGTACGTGCGCTGCTGGCGCGCCCGCTCGTCCACGACCTCCCGGCTCGATTCGGGATCAAATCCCTTGGGCTCAGGCACGGGGGGCGCCTCGACCTGCTCGGCAGGATCCATGGCAGGCGGCGCGGCCGCAGCGCCTAGCTTCTTGCCGGTCAGCATGTCCTTGCCGGGAGCTCTCTGCTCTGCCGGCAACTGTCCGGGGGCCTCCAACGCCCCGGCACGACCACCGCCGGCGCGGGCACGGGTGTCCGCGGCCGAGGAGTGGTGCCCCTTGCCGTCGGCCGAGCCCCACCGCTGCTCCGGTGCGTCAGTGATCAGCGAGTTGACCTGCTCCCACTTGTTCAGCGCCAACGCGGCCTGTTCCGTGCCACACAGCACAGCGAGCACGAAAACAATGAGAGTTGCGACAGATCGCACACAACGCACAGGAATCCCCCACGGAGCAGCCAAAAGCGATCAATGTTTATGACATCCGCCCCACTCTTTGCAAATTACATAGAATCGGAAAGAGAGATTTATATCATCTTTGCGATATCGTGACGCTCTCGCGCTTGACGAGGCATCAGCAGGCGCCACTCGTCACTCTTCGCTTGAACTAGGTGGTGGCTGCCGAGCTGCATCGCACATCGTCGGCAGCCGTCTGCGGGATCACGCTGCCCGTGACAGTCGCCCAGCCCGTGTGGCGACCGATGAGGCAGTCCGTCCGAATCTTGCGGATCGCCCGCGGGGGCGGGGGTGTACTCACCACGCGGCCGAGGAACCGGCGCTGTGGGGCCGCCTGCCCGGCGCACCGGTCCGTCGCCAATAGGCCCATGCCTTATGTTGCGAGGGTAAGTCGGGACGACCGAGGCGGTGGAAGGCGACGTAGTGCGGGATTACGACAGTCAGTTGCTGGAGTCGGTGGCGGTGCGGCGGCGCAGGATGCGGGATGCCGTGCTGTTCGGTGCGCAGCGGGGGCGGCGGTCGGCGGATGAGCGGCTGGGGAAGGTGTTCGCGGGGATCGCGATCACGGCTGTGCTGTGTGCGGGGTGTGTGGGGTGGTCGTTTCTTCAGCACACGCTGGCGCAGCAGAAGTCGGAGCAGGAGAAGCAGCAGAGGCAGGTGCGGCAGTACGGGCAGGGGGCGCGGACGGCGGGAATCCGGGGCGTGTCGGCGGATCGGAATCGGCCAGGCGGTCCGGCTGAGCCGGGAGTTCGTCAAGGGCGCGATGATAGGTTCCGGTAAGTGGTGAGCGGAAATGCGACTTCTCGGGGGCAGCTGAGTCGGGTGACGTTGGTCGGTGACCGGCGGCGGGCCGATGTCGTTCTGCTTTCCGATACGCCGATCGGGCAGTTGATTCCGGATGTGCTGGAGTTGCTGGGCGATCGGCCCGCGTCACGGCCGGCCGCACGGCAGTTGGCGACGTCGGACGGAACGGTTCTGCCGCACGACAGCACACTGGCGTCGGCCGGGATCGCCGATGGGACGGTGCTGCGGCTCGTCACGGCGCATTCCGCGCCGCCCGCTCCCGTTATCCACGATGTCACCGACCAGGTGGCTGACGATCTCGACGTGCGGGCTTGGCGCTGGCGGCCGGCCGCGCGCCGGGCCGGCGCCGGTGTGGCGAGCGTCGCCTTCGCGGTGGCCGCCGCGCTGCTCGCCCGGCGTGAGTTCCCGCTCGGTGGTCTGGCCGGTGTGCTGTGGGGTGTGTCGCTCGTCCTTCTGGCGGCGGGTGCGCTCGCCGCGAAGGCCGGGCGGGGGAATCGGGGCCTGGCCACCGCGCTGCTGGTCGCCTCCGGCGGGCTCGGCGTGCTCGCCGCGTGGACGGCGGCCGATGCCTACGGCTGGCCGGGCGCCGGGCGGCTCGCCGGCGTGGCGGGCGCGCTGGTGGTGGCGCTGGCGGCCCTGGGGTACCTCTCGCCCCTGGGCAGGGGCGGGCTCGTGGGGGCCGCTGCCACCGCCGTGCTCGCCGCGGCCTGGGAAGCGGCGGCTGCCGTTCAGGGCGATCCGGCCCGGCTCGGCGCGGTCATGGCCGTCTTCTCCCTGGTGGTGCTGGGGCTGCTGCCGCGGCTCGCCCTGATGGCGTCGGGGTTGACCGCGCTCGACGACCGCCGTTCGGCGGGGGTTTCGGTGAGTCGCCATCAGGTGGGGACCGCGCTTGCCGCGACGCATCGCGGCCTCGTTCTGGCGACGACGGTGACCGCGGGCTCGGCGGCCGCGGCGGGCTGGCTGCTGACACCGGCGCAGCGGCCGACCGTGTGGACCGTGGCCCTGACGTCGCTCGTCGTGGTGGTGCTGCTGTCGCGGGCGCGGGCCTTCCCGCTGGTCGCCGAGGTCGCCGCGCTCGTCGTCGCCGCGTCGTGCCTGGTGGTGCGCCTGGTGATGGTGTGGATGGAGCACGAGGGGGGCGCCGGGCCGCTGATTGTGCTGTGCGCGGCCGCGGTGCTGCCGTTGGTGGTGTTGGCGGTGCGGGTGCCCGAGCACATGCAGGTCCGGCTGCGGCGGATGGCCGATCTGGTGGAATCGGTCGGGATGGTGGGGCTGTTCCCGCTCGCGTTCGGGGTGTTCGGTGTGTACGGGCAGCTGCTCCACCAGTTCTGACAGTTCTGAACAGTTCTGAGTCGATGTGCGAGCGCTGCGGGCGGGGCAGCGGGTTGGGATGAAGGGCAGGCATGTCGAGCGGAGACGGCTGGCAGGGGGATGTGCTGCGCGATCTGCGGGGCGGCGCACAGCAGGGGGCGCAGGGCCCGTCCGCCCCAACGTATGGCGACCCGGCGCCCGGGCCGGGGCTTCCCGCGGAGGTCCCCCAGGGACCGGGGCCCGGTACCGCGGGTGAGGTCGGCGCGGCGCGGCAGGCCGGTCGTCCGTACCCGGTGGAGGGGCCGCAGGCGGGCAGCAATGGCGGCCGTCCCGGCTCTCCGCACCCGCACCCGCAGTCGTACGGCCAGCCGCAGGAGCAGCCCGCCCCGGCCCCGTACTCCCCGCAGACCCCGCCCGGCACCGCGTCGTCCGGCTCCCGGCCCGTGGTGGACGAGGGGATGCCCGGCCTGCGCAAGCCGCGGCGCGGTGAGTCCTGGGCAGCGCGTGCCGCGCGCGCCCTGCGCCGTACGCTCTCCTCGTCCGCCGCCCGTGAGGTCGCCGAGGCGACCCGCACCGCCGCCGTGCTCCAGCAGCCCGTGACGACCGGCCGGCAGATCGCCGTCACCTCCATCCGGGGCGGGTCCGGCAAGTCCACCGTTGCCGCGCTGCTGGGCACCGCCTACGCGCACTACCGTCAGGATCCGGTCCTCTTCCTGGAGGCCGATCCGGCGCTGGGCTCGCTGCCGCTGCGGCTCGGTGCCCCGTCGCGGCGCTGGACGACGAGCGATATCGCGGACCTCGTGAAGCCGGACATGACGCTGCTCGACGTCACCGGTTATCTCGTCCAGCTGCCCGATAACGCGTGGTTGCTGCCCGCGAGTCTGGGGCAGATCGGCGCGATGCTGGACAGCCGGGCGTACGAGCGGGCGGTGGTGGCGCTGCGGCGCTACTTCGGGGTGATGGTCGTCGACTGCGAGACGCTGCCCGCCGAGGTCGCCCGGGTCGCGCTGGCCGCCTCCCACAGCCGGGTGCTGACCGCGCCGGCCACGCCGGAGGGCGTCAGCAGTACGTACGCCGTGCTCCAGTGGATGCGGAAGCTGCCCCGGCAGGTGATCGCCGGCACGGTCGTCGTCCTCACGGAGCTGGTCCCGCACCAAGGACTCGACCTCGACGAGGCCGCCCGGCGGATCGGGACCACGGGGGCGAGCGTCCACGTCCTGCCGTACGACCGGCACTTGGCCGCCGGCGGGCCGGTCCGTACCGAACTCCTCGCCGCCCCGACCAGGGAGGCCGCCGCGCGCATCGCCGCGGACGTCTTCCAGCTCGCCCAGACACGCCACTGACCGGATGCCGGGCCCGACCGTGCGCCACGGCCGGGCCCGATGAACTGCGACTGACGGACGACGACGATGAGTACCCGACTGATCCACCGACCGGCCAGGACCGTCCGGCCCCCGGCCGCCTCCGAGCCGCGCGTCATCGAGGCCCCGCCCAACCTCCCCGAGGGCAAGGCGGGCAATATCGCCATGTCGCTGCTGCCCGTCGCCGGTGTCATGTCGTCGGTGGTGATGATGACGGTGGTGCGCAACAGCCAGTTCGCCGGGCTCGGCGCGATCATCCTCCTCGTCACCGTCATCGGGTCCGCCGCCCTGGTCTTCTCGCAGCGCGGCAGGGCCCAGCGCACCCGGCGCACCCAGCGCGAGGCGTATCTGGCGTATCTGGAGGACCTGCGCGAGGAGCTCTCGGCCGACGAGCAGCGGCGCCGGGAGCGTGCCGAGGTGCTCGACCCGCCGCCGGCCGCGCTCTACGACATCGTGCGCGATCCGGCGCGGCTGTGGGAGCGCCGGCGCGCCGACGCCGATTTCCTGCGGGTTCGGGTGGGCGCCGGCGAGATGCCGGTGCGCGAGATACAGATCGCGCAGCAGGGGTCCTCCGTCCTCACGCCGCCCGACCGGTTCATGCTGAACGAGGCGTCGGCGCTGCGGGCCCGTTTCCGCACCGGCACGGAACTGCCGCTGACCGTCCCGCTCGACCGCGTGGGCAACGTCAGCGTCATCGGTCCGCGCGAGGACTGCCTGCGCGTCGCGCGCGCCGTGCTGGTGCAGGCCGCCGCGCTGCACGCGCCGGACGATGTGGCGATGGCGCTCGCGGTGCCCGGTGAGCGGATCGCCGAGTGGGAGTGGGCCAAGTGGCTGCCGCATCTGCTGGACGCCGAGCAGTTCGACGGGCCGGTGGCCGCGCGCCGTATCGCGCCCTCCCCTCCTCAGCTCGCCCGGCAGCTCGGTCCGGAGCTGCGGCGCCGCGCGTCCTACGCGGCCGAGGTGCGCCGCGGCTTGTCCGGTGACGACGCCCTGTCGATGACGTCCCGCTTGCTGGTGGTCGCCGACGGACACGGCGCGGACGCCGTTGAACTGCCGTGCCCGGACGAGGCGGTGGGCCTGCGGGAGATGGGAGTGACCGTGCTGCACCTGCTCGAACAGCGGGTGCAGGAGCCGGGGCAGGTCGGGGTCCGGATCACCGTGGACGGCGAGCGGGTGGTCATCGAGGACCTGCGCGGGCAGGAGCCGGCCGGCGCCCATGGCACCGTGGACGACGTCGGCCTCGCGTTCGCCGAGGGGCTGACCCGGATGCTGGCGCCGCTGCGGCTGTCCGCCGAGTCCCGGGCCGACGCGCCGCTGACCGGGCCGGTCGACTTCGCCGAGCTGCTCGGCATCGACGACGTGGCGCGGCTCGACCTCGCGCGCCTGTGGGCGCCGCGCGGCGAACGCGCCTTCCTGCGCGTCCCCATCGGCGTCAACGACGCCCGCGAACCGGTGCTGCTGGACCTGAAGGAGTCCTCGGAGCTGGGGATGGGCCCGCACGGCCTGTGCGTCGGCGCCACGGGCTCGGGGAAGTCCGAACTGCTGCGCACCATCGTCCTCGCCCTGGCGGCCACGCACCCGCCCGAAGACCTCGCCCTGGTCCTCGTCGACTACAAGGGCGGCGCCACCTTCGCGCCGTTCGCCGGCCTGCCGCACGTCGCCGGGGTCATCACCAACCTGGAGAACCAGGCGGGCCTGGTCGAGCGCGTCCACGCCTCGCTCGCCGGCGAGGTCAAGCGCCGCCAGCAGGTCCTCAAGGACGCCGGCAACATCGCCGACATCGGCGACTACGCGGCCCTGCGCGCCCACGGACGGCCCGGCCTGGAGCCGCTGCCGCACCTCTTCGTCGTCATCGACGAATTCGGTGAACTGCTCACCGCCAAGCCGGATTTCATCGACCTGTTCCTGTCCATCGGCCGCATCGGCCGCTCCATCGGCGTCCACCTGCTGCTGTCCAGCCAGCGCATCGAGGGCGGCCACCTCAAGGGCCTGGACACCTACCTCTCCTACCGGCTCGGCCTGCGCACCTTCTCCGCCGACGAATCCCGCACCGTCCTGGACACCACCGACGCCTTCCACCTGCCGCCGATCCCCGGCTTCGGCTACCTCAAGGTCGACACCAGCCACTACGACCGCTTCAAGGCCGGCTACGTATCGGGCCCCTACCGAGGCCCCGTGCAGCGCGAGGCGGACGAGGACACGGGTCCCCTCGCCCTTCCCTACGGCACCTTCAACTCCCTTGCCACCGCCGGGAATTCGGACGAGCAGGAGCAGGCCGTACGGCGCCGGGAGATGGGGCCGACCGAGCTGGGCGTCATGGTCGGGCAGCTGACCAACGCCGCGGGTGCGGTGCGCCGCATCTGGCTGCCCCCGCTTCCCGATGCGATCGCCCTGGACACCGTCGCCGGCCCCCTGGACGTCGGTACGCGCGGTACGCAACTCGCGGGGCGCCGCGGTCCCCTTGAGATACCGCTCGGCGTGCTCGACGACCCGACCCGGCAGTGGCAGGGCCAGTGGTACCTGGACCTCACCGTGGCGGGCGGCCACGCCGCCGTCATCGGCGGCCCCCAGTCCGGCAAGACCACCCTCCTGCGCACCCTCGTCCTCTCCCTCGCCCTCACCCACACCCCGCGCGAGGTCGGCGTCTACGGCCTCGACCTCGTCGGCGGCGGCCTCCACGCCTTGTCCGGCCTGCCACACGTGGGCGGCGTCGCGGGCCGCGCCGACCGTGAACGCGCCGCCCGTACCGTCGAAGAAGTACGCACCATGCTCGCCGCCCGCGAGGACCTCTTCCGCGAGCACGGCATCGACTCCGTCGAGCAGCTGCGCGCCCTGCACGCC
The DNA here is from genome assembly GCF_001509485.1 of Streptomyces sp. NRRL F-4489. Taxonomy (GTDB): domain Bacteria; phylum Actinomycetota; class Actinomycetes; order Streptomycetales; family Streptomycetaceae; genus Streptomyces. Next base: position 40,552 of record NZ_LLZI01000270.1, read on the forward strand.
GCGGGCCGGCTGCCCCAGCTCGCCTCGGCCGAGATCGTGCTCGTCATCGACGGCTTCGGCGCGCTGCGCGACGACTTCGAGGAGCTGGACGACGGCGTCACCGACATCCTCAAGCGCGGCGGCGGCTACGGCATCCACGTCGTCGCGGGCATGCTCCGCTGGAACGACGCCCGCATCGCCGTCCAGTCCACCTTCGGCACCCGTATGGAACTGCGCCTGAACGACCCCGGCGAATCCAGCATCGACCACAAACTCGCCGCCACGCTCTCCCCCGACGAGCCCGGCCGCGTCCTCACCGACCGCAAGCTCTTCGCCCAGGTGGCACTGCCCCGGACGGACGGGGTCGCCGACACCGCGGAGCTGGGTACGGTCCTGGAGCGTACCGCCCGGACCGTCCGCGCCACCTGGAGCGGCGAGGTCGCCCAGCCGGTCCGCGTACTGCCGCACCTCCTGGAGCCCGGCCTCCTGCCGGGCCCCGCCACCGAACCCCGGCGGGTCCCGATCGGCCTGGACCAGACCGCCCTCGAACCCGTCCTCCTCGACCTGTTCGGGCACGACCAGCACCTGCTGGTCCTGGGCGACAGCGAATGCGGCAAGACGAACCTGCTGAAGACCATCGCCGGCGGCCTCATCGACCGCTACGGCGAGGACGAGCTGGTCTTCGCCGTCATGGACCCCCGGCGGAGTCTGCGCGGGGCGATCCCCGAGGAGTTCAACGGCGGCTACGCCTACAACGCCAAGCTGTGCGCGGGCCTGGCCGCCGGCGTCGCGAGCGTCCTGCGCGCATCGTGGTCCTCGTCGACGACTACGACGTCCTGACCACCGCCGGCCAGGAACCTCTCGCCCCGTTCCTGCCGTACGTCCCCTCCGCCGCGGACATCGGCCTCCACTTCGTCCTCACCCGCCGTGTCGCGGGCGCCTCCCGCGGCCTCTACGAGCCCTTGGTGCAGAGCCTGCGCGAATCGGGGGCCTCGGCGCTCGTGATGTCGGGCGACCGCGGCGAGGGCCAGCTGTTCCCCGGCGTCTACGCCTCCCAGCAGCCCCCCGGCCGCGGCGTCCTCATCCGCAGGGGCCGCCCCAACCGGCTGATCCAGACCGCGTACTCCCCCTCGTGACGCACCGGGACCCGCCCCGCGCATGTGCGACCACGAGGCCCACGGCAGCCATGCCACGACCGATGAAGGACCGGACGAGAACATGACCAAGGACGTCATCGCCCTCACCTCGCGCATGCCCGACCCCTGGGCCATGCTCGCCGGCCTGCTCTCCGGGGGACCCGACAACCTCGTGGACACGGCGGGCGAAGGAGCCGTGGTGCGGCTGTGCGACGCCGAGGGCCGCCCGCTCGTCTCCGTCGAGGCGCCGCTGCTCGTCCAGGTCCAGGGCGAGGCCGAGCGCCTGCTCGGAGCCACCCCGCCGCCGGTCCCCTATTGGTGGACCGAGGCCCGCGCCACCACCGGGATCGCACACGCGGAAGAACTCGCCGGGACCTTCGCCGCCCGGCTGGCCACGCTGGCCGGCGGCTCCGCCTGGCCGCCCGAGGCCGCGCGCTCCCTGGCCGTGGTGAAGACCGAGGGGGTGACCGTCGCGTCCCCGCCCACCGCGGGGCAGCCCGCCGTCGACGTCCTCACCGACAAGGTCGCGGTGGTCATCCAGGACCGTCCGGTTCTCGCCATGACCGCCTGGCTTTCGGACGCGTTCCGCACCGCCGCCACCGCCGGGCTCGGCCTCCAGGTCGTCACCCCACCGGGAACCGCACTCTCCCCGGCGGCGCGCGACAGCCTCAGCGCCTGGCCCTCCCGCTGGGTCGTGCGGGACGAGCGCGACGGCTACTACGACGGCCTGACCGGAGCCGTACTGCGCTGGCAGGACGGCATGTTCGCCCCCGCACCGTCGGCGGAGGCGACAGCTGACGACCCGCGGACCCCGGTGGCGGCCTCCTACAAGGAGGTCACGGCTACCGGCGAGCGTCAGCTGGCCGTGACGTTCCGCACCGTCCACCCCGCCGACGAAAGCTTGGTGCTCGGTGGCGCGCTGGAGTCGATATGGCGCGAACTGACCGGTGAGCCGCCGGCCGGGTGGGGAACGGCGGAACCCGCCAATCTCCCCTGGTCACCGCGGCAGATCACCGATCTCGCCCGTGAGCGGGCGCCGGAGCCGACGTGGTTGGTGGTGGTCGGCGGCCCGGACCGGCCGGGCCTTGCCACGGTGCGGATCAGCCGTACGAAGGCGGGCGTGGAGGAACACGTCACGCTGATGTTCGGCTACGGCGCCGGCGAGGAGCCCCCCGTTGCGTCCCTGACCGGGGCCGCGGAGCTGCTCGCCACCCGGCACCACCTCCAGTCGATGCTCGTCCAGCTCCGCAAGGCCCGCCGCGACCTGGCGGTGCCGCCCCGCTTCGAGGGACCGGGCGTGCCGGTTGCGTTCGTGCTCGGCGCCGAGGAGGTCCGGCAGATGCCCGGTGACCGCGCCCGCCGCACCCCGCTCTCCCCGGCACCGGTCCCCCTCGGTCCGACGGCGCGCCCGGCGCTGTACTACCCGCTGCCGGGCAATCCGTCGGACCTGTCGGGCTGGCAGGACTTCGAACGTCTGATGCGGCATCTGAAGGGCGCGTGAGCGGGGCCGGCCGGCCGGATGAGGGGAGGCAGCGAGGAGCAGCGACTTTGAGCCACCGTCAGCCCTTGTCAGCCCCTGGCAGCCCCTGGCAGCCAGCCACTGTCACACCCTCGTCGTAGCATCGGATTGTCGATTGCGGCGGTTACGTCGCGGTTGATAGGCATGGCCGTAGGCACGTCAGGACTGGTAGGGGGAGCTGGGATGAAGTTCGACATGGGGGCGCAGACGCTCTCGACGCTGAGGTCGCAGTCGCAGGGGTCGAGTACGGAACTGGGGTCGCTGATCCATCAGCTGGTCCAGGCGGCCCAGCCGTTGGAGGGGAAGTTCAACGGCGCGGGCAAGGCGGCGTTCGATTCGTTCAAGGCGCACGCGGACGAGATCACGGCGGAGTTGAACAGCGCGCTGGCCGCGATCGTGGGCGGCCAGTCGGGCATGGAGTCGGCGTTCGGCTCGGGCGTTCAGGAGCAGGCCGACAACGCCCGGTCGCAGATGGCGGCGGCGAACTTCGACGCGGCCCGCTTCTCCGGCCGCTGACCGGCCGGCGCGGCAGACGTCATCGGATTTTTCAACGGGGAGGATAGTGATGGCTGCGGGTATGGACCGCCGCTCGTACGACTCGGGCGCGTCGGCGGAGGCGCAGGGCAACATCCAGGCGGTGATCGGACGTCTGGAGCAGGTGATCGCGGCGCGTGACGCGCAGGTCAAGCAGGCGATGGCGGACTTCACCGCGGACGGTGTCGCGGAGGAGTACCACGCCAAGGAAATGCGCTGGAACCGCGCCTCGCAGGAGGTCAAGAACATCATCCACCTGCTGAAGACGACGCTGGAGAAGAACGACGCGACCGCCCACCAGACGCTCGCGCGCGCGAAGTCCGCGGTCGACAACATCGGCTGACCGGCCGCGGTGGACCGGCACGGCAAGCGCCTTCCGGGGCGCGCCGGCGGGGTGGTCGCGGCCGCCCGGGGAAGGGGCGGCGCCGCACATGACAGCTGCGGGCGGCGCGGCGGAAAGTGAGGCAGGGGGGATCCATGACGTCGTGGGATATTCAACCGCAGGGTGTGCAGGGTCAGTTGAAGGTCGTCGGCGGGCACGCCGAGGACCTGGGGGACGTGCTGAGCGGGTTGCTCGCGGACCTGCGCGACGCCGCGCAGGCGGCGGGCACGGCCGTGCCGGGCTCACAAGCGGCCGCGTCACCGCACGGGCCCGTGATGCCGGGGCCCGCGGCGAAGGGGCCGACGGGCGCACCGGTGTGGTCGCAGACGTCGACGGGTCCGGTCGCCACCGCGCTGGCCGCGTATGCCGCGGCCCGCAAGAACGACTTCAACGCCATGGCCGAGCGCTGCCAGGCCGCCGTTCTCGGCGCGGTGAAGGCCACCAATGAGTACGTCCAGGGCGACCTGGAAGCCGCGCGGAACGCCCAGAACGCCGCCCGCGCCGTACGCCTGGACGCATTCAAGGACCTCGGGGGGAAGCAGAGATGAGCGACGGCGCACCGGTCGACCCCTCCGAAGTACCGGTCTTCACCGGCGACCTCGACCTCCTCGAATCCAAGGTCAAGTCCCTCTCCCACGGCGGCCCCAAGGTCGAAACCGCCGGCTCGGCCGTCCACACCTCCTTCGGCGGCCTGTCCGCCTTCTACAAGGCGCCCGAGGCCGAGCAACTCTTCGCCGTCACCAAACCCGTAGCGGACACCGCCCGCGACGTCAGCCACGACATGCGGGTCATCGCCGGCGCCCTGGGCACCTACGCCCACGAGATCCGGCCTCTGGTCAACCAGCTCAAGCAGCTCCAACAGGACGCCGCCGACTTCCGCCACAAGGTCGAGGGCAGCGACGACGACTGGCGCGAAGACAGCGACCTGATCGAGGAGAATCTGGCCCGCCGCAACAAGATCGCCCAGGTCTGGGCCGCGTTCCAGGCAGCCGAACGCGACTGCCACGCCAAGATCGTCGGCCTGGTCGGCGGCCAGAAACTCCACACCCTCGACGCCGCCCACAAGAGCGGCTACGGCTACGACGCCAAAACCCTCACCCACTCCCCAAGCCTGCCCTGGGGCGAGGCGGTCGAGGAATCCGTTCCCTGGTGGAAGGTCTGGGACCACGCCTACGACTTCGGCAAAGGCGTCCTCATCGACGGCGCCGGCGGCGCCATCAAAGGGCTGCTCACCCTCGTCGGCGTCGATGGCTGGGACGCCGCCGGAAAGGCATGGAAGGGCCTGGCCAAACTCTCCACCACCGCCGGACTCCTCGGCATCATGCCCGCCGCGGCCCCCCTCTACCTGATGACGCCAGGACGCATGCTCCCCTCCTGGTTCCGCGACGCCCGCACCGCGATGCTCGAGTCCGGCAAGGCCTTCGTCGCCTGGGACCAATGGCAATCCAACGGCTCCCGCGCCGCCGGCGCCGTCACCTTCAACGTCCTCACCGCCCTCATCACCCGAGGCGGCGGCGCCGCCGTCGAAGGCGCGACCAAAGCCGGCGCAGCGGCCAGAGCCGCGTCCATGGCCGGCAAGGTCGGCGAGGCCATCGACCCCATGACCTACCTCTTCAAGGGCGCAGGCACCGGCGTATCCAAGATCAGCGACGTCATGGCCCACCTGAAGAACACCGGCCATCTCCAGGTCCCGAAAATCTCAGAGGGGGCCTTCAGTCTGCCCGAAGGCGCCGTCAAGCTCCCGGACGGCACGGTGCAGTTGCCCAAGGGCACCGCCATCCCCGAAGGGGCGACCAAGCTCCCTGACGACCGGATCAAGCTGCCCGAAGGAACCGTCGACCTCCCACCGAACACGGTGAAGGACCCGGCCACCGGAAAGTACATGAGCGGCAGAGGCGACCTCTACAACGAGGACGGCACCCTCTTCCAACACGCCGAAGACGCCCCCAAGGCACAAACCACCACCTCCGCCGCGGGCGCGGACACCCCGCGGACCGAGACCCCGGTTCGCCAGGAGCAACCGGTCCTGGCCGGAGTCGGCGGACGGGGCGATGACGCCGTACCCGTCGGCTCGGACGTGCCCGGCCGGGCGCACGGCGGCGTGGGCCCCGGAGGGAGCAGACCGGACGACGGCATCCGCCCGATCTCTGCAACGAATCATGATGGCCCAAGCAGCACCGGGAGCACTCACACGCCCAACAACGACCATATCGACGCCTCCCCCTTGGGCGGCCGGGCCAACACGGAGGCCAAACCCGTTGAGTCAGGCCACGGCACGGGGGTCGGGCAGGATGCGGCGCACCAGGGCGGTCACGGAAACGCGCCATACAGCGGACACGAAGAGCCGACTTCGTCCGATGCCAACTCCGGAGGTGGCGCCGGCTCCGGCCATGACAGCCATGGGACGGACGCACCAGGCACCCCTGACGAGCCTTCCGTGCATCTCGAAGGCGATAGCGTTGCTCAACAGCCTCTGGGCAAAATGGCCCCCGAGCAGGAAGACGCGGTCCTGGCCGCACTTACGGAGTCGAAGGTACCTCCGGCGGACCAGGAACGAATGCTGATTCAGCTCCGAAAGTCGGGCTATGGAGGAGCTGTCGCCGAATATATCGCAGGCGGACGATTCTCTGACTGCCCAGGATATAAGGATCTCATCTTCCAGGTGAAGCAGAGAGACATGATGCCAGCTGTTCATCAAGCACTGGAACATGCCGCCGACCTGCAGACCAAGGGTGTAGGTAACATTGAATTCGAGTTGAAGCTACCCGACGAAAATCTCGACTTGGATGTTCTCGTAAGATCCGAGAACGGCATCGAGTACGGCGCCCAACTCAAGGATCTGCAGAGTGCCAATGGGATCAAGTCGGCGGTGACGAAGATCGCGAAGGCTCAGCTCGCAGGACCGGGAGTGAAAGTGAAGGCCGCGATTCTGGACATTGACGATGTCAAGGGATCATTGACAGAGCGCATGTTGAATATTGTCCACCGCGCCGCGGACCGAACCAATGCCTCTTTTGAGCTACGCTTCAAGGACGGTTCTTTCACCGTATTCCCGACCAATGCAACTAAACCGTAAGGAAAGTCCATGCCGACTCTGATGCGCGCACCAAAGGAATGCGGATCATGGTTTTGGGATCTTGAGGACGTGACCGGGCCGGGGCTGGAGTCAGCTCTCGAGACGGCTTCGCGCATGTCCGCCGTTCTGCAGGCGAACGAGTTGCTGAAGCCCGCCTCCTTGGAGTGGAGCTGGTTCGAGGTGGGCAAGGGTGGGATCGGTATCCATACTCGCCTCGACATCGCGGGGCGCTCACTTGAAGACCCTAAAATCGCGGAACAGGCAAGGGCCTGCCAACCGGTCGGCTACCCGTCAGCAGAGATGTCCGAGATCACCGTGGTCGGTTCGGGTATTTGGCTCGACGCCGAAGGAAAACCCCATCGCGAACCTCGCCTCGTAGAACTCAGCGTATCTCCCGACGTCATCGGCCCCTCGGCGGAACTCTCCGTCTACCACGACGTCTGGAGTCTATGTGATTTTCAGGGCAGACCACATCCTGCCGTTCATGAACGCAATGCCCCGCGCCTCGCGGAAGCGCTGCGACATCTGGATGACATGCTGGGGGTCTTGGCCGAGCCAGGGGAGCCGACCTATTTCGGCGTCGCCGAGGGCCACGGCCTCAAGGCTCCCGACATCATTGACGGGCTCGGGCCAAATTTGACTGACCTGCTATGACATAATCCAAATTCAACGGTCCACGCGATCCCACTCAGAAATGCACTGAGCGGCGAGAACCGGGAAGCCAGGCACAGCATGGCACCCAAGAGTCTGGTGTAAGGCATGGAAGTCGGTAGGAGCGGGACTTATTCCAACCTAAACGCGGAGGCCCGATAGCGCTCGGATATGGCTCGTCCATTGCCGACACGCGTCCATGTTCAAGAGGGCGAGCCGTACTGGTCGATGGTGTGCGCGAGACCGGATTCCTTGACCAGAGAGAACCGGTGTGCCGAGGATCGCGTGGCGTGTTCCTCGACCGGTTCGCCGACCCGTTCGGTGACGGCCAGTGCCATCGCCTTGGTCATCTCGCCAAGCCGCTACCGCAGACCACCTACCTATGCTCTTTGCGTGCGATGAGCCGGCGACTCCATCTCGGTAAGCGACGGAAACGGGTTGACCACCTCGGGCCGCTGCCCTCACATCACGGAACGGCGGGCGACCGAGAAACCCACCCGCCAGGTTCGGCGACCTTTATTCCACAAGTACGGTGTGACTCCGCAAGGGAGTCGAAGGCGCGCCGGACAAGGCTTCGGGGCGCTGAGCCGCACTTCCCCGTCGGCGATCGGGCGGGACTCGGGGGATCGTCAGTTGGCGACGCGGGGACAGCCACGTCGTCATGATGCCGATGCGGCGGGACGCCCAGATCGACACCGCGCGGCGTGTCTCCAACCCCTCGGCACGAGGAGCAGTCACTGGGCGGAACGTCAAGCCGGCCGCGGTAGCCACCGCAACGAGCGCGTGGAATTCCTGCGATTCCGACTTTCGGTGGGCTCCCGCTATTGCTCTGTTGAAGGTGGGCCGGCGCGGCGTTCCAGACGTCGGTTGCCCGTTGGTGATGGCCAGCGCGCCGAGCCCGGAGCACATTCAGGTCTCGTGGGTGTCGTAATAGCGGCGGATGTCCCGGGCTGCGGCCCGGGACATCCGTATGTGCGGTAGGGGTCAATTGCTGCGGCGGCGGGGGGCGTTGTATTGGGAGGTCGTGACGGGGGTGGACCAGTGGGTTTCGGGGGTGTGGTCGGGGGTGGTTTCCCAGAGGGCGAGGTGTTCCATGAAGTGGTTGGGGGTGGCGCCGTGCCAGTGTTCCTCGTGGGGCGGGCAGCTGATGGTTTCGCCGGGGTGGGCTTCGAGGACGGTGCCGTCGCGGGTGCCGATGAGGGCGATGCCGGAGGTGATGTGGAGGGTCTGGCCCACAGCGTGGGAGTGCCAGTTGGTGCGGGCGCCCGGGGCGAAGCGGACGAGGTTGGCTCGCATCCGGGACGGTTCCTGGCCGGTGACGATGACGTCCCACCAGACGTCTCCGGTGAACCAGTCGGCCGGGGCCTTGCTGGTGGGCTGGCGCTGGATGAAGTGCATGGGGGTGCCTTTCGGTCCGATCGGTCCGATATGGGAGTGGGGTGGGGGGTGGTAATTCGTGTGGTGGGTGGG
>NZ_LLZI01000271.1 GCF_001509485.1 Streptomyces sp. NRRL F-4489
CGCTGGAACCGACCGTCCGACCACCGCCCGAGGAGGCCCCACCCGTGACCGCCCGCCATCCCGCCCCGCCGCCGTCCCGGAACCCCGCGTCCGGCACCGCGCCCCGCCCCGCGCCGGGCGCCGCGCGCCCCGGTGCCGCGGCCCGCCCTGGGGCGGCCGCCCCTCTCCCCGGCGGCGACCCCGGCGTGCGCCGCGCCGTCCCGCTCTCCGACACCGACCGCGGGCGGCTGCTCGCCGGGGCGCACCACGACCCGCACGCGCTGCTCGGCGCGCACCCGGTGCCCGGCGGGCTGATGATCCGCGCCCTGCGCCCGCACGCCCGGTCCGTCACCGTGGTGGCGGACGGCCTGCGGGCCCGCCTCCACCCGGAGGGCGACGGCCTCTTCGCCGGCGTCCTGCCGCACGCCGAGATCCCCGACTACCGCCTGGTCATCGACTACGGCGAGACCGTGCTGACCGTCCGGGACCCGTACCGCTTCCTGCCCGCGCTCGGCGAGCTGGACCTGCACCTGTTCGGCGAGGGCCGGCACGAGCAGCTGTGGCAGGCGCTCGGCGCCCGGGTGATGGAGCACCAGGGCGTGGGCGGCACCCGCTTCACCGTCTGGGCCCCCAACGCCCAGGGCGTCCGCGTCGTCGGCGACTTCAACTACTGGGACGGCACCGGCTCCCCCATGCGGTCGCTCGGCTCGTCCGGCGTCTGGGAGCTGTTCCTCCCCGGCCTGGGCGAGGGCGAACTCTACAAATTCGAGATCACCCGCCCGGACGGCTCCAAGACCGTCCGCGCCGACCCGATGGCCCGCCGCACCGAGTGCCCGCCCGCCACCGCCTCCGTCGTGCACACCTCGCACCACGAGTGGCGGGACGGCGACTGGATGGCCCGCCGCGGCGAGCGCCCCGTGCACACGTCCCCCTTCTCCGTCTACGAGGTCCACCTCGCCTCCTGGCGCCCCGGTCTGACGTACCGTCAGCTAGCGGCCCAGCTCCCCGCCTACGTCAAGGACCTCGGCTTCACCCACGTCGAGTTCATGCCGGTCGCCGAGCACCCCTTCGGCGGCTCGTGGGGCTACCAGGTGACCGGCTTCTACGCGCCGACCGCCCGGATGGGCACCCCCGACGACTTCAAGTTCCTCATCGACGCGCTGCACCGGGCCGGGATCGGCGTGCTGATGGACTGGGTGCCGGCGCACTTCCCGCGGGACGACTGGGCGCTGGCGGAGTTCGACGGCCGGCCGCTGTACGAGCCGGGGGACCCGTCGCGGGCCGCGCACCCGGACTGGGGCACCCTGGAGTTCGACTACGGCCGTACCGAGGTGCGGAACTTCCTGGTCGCCAACGCGGTGTACTGGTGCGAGGAGTTCCACATCGACGGACTCCGGGTGGACGCGGTCGCCTCGATGCTCTACCTCGACTACTCCCGCGAGGACGGCAACTGGACCCCGAACGTCCACGGCGGCCGGGAGAACCTCGACGCGGTCGCGTTCCTCCAGGAGATGAACGCCACCGTCTACCGCCGCTGCCCCGGCGTCGTCACCATCGCCGAGGAGTCCACCGCCTGGGACGGCGTCACCCGCGCCACCCACCACGTCGGGCCGGGCGGCTTCGGCGGGCTGGGCTTCGGCCTGAAGTGGAACATGGGCTGGATGCACGACTCGCTCGGCTACGTCGAGAAGGACCCGGTGCACCGCAAGTACCACCACGGCGAGATGACCTTCTCGATGATCTACGCCTACTCCGAGAACTACGTCCTGCCGATCTCGCACGACGAGGTGGTCCACGGCAAGCGCGCGCTGGTCTCGAAGATGCCCGGCGACTGGTGGCAGCAGCGCGCCAACCACCGCGCGTACCTGGGCTTCATGTGGGCCCACCCGGGCAAGCAACTCCTCTTCATGGGCCAGGAGTTCGCCCAGGGCGCCGAATGGGCCGAACGGCACGGCCCCGACTGGTGGCTGCTCGACCCGTCCTACGAGGCCGAGCCGGACCACCGCGGCATCCGCGACCTCGTCCGCGACCTCAACCGCCACTACGCGGCCACCCCCGCCCTCTGGCAGCGCGACACCGACCCGGCCGGCTTCGCCTGGATCGACGCGGACGCGAGCGAGGACAACGTCTTCTCCTTCCTCCGCTTCGCCGCCGACGGCACCCCCCTGATCTCGGTGACCAACTTCTCCCCCGTCGTCCGCCACGAATACCGCCTCGGCGTCCCGCCCACCACCCCCGTCTGGCAGGAACTCCTCAACACCGACGCCCCTCACTACGGCGGCAGCGGCGTCACCAACCCCGACCCCCGCAAAACCGAACCCCTCCCCTGGAACGGCCGCCGCCATTCCCTCACGGTCGTCCTGCCTCCCCTGGCCACGATCTGGCTGACGCCGGCGTGACACCCACGTATGGGAGGGCGGGCACCCGGGGGTGCCCGCCCTCCCGTATACCTGGAGGCCGGCACGGTGCGGTTCGTGTCAGCGCCGTGGCCACCATGCTGTTGCCGGCCGACACCGTCCCGCCGTCACCGGGAGGCACCCCGTATCCCCGCTGACGCGGCGGCCTGGAACGCGTACCTCGCCGAGGGCAATGCCACGCAGGCCCGCAAGCGGGTCGCCGCGGATGTACTGCTGCGCGACCCGTCCGGGCGGGTGCTCCTGGTGAACCCCACGTACAAGCCCGGCTGGGACCTGCCCGGCGGTATGGCGGAGGCGAACGAGTCGCCCGAGGACGCGGTGGGCCGCGAGCTGAGGGAGGAGCTGGGGCTGGCGGTGGTGGTGCGGGGCTGCTGGTGGTGGACTGGGTCGCCCCGCACGGGCCGTGGGACGACCTGATCGCGTTCGTCCTCGACGGCGGGACGCTGTCCCAGGGCCGGGCCGACGGGCTGTCCGAGCCGCCTTCTTCACGGCCGGGGAGGCGGGCGACCGGCTCGGCGACCGGATGCGGCGCCGTTTCGAGGCGGCGGTAGGGGCGCTCGGCACGGGACGGCCGCGGTACCTGCGGGACGGCACACCCGTCGCCTAGGAGGGGCGGGTCGCCCTCGGCGCCCGCCCCTTCCCGCTCTCGGCCGGTGGTGTCAGACCGCCGCGGACGCCTTGGTGGCGTCGGCCGAGTCGGCGGATGCGGGTCCGCTTCCGTGGGCGTCCGCGGTGAGGGTGCGTTCGTCGAAGGGGAGGCGGCCGGAGAGGACTTCGGTGGCGCGGGGGCGGTCGAATTCCTTGGTCCAGGTGCCGATGAGGAGGGTGGCGACGGCGTTGCCGGCGAAGTTGGTCAGGGCGCGGGCCTCGCTCATGAAGCGGTCGATGCCGACGATCAGGCCGACGCCGTCGACGAGTTCGGGGCGGTGGGACTGGAGGCCGCCGGCGAGGGTGGCCAGGCCCGCGCCGGTGACGCCGGCCGCGCCCTTGGAGGCGATGATCATGAAGAGCAGGAGGGAGACCTGCTGGCCGAGGGAGAGCGGCTTGTCCATCGCCTCGGCGATGAAGAGGGAGGCCATGGTCAGGTAGATCGCGGTGCCGTCGAGGTTGAAGCTGTAGCCGGTCGGGACGGTGATGCCGACGACCGGGCGGCTGACGCCCAGGTGCTCCATCTTCGCGATCAGCCGGGGCAGGGCGGACTCGGAGGAGGAGGTGGAGAGGATGAGGAGGAATTCGCGGCCGAGGTACTTCAGCAGCGCGAAGACGCTGATCCCGGCGATCAGGCGGAGCAGCGCGCCGAGCACCACGACGACGAAGAGCAGGCACGTCAGATAGAAGCCGACCATGATGACGGCCAGGGACTTCAGGGCGTCGAGGCCGGTGGCGCCGACGACGGCGGCCATCGCGCCGAACGCGCCGACCGGTGCCGCCCACATGATCATGGAGAGGACGCGGAAGACCAGTTTCTGGACGTGGCCGATCCCGCGCAGTACGGGTTCGCCGGCCGGGCCGAGGGCCTGGAGCCCGAAGCCGACGAGGAGCGCCACCAGCAGGGTCTGGAGGACTTCGCCCTTGGTGAGGGCGGAGACCAGGGTGTCGGGGATGATGCCGAGCAGGAAGTCGGTGGTGGACTGGTGGGCGCCGGCCGTCTGCGCCTGGCCGGCGTGGCGCAGGGCGTCGGTCAGGTGCAGGCCGGAGCCGGGGTGCAGGACGTTGCCGACGAGCAGGCCGATGGCCAGCGCGACGGTGGACATCACCATGAAGTAGCCGAGCGCCAGCCCGCCCACCGCGCCGACCTTGGCCGCTTTGCGGACCGAGCCGACGCCCAGCACGATGGTGCAGAAGATCACCGGCGAGATCATCATCTTGATGAGCGCGACGAAGCCGGTGCCCAGCGGTTTGAGCTGGACGGCGGTGCCGGGCGCGGCCAGGCCGACGGCGATGCCGAGCAGCACCGCGCCGATCACGGCGAGGTAGAGGACATGGGTCCGGTCCCGCTTGGCCGGCGGCGCCTTGTCGGCGGTGCCCCGGGGGGACGGGGTCTGTGCAGCCACGGCTGCCCTGCCTTTCTTACTGGGCCTGCGGTGGTGCGCCGCTTTCGCGGCTCGCGGCGCACAACAGGTCTCGGCGACAACAGGTCCCGGCGACTATGCACGGCGCTGTGGCGCTGGTCACCCTTGCGTACATTTCGTTCACGTAAAAGTGACCGGGCAGACTGTTCCGCATGCGTCTGCCCCGTCCCCGTCCGCCGCGGCGGCTGCCCGGCCCCCGCAGCCTCGCCGGCCAGCTCTTCGCCGTGCAGGTGGTGCTGGTGGCGGCGGTGGTCGCGGTCTGCGCGGTGTTCGCGTACGTCAGCGCCGGGCGGCAGGCGGAGGAGACCGCGCGGCGGCAGGCGACGGCGGCGGCCACCGCGGTCGCCGACTCCCCGGCGGTGGCGGCCGCGGCCCGCGCGCAGGACCCCACCGCCGCGCTGCAGCCGTACTGCGAGCGGCTGCGGCGGGACTCCGGGGTGGACTTCGTCGTGGTGATGGCGCCGGACGGCACCCGCTGGACGCATCCGGAGCCGTCCGCGATCGGCGGGAAGTATCTGGGCCACACCGGCCCGGCGCTGCGCGGCGAGGTCTTCGCGGAGACGCATATGGGCGTGCTGGGCCCGTCGGTGCGGGTCGTCGCGCCGGTCCGCGACCCCGCGCGCGGCGGCCGGATCACCGCGCTGGTCAGCGCCGGGATCACCATCGCCACCATCAGCGAGCAGCTGCGCGACCAGGTGCTGGCGCTGCTGGGGGTGGCCGCGGCGGCGCTGGCGCTGGGCGGGCTGGGCACGTACGTGGTCAACGCCCGGCTGCGCCGGCACACCCACGGGATGAACGCCGCCGAGCTGTCCCGGATGTACGACTACCACGAGGCGGCGCTGCACGCCGTCCGCGAGGGGCTGCTGATGCTGGACGGGGACGGCCGGGTCGCGCTGATCAACGACGGCGGGCGGGAGCTGCTGGGGCTGGCCGGCGACGTGGTGGGCCGGCCGGTGGACGCGCTGGGGCTGCCGGAGCCGCTGACCGGGGCGCTGCGGACGGCCGGGCCGCGCGTGGACGAACTGCATCTGACCGGTGAGCGGGTGCTGGTGGTCAACTCCGCGCCGGTCTCCGGCGGCCGGCACCGCGGCACCGTCGTCACCCTGCGCGATCACACCGAACTCCAGGCGCTGTCCGGGGAGTTGGACTCCGTACGGGGCTTCGCGGAGGCGCTGCGCTCGCAGGCGCACGAGGCGGCCAACCGGCTGCACACCGTGGTCTCGCTGATCGAACTGGGCCGGGCCGAGGAGGCGGTGGAGTTCGCCACCGCCGAGCTGGAGCTGGCGCAGGCGCTGACCGACCGGGTGGTGGGCGCCGTCGCCGAACCGGTGCTGGCCGCGCTGTTGCTGGGCAAGGCGGCGCAGGCCAACGAGCACGGCGGCGAGCTGGTGCTGACCCCCGACAGCCGGATCGACGACGGGGTGATACCGCCCAACCTGCCCGCCCGCGACCTGGTGACGGTCCTCGGCAACCTCATCGACAACGCGCTGGACGCCGCCGCGCAGGGGCACGGCGCGCCGCCGCAGGTGCGGGTCACCGCCCGGGCGGACGGCGGCGAACTGCTGCTGTGCGTCGCCGACAACGGGCCGGGGGTCGCCGCGGACGCCACCGCGGAGGTCTTCCGGCGCGGCTGGAGCACCAAGGAGGCGGCCGGCGGGGGCACCGCCCGGGGGCTGGGCCTGGCGCTGGTCCGGCAGGCGGTGCGCCGCCACGGCGGCACCATCGCGCTGGACCGGGGGCCGGCGGGCGGCGCGCGGTTCACCGTACGGCTGCCGCTGCGGGCGGCGGAGGGGGCGGTGGCCCGGTGAGCGCCGCGGAGGAGGCCGCCGCCATCCGGGTCCTGGTCGTCGAGGACGATCCGGTCGCGGCGGCCGCGCACGCGCTGTACGTGGGGCGGGTGCCCGGCTTCGCGGTGTCCGGGACGGTGCACTCGGTCGCCGGCGCCCGCCGCCACCTGGACCAGCATCCGGTGGACCTGCTGCTGCTCGACCTGTTCCTGCCGGACGGGCACGGGCTCCAGCTGGTGCGGACGCTGCGCGCGGCCGGGCACGGCGCGGACATCGTGGCGGTGACCTCGGCGCGGGATCTGGCGATGGTCCGCGAGGGCGTCTCGCTGGGCGTGGTGCAGTACGTGCTGAAACCGTTCACCTTCGGCACGCTGCGGGACCGGCTGCTGCGCTACGCGGAGTTCCGGGCGGCCAGCGGGGAGGCCAGCGGGCAGGACGAGGTGGACCGGGCGCTGGCCGCGCTGCGCGCCCCGCGGCCGGCCGCGCTGCCGAAGGGGCTGACCCCGGCGACCCTGCGGGCGGTGACCGAGGGGCTGCGGGCGTCCGGCGGCGGGCTGACCGCGGCCCAGGCCGCCGCGCACGTCGGCATCTCCCGGATCACCGCGCGCCGCTATCTGGAGCACCTGGTGGAGTCCGGCCGGGCGGTGCGCGCCCCGCAGTACGGGCAGGTGGGCCGCCCGGAGCTGCGCTACCGGTGGGCGGACGGCGGCGCGCGGGGGGCGGGGGAACGGTGAGCGGCGGGATTTTCCGGGGGCCGGGTCGCCGGCGGGCCGTTTCCGGCGGCGGACGGTGCGCGCCCGCCCGTTACCGGCGCGCCGAATCCCGCACCCCGATTCCCGGGCGGCGAATCCCGGCGGCCCGGATTCGCGTATCGGCGCGGATTTTCGCTTTCTTCGGGAATTACCGTCCGATCGCCTTCGCGGAACGCACCGCATTCCCGGTCCGCGCCCCGGCCCGGCACACCGGCCGCCGGAAGCACGAAACGGCTGGCCAGCGGCGGTTTCGGACGCGGCTTGGCGGGAAAGCTGCGAAAGTTGGCCGGAGGCCACCGAAAGCCCCGTACAATCCTCCAACCAGGAAACTTGGACATCCGTACGATAGGTACGACGCCACCTCGTCACTTACCGTGTGCCGGTGAACACGCACGACGGGGATGCACGCCGGCCCCCTTTCAACGCCGACGCCGCTCGCCGGCTGCGCGAGGCCCTGGGCATGACCCACGCGCATGTCGCCTACGGAATCTGGGCCGCTTATGGAATGCGCCTGGAGCCCGCCACGGTGGCGTCCTGGGAATTGGGGGAAAGCTCCCCCACCGAGGCCGAGTTGACCGCGCTGGCGGGCGCTTTGTGGTGCTCTCCCGCCGAACTCCTCGGCGCCCCCGGCACGCTCCGCGAATTCCGGCTGGCGCTCGGCCTGGCGCCGGACGACCTCGCCCTGCGGGTCGGGATGGACCCGGCCGCGTACGAGCGGCTGGAGGCCGGCGGGCGGTGGTCGGGCTCCGACCGGCAGGCCGCGGCGCTGGCCGAGACGCTGCGGCTGCCGCTGCCCGCCCTGCTCCGCTTCACCGGCCAGGAGGAGCGCCTGGCGGAGCTGCTGACCAGCGCGGCCACCACCCGCTGGCAGGGTTACGTCCGGCCGGTCGGCAAGCTCGTACCGCTGCCCAAGGAGCGGATCCAGGACGCGCTGCAGGCGCTGCACGAGGAGTACCACGCGACCATGACGGCCTCGCTGAGCTGGACCGGCGGGGACGCGTCCGGGGAGGCGGGCAAGGCGGGGCGGGACTTCCTCGACGAGGTGGTGGCCGAATTCTGGCGGCGGGTCGGGGAGACCGGGATCTGAGCGCGGGGGGCTGGGCCTGAGCCCGGGGGGCTGGGCCTGACGCCGGCCACCGGCCCCCGCCCGGCGGTTCCGCGTCGTCCGTGTCGTCCCGTGTCGGTCTGCGGACGGACCGGTGTCCGTCCCGAGGAGGACGCGCGGGCCGGGCGTGGCACTTCCGGCCGGTCCGGCTTTCGGTCCCTGCGGCCGAAGACGGGCCGGTCCGCGGCATCGAGGATGGAAGAGCGTTCGGCGCTCCCTCTTCCCGAGGGGGCGCCGCCGGAACGCTCCCTTCCTCCCGCCCTCCCTCCCTTGGAGTTGTGGTGCCGCACGCCGCCGTCCCCCGTTCCGCCGCCCCCGCCCGCGCCACCGCGGCCGCCGCCGCCCGCGCCACCGACCTCAGCAAGGTCTACGGCCAGGGCGAGACCCGCGTCGTCGCGCTGGACTCCGTCACCGTGGAGTTCGCCCGGGCCCGCTTCACCGCCATCATGGGGCCGTCCGGCTCCGGCAAGTCCACGCTGATGCACTGCATGGCCGGGCTGGACTCGGTGACCGGCGGCTCGGCCCGGATCGGCGACGTCGAGCTGGCCCAGCTGAACGACAAGCAGCTGACCCGGCTGCGCCGCGACCGGATCGGCTTCATCTTCCAGGCGTTCAACCTCCTGCCGACGCTGACCGCGCTGGAGAACATCACGCTGCCGATGGACATCGCCGGCCGCCGCCCGGACCGGGAGTGGGTCTCCCGGGTCGTGGAGACCGTGGGCCTTACGGGCCGGCTGGCGCACCGTCCGGCCCAGCTCTCCGGCGGCCAGCAGCAGCGGGTCGCGGTGGCGCGGGCGCTGGCCGCCCAGCCGGAGATCATCTTCGCGGACGAGCCGACCGGCAACCTCGACTCCCGCTCCGGCGCCGAAGTGCTGGGCTTCCTGCGGGAGTCGGTGCGCGCGATGGACCAGACCGTGGTGATGGTCACCCACGACCCGGTCGCGGCCGGCTACGCGGACCGGGTGGTCTTCCTCGCCGACGGCCGGATCGTGGACGAGCTGTACGAGCCGACCGCGGACGCCGTACTGGACCGGATGCGGCGCTTCGACGCCGCCGGACGGACCAACTAGCCGACTCCCGGCCCCACTTGGGCCCGGTCGTGGCCGACCGGCCGCCGCCCCGCGCCACCGGGCCCCGCCTGACGGGCCCGCCCCTTCGCACCCAGGACTGACACCACCACCATGTTCCGCACCGCTCTGCGCAACCTCCTCGCGCACAAGGCCCGGCTGATGATGACCGCGCTCGCGGTCCTGCTCGGCGTCGCCTTCGTCGCCGGCACCCTGATCTTCAGCGATACCGTCGGCGAGGCCGTCAAGAACGCCTCGGCCCGCAATCTCAAGGACGTCGCCGTCTCCATTCAGGCCATCTCTCCCCCGGACGCGCACGGCGGCCCGGACAAGGACGGCAAGCGCGCCACCGCCCTCGACGACCGGCTGGCGGACCGGATCCGCGCACTGCCCGGCGTCACCGGCGTCCGCGCCGACGTCACCGGCGAGGCCACCCTCGCCGCCCGCGGCGACGGCCACCCGATCGGCAACGGCTGGCAGAACCGCGCCACCAACTACCGGCCCGGACCGGACGGCACCGACCCCCGCTACCCGCTCGTCCGGGGCCGCGGCCCGGCCGGACCGGACGAGATCGCGCTGGCCGAGTCCACCGCGCGGACCGCCGGCTACCGCCTCGGCGACACCGTGCGGCTGGCCACCGACGGCCCGGTGCTGACCAAGAAGCTGGTCGGGATCGTGGCCACCGACGATCCGGCGGTGACCGCGGGCGGCAGCCTGACGCTGTTCGACACCGCCACCGCGCAGCGGATGTTCCTGCACCCGGGCCAGTTCGACGAGCTGGTGGTGGCGGCCGCGCCCGGCACCGACCAGCGGGCGCTGACCGCGCGGGTGCGCGCGCTGCTCCCGGCCGACCGCGCCCAGGCCACCAGCGGCCATGACCTGGCCGCCGAGCAGGCGCGGCTGATCGCCGACCGGAACCGCGCGCTGAGCGGGACCCTGCTGGCCTTCGCCGGCATCGCGCTGTTCGTCGGCGTCTTCATCATCGCCAACACCTTCACCATGCTGGTCTCCCAGCGCACCCGCGAGATCGCGCTGCTGCGCGCGGTGGGCGCCTCGCGCCGCCAGGTGGTGCGCTCGGTGCTGGTCGAGGCGGGGCTGCTGGGGCTGCTGTCCTCGGTCGTCGGCTTCGGGCTGGGCACCGGGATCGCGGTGGGGCTGCGGGCCTTCCTGACGGCCCAGGGTGCCGGGTTCCCGGACGGGCCGGTCGTGATCAGCCCCTCGGCGGTGGCCGCGTCCCTGGCCGTGGGCGTCGGCGTGACGGTGCTGGCCGCCTGGCTGCCGTCCCGCAAGGCCGCGCGGATCGCGCCGGTGGAGGCGCTGAGCACCGTCGACGCGCCGCCGGCCGTCCGGAGCCTGGTCGTCCGCAACGTCCTGGGCGCCCTCCTGACCGCCGCCGGTGTCGCGGTGATGCTGTGGGTCTCCACCCTCAAGGGCGACGACAACATCCCGGTGGCGATGGGCGGTTCGGCGCTGACGCTCACCGGGATGATCGTCCTGGCGCCGCTGCTGTCCCGTCCGCTGGTGTCGCTGGCCGGACTCGTCACCACCCGGCTGTTCGGCGTCGCCGGCAAGCTGGCCAAGGAGAACGCGCTGCGCAATCCGCGCCGGACGGCGGCGACCGGCTCGGCGCTGATGATCGGCCTGACCCTGATCACCGGCCTGACCGTGGCCGGCCACTCGTCGCAGCTGGCGCTGGACCGGATGGCGGCGGCCGGCCTGACCGCCGACTACAAGGTCTCCACCTCGACCGGCACCGGCCTGGACCCGGCGGCGTCGGCGCGGGTGGCCAAGCTCCCGGACGTCGCGGCGGCGGCCCCGGTGCGCGGGGCGGGCTACACCCTCCCGGACGGCGGCAGCGGCCCGGACGGCGGCTTCGGCTACGTCCACGGCACCGACCTGGACCAGATCGCCAAGGTGACCTCGCTGAACGTCACCGACGGCTCGATGGCCGCGGTGCGGTCCGGCGGGATCGCGGTCTCGCAGACCGGCGCCAAGGAGCACGGCTGGCGGGCCGGCCAGACGGTGACCCTGGTCTTCTTCGACAAGAAGCGGGTGGCCGTGCGGGTCGGCGCGGTCTACGCGGACAACCCCGTCCTGGGCGAGTCGTTCGCCGCCACCGCGCTGGTCGATCCGCATCTGGACCGGATCCGGGACGACGAGCTGCTGGTCAAGGTCCGCGACGGCCGGTCGGAGCGGACCGCCGGGGAGATCCGGCGGGCGTTCGGCGACAGCCCGCTGCTGAAGGTGCAGAGCCGCGAGGACCTCCGCAAGGAGACCGCGGGCCAGATCGACACCATGGTCTACATGATCTACGGGCTGCTGGGGATGGCCGTGGTCATCGCGGTGGTCGGGGTGGTCAACACCCTCGCCATGTCGGTGTTCGAGCGGACCCGGGAGATCGGGATGCTGCGCGCCATCGGGCTGGCCCGGGGCGGGGTGAAGCGGATGGTCCGGCTGGAGTCGGTGGTGATCTCGCTGTTCGGCGCGGTGCTGGGCATCGGCGTGGGGATCTTCCTGGCCTGGGCCGGCGGTGAGCTGGTGGCCGCGTCGTTCACCTCGTACCGGATGGTGCTGCCGTGGGACCGGCTCGGGCTGTTCCTGCTGACCGCCCTGGTGGTGGGGGTGCTGGCCGCGCTGTGGCCGGCCCGCCGGGCGGCGCGGCTGAACATGCTGGAGGCGATCGGCGCCCACTGAGGCGGGCACGGGGGGCCGGTCACCGGGCCGGCCCCCCGCCGAGACGCGGACACGAAACGGGCGGCGCGCTCAACAGCGCGCCGCCCGCCGCGTATTGACGAGCCGTCAGGACGCCTGAAAAGCGACCCGGCCCCGCCTTTAGAACACCGACTCCGCCTCGGCCATCCGGCTCGCCGGCACCCGCTTCAGCTCCGTGATCGCGTCGGCCAGCGGCGCCATCACGATGTCGGTGCCGCGCAGCGCGGTCATCTGGCCGAAGTCGCCGCGGTGCGCGGCCTCCACGGCGTGCCAGCCGAAGCGGGTGGCCAGCACCCGGTCGTAGGCGGTGGGGGTGCCGCCGCGCTGGACGTGGCCGAGGATGACCGGGCGGGCCTCCTTGCCCAGGCGCTGCTCCAGCTCGCGGGCGAGCGCGGTGCCGATACCGGAGAACCGCTCGTGGCCGTACTGGTCGATGGCACCCTTCTTGTAGTCCATGGTGCCGGGGCGCGGGTGGGCGCCCTCGGCGACGCAGACCACCGCGAACTTCTTGCCCCGCGCGAACCGCTCCTCCACCATCCGCACCAGGTCGTTGACGTCGAACTCGCGCTCCGGGAGGCAGATGCCGTGCGCACCGCCGGCCATCCCGGACTCCAGGGCGATCCAGCCCGCGTGCCGGCCCATGACCTCCACGACCATCACCCGCTGATGCGATTCGGCGGTGGTCTTCAGGCGGTCGATGGCCTCGGTGGCCACGCCGACGGCGGTGTCGAAGCCGAAGGTGCGGTCGGTGGAGGAGATGTCGTTGTCGATGGTCTTGGGGACGCCGACCACCGGCATACCGGCGTCGGCGAGCATCCGGGCGGCGGTGAGCGTGCCCTCGCCGCCGATCGGGATCAGGACGTCGATCCCGTATTCGCGGGAGAAGTCCTTGGCGCTCTCGCACGCCTCGCGGAGCCGGGCGCGCTCCAGGCGGGCGGAGCCGAGGATGGTGCCGCCGCGGGCGAGGATGCCGCTGACCGCGTCCAGGTCGAGCTTGCGGAAGCGGCCGTCGAGCAGGCCCTTGAAACCGTCCTCGAAGCCGATGACCTCGTCGCCGTGGCCGGTCAGGGCGCGGTGGACGACGGACCGGATCACAGCATTCAGGCCGGGACAGTCGCCGCCCGCGGTGAGGACTCCGATACGCATCGTGCTGTGTCTCCTGTGCTCGCTGTCGGTTCGTGTGAGCCGGTCCGATTGTTTCATGTGCGGCACGGTCCGACCCCGGCCCCGGACGCACACGGGGACCACCCCCCACTGTCCCCGCCCCGGGCGCGCCAGGGAAACTGGGAGAGCGACCTAGCCACCCGCGCAGGTATTGTCAAGAGGGGCAAGCCCACAATAACGGGTAATTTTGACCTTGTGACCAGGGAAATCCCGCGAGCGCGGAGCCTCGCGGCCATCGGAACGGACGGAGTGCACACGTGACGCGCAGCGTGTACGTGACCGGTATCGACCGCGGCGACGGACGCCAGGTCATCGAGCTGGGGGTCATGGAGCTGCTGACCCGCCACGTCGACCGGGTGGGGGTGTTCCGCCCACTGGTCCACGACGGACCCGACCGGCTCTTCGAACTCCTCAAGGCCCGCTACCGCCTCTCCCAGCCCGCCGGGACCGTCCACGGCATCGGCTACGACGAGGCCGCCGCCCTCCAGGCCGAGCGCGGCACCGACGAACTGGTGTCCCTGCTCGTCGACCGCTTCCACGCGGTGGCCCGGGAGTACGAGTACGTCCTCGTGCTCGGCTCGGACTACGCCGCCACCAGCCTCCCGGACGAGCTGGCGCTCAACGCCCGGCTCGCGAACGAGTTCGGCGCCGCGGTGATACCGGTGGTCGGCGGCCAGGGCCAGGAGGCCGAGTCGGTGCGCGCCGAGGCCCGCAACGCCTACCGCGCCTACACCACGCTGGGCTGCGATGTGGTCGCGCTGGTCGTCAACCGCGTCGCCCCGGAGGAGCGCACCGCGATCGTGGAGCGGCTCGCGGCCCGGCTGCCGGTGCCGTGCTACGCGCTCCCGGAGGACGGTTCGCTCTCCGCGCCGACCGTCGGTCAGATCGTCCAGGCGCTGGGCGCCGAGGTGCTGCTCGGGGACGACTCCGGGCTGGCCCGGGACGCCCGCGACTTCGTCTTCGGCGGCGCGATGCTGCCGACCTTCCTCAAGGCGCTCACCCCCGGCTGCATGGTGATCACCCCCGGGGACCGCGCCGACCTCGTCATCGGCTCGCTGGCCGCGCACAGCGCCGGCGCCCCGCCGATCGCCGGTGTGGTGCTCACCCTCGACGAGCGGCCCGGCCCGGACATCATGGCGCTGGCCGCCCGCCTGGCGCCCGGCACGCCGGTGGTCTCCGTACCGGGCGGGTCGTTCCCCACCGCCGCCGAGCTGTTCGCCATCGAGGGCAAGCTGAACGCCGCCTCGCCGCGCAAGGCGGAGACCGCGCTCGGCCTCTTCGAGCGGCACGTGGACACCGCGGAGCTGACCGACCGGATCTCGGTCGCCCGCTCCGGCCGGGTCACGCCGATGATGTTCGAGCACGAGCTGATCGAGCGGTCCCGGTCCGGGCGCCGCCGGGTGGTGCTGCCCGAGGGCACCGAGGAGCGGGTGCTGCGCGCCGCCGACGTGCTGCTGCGCCGCGATGTGTGCGACCTGACGCTGCTGGGCGAGGAGGAGGCGATCCGCAAGCGCGCCGCCGACCTGGCCATCGACCTCGCGGACGCCCAGATCATCGACCCGCAGACCTCCCCGCTGCGCGAGCGGTTCGCCGAGCTGTACGCGACCCTGCGCGCCCACAAGGGCGTCAGCTACGAGCTGGCCTACGACGTGGTCGCCGATGTGTCGTACTTCGGCACGCTGATGGTGCAGGAGGGCCTGGCCGACGGCATGGTCTCCGGCGCGGCGCACTCCACCGCCGCCACCATCCGCCCGGCCTTCGAGATCATCAAGACCAAGCCGGACGCCCAGATCGTCTCGTCGGTCTTCTTCATGTGCCTGGCCGACCGGGTGCTGGTCTACGGCGACTGCGCGGTCAACCCCGACCCGGACGCCGAGCAGCTGGCCGATATCGCCATCCAGTCCGCCGCCACCGCCGCGCAGTTCGGCGTGGAGCCGCGGATCGCGATGCTGTCGTACTCCACCGGCACCTCCGGCTCCGGCGCCGATGTCGACAAGGTCCGCAAGGCCACCGAGATCGTCCGCGAGCGGCGCCCGGACCTGCTGGTCGAGGGCCCGATCCAGTACGACGCGGCGGTGGACGCGGCGGTCGCGGCGACCAAGCTGCCGGACTCCGCCGTGGCCGGCCAGGCCACCGTGCTGATCTTCCCGGACCTCAACACCGGCAACAACACCTACAAGGCCGTCCAGCGCTCGGCGGGCGCGGTGGCGGTCGGCCCGGTGCTGCAGGGCCTGCGCAAGCCGGTCAACGACCTCTCGCGCGGCGCCCTGGTCCAGGACATCGTCAACACCGTGGCGATCACCGCCATCCAGGCCCAGGGCGCGCTGCCCGGCGCCGGCCGCACCGCCTGACCCCTCCCCCCACCCGGAAAGACCCTTCATGACTGCCAACGCCACCCGCGTCCTCGTCCTCAACTCCGGCTCCTCGTCGGTGAAGTACCAGCTGCTCGACATGGCCGGCGGCGCCCGGCTCGCCACCGGCCTGGTCGAGCGGATCGGTGAGGCGACCTCGCGCCTGGCCCACCATCCGCTGGCGGCCGGCGGCGCCACCCGCGAGACCACCGGCCCGATAGCCGACCACGACGCCGCGCTGAAGGCGGTGGCCGGCGAGCTGGCCGCCGACGGGCTGGGCCTCGACTCCCCCGAGCTGGCCGCGATCGGCCACCGGGTGGTGCACGGCGGGCTGAAGTTCACCGCGCCGACCGTCATCGACGACGCGGTGCTCAAGGAGATCGAGCGGCTGGTGCCGGTGGCGCCGCTGCACAACCCGGCGAACATCACCGGTATCCGCACTGCCCAGGCGCTGCGCCCGGACCTCCCGCAGATCGCGGTCTTCGACACCGCCTTCCACACCACGATGCCGGAGCACGCGGCGCGCTACGCGATCGACGTGGCGACCGCCGACGCGCACCGGATCCGCCGCTACGGCTTCCACGGCACCTCGCACGGCTACGTCTCCCGGCGCACCGCCGAGCTGCTGGGCAAGGCGCCGGAGGAGGTCAACGTGATCGTGCTGCACCTGGGCAACGGCGCCTCGGCGTCCGCCGTCCAGGGCGGCCGGTGCGTGGACACCTCGATGGGCCTGACCCCCTTGGAGGGCCTGGTGATGGGTACCCGTTCGGGTGATATCGACCCGGCGGTGACCTTCCACCTGGAGCGGGTCGCCGGGATGTCCACCGACGAGATCGACGAACTGCTGAACAAGAAGAGCGGGCTGCTCGGGCTGTGCGGCGACAACGACATGCGGGAGATCCGGCGGCGGATCGACGAGGGCGACGAGCGGGCCGCGCTCGCCTTCGACATCTACATCCACCGGCTGAAGAAGTACATCGGCGCCTACTACGCGGTGCTCGGCAGGGTCGACGCGGTCGCCTTCACCGCGGGCGTCGGCGAGAACGCCGCGCCGGTGCGGGCCGCCGCCATCGCCGGCCTGGAGGAGCTGGGCCTGGCGGTGGACGCGTCGCTGAACGCCGAGCGGTCCGGCGAGCCCCGGCTGATCTCGCCCGAATACGCGCGGGTCGCGGTCGCCGTGGTCCCCACCGACGAGGAACTGGAGATCGCCCGGCAGACATACGCCCTGGTCAACGCCTGACAGCTAGGTCTTCCACCAGCTGGAATATTCCGCTGCGAAACAAACCCGATAGGATCCAGCCATGCGCCGTTCCAAAATCGTCTGCACCCTGGGCCCCGCCGTCGACTCCTACGACCAGCTGAAGACGCTGATCGAGGCCGGCATGAACGTGGCCCGTTTCAACATGAGCCACGGGAGCCACTCGGAGCACGAGGAGCGGTACCACCGCCTCCGCAAGGCCGCCGAGGAGACCGGCCGCGCCGTCGGCGTGCTGGCCGACCTCCAGGGCCCGAAGATCCGCCTGGAGACCTTCGCGGAGGGCCCGGTCGAGCTGGTCCGCGGCGACGAGTTCGTCATCACCACCGAGGACGTGCCCGGCGACAAGCACATCTGCGGCACCACCTACAAGGGCCTGCCCGGCGACGTCTCCAAGGGCGACCCGGTCCTGATCAACGACGGCAACGTCGCCCTCCAGGTCGTCGAGGTGGACGGCCCGCGGGTGCGCACCATCGTCATCGAGGGCGGGGTCATCTCCGACCACAAGGGCATCAACCTCCCCGGTGCCGCGGTCAACGTCCCGGCGCTGTCCGAGAAGGACATCGAGGACCTGAAGTTCGCCCTGCACATGGGCTGCGACATGGTCGCGCTGTCCTTCGTCCGCGACGCCAAGGACGTCCACGACGTGCACCGCGTCATGGACGAGGTGGGCCGCCGGGTCCCGGTCATCGCCAAGGTGGAGAAGCCGCAGGCGGTCGCCAACATGGCGGAGGTCGTGATGGCCTTCGACGCGGTGATGGTGGCGCGCGGCGACCTGGCGGTGGAGTACCCGCTGGAGAAGGTCCCGATGGTGCAGAAGCGCCTGGTGGAGATGTGCCGCCGGAACGCCAAGCCGGTGATCGTGGCGACCCAGATGATGGAGTCGATGATCACCAACTCCCGGCCGACCCGCGCCGAGGCGTCCGACGTCGCCAACGCCATCCTCGACGGCGCCGACGCGGTGATGCTCTCCGCGGAGTCCTCGGTGGGCCAGTACCCGATCGAGACCGTCAAGACCATGTCGAAGATCGTCGAGGCGGCCGAGCAGGAGCTGCTGTCCAAGGGCCTGCAGCCGCTGGTGCCCGGCAAGAAGCCGCGTACGCAGGGCGGTGCGGTGGCCCGCGCGGCCTGCGAGATGGCCGACTTCCTGGACGGCAAGGCGCTGGTGGCGTTCACCAAGTCCGGTGACACCGCCCGCCGGCTCTCCCGCTACCGCGCCGCGCAGCCGATCCTGGCCTTCACCACCGATGTCGCCACCCGCAACCAGCTCACGCTGAGCTGGGGCGTGGACGCCTTCGTCGTCCCGCACGTGGACAACACCGACGCGATGGTCGAGCTGGTCGACGCCGAGCTGCTCAAGCTCCAGCGCTACAACCCCGGCGACACCATGATCATCACCGCCGGTTCGCCCCCCGGCGTCCCCGGCACCACCAACATGGTGCGGGTGCACCACCTCGGCAACGAGCGCGCCTGACGCGCGGCTCGGCCGGACGGCCAAAACGGCGGGGGGGCGCCCCCCCCCGGGGGGGGGGGGGCCCCCCCCCCCTTTTTGCCCGGGACGTGCAGGGTGCCGCCGAACTGGCCCGCCTGGTCCAGCTTCACCTTGCTGAAGTAGGCGAACGGGACGTTGATCGGCGGCGGGTGCTCCGGGTCGAAGACGATCGGGATCAGCCCGAAGAGGTTGCCCTGGAGCCGCTCGGTGTAGAGCGTCACCTTGCCGCCGCGGATGGTGGACGTGGAGCCCGGCGTGGACCGCACGTGGTAGTGCTTGCCGGACGCCGGGTCGTCCACGATCTGGTGCAGATCGGCGATGTCGATGGAGTCCGCGGTGAACTTCAGGGCCTGCTTGGTGTGGCCGTTCTGCGTCATGACGTTGACGACGCCCGCGTAGTCCAGGCCGCGCAGGGTCAGCCCGGTGGACTCCAGGTGCCAGGGGAGGTCCGCGAGGGTGACCGGCGTCTGCTCGTCCTTGCCGGCCTGCTTGTTCTCGACGACGCAGGGGTAGCCGGGCTTGCCGCTGGCGTCCTTGCCGTCCAGGCCGCCGCCGGGGAGATTGCCGTCGACCGTGCCGACGGCGCCGTGCACGGTGTCGTTGACCGTCTTCGACGGGTCCTTCAGGCCCCGGTCCACGGTGCCGAGCACGTCCTTGACGGGCGAGCTGCCGGCGTCCTTCCCGGAGTCGCCGGGCGCCGCGGAGTCCTTGGCGGCCTCGTCCTTGCCGCCGGTGTCCTTGGAGGCCGTGTCCTTGGAGGCCGTGGCGGACGGTGACGGGCTCGGCGTGGCGGACGGCGACGGGGTGTCCTTGTGCACGCCGAAGAGGCCGCCGAGCGCGTCGCCGATCCCGCCGAGCAGGCCGTCGTGCTTCTCGGGCGTGGCCGAGGCGGACGGCGAGGGCGTCGCGGACGCGGACGGGGTGGCGGACGGAGTACCGCTGTCGGCGGCGTCCTTCGAGGCCGAGGGCGACGGGGTGGCGGAGGGGTCCGCGGAGGGAGAGCCGTCCTTGGCGTCCTTCGCGTCGCCGTCCTTGCCCTTGGCGTCCTTGGCGTCCTTGTCCTTGGCGTCCTTGGCGTCCTTGTTGTCCTTGGCGTCCTTGCTCTTGGCGTCGTGGCCGGAGGTGTCCGGCGCGCTGACGCACGGGCCGCCCCGGAACGGGCTCTCCGGCGGCGCCGGCTTGGCGATCGCCATCTGGGGCGTGAGCCCCATGCCCATGAGGACGGCGGACGGCATCGCCGCGATGGCGATCGCCTTGCCCGCGGGCATGTGCAGCCGCGTCAGCAGCGGCTTCCTGGGCGCCGCGTGCCGGGGCCCGCTCGTCCGGCCGGCCGCGTTCTCCTCGGGCCGCTCGTCACCCGGCACGGTGCCTCCCGTTGCTTCCGTTGGTCGGGAACGTTCCTGACACGCCGCCCGGTCCGTCGCCCGCCCCGGGACCGCCGGCCGGCGGCGCGGGGCTGGTGGCGACCACCGGCCCGACGATCCGGTCGGGATCCTCGTCCGCCCCGGCGGTCCGCACGGGAGTCCCCGGCGCCCACGAGACGCTCAGCGCGCCGCCGATCAGCCCCATCAGGAAGCCGACCACGAAGCCGCCGAAGTTCGAGACGACGAGCGAGACCAGGGCGAGCAGGATCGCCGCGACACCGGCGAAGACCCGCGAGGCCGGCTGGAACCACATGGTCAGGCCCAGCACCACCAGCAGCACGCCGATGATCAGCGAACCGGCGCCGGCCGTGGTCGCCATCCGGATGGTGAGGGACCCCAGGGTCAGATGGGCATAGGGGAAGTACATGATCGGGAGGCCGGCCAGCAGCGTCAGCAGCCCGCCCCAGAACGGCCGTTGGCCGCGCCACTGGCGGAACGCCTGCCGCTTCCGGCCGCGAGCCTGGCCCGGCTGTGATTGCGTTGCAGCGCTCATGCGCCGGCCTCCCTACGGTCGGCGGGCCGGGAGTTCTCGCTCCGCTCGCTCATGTCGTACGGCTCCTCGGGACTGGCACATCGGTGGTTCTGTGGGTACGTCGTGACGCTGCCCGGCGTACGGGCACGGGGCAACGGCCGGTGGGCCGCGCGACTCGCCCCCGCGCCCGCACGCCTAAGCCGTCAGTAGCACTCGTACTTCTTGCCCGAGCCCTTGCTGACGTTCATCTGCAGGCCGCTGAGCTCGAACGTGCCGGCGGTGGTGGCCCAGGCGCGCTGCTCGACGTTGCTCAGCTCGACCGACTTGGCCTCCTGGGCGAAGGAGCCGGGGTCGGTCTTGTCGCCCGGCTTGATCCCGGGGCCCAGCTTGGAGGAGCCGGCCGCGACACCGATGTTGATGTCGTGGAAAGTGGCGTCCGCCTTCAGGTGGTCCAGGTCGATGTAGAGGTTCTTGGCCTGGACCGGCGTTTCGCCGCCACCCGCCTCAAGCTTCATCGTCACGTCGCCGAAGACCGGGACGGGGACGACGACGGACTGGCACAGGTTGTGGATCGTGGCGCGGCCGAACGCCGACACCGCCACCGGGACGTTCTTACCGTCCTTCTGGGCGTCAACCGCACCGTACTGGACGAACTCGTGGCCCTCCAGGCTGGACGTTCTCACCTTGAACTGCTGGCCGGACACGGCGAACGACGCCGCCAGGGCACCCTGCGAAAGGGCGACGCCGATCGCGGCGGTGGCCGCGACGCTCGGCACCATGACGACGGCGAACCGCTTCCATCTGGTCCCGCCGCGAGTCAGGGACTCCATGACTTTCCTCCTTCTCGGACGTACATCTCCGGTACGTGCCGCGCCCGTTGGGCAGGCCGCACCTGGGATGGGAGAAGTGCTACGTCCTCGGGAAGGAGAGCGCCCGTCTCGGAGGCACTGTGTGTTTCCGAATACCGGCGATCACCCCCGAGCGACAACCACTGGCCACGCTCTCGCGCAACCTCACCGGACAGGCCCTGCCGTCGGGGCAGAGACCCCCCTGTCCACGGCCGGCGCCACTGCCGCCGGCCCACTCGGTGGGGACCCCTTCGAAACCCGCGGCGCCGACCGGCTGCCGGGCTGCGGGAAGGGACCGAGCGTGGCCGATCGTCGTCCATTCGCGGCCGCCGCACAAGGCCCTCGTTACTTGCGGGTAACGGACCGATAACCGCCCCGCGACGCACAGAGATCACCCGCGCACCGAGCGTCGCCGTTAACGCGGACCGAACAAGGGGCAATTCACAACAGAAGCCGACAGGTTGGGTGTTGAGGCTTACTCCAAGTAACAGCGGCCACGTTTACCAAGTTTCGGTAAAACGTGGCCGCCGTTCCGTTTGCCGGTGGTGCCGTTCGAACGCCGCCGCGGGGCAGATCCGGGCAGGAGGGAAAAGGGCCCGGAAAGCGCGCCGGCCGGGGCGGGACGCTCGGAAGTCCCTCAGAACAGGACGCGCGCCAGGGCCGTCCGCGCCTTCGTCACGCGCGGGTCGTCCGCGCCGATCACCTCGAAGAGTTCCAGCAGCCGCACCCGGGCGGCCTCGCGGTCGTCCCCGGCGGTGCGCTGCACGGTGTCGACCAGCCGCCCGAAGGCGTCCTCGACATGACCGCCCACCAGATCGAGGTCGGCGGCGGCGATCTGGGCGCGGACGTCGGCGGGGTTCTCGGCGGCCGCGGTGCGCACCGCCTGCGGGTCCAGGTCCTGCACCCGCTCGAGGAGTTCGGCCTGGGCGAGGCCGAGCTTGGCCTCGGGGTTGGCCGGGTCGTCGGAGAGGACGTTGCGGTAGGCGCGGATGGCGCCGCCGAGGTCGCCGGCGTCCAGCGCGTCGGCCGCCGCGGTCAGCGCCGCGTCGTACGGGCCGGCCGGCTGCGGAGCGGGGGCGGCGTCCGGCCCGGCCGCCGCCGGGTCCACCGGCGCGCCCACGATGCCGAACTGCTGCTCGGCGACCTGCACCAGCTGGTCCAGCACCTGCCGCAGCTGCGCCTCGGGGACCGCGCCCTGGAAGAGCGGGATCGGCTGGCCCGCGACCACCGCGAACACCGCCGGGATGCCCTGCACCCCGAACTGCTGGAACAGCATCTGGTTGGCGTCGACGTCGATCTTGGCGAGGAGGAACTTGCCGGCGTACTCCGCCGCGAGGCGCTCCAGCAGCGGGCCGAGCTGCTTGCACGGCTGGCACCACTCGGCCCAGAAGTCGATGACGACCGGCACCTCGGTGGACCGCTGCAGGACCTCCTGCTGGAACCCGGCCTCGTCGACGTCGAACACCAGGCGGGTGGCCCCGGCCGGCGCCGCGCCCGTACGGGCCGCGTCGGCGCGCGCCTGCTCGGCCTTCTGCTTCGCTTCCCCGGCCGCCTTCACCGCGGCGAGGTCGACGACTCCACTCATGGACATGTTGCGTGGCTGCATGGGTCCATCCTCCCCCCTGAGCGGCTCGTTCCGGAAAGCGATCCGGAAAGCGGGCGCCGCGTCCGTCCGTACGCCCGCCGGCTGGGGCGTACGCGAGGACCGGTGCCCGGTGCACGGGCCGTTCGCGGGCCCGTCGCGCGGCCACGGGTCCCCACCCGCGGCCAAGTGGCTGTCGCTCTTTCGCTACGGGTCGTAGCGTAACTCGGCGGCGCCCCCGGACGGCACCCGCTCCCCGGCCCGCGGCGGGTGATCTCCCTCACGGAAAAGCCTGCCGACGGGCCGGCGCCCGTAGTCCTACCGGCCGGTATGGTCGCCCGCATGCACGACTCCGCCTGCTCCCGG
This sequence comes from Streptomyces sp. NRRL F-4489, assembly GCF_001509485.1. Lineage (GTDB taxonomy): Bacteria > Actinomycetota > Actinomycetes > Streptomycetales > Streptomycetaceae > Streptomyces. The sequence goes on from NZ_LLZI01000271.1 coordinate 22,846, forward strand.
AAGGGCCGCCCGGGCCGCCCCCGCAGCGCCGAGACCGATCACGCGATCCTCGACGCCACCCGCGCCGCGCTCGTCGACGTCGGCTGGAGCGGACTGACCATGGGCGAGGTCGCGGCCCGCGCCGGGGTCGCCAAGACCACCCTCTACCGCCGCTGGGCCGGCAAGAGCGAACTGGTCGTGGACGCCGTCGCGGTCCTCTTCGACGAGCTGGAACTCCCCGACCGCGGCTGCCTCCGGGCCGATATCGAGGGCGTGGTGCTCCAGTTCGGCGCGCTGCTGGCCCGGCCCGAGACCAAGACCGCGCTGATGGCGGTGGTCGCCGAGTCCACCACCGACGACGCGCTGCGCGAACGCATCCGCTGCGCCATCGTCGAGCGGCAGAAGCGGCTGGTGCTGCTGGGCCGGTCGCGCGCCCAGCAGCGCGGCGAACTCCCGCCGGACGCCGGCGGACCGGAGGGCGCGCGGGCCGCCGAGGGCTCCGTGGGCCTGATCTTCGACGTGATCGCCGGGGCCGTGGTGCACCGGCTGCTGGTCAGCGCCGAACCGGTCGACGCCGGCTGGGCCCGCCGCTTCACCACTCTGCTGCTGGCGGGCCTGGCCGGCCTGGAGCCCTGACGTCAGACCTGGTAGCGGTCCGCGCGGAAGAGGTGCACGTTCTCCGCCACCCACTCCGACGTCCGCGCCAGGCCCTCCTTGAGCGATACCCGCGGCTGCCATCCGGCCCACTCCCGGGCCCGGGAGTTGTCCGACAGCAGCCGCTCCACCTCGCTGCCGGACGGCCGCAGCCGGTCCGCGTCCACCACCACCTCGGCGTCCCGCCCGGAGGCCGCGATCAGCGCCTCGGCCAGTGCCCCGATCGAGATCTCCCGGCCGCTGCCGAGGTTGACGACCTGCCCCAGCGCCCGGTCGCAGCCGGCCAGCGCCAGGAAGCCGGCCGCGGTGTCGGTGACGAAGGTGAAGTCCCGGGTCGGGGTGAGCGAGCCCAGCTTGATCTGCCGGGCGCCGGCGTGGAGTTGGGCCAGGATCGTCGGGATCACCGCGCGGGCGGACTGCCGCGGCCCGTAGGTGTTGAACGGCCGCACCACCGTCACCGGCAGCTCGAAGGCGTGCCAGTGCGACAGCGCCATCATGTCCGCGCCGATCTTCGAGGCGGAGTACGGGGACTGCGGCTGGAGCGGGTGCTCCTCGCTGATCGGCGCGGTGAGCGCGGTCCCGTACACCTCGCTGGTGGAGGTGTGCACCATCCGCCGCACACCGTGCCGGCGGCACGCCTCGGCGACGTTCTCGGTGCCCACGACGTTGGTCTGCACGTACGCGCCCGGCGAGTCGTAGCTGTACGGGATGCCGATCAGCGCGGCGAGGTGGAAGACGGTGTCGCAGCCGGCGACCGCGTCCATCACCCGGCCGGCGTCCCGGACGTCGCCGGCGACCATCTCGACCGGCCCGCCCGGCTCCAGATAGCGGGCCAGATTCCCCTTCTCCGCGTACGGCTTGTAGTGGACGAAGGCGCGGACCTCGGCGCCGGCGGCGACCAGCAGGTCGACCAGCGCCGATCCGATGAACCCCTCGGCGCCGGTGACCAGGACCTTCCGGCCGGCCCAGGAGAGGGACGGGGTGGACGGGGTGCTGTGCGTGCTCATGCTGACTCCTTCAGGGGGTGGCGACGTGCGAGTTGGCCTTCGGGTGGCCGGCCAGCGCCAGGGTGCGGGCGGCCAGCAGGTCGGCGGCCTGCGCGTGCGTACCGGGGTCGGCCGCGCCGCCCATCGCGGCCAGCCGGTCCGGATCGGACAGCAGCGGGACGACCAGCGCGTCCAGCCGCTCGGCGGTGGCCTCCGCGTCCGGCAGCAGCAGCGCCGCGCCGGCGTCGGAGAGCACCCGGGCGTTGTGCGTCTGGTGGTCGCCGGGCGCGTGCGGGTACGGGACCAGCACCGCCGGCATCCCGGTGGCGGCCAGTTCGGCGACGGTCGCCGATCCGGCCCGGCAGACCACCAGGTCGGCCGCCGCGTACGCCAGGTCCATCCGGTCCAGGTACGGGACCGCCTCGGCGACCGCGGCCCCGCCGTTCGCGGCGAGCGCGGCGCGGGCCGCGTCCAGGGCCGCCGGGCCGGTCTTGATCAGCAGCCGCAGGTCGGTGCGGTCCCGGTGCCGGCCGGCCAGGCCGATGGCGGCCTCGGTGAGCCGGGCGGCGCCCAGGCTGCCGCCGTTGACCAGCAGCAGCCGGGCGCCCTCGGGGACGCCCAGGGCCCGCCGGGCGGCCGGCCGCCGCGCCGTCCGGTCCAGGCCGGCCAGCGGCCCGGCCAGCGGCATACCGACCGTCTCGGCCCGTTCGCCGCCCACCAGATGGGGGCGGCTGCGGTCGAAGGCGAGGGCGATGTGCGGGGTGAGCCGGGCGGCGAACCGGTTGGCCCGCCCGGGCACCGCGTTGGACTCGTGGATCAGGCTCGGCAGCCCCGCCAGCCGCGCCCCGACGATCACCGGGGCGCTCGGGTAGCCGCCCATGCCGACCGCGACCTGGGCGCCCTGCGCCCGCAGGATCGCCCGGCACTGGGCGCCGGACCGCAGCAGCGCGGCCGGCAGCAGATAGCGCCGGGCGCCCAGCGCCGGGTCGAACGGGATCATGTCGACGGTGTGGAGCCGGTAGCCGGCCTCCGGGATCAGCCGGGTCTCCAGCCCGCGCTCGGTCCCGACGAAGGAGACCACGGCGTCCGGTACGGCCCGGCGCAGCGCGTCGGCGAGGGCGAGTCCGGGGTAGATGTGGCCGCCGGTGCCGCCCGCACCGATCACGACCGAGAGTGGTGTGCGCATGGCCGCCACGCTCGTCCGCCGCCTTAAGAACGTTCTAAGACACCGTTTGGGAGCCTTGGGTCATGACCGCACGCCCCGCGCCCGCGCCCGCCCCCGGGAATCCGCCGCCGCCCGCCGCCCGCATCCTGGTCGTCGACGACGAACCGGAGGTCCGGGCCGCCGTCGCCGACGGACTCGCCGTCGAGGGGTACGCGGTGCGCGAGGCCGCCGACGGGCTGGCCGCGCTCTCCGAGGTCGCCGCCTGGCAGCCGGACGCGCTCGTCCTCGACGTGCTGATGCCCGTACTGGACGGCCTGGCGGTGTGCCGCCGGCTGCGCGCGCTGGACGACCGCACCCCGATCCTGGTGCTGACCGCGCTGGACTCGGTCAGCGAACGCGTCGACGGCCTGGACGCCGGCGCCGACGACTACCTCGTCAAGCCGTTCGCGCTGGACGAGCTGATCGCCCGGGTCCGGGCCCTGCTGCGGCGGGCCGCGTCCGCCGCCGCCGAGGACACCCGGCTGGCCTTCGCCGACCTGGTCGTGGACCCGGTCACCCGCAGCGGCCACCGGGGCGGGCGGCCCCTGGAATTCAGCCGGACCGAGTACGCCCTGCTGGAACTGCTGCTCCAGCACCCCGGACAGGTGCTGCCGCGCGAGCTGATCCTGGAGCGCGTCTGGGGCCGCGACTTCGGCCCGGACTCCAACTCGCTCGCGGTCTACATCGGTTACCTCCGCCGCAAGCTGGAGGCCGGCGGCGAACCCCGCCTCGTCCACACCGCCCACGGCATCGGCTACCGCCTGGACCACCCGGAGGGGTCGTGAGGGGGCGGGCGTGCGTGCGGCCGGAGCGGCCGGGGCTGGGGGTGCCGCCGCGGGGGCACGTACGGCCGGGGCCGGGGGTGCGGCTGGGGCTCGGGCTGCCGCTGGCGCCGTGCGGGGCCGCCGTATGACCGGCCGGCGCCGCCTGGGCGGGCGCTGGGTCCGCCGCCGCCCGCTGCGCACCCGGCTGGCGCTGGCCGCCTCCGCCGCGGTGGCGGTGGTCGCGGTGGGCGTCTGCGCCGCCGCGTTCGTGGTGCTGTCCGTCCAGATGACCCGCCAGCTCGACCTGAACCTCGCGCAGACCGCCACCCAGGTCACCCAGCGCACCCGGCACTGGGGCCCGACCGTCTCCGACACCTCCTGCCGCTACCAGGCCGTCCCGTGCGTCCAGATCGTCCCCGCCGACCCGTCCCACGACCCCCGGGAGCGCTACGGCCTGCCGGTCTCCCCCGCCACCCGCGCGGTCGCCGCCGGGCGCGGTACGCCGTACTACACCGACCTCACCGTCGCCGGGCACCCCGTCCGGATGTACACCACCCGCCTCGCCCACCGGGACGAGGCCCTCCAGGTGGCGCTCCGCTCCGACACCGTCGAGCGCGGGGTGCGCCAGGCGGCCTGGGCGCTCGCCGCGGTCGGCGCGGCCGGTGTGCTGCTCGCCGCCGGGCTCGGCTACTGGGTCTCCCGTACGGGCCTGGCCCCGGTCGCCCGGCTGACCGCCACCGCCGAGCGGATCGCCGCCACCCGCGACCCCCGGCACCGCATCGAGCTGCCGGCCGGGCCGGGCACCCGCGAGGACGAGATCACCCGCCTCGCGGCCAGCTTCAACACCATGCTCGGCGAACTGGAGCAGTCCGTGACCGCCCAGCGCCGCTTGGTCGCCGACGCCTCCCACGAACTGCGCACCCCGCTCACCGCGCTCCGCACCAACGCCGAACTCCTCGCCCGCGCCGACCGCCTGACGGAGCGTCAGCGAGAACGGGCGTCCGGCGCCCTGACCCGGCAGCTGCGCGAGGTCACCACCCTCGTCAACGACCTGATCGAACTCGCCCGCGACGAGGAGCCCCGGCCGCTCCTGGAGGAGGTGCGCCCGGCGGCCCTCCTGGAGCACGCGGTGGCCGCGGCCCGCGAGCACTGGCCGGAGATCGCCTTCACCGTCCGCGTCGATCCCGCCGCGGCCGGCACCACGCTGCCCGGCGTCCCGGCCCGGCTGAACCGGCTGCTGTCCAACCTCCTCGACAACGCCGCCAAATTCTCCCCGCCCGGCGGCCCGGTCGAGACCGAACTGACCGCCGGACCGGGCGAGCTGCTGCTGTCCGTCCGCGACCACGGCCCCGGCATCGCCCCGGACGACCTGCCGCACGTCTTCGACCGCTTCTACCGCGCCCGGGCGGCCCGGGCCCTGCCCGGCTCGGGCCTGGGCCTGGCGATGGCCCGCCAGATCGCCCACGCCCACGGCGCCGAGCTCACCGCCGCCCGCGCCCCCGGCGGCGGCGCCCTCTTCCGCCTGCGGCTCCCGGCCGGGCCGGACGCCCGGCCCTCCGGGGAGGGTCAGAACCCGGCCGGCTCCGTGTAGACGCCCCACTCGTCCCGCAGCGCCCCGCATATCTCGCCGAGCGTGGCCTCGGCGCGGACCGCGGCCAGCATCGGCTCGATCATGTTCCGGTCGCCGCGGGCGGCGTCGAGGAGATCCTTCAGCGCGGCCCGCACCCGGGCGTCGTCCCGGGCCGCCTTGCGCTCCGCCAGCGCCCGCACCTGCTCGCGCTCGACCTCGTGGCTGACCCGCAGGATCTCCAGGTCGCCGGTGACCGAGCCCTCGTGGCAGTTGACGCCGACGACCCTCTTGTCGCCCTTCTCCAGCGCCTGCTGGTAGCGGAACGCGGACTCGGCGATCTCGCCGGTGAACCACCCGTCCTCGATGCCCCGCAGGATGCCGGAGGTGACCGGCCCGATCGCATGCCGCCCGTCCGGCACCGCCCGCGCCCCGCGCTCCGTGATCCGGGCGAAGATCTTCTCGGCGTCCGCCTCGATCCGGTCGGTGAGCGCCTCCACGTACCACGAACCGCCCAGCGGGTCCGCGACGTTGGCGACGCCGGTCTCCTCCATCAGCACCTGCTGGGTGCGCAGCGCGATCTCCGCGGCCTGCTCACTGGGCAGCGCGAGGGTCTCGTCCAGCGCGTTGGTGTGCAGCGAGTTGGTGCCGCCGAGGACCGCCGCCAGCGCCTCCACGGCCGTGCGGACGACGTTGTTGTACGGCTGCTGGGCGGTCAGCGAGACGCCGGCGGTCTGGGTGTGGAACCGCAGCCACTGCGCCTTCTCGCTCTTCGCCCCGTAGACGTCGCGCATCCAGCGCGCCCAGATCCGGCGCGCCGCGCGGAACTTGGCGATCTCCTCGAAGAAGTCCACATGGGCGTCGAAGAAGAACGACAGGCCGGGCGCGAAGGTGTCGACGTCCAGGCCCCGGGAGAGGCCGAGCTCCACATAGCCGAACCCGTCGGCGAGGGTGTACGCCAGCTCCTGGGCGGCCGTCGCCCCGGCCTCCCGGATGTGGTAGCCGGAGACCGACAGCGGCTTGTAGGCGGGGATGCCGTGCGCGCAGTGCTCCATCAGATCGCCGATCAGCCGCAGATGCGGCTCGGGCTGGAAGAGCCACTCCTTCTGCGCGATGTACTCCTTGAAGATGTCGGTCTGGAGCGTGCCGTTGAGCACCGCCGGATCGACGCCCTGGCGCTCGGCGGCGACGAGGTACATGCAGAAGACCGGGACGGCGGGGCCGCTGATCGTCATGGACGTCGTGACATCGCCGAGCGGGATGTCCTGGAACAGGACCTCCATATCGGCCGCGGAGTCGATGGCGACGCCGCAGTGCCCGACCTCGCCGAGCGAGCGCGGATCGTCGGAGTCCCGCCCCATGAGCGTCGGCATGTCGAACGCCACCGAGAGGCCGCCGCCGCCGGCCTTGAGGATCATCTTGTAGCGCTCGTTGGTCTGCCGGGCGTTGCCGAAGCCGGCGAACTGGCGGATCGTCCACGTCCGGCCGCGGTAGCCGGTCGCGTACAGGCCGCGCGTGAAGGGGTACTCCCCCGGCCAGCCGATCCGCTCGAACCCCTCGACGGAATCCCCGGGGCGCGGCCCGTACACCGGCTCGACGGGGTCGCCGGAGAGCGTGGTGAAGTCCGCGTCGCGCTTCCGGGCGGAGTCGTACCGGGCCTGCCAGCGGCGGCGGCCCTCTTCGATCGCGTCAGCGTCCATGCCAACGAATTTACTAGGACGTCCAACTACCTGTCGATGGGAGAAGCCCCTGATTCCGCGCTCAGGGGCACCCCTAGGGGTCTCGCAACCCCCCGGGCCAAGAGCTACCCGCGGCCTGACCTGCGGAAACACGCCGCAACGCGGAACGCGCCCCTCCGGTGACGCAAAACGCACCCCTCCGGCGGCGGAGAGGCGCGTTCGGCGTGCGGGAGGCGTACGGCGGGAAGGCCGGGGGTGGAGTGCGTGCGGCGCGCAAGCGCGCGACGCGCGCGACGCGGACGCGGCCCCGGCGAGGCGGGCCGTCGAGCCGCCACCGGCGGCCTCGGCAACGCGACCGGCCGCAACCGGCCGCGCCCGGGCCGTCCAGGGCGTACGCGGCGCCCCGACCCGGCCCGGCCAACGCCCCGCTCAGACCTTGACCGGCTCCGGGGCCGCGTCGGCCAGCAGGGGCTCGATCTCGCGGACGACCTTGCGCTCGACGAAGAACGCGGCGGTCGGGATCGTGCCGGAGACCAGCACCCACAGCAGCTTGGCGAACGGCCAGCGCGCCTTGGAGCCCAGATCGAAGGCGAAGATCAGGTAGATGATGTAGAGCACGCCGTGGACCTGGGCGACGACGAGGGTCAGGTCCTTGCCCATCCCGAAGCCGTACTTGAAAACCATGCAGGCGCAGAGCACGAGCAGCATCACAGCGGTGATGTAGGCCATCGCCCGGTAACGGGTCAGGACACTTCGCTTCATGCCCCTGAGCGTAACCGCCCCTTCCGGGGCGATCTTCGCCACCCCCCGGCCGCGCGCGGCGGTCACTCCTCGGTGAAGTCCCCGGCCGCCACCCGCAGCGGGCGCAGCAGCGCGAAGATCTCCGCGCACTCGCCGGCGTCGTACGCCCCGAGCCCGAAGTCCATGGCCATCAGGTCGCGGGTGGCCGCGTCGCACACCTCGCGGCCCTTGTCGGTGATGGACGCCAGCGTGCCCCGGCCGTCGTTCGGGTTCGGCCGCTTGGCGACCAGCCCGGACTTCACCAGCCGGTCGACGGTGTTGGTCACCGAGGTCGGGTGGACCATCAGGCGCTCGCCGATCTTCGACATCGGCAGCTCGCCGGCCTTGGAGAACGTCAGCAGGACCAGCGCCTCGTACCGCGCGAAGGTCAGTCCGTACGGCTTGACGACCGCGTCCACCTCGGAGAGCAGGATCTGCTGGGCGCGCATGATCGAGGTGATCGCGGCCATCGCGGGCACGGAGCCCCAGCGCTGCTTCCAGAGTTCGTCGGCGCGCGCGATGGGGTCAAAGGCAAGGCTGAGCGGCTTCGGCACGTCTCCGACCCTACCCGCCGGTCATATGCTGGTCAGCCCTGTCTCAGCTTTCGGTCTCAGGAAGTGGTCGCCGGGCGGCCCCGCGAGCGCTCCGCGCCCCCGATTTCCGGACCTCGGCGAGCACCGCCAGGACGGCCACCGCGCCGATCACCCCGGCGGCCGGCATCACGGCACCGAGCGGCGCGTACTCGGCGGCCGCGCCGGCCAGCCCCATCGCCAGCCCCATGAGCGTCATCCGCCCCGCCTGCATCACCGTCATCGCCTGCCCCAGCAGCTCGTCGGGCACGGCCGCCACGAACCACCGGTCCACCCCGAAGTTGTACGAGATCCCGGTCCCGGTGAGCACCAGCAGCACCAGCGCCCAGCCCAGCGGCGGGTGGGCGGCGAACCCCAGGGACGGCAGCACCGTGAACAGCCCCATGGGGAACGTCAGCCGCTCCCGGGCCCGCGGCCCCAGGAACGTCCCCACCAGCGTCTCCGCCACCACCGCTCCCACCGGCATCCCGCACATCAGCAGCCCCTGCCCGGCCGCCCCGCCGCCCAGTTGGTCCCCGTACGGGACGAGCAGCGCCTCGGGGACGACGACCAGCGCCGGCGGCACCCAGGCGAGCAGCAGCAGCGCCCGGATCCGCCGGTCGGCCAGCAGCCGCCGGGTGCCGGCCAGGGAGGCGCCGAGCAGCGGCCCGGTGGCCCGGCCGCGCGCGGGGCGGGCGGCGGTCCCCAGCCGCAGCAGCAGCGCCGAGGCGGCGAACGTCCCGGCGGTGATCCCGAGGGCCGTGCCCGGCCCGGCGGCGGCCAGCAGCAGCCCACCGGCGGCGAAGCCGGCCAGCTGCGCGCCCTGGTTGACGATCCGGATCAGCGAGCGCCCCAGGACGAACAGGTCGCCGTCCCCGAGGATCTCGCCCAGCGTCCCGGCCCGGGTGCCGGCGAAGACCGGGGCGGCCGCCGCGCTCACGCACCGCAGGCCCAGCAGCACCGCCACCGGCGTCCCGGGCAGCACCATCGCGGCGGCCGCCGCCGCGCACACCAGGTCGCAGACCACCAGCACCCGGCGGGCCGGGCAGCGGTCGGCGACGGCGGACAGCAGGGTCCCGCCGACCACGTAGGGCAGCAGGCCGAGGGCGAAGCTCAGGGCGCTGAGCAGCGGGGAGCCGGTGAGCCGGTAGACCAGGACGGAGAGCGCCAGTTCGCAGACCACCACGCCCAGGGAGGAGAGCAGGTGGGCGGCGAAGACGTAGCGGAACTCGCGGACGGCGAAGACCGCGCGGTAGCCGGTACGGGCCGGGGCCGCGGGGGCGCCGCCCGGGGCGGGGCCGGAACCGGGCGGGCATACGGGAGCGGGGCCCGGCTGCGCGGGCCCGGGAGGCGTGGGCATGGCGCCAGGCTGCCGGGGGCGCCCGCCGGGCCGTAGTGTTTCGGCTCCGGCCGAATCCTGGGGAGGGAGGCCCGGCGGTGCCGCTGGAGCTGCGTTTCGGGGCGGACGACCTGCTGCGGATCCGGTTCGCCATCTCGCCGCTGTGCGAGACCCACGAGGCGCTGCGGACCCTGCGCCGCACCGACCGGCACGGCTACCACCTGCCGTGGCTGCGGCGGATGCGGGAGCGGGTGGCGGGGCTGGACCTGGCGCCGGTGTGGCTGTTCATGCCGGTGCGCCGGCCCGGCTACACGCCGGATTTCCTGGGCCGGCCCCCGGATGTGCCGCTGGCGGACTTCGGCGAGGAGCTGGCGCGGCTGCGGGCCACCGACCCGGAGCTGGCGCGCGCGGAGATGGCCAAGTCGCTGGCGTGCGTCCCCGGGGCGGCGGACTCGCCCAGGGGCCGGGCGGCGCTGGCGGACCCGGCGCGGGCGGTGCGGGAGCTGGCGGACGTCACCGAGCGGGCCTGGGAGGCCCTGCTGGCGCCCGACTGGCCCCGGCTGCGGGCGCTGCTGGAGGCGGAGATCGCGTACCGCTCGCGCCAGTTGGCGAGCGGCGGACTGCGCCGCCTGTTCGCCGATCTGCACCCCCGGGTGTCCTGGTCGGACGACGGCACGCTGACCGTCCGCAACCGGACCGACGTCCTCCTGATGCGGGACCTGGAGGGGCGCGGGGTGCTGCTGCTGCCGAGCGTCTTCGTCTGGCCGGACGTGATCAGCGGCTTCGATCCGCCGTGGCAGCCGACCGTGATCTATCCGGCGCGGGGCATCGGCGGGCTGTGGCGGGAGCCGGCCGGCGGCCCGGCGCTGGCGCGGCTGCTGGGCGCCAACCGGGCCGCGGTGCTGGCGGCCCTGGACGCCCCGGCGACGACCTCGGCGCTCGCCCACCGGCTGGGGCTGGCACCGTCGTCGGTCTCGGCGCATCTGGCCGTCCTGCGCGGCGCCGGGCTGCTGGTCTCGCGCCGCCAGGGCCACCAGGTGCTCTACGAGCGGACGCCGCTGGGCATCGCCCTGGTGGCCGGCGGCTGACCGCGCGGCCCGTCAGGCGGTGGGTCCGCCGCCGGCCAGATAGCGCTCGACGGTCTCCACCTTGGCGGTGAGGCCGTCGGTGACACCGGGCCGGATGTCGGCCTTGAGGACCAGGGAGACCCGGCCGGCGCGCGCCTCGACGGCGGCCACCGCGCGCTTGACCACGTCCATCACCTCGTCCCACTCGCCCTCGATGGAGGTGAACATGGCGTCCGTGCGGTTGGGCAGGCCGGACTCGCGGACGACCCGGACGGCGTCGGCGACGTACTCGCCGACGTCCTCGCCGACGCCCAGCGGGCTCACGGAGAAGGCGACGATCATGCGTTCACCGTGCCTTCCCGGCGGGCGCGGGCGGCGATCACACCGGCCTCCTCCTCGCGCTTGAGGACCTTGTCGGCGTAGAGCCCGCCGAACGGCAGGACCGCGAGCAGGAAGAAGAACGCGACCCGCTTGAAGGGCCACTTGGTGCGGTTCCAGGCGTCCAGCAGCAGCACCAGGAAGATCGTGAAGAGGATGCCGTGCAGCAGGCCCAGCGGCATGACGAGCTTGTCGTAGCCGAGGAAGATCCGGAAGCCCGTGCCGAATATCAGCAGCGCCGGGAAGGACAGCGCCTCCGGGATGGAGGCCAGGCGCAGTCGGTGCAGGGCGGCGGCGGTCTTGATGTCCACGGGAACCTCGTTCGGGCGGAGGGGCGGCGGCAGGGCAGGCTTGTGCGGCCGTTCACAAGCATTCCGCCCCATTGTTGCAGCCGCGGCGGCGATCACCGCCCGGGGGGCACCGCCGGGCGCGCGCCGCGCCGACCGCGCCCCCGAGACGCGCTCCGGGAAACCTCCGGGGCCGATCAGGGCCGAAAGCGCTGCCCCGCCGAGCCCCCGGCGGCTACCGTCAGGTCCGTGGCTCAATTCCGGCTTCAGGGAAGCAAAGTGCTCGCGGTCGACCTCGCGGGCGACGCCGTCCGCGCGAAGAACGGCGCGATGGTCGCCTACGACGGCCAGATGGCGTTCAAGAAGATGACCGGCGGCGGGGAGGGACTGCGCGGCATGGTCACCCGCCGGCTGACCGGCGAGCAGATGGCGGTGATGGAGGTGAAGGGCCAGGGCACCTGCTATTTCGCCGACCGCGCCACCGAGATCAACCTCGTCCGGCTCCAGGGCGAGAAGCTTTTCGTGGAGGCGAGCAATCTGCTGTGCACGGACGCCGCGCTGCGGACCGGCACGACGTTCACCGGCCTCGGCGGCGCCTCGCAGGGCACCGGCCTGTTCACCACCACCGTCGAGGGCCACGGCCAGGCCGCGCTGACCTCCGACGGCCCCGCCGTGGTGCTCCGCGTCACCCCGCAGGATCCCCTCCACGTCGACCCCGGCGCCTATATCGCCCACACCGGGCAGCTCAAGCGCCACCTCCAGTCCGGCGTGAATTTCCGCACGTTCCTGGGCGAGGGCTCCGGCGAGGCGTTCCAGCTGCGCTTCGAGGGCGAGGGCCTGGTCTACGTCCAGCCCAGCGAGCGCACCACCGCAGGCGGTGAGGTCTGATGCCGTTCACCTCCCTCAACTCCCGCATGGTGGAAGCCCGGATCGCCCCCGGGCAGCGGATGTTCAGCCAGCGCGGCGCGATGCTCGCCTACCGCGGCGAGGTCAGCTTCACCCCGAACATCCAGGGCGGCCAGGGCGGTATCGGCTCCATGATCGGCCGCCGCATCGCCGGCGAGGCGACACCCCTGATGACCGTGGAGGGGGACGGCACCGTCATGTTCGGCCACGGCGGCCACCACGTCCACGTCATCGACCTGACCGGCGAGACCCTCTACGTCGAGGCCGACCGCCTGCTGGCCTTCGACGGCTCGCTGGCCCAGGGGACGATGTTCATGGGCGCGCAGGGCGGCGTGATGGGCATGGTGCGCGGGCAGGTCACCGGCCAGGGCCTGTTCACCACGACCCTGGCGGGCCACGGCTCGGCGGCGGTGATGGCGCACGGCGGCGTCATCGAGCTGCCGATCGCCCCGCAGCGCCCGGTCCATGTCGACCCGCAGGCGTACGTCGCCCACCGCGGCGAGGTCCGCAACCGCCTGTCCACCGCCCTGGGCTGGCGCGAGATGATCGGCCGCGGCTCGGGCGAGGCGTTCCAGCTGGAGCTGTCCGGCCAGGGCACCGTCTACGTCCAGGCGTCGGAGGAGAAGCTGTGACCGTGATCCATGACGTCCGCACCCTGCCCGCCAACGACAACGTCAACGCGTACGCCTTCAGCGTCGACCTCGACGGCCGGTGGTTCCTCCAGAAGGGGAAGATGATCGCCTACTACGGGCGGATCGACTTCCACGGCATCGGCCACGGCCCGCTGGACCGCCTGATCGCCGGCAGTTTCCATTCGCCCCTGCACGCCGCTGACTGGGTGGTGGCCGAGGGCCGCGGCAAGATGCTCCTCGCCGACCGGGCCTTCGACGTCAATTCCTACGATCTCGATGAGGGCAACCTCACCATTCGCTCCGGCAATCTGCTCGCCTTTCAGCCATCTCTGTCGCTGAAGCAATCGATCATCCCCGGCTTCCTCACCCTCATCGGCACCGGCACCTTCGTGGCCGCCTCCAACGGCCCCGTGGTCTTCGCCGAACCGCCGATCCGGGTGGACCCGCAGGCCCTCGTCGGCTGGGCCGACTGCCCCTCCCCCTGCCACCACTACGACCACCAGTACCTGCGCGGATTCTGGGGCGGCGTGCGCGCCCACACCGGTATCGGCGGCGCCTCCGGCGAGGAGCACCAGTACGAGTTCAGCGGTGCCGGGACGGTCCTGCTCCAGTCCACCGAGCAGCTGCTCCCGGAGCGGGCGACCGGCGCGGTGCCGGCCGAGGAGGGCGTCCCGGGCGGCGGCGCACCGGCCCCGGAAAGTGGCTCACAACTGCCCCACCTGCCCGGTGGCCTCGGGGGTCTCCAGCGCCGCTTCGGCCTGTGAGCGGTAGTCTGCGGACGGTGACCTCGAACGCCTGACCGGCCAACGATGACTAATTCATCATTCAACATTCACGGGTAGAATTCCTCCATGACGACCGACAGCGACACTCCCTGGCTGACCGACCAGGAGCAGCGCGCCTGGCGCACCCACCTGGACGTCAGCAGGCTGCTGATGCACCAACTGGAGCGCGATCTCCAGCCGTTCGGCCTCACGAACAACGACTACGAGATCCTGGTCAACCTCTCCGAGGCCAAGGACCACCGGCTGCGGATGAGCGACCTGGCCGCCGCCACCCTCCAGTCCAAGAGCCGCCTCTCGCACCAGATCACCCGGATGGAGAACGCGGGCCTGGTACGCCGCGAAAGCTGCGAGTCGGACCGCCGCGGACTCTACGCCGTCCTCACCGAAGAGGGCTGGGACACCATGCGCCGGGTCGCCCCCCACCACGTCGCCTCGGTCCGCAAGCACTTCATCGACCTCTTCACCCCCGAAGCCCTCGCTTCCCTCCGCGCCTCCCTCACCCCCGTGGCCGAACACCTCCGCAAACACCGGGGTTCGCTCTAAAACCCACCCACGGGGACGAGACCACGCCACCGGCCACCACAGCTGTGGGACCGGCCGGGACCACCGGGGTGCAGACGGCGACGGCGCGGGCCGGAGGGGATGTCCCGGGGTGCGCCCGCAGGATCTGGAGCGAACCGCGGGGCATTCCTCATTCACAGACCAGATGCGCCCGCACCGAGGACGTACCCCGGGACAGCCCCTCCGGCCCCCACCAACGGCGGAACGCCGAGGCCACCGCAACCAACCACGGCGCGGCACAGGACAACGTGGGGCGGCCACAAACAACCCACCGCCACGGCGAGCAACCCCACCGAAACAGGGTCCGGCGGAGAACCGACCCCGCGAACCCCCACGTGGGATCTACGTCGTCAGCCCCACGACCAACTCATCGGCGGCCCCATAAGGATCCAACTCCCCCGCCACGATCCGCTCCGCCAGCGCCCCCAGATGCCGATCGCCGGACAGATCCCCGATCCGCGACCGCAGCGTGGTGACCGCGATCGTCTCGACCTCGCGCGCCGCCCGGGCCAGCCGGCGCCGCCCCAGCACCCCGTGCTCCTCCATCCACGCCCGGTGCTTCTCCAGCGCCTCCACGACCTCCTCGACGCCCTCGCCCCGGGCCGCCACCGTCTTCACGATCGGCGGCCGCCAGTCACCGGGCGCCCGCGCCTCACCGAGGCCGAGCATGTGGTTCAGCTCGCGCGCGGTGGCGTCCGCGCCGTCCCGGTCGGCCTTGTTGACCACGTAGACATCGCCGATCTCCAGGATTCCGGCCTTGGCGGCCTGGATGCCGTCGCCCATCCCCGGGGCCAGCAGCACCACGCTCGTATCGGCCTGCGAGGCGATCTCCACCTCGGACTGCCCGACGCCCACCGTCTCCACGAGGATGACCTCGCAGCCGGCCGCGTCCAGGACGCGGATCGCCTGCGGGGCGGCCCAGGCCAGCCCGCCCAGGTGGCCGCGGGTGGCCATCGAGCGGATGTAGACGCCGGGGTCGGAGGCGTGCTCGCTCATCCGGACCCGGTCGCCGAGCAGCGCACCGCCGGAGAACGGCGAGGACGGGTCGACGGCGAGCACCCCGACCCGTTTGCCGGCCTTGCGGTACGCGGTGACCAGGGCGGAGGTGGTGGTGGACTTGCCGACGCCGGGCGAGCCGGTCAGCCCGACCACATAGGCGTTGCCTGTGAGCGGCGCCAGCGCCGCCATCACCTCGCGCAGCTCCGGCGCGGCTCCCTCGACGAGGGAGATCAGCCGGGCCACCGCCCTCGGCCGGCCCTGCCGGGCCTGTTCCACCAGCTGGGGGACGTCCACCATCGCGCTCGGCTCCTTCGCCCTCGTTCGACCGACTCACTCGTACCGCCGCCGTACCCACCGCGCCGCGCCCCGGGCCGGACCGGTGCACAACCCGGCCCGCGGCGCGGAACGGACTACCTCCCCGGCACCCGGATGATCAGCGCGTCCCCCTGCCCGCCCCCGCCGCACAGCGCCGCCGCGCCCGTGCCGCCGCCGCGCCGCCGCAGCTCCAGCGCGAGGTGCAGCACGATACGGGCCCCGGACATGCCGATCGGATGGCCGAGGGCAATGGCACCGCCGTTGACATTCACCTTTTCGGGGGAAACCCCGAGATCCTTCATTGACTGCACCGCGACCGCCGCGAACGCCTCGTTGATCTCGATCAGATCGAGGTCGTCAACGGTCAGCCCGTCCTTCGCCAGCGCGTGCCGGATCGCGTTGGACGGCTGCGAGTGGAGGGAGTTGTCGGGGCCCGCGACATTGCCGTGCGCGCCGATCTCGGCGATCCAGGACAGTCCCAGCTCCTGCGCCCGCGCCTTGCTCATCACGACCACGGCGGCGGCGCCGTCGGAGATCTGCGAGGAGCTGCCGGCGGTGATCGTGCCGTCCTTGGCGAAGGCCGGCCGCAGCTTGCCGAGGGACTCGGCGGTGGTCTCCCCGCGGATGCCCTCGTCCTGGCTGAAGATCACCGGGTCGCCCTTGCGCTGCGGGATCTCCACGGGGGTGATCTCGGCCTCGAACAGGCCGTTCTTCTGGGCGGCGGCGGCCCGCTGGTGGGAGCGCGCGGCGATCTCGTCCTGCTCGGCCCGGCCGATGCCCAGCCGGGCGTTGTGCTTCTCGGTCGACTCGCCCATGGCGATGTTCTCGAAGGCGTCGGTGAGGCCGTCGTACGCCATCGCGTCGAGCATCTCCACCGCGCCGTACTTGAAGCCCTCGCGGGACTTGGGGAGCAGGTGCGGGGCGTTGGTCATGGACTCCTGGCCGCCGGCGACGACGATGTCGAACTCCCCGGCGCGGATGAGCTGGTCGGCCAGCGCGA
Organism: Streptomyces sp. NRRL F-4489; assembly: GCF_001509485.1. Lineage (GTDB taxonomy): Bacteria > Actinomycetota > Actinomycetes > Streptomycetales > Streptomycetaceae > Streptomyces. The sequence continues at coordinate 39,297 of NZ_LLZI01000271.1, forward strand.
TGGCGTCCAGGCCGGAGAGGCAGACCTTGTTGACGGTCAGCGCGGGGACGTTCATGGGGATGCCGGCCTTGACCGCGGCCTGGCGCGCCGGGATCTGGCCCGCGCCGGCCTGGAGCACCTGGCCCATGATCACGTACTGCACCTGGTCGCCGCCGATCCCCGCGCGGTCCAGCGCCGCCTTGATGGCCACACCGCCCAGGTCGGCCCCGGAGAAGCTGCGCAGCGAGCCCAGGAGCCGGCCCATCGGGGTGCGCGCTCCGGCGACGATGACGGAGGTGGTGCCGTTCCTGCCGTTCGTTGCAGACATAGGGTGCGGCCTTCCTGTGCAGGGAAGTTAACGAGGGTTCCCGTCAATGTACTGAGGGGTAGTCGCCGGGTCACCGGCAAGCGGGTGTGATCGCGCGCACGTTGCGTAACCAGCCGTGCGAGCGGTGCACTGGAGCCATGCTGACGCGAATCGACCACATCGGAATCGCCTGCCGCGATCTGGACCGGACCGTCGAGTTCTACCGTGCCACGTATGGCTTCGAGGTGTTCCACACCGAGGTCAACGAGGAGCAGGGGGTCCGCGAGGCCATGCTCAAAATCAACGAGACGTCCGACGGCGGCGCCTCCTACCTCCAGCTGCTGGAGCCGATCCGCGAGGACTCCGCGGTCGGCAAGTGGCTGGCGAAGAACGGCGAGGGCGTGCACCACATCGCCTTCGGCACCGCCGACGTCGACGGGGACGCGGAGGCCATCCGCGGCAAGGGCGTCCGGGTGCTCTACGACGAGCCGCGGCGGGGCTCGATGGGGTCGCGGATCACCTTCCTGCACCCCAAGGACTGCCACGGTGTGCTCACCGAACTCGTCACCGCGGCGCCCCCGGACGCGACTGGCCACTGACCTTCCCCTCCCCCGGCCGGTAGAGTGCAGCCTCGGCCGGGGTACGGGTGTGGGGCCGGTCCATACTCTGCCGATGATCTGACACCATTTCTTCGGAAGGGTCAGCTCCGAAAGGGCGCGGGTCCGGTACGCCGCGAGGCGTGCGGGGCGCGTGCCGCAGGGTCCGGAGCCGGCCGCCGCCATGACCAGGGGACGGATGGGACCGCGCAGTGCGGGGCAACGAGCGCCAGGAGCGTCAGTGGGCTGAAGCCGACCACCTCTCGCAGTTCGAAGCCGAGATGGAGCGGCTGAAGACCGAGCGGGACAAGGCCGTCCAGCACGCCGACGACCTCGGTTACCAGGTCGAGGTGTTGCGCGCCAAGCTCCACGAGGCGCGCCGCAACCTCGCGTCCCGGCCTGCCTACGACAACCTCAGCCACCAGGCCGAACAACTCCTGCGCAACGCGCAGATCCAGGCCGACCAACTGCGCTCGGACGCCGAGCGGGAGCTGCGCGAGGCGCGGGCGCAGACCCAGCGGCTGCTCCAGGAGGCCGCCGAGCGGCAGGCCCGGATGGACGCCGAGCTGCACGCCGAGGCGGTCAGCCGGCGGCAGCGGCTGGACGAGGAGCTGAACGAGCGCCGCCAGACCGTCGAATCGCACGTCAACGAGAACGTCGCGTGGGCGGAGCAGCTGCGGGCCCGTACGGAGTCGCAGGCCCGGCGGCTGATGGAGGAGTCCCGGGCGGAGGCCGAGCAGGTGCTCGCCGCGGCCCGGACCGAGGCGCAGCGGCTGGCGGACCGGGCGCGCGAGCGGCTGGGCACGGCGGCCGAGGAGGCGCGGGCGGAAGCCGAATCCATCCTGCGCCGGGCCCGTACGGACGCCGAGCGGCTGCTGAACGCCGCGTCCAGCCAGGCGCAGGAGGCCACCGACCAGGCGGAGCAGCTGCGTTCGACCGCCGGCGCGGAGTCGGAGGAGGCCCGCCGGCAGGCCGCGGAGCTGACCCGGACGGCCGAGGCGCGGATCCAGGAGGCGGACGCGGCGCTGCGCGAGGCGCGCGCCGAGGCCGAGAAGCTGGTCGAGGAGGCGCAGCAGTCCGCGGCGAAGCGGCTGTCGGCCGCCGAGTCGGAGAACGAGCAGCGGACCCGTACGGCCAAGGCGGAGGTCGCGCGGCTGGTCGCGGAGGCGACCAAGGAGGCCGAGGCGCTGCGCGCGGAGGCCGAGCAGCTGCGGGCGGACGCCCGGGCGGAGTCCGAGCGGCTGGTGGCCGAGGCGCAGGAGGCGGCCCGGTCGAAGGCCGCGGAGGACTCGGCGGCGCAGCTGGCGAAGGCCGCGCGGGCCGCCGAGGAGATGATGACCAAGGCGTCGCAGGACGCCAAGGCCGTCACCAAGGCCGCCGCCGAGGAGGCGGAGCGGCTGCGCCGGGAGGCCGAGGCCGAGGCGGACCGGCTGCGTGAGGAGGCGCACGACACCGCCGAGCAGCTCAAGGGCGCGGCGAAGAACGACACCAAGGAGTACCGCGCCAAGACCGCCGAACTCCAGGAGGAGGCGCGGCGGCTGCGCGGTGAGGCCGAGCAGCTGCGGGCGGACGCGGTCGCCGAGGGCGAGCGGATCCGCGGCGAGGCGCGGCGGGAGGCCGTCCAGCAGATCGAGGAGGCGGCCGGGACCGCCGAGGAGCTGCTGGCGAAGGCCAAGTCCGATGCGGAGGAGACCCGTTCGGGCGCGGTCGCCGAGAGCGAGCGGGTGCGGACGGAGGCCATCGAGCGGGCCGCCGCGCTGCGCCGGCAGGCCGAGGAGGCGCTGGAGCGGGCCCGTACGGAGGCCGAGCAGCTGCTGCTGGAGGGCACCCAGGCCGCCGAGGAGCTGACCTCCGAGGCGGAGCGGAGCGCGGCGGCGCTGCGGGCCGAGGCCGAGGCGGCCGCCGAGGAGCGGCGCGCGGAGGCGCAGGCGGAGCTGGACCGGCTGCGCGGCGAGGCCGAGGAGAAGCTGGCGGCGGCCGAGGAGGCGCTGCGGGAGGCCCGCGCGGAGGCCGAGCGGCTGCGCCGGGAGACGCAGGAGGAGGCGGCCCGGCTCAAGGCCGAGGCGGCCGAGCGGCGGCGCGCGCTCCAGCAGCAGGCCGAGGAGGAGGCCGAGCGGCTGCGGACGGAGGCGGCCGGGGACGCCTCGGCGGCCCGGGCCGAGGCCGAGACCGCGGCCACCCGGCTGCGGGCGGAGGCCGCCGCGGAGGCCGAGCGGCTCAAGGCGGAGGCGCAGGAGACCGCGGACCGGGTCCGGGCGGAGGCGGCCGCGGCCGCGGAGCGTACGGGCACGGAGGCCGCGCAGGCGCTGGCCGAGGCGCAGGAGGAGGCCGCGCGGCGCCGCCGGGAGGCCGAGCAGCTGCTGGGCGAGGCGCGCGAGGAGGCCCACCAGGAGCGGACCGCGGCGCGGGAGCAGAGCGAGGAGCTGCTGGCGTCGGCCCGTACGCGGGTCAGCGAGGCGCAGGCGGAGGCCGAGCGGCTGGTCGAGGAGGCGGACCGGCGGGCGGCCGAGCTGGTGGCGGCGGCCGAGCAGACCGCGCAGCAGGTGCGGGACGCGGTCGCCGGGCTGCACGAGCAGGCGAACGAGGAGATCGCCGGGCTGCGGTCGGCGGCGGAGCACGCCGCGGAGCGGACGCGGTCCGAGGCGCAGGAGGAGGCCGACCGGGTCCGGTCGGACGCCTACGCCGAGCGGGAGCGGGCCTCGGAGGACGCGGCGCGGGTGCGCCGGGAGGCGCAGGAGAACGCCGAGGCGGCCGCGGCACTGGCCGAGCGGACGGTGGCGGAGGCCATCGAGGAGGGCGACCGGCTGCGGTCGGAGGCGGCCGGCGTCCTGGACGAGGCGCGCCGCGACGCCAACACCGCGCGGACGGAGGCCGCCGAGCAGGCGGACCGGCTGGTGGCCGAGGCCACGGCCGAGGCCGGGAAGCTGGTCGCCGACGCCACGGCGAAGGCCGAGGAGCTGCGGGCCGAGGCGGACGAGGTGCTGGACACCGCCCGCCGGGACGCCAACTCCGCCCGTACGGAAGCCGCCGAGCAGGCCGACCGGCTGGTGGCCGAGGCCACCGCCGAGGCGGAGAAGCTGGTCGCGGACGCCACCGCGAAGGCCGAGAAGCTGGTCGGCGACGCCTCGGCCAAGGCCCAGCAGCTGCGCACCGACGCCTCCGACGCGCTGGCGTCGGCGGAGCAGGACGCGGCGCGGACCCGGGCGGAGGCGCGCGACGACGCCAACCGCATGCGGTCGGAGGCGGCCGAGCAGACCGACCGGCTGCTGGCCGAGGCCCGTACGGAGGCCGAGCGGATCGTCACCGAGGCCGCGGAGCTGACGTCCTCGGCGCAGGACGACGCGGACCGCACCGTACGGGAGGGCCAGGAGGCCGCCGAGCGGCTGCGCGCGGAGGCCGAGCAGCAGGCGCTGCGGACGGTGGCGGAGGCCACCGAGGCGGCGGACCGGCTGCGGGCCGAGGCGGCGCAGGCGCTGGAGACCGCCCGCGCGGAGGCCGAGCGGGTGGCCGACGAGGCGCGCACGGCGGCCAACAAGGCCCGCGCGGACGCCGCGGCGCAGGCCGACGAGCTGGTGGCGGAGGCGGCCGGCGAGGCGGAGCGGCTGCGGTCGGAGGCCGCGGAGCGCACCGCGGAGGCCGAGCGGGACGCCGACCGCACCCGCGCGGACGCCCGGGAGCAGGCCGACCGGATGGTGGCGACGGCCACCGCGGAGGCGGACCGGCTGCGGGCCGAGGCGGCGGAGACCGTCACCGCGGCGCAGGAGCACGCCAACCGCACGCGGAACGAGGCGGCGAAGATCCGGGAGGACGCCGAGGCGGCCGCCGAGCGGACCCGTACGGAGGCGCAGGAGGAGTCCGACCGGCTGCTGGACGAGGCCCGCAAGGACGCCGCCAAGCGGCGCGGCGACGCGGCCGAGCAGGCGGACCAGCTGATCGCCAAGGCGCGCGAGGAGGCGCTGAAGACCGCGACCGGCGCCGAGGAGCAGGCCGACATCATGGTCGGCGCGGCCCGCAAGGAGGCCGAGCGGATCGTCCGGGAGGCCACCTCGGAGGGCAACGCGCGGGTGGAGAAGGCCCGTACGGACGCCGACACGCTGCTGGGCGAGGCGCGGCGGGACGCGACCGCCATAAGGGACCGGGCCGAGGAGCTGCGGGTGCGGATCGAGGCCGAGGTCGAGGAGTTGCACGAGCGGGCCCGCCGGGAGTCCTCGGAGGCGATGAAGAACGCCGGGGAGCGGGTCGACAAGCTGATCGCGCAGGCCACCGCGCAGCAGGTGGAGGCCGGGGAGAAGGCCGAGAAGCTGCTGGCGGACGCCAACAGCGAGGCGAGCAAGGTGCGGATCGCGGCGGTGAAGAAGGCCGAGGGCCTGATCAAGGAGGCCGAGAACAAGAAGGCCGCGGCGGTGCGGGACGCGGAGAAGATGCGGGCCGAGGCCAAGGAGGAGGCCGCCCGGATCGTCGCGGAGGGCCGGCGCGAGCTGGAGGTGCTGGCGCGCCGCCGGGAGGACATCAACGCCGAGATCTCGCGGGTGCAGGACGTGCTGGAGGCGCTGGAGTCGTTCGAGGTGCCGGCGCAGGGCGGGGAGGCCAAGGGCGGGGCGGTCAAGGCCGCCGCGGGCGCCGGGACAACTCGTTCGAGTGGCAAGCCGTCTGAGGGGTAGCCACTCAAATGAGGGGTCATTCTCCACTTCAAACGCGCAATGACTCGATGACACGCCGTTAAGACCCCTAGGATTCTCCTTATCACCTCACCGGTCTCTTTCGACAGGAACCCCATGAGCGACACTTCCTCCCCCTTCGGCTTCGAGCTCGTGCGGCGTGGGTACGACCGCGGTCAGGTGGATGACCGCATCACCAAACTGGTCGCGGACCGCGACAGCGCCCTGGCCCGCATCACCTCGCTGGAGAAGCGCATCGAGGAGCTGCACCTCGAGACGCAGAACGCCCAGGCTCAGGTCAATGACGCCGAGCCGTCCTACGCGGGCCTCGGGGCGCGCGTGGAGAAGATCCTCCGCCTCGCGGAGGAGGAGGCCAAGGAGCTGCGTGAGGAGGCCCGCCGCGCCGCCGAGCAGCACCGCGAGCTCGCCGAGTCGGCCGCCCAGCAGGTCCGCAACGACGCCGAGCAGTTCGCCGTCGACCGCAAGGCCAAGGCCGAGGACGAGGGCGCCCGGATCGTCGAGAAGGCCAAGGGCGAGGCGGCCACGATGCGCGCCGAGGCGCAGAAGGACGCCCAGTCCAAGCGCGAGGAGGCGGACGCCCTCTTCGAGGAGACCCGCGCCAAGGCCGCGCAGGCCGCCGCCGACTTCGAGACCAACCTCGCCAAGCGCCGCGAGCAGTCCGAGCGCGACCTCGCCTCGCGCCAGGCCAAGGCCGAGAAGCGGCTGGCGGAGATCGAGCACCGGGCCGAGCAGCTGCGCCTGGAGGCCGAGAAGCTGCGTACGGACGCCGAGCGCCGGGCCCGCCAGACGGTGGAGACCGCGCAGCGCCAGGCCGAGGACATCGTCGCGGACGCCAACGCCAAGGCCGACCGGATCCGCAGCGAATCGGAGCGCGAGCTGGCGGCGCTCACCAACCGCCGCGACTCGATCAACGCGCAGCTGACCAACGTCCGCGAGATGCTGGCGACGCTGACCGGCGCGGCGGTGGCCGCGGCCGGTTCGCCCGCCGACGACGAGTCGGTCTCCCGCGGGGTGCCCGCCCAGCAGAGCCGCTGAGCCGCCCGCCGGAAGGTTTTCCCGCGTCCGTCCGTGCCCCCGTATCCGCCGTCCGCGGCGGTGCGGGGGCACGGCCGTGCCGGGGCGCGGCGCCGTCCTCCGGGCGGCCCGGCCCCGGTGGCGGGGCGGTCCGGCCGCGCCTAGCGTGCTGGACATGATCGAGCTCAGGGAGCTGACCAAGCATTACGGGGACACGGTGGCGGTGGACCGGCTGTCGTTCACCGTCCGGCCGGGCGTCGTCACCGGCTTTCTGGGCCCCAACGGTGCCGGGAAGTCCACCACCATGCGGATGGTGCTCGGTCTGGACAATCCGACGGCCGGTTCGGTGCGGATCGACGGCCGGCACTACCGCGAGCTGAGGAATCCGCTGACGTACGTCGGGGCGCTGCTGGACGCCAAGGCGCTGCACGGCGGCCGGCGCGCCGCCCACCATCTGCTGTGCCTGGCGCAGAGCAACGGCATTCCGCCGTCCCGGGTCGACGAGGTGCTGGACCTGGTCGGGCTCACCTCGGTGGCCCGCAAGCGGTCCAAGGGCTTCTCGCTGGGCATGGGGCAGCGGCTGGGGATCGCGGCGGCGCTGCTGGGCGATCCGCGGATCCTGATGTTCGACGAGCCGGTCAACGGGCTGGATCCGGAGGGCATCCAGTGGATCCGCCATCTGATGAAGGACCTCGCCGCCCAGGGCCGTACGGTCTTCGTCTCCTCGCATCTGATGAGCGAGATGGCGCTGACCGCCGACCACCTGGTGGTGATCGGGCAGGGCCGGCTGCTGGCGGACACCTCGATGGCGGAGTTCATCCGCGAGAACTCCCGGTCGTATGTGCGGGTGCGGTCCCCGGAGCGGGAGCGGCTGCTGGACGTGCTGAACACGCAGGGCGTACGGGCGGCGGCCGCGCCGGACGGGGCGCTGGAGGTGGACGGGGTGCCCGCCGAGCGGCTGGGCGAACTGGCCGCCGCGCACCGGCTGGTGCTGCATGAACTCAGCCCGCAGCAGGCGTCGTTGGAGGAGGCGTTCATGCAGCTGACGGCCGGGGCGGTGGAGTACCACGCGCGGCCCGGCGGGCCGGCCGCGGCGCCGGGCGGGGTGGCGCCGCGGCCCGCGGTCCCCGAAGGCGCGCTGTCCGGCGGCCCGGCACCGGGCGACTGGGGCGCGCAGTGGCAGCAACGGAAGAGGAGCTGACGGATGGCTGTCGTCGGGCAGGTCCTGCGGTCCGAGTGGACCAAGATCCGGTCGGTGCGGTCCACGGTGTGGACGCTGGCCACCGCGGTGGTGGTGACCGTCGCGGTGGGGGTGCTGATCTGCACCCTGGCCCGGAAGGACTTCGGGTCGATGCCGGACGAGCGGCGGCTGGCCTTCGACCCCACCAACACCAGCTTCGCGGGGATGGGCCTGGGCCAGCTGGCGATGATCGTCTTCGGGGTGCTGGTGGTGACGAACGAGTACAGCACCGGCATGATCCGCACCTCGCTGGCCGCCGTACCGCAGCGCGGCGTCTTCCTCTTCTGCAAGCTGCTGGTGGCCACCGCGCTGGTCTTCGCGGTCGGCCTGGCGACCAGCTTCGCGGCGTTCTTCGCGGGCCAGGCGGCGCTCGGTGAGCACCGGGCGCAGCTCGGCGATCCCGGGGTGCTGCGGGCGGTGGTCGGCGGCGGGCTCTATATGACGATGATCGCGCTGTTCTCGATGGCGGTGGCCGCGATGCTGCGCAGTCCGATGCTGTCGCTGGGCATCCTGATGCCGTTCTTCTTCCTGATCTCCAACATCCTCGGGAACGTCTCGGCGACCCGGAAGATCGGCCGCTACCTCCCCGACCAGGCCGGCTCGAAGATCATGCAGGTGGTCGCGCCGGTCAACGACGAGACACCGTACGGCCCGTGGGGCGGGTTCGCCATCATGGCGGCCTGGACGGCGGCGGCGCTGATCTGCGGCTATGTGCTGCTGAACAAGCGGGACGCCTGAGCCCGCAGGGGGCGTCCGCCCGGCCCCGCGCCCCTTTTTGACGGGAACCGTCAACGTGCCGATAGCCTCATTACCCTCACGGGGGCACGGGCGCCTGGTGCCCCGACCATCGCGCGAGGGGCGGAGAATTGATCGAGGCAGTCGGCCTGACCAAGCGCTACGGGCCGAGGACGGCCGTCGCGGACCTGTCGTTCCGGGTGCGTCCGGGCACCGTCACCGGCTTCCTGGGGCCCAACGGCTCCGGCAAGTCCACGACGATGCGGATGATCCTGGGGCTGGACACCCCCACGGCCGGCCGGGCCACGATCGGCGGCCGCCCGTTCCGCGGCACCCCGCACGCCGCCCGCCAGGTGGGCGCGCTGCTGGACGCCAAGGCGGTGCACGGCGGCCGCAGCGCGCGGGCCCATCTGCTGTCGCTGGCGCAGCTGTCGGGCATCCCGGCCGGGCGGGTCGACGAGGTGCTGGCGCTGGTCGGCCTCCAGGACGTCGCCCACCGGCGCGCCAAGGGCTTCTCGCTGGGGATGGGGCAGCGGCTGGGGATCGCCGCGGCGCTGCTCGGCGACCCGCAGGTGCTGCTCTTCGACGAACCGGTCAACGGCCTGGACCCCGAAGGCATCCTCTGGGTGCGGAATCTGATGAGGCGGCTGGCCGCCGAGGGGCGGACGGTCTTCGTCTCCTCGCACCTGATGAGCGAGATGGCGCTGACCGCCGACCACCTGATCGTGATCGGCCGCGGCCGGCTGCTCGCGGACATGCCGGTGACGGACTTCATCTCGGCGCACTCCGCGGACTTCGCGCGGGTGCGGACGCCGGACGGCGAGCCGGAGCAGCGGGAGAAGCTGACCGCGGCGATCGCCGAGGCGGGCGGCGCGGCGGCGCCGGAGGCGGACGGCGCGCTCCGGGTGACCGGGCTGCCGCTGCCCCGGATCAGCGACCTCGCGCACACCGCCGGGGTCCGGCTGTGGGAGCTGTCACCGCACCAGGCGTCGCTGGAGGAGGCGTACATGCGGATGACGCAGGGCGCGGTGGACTACCGCTCGGCGGCGGGGTACGGGCCGCAGGGGGCGGGGGCGCCGGGGTACGCGCCGGTGCCGGGGCAGGTGCCCGTACCGGGGCAGCCGCCGGCCGGGCCGCCCGCCGGGATGTCCGCGCCGAATCCGTACGCGCAGCCGGACCCGTACGCGCAGCCCGGCCCGTACGCCGCCCCGGCGCCCGGCGGTCCGCCGCCGCAAGGTCACCCGTACGGGGGACCCGGCCCGTACGCCGCACCCCCTCCCTACGGGCAGCAGCCGCCCACCGCGCCGCCGGTTCCGCCCGCGCAGCCGCCCGCCGCCCCCGCCGACCCGACCGTGCCGCACCCCCAGGACGCCCGATGACCAACCCCCAGCAGCCGCAGGACCGGCCGGAGCCCGCCGCCCCCGGGAGCGCGGCCCAGCCGCTGCCGCCCGCCGCCCCCGCACCGGCCGGACCGCCGCCCGCCGCCGGACCGATGCCGCCGGCCGCGCCCGCGCAGCCGCCCGCGGCCGGCGAGCCGGGCACGATGGCGCTCCAGGC
>NZ_LLZI01000272.1 GCF_001509485.1 Streptomyces sp. NRRL F-4489
CCCCCACACCCACCCGGAAGGAGTGAATCCCCACACACCGAATTGACGCCGCGCCGGACGCGCTCAGGCTGCCGGGGAGCGCGGCTACGACCTGACCGGTGGCCCCAGCGCCCCACCTGCCCGAAGGGCCACCGCCTCATCGCGCTCCTCCTGGGGCCTTGCTGCGGGCATTAAGAGGTTCCGACAAAGGCGTTGGACGTGGCGAAGTGTGATGAGGCAGGTGGCGAGGCCGAGAAAGGCTCCGCGGATGTCGTCGCCTCGTTCCGAGCGGATACGTAAGCGGCGGAAGCCGTGCAGCCAGGAGATCGTCCGTTCCACGACTCAGCGGAAGGTGCCCAGGCCGGTGCCGTGCCGGCGGCCGCCTTCGGCGATCACTGATCGGATGCCCCGCTGCCGGACCAGCCGTCGGTACTTGTCGTGGTCGTAGCCGCGGTCGGCGAACAGCATATCGGGCCGTCGTCCGGACCGGCCGACGTGACCGACCACGGCCAGGACGGCTTTGGGGCCCGGCCCGAGCAGCAGCGGCTCGATCAACGACCACAGCTCATCCGAGACGATCCACGGCCTCGGTTGGTGCCCCGCGCAGCTGCACCAACGGGCAACCGAACCGACAGTCACATGATCAAGGGCTTCTGTCAGTGGCTCTAAGCCACTGCGTCGGCAAAGCCCTGGGCACGAGGTGCCGTCGCGTCAGCTGTCTTGGGCTGGTGGTCGGTCGTCGATGATGATGTGGGTGACGGGTGGGCAGCCGTTGCTTGTCCGGTAGTGGGCGTCGACCTGGTCGGTGTCGACTTTGCGTAGGGCGGCGCCGATGCGTTCGTAGATAACGGCGGCAAACCTTTGAGTTCCGAGGGTGGCGGTGGGGTCTTGCTCGGTGGCGCGTAGAGCGTCGAGCGCGGCGATGAGGGTACGGCCGGAGATTTCGGCTTGGATGAGGCCGTTGGCTTCCTTGACGCCTGCGGGCAGTCGGAAGTGCTGGCCGCTGCTGGATTGGGCGACGAGGAAGTCCCAGTGGTCGCGGTGGCAGGTGAGTTGAGCGTATGCGATGCGGGCGGCGAGAGTGAGGAGTTGTTCGAAGTCGCCGGGGTCGGACTCGGCTTGTTGAGCCGGCGGTTGCGGGGTGGCCAGTTCCGGCTCGGCGGCTTCGGTGTGCTTGTCGGCGCGGAGGGCTGCGGTTTCGGCGCGCCAGCCTTCGACGGCGACTCGGAGGCTGGTGAGTTCGGCGAGGAGCTGGGTGTTGTCGCGGTCGGTTTTGGGGTGTCGGAGATCCTCGCGTAGGGCATGGAGTTCGCTGTGGATGGCGTCGACGCGGGCGTGTGCTGCGACTGCGGAGTCGCGGGCGTTTTGTGCTGCTGTAAGGGTGGTTTCGACGGCGACGCGGATTCCTGAGACGGCGTTCTCGAGCTTGCTTGGCAGGTCGCTGAGGATTTGGCGTGGGATTTCGCTGATGGCGGTGACGATGCGTTCGGTTTTGAAGACCATGTGGTTCCCCCTGGGGTTGGCGTCGCGGGGAGGCTCCCCATCGATCACTTGGGTGACGCGGCGAGTTTCGGTCGCGGTGATCGTTGGGGCGTGTTGGTGCACGGGGAGTTGCACCGACGCGTCTGGGTGGCGCTAACGCTGTTTGCCGTACTCGTCGTGCATTGCCGTGCGCCTGTGTCGGCTTGGTTGGTGTGGTTCCCAGGGGGAAGGAAGTAGGCGTGGTTGAGCAGCCTGTAGCGGCGGCCGTGATCGTGCGGGGTGGCCGGGTGTTGCTGGTGCGTCGTGCGGTCGAAGAAGGCGTTCTGCGTTGGCAGTTCCCAGCGGGCAAGGTGGAGGCCGGTGAGTCCGTGGAGCAGGCGGCCGTGCGGGAGACACTGGAGGAGACGGGGCTGGCCGTCGTGGCGCTGAGTCTCCTTGGTGGCCGGGTGCATCCGAAGACGGGTCGGCTCATGTACTACGTTGCCTGTTCTCCCGGCTCCGGCGAGGCGTATGTCGCTGACACGGAGGAGCTGGCCGAGGTCGCGTGGGTTGCGCATGCTGACATCCCCGAGTACGTGCCTTACGGGCTGTTCGGGCCAGTGCAAGACCACCTCGACGGGGAGTTGGGCGCCGGGGAGTAGCGGCTGCGAGACGACGTAGCCCCCGCTCGATCCGAGCGGGGGCTTCTGCGCTGGTTCGGCCCGGCTTTCATGTTGCGGCCATGGAAAGGATCCGGCCACGAGCCGTATGCGCTTCGCTGGTTTCCAGACAGCCTTAGGGCGCCTTGCCGCTTCGGGCCCGGCCAGCTGAAATTGTCCCCGGGGCGCATTCGGGGGGAAATGCGAGATCGCGGAGCCGCAGGCCAGGAACCTGAAATTTATCCAAAAAATAAGGTGACCTTCCCGACCCCCTCACCCGAATGGGTGCACCTGGTCTCCCCCTGGAGTTCCCCATGTTGACTCTGGCAGGCCGAGCGATGCTCTAAGTTTTCAGCTTGTCGGGCCGCGAAGCAGTCACCTAGTCGCTGCATGGAATTGGCCGGGCGCACCAACGCCCAGCCGTTCCGTCTGGCAGGTTGCAGCCCTGCCCGGTCACTAGAGATCCACACACAATTGAGGAGAGCTCTGTCATGACGCTACTCGGAGATACTGAGGCGGGCCCTGAGCATGAGGAGCCGAGCGGCGCTTTGCCGCGGTGGCGGTTGAGCTTTGACCGTCGGGGGTTGGAGTTCACAGCTGGCCGCCATCTGCACCTGATGGCGTCATCGGCGCTATTGGCGTGGCTGGCTAGCTTCGGGGCCGGCGCCACTGGAGCGCACTGGTTGCGCTGGCTGGCCTGACGAGGCGCCGCGTGAGCCCCGCTCTGGCAGGGTGGGGTTTCTCGCGTCTGTGCACCCCGTGTTGGCATCGTCGCACCGTGCCGCCCACTAGTTTGTCGACGTGGCCTGGGTCAGAGGTTGGCACGCATTATTTCTTGGAGTTCCTTGCGGGCGTTATGGAACTGGTCGAGCGCTTCGAGGTAGTCGGTTGACGTGAGCGTGATGTCTGGTTTGGTTTCGAGCAGGTCTCGCAACTTTCGCAATAGCCTGTATGCCTGGTCGGACTTTTCTTTGACGGGGAGTGGCGCTAGGAGGTTGATCTCATAGCGATGTTCCAGTACGGAGGATTCTCGAAAGGCATCTAAGGCAGCCTGGTAGCGGGCGGCCGGATCCGTTTCTTTGATAACTATGAGCCGGATGGAAGATGAACTTTCATTCAGTGTGTTCAGGTACCTCACATAGAGGTCTCGAAGCACCTCTTGACTGCGGGTTGCTTGCTCGCGCCGGTATCTCACTCGGTCGCCGAGGAGGGTGGCACCAATGCCGAGTACGACGCCGATAACTGTGCTGATCTGCGATCCCCAGTTCACGAGCAGCATCGTATTCTGGTTGATGCGCGCAAGGTACCCCGCTTCCGGTACGTGCCGCTGTCTTCACGCGCGTTATGAACGCTGGCTCAAGCCAGTGGGCCTGAGTTCCGGTGCTGCTGCGACTCGTTGGCTGCTGTGAAGGCTGCGTGAGCGGGCGTCGGGGAGGGTGTCCGACGCTGTCCGGCCAGCCCAGGTCGTGGACCAGCGCGGCCAGGGACAGGGCTTCTCCCGCGGACGCGCCGGTCTTGGCATACGAGGCGAAGCCCGCGCGGGGCATGACGGGCCGTTCGGCGCCGCTGAGGCGGTCTATGTTGCCGAGCAGGGTCTGGCCGGGTGCGCGGTGCGCGGTCATGGGCGCCGTCACAGGAAGCCGGCGGCGGCCCCGGCGGCCAGGGTGTCGGCGGCCGTCGCGTAGCGCCACATGGTGGGCAGGTCGCGGGTGGTGGCGACCGGGTTCGGTGGCAGGCCGTACACCTCGGGGTCGTCGAGGAGAAGGAAGAACGCGCCGTGCCCCGCCGACGCCGTCCTGCGGGCTCTCGCCGTAGAGCCGGGCCTCGGTGGCGCGGGCGGTGTGCGGCTGGGCGCCCCGGGCCCCGGCGCGTTCCCGCAGGTCGTCCAGCGGTGCGAACTGGATGGAGTCGGTGGGGCATGCCTTGGCGCAGGCCGGTTCGGGGCCGGCGTCCAGCCGGTCGTGGCACAGGGTGCGCTTCCAGGCCCGGCCGTCGTCGCGGCGGTGGTCGATGGCGTCGTAGGGGCAGGTGGGGACGCAGTAGCCGCAGCCGTTGCGGATGTCCTCCTGGGCGACGACGGTGCCGAATTCGGTGCGGAAGAGTGAGCCGGGGGGCGGACGTCCAGGCAGGCGGTGCGGGTGCAGTGCTTGCGGACGTCGGGGGACATCAGCCAGTGGAGGTCGGCGGGGCCGGCGGGGGTGGGTGGTCTGCCCATCGTCGGGCGCTGGGCCGATGTGCGCTGCGACCAGTGTGGGCACCGGCGGCCGCGGGTGGCACCGGCCGCCGGGCAATCGGGGGGCGCGGGCGGGGGCGGGCCGTACCGGGCGGGGAACGGTGGGTCGGCGTGCCGTCGCTCGACCAGCCGTGTGGTCCCGCCGCCTGTTCGGCGCAGGCTCTCACCCGTCACGACCACCGCTTAGCCCACCTGGCGCGCGCCGGAAGGTGACGGGGCCTCAGCTCGGTCATGCTTCCCACTCATACCGAGGTCGTCGTGGAGGTGCGTACGTCATGGCTGGATATTCGCAGCAGACCACCGAGCCGCGAGCGGGGGCCCCGCGGCGGCGGCTCCTGGCCGCGGCGGGCCTCGCCCCGCTCCTGGCCGCGGCGCCGGCCGCAACCCGGCCCGCCGTGGCCCGGTCCGCCGGACGCGCCGCGCGCGACCTCGTCAAACCGGTGCACACCAGCGTCCGCGACTGGACGTCCGTGGCCGAAGTGCTGGGCGGCCCCGGGGACATGAAGCGCAACGTCATGTACCACACCGGCTTCCCGCGCCGGGACCTGCGGGTGGTCTCCCACCACGTCCGGATCAAGCCGGCGCTCGCGCTCGGCTCGCACGTCTCGTTCGTCCGCTACGCCGACGGCCGCACTCTGCTGATGGGCGATGTGGTGGTCACCGAGCACGAACTCCAGCACTTCATCGACACGTTGCAGGACCACGGCATCGGCCAGACCGCGCTGCACAAGCACCTGCTCGGCCAGCGGCCGGACATCTGGTGGGTGCACATCCACGGGCACGGGCACCACCCGGTGGCGCTGGCCCGCGGGCTGCGCAAGGCGTTCGACCGCACCGGCACCCCGCTGCCGAGGGCGTCCAGCCAGGCGAAGCCGCGCGACCTGGACACCGCGGGGATCGACAAGGCGATGGGCGCCAAGGGCTCCGGCGACGACGGGATCTACAAGTGCGTCTTCGTCCGCCGGGAGCGGATCACGGACGGGAATCTGGTGCTGCCGCCGGGCCTGGGCTCGACCAGCGCGTTCAACTTCCAGCCGCTGGGCGACGGCCGGGCCGCGGTCAGCGCCGACTGCTGCATGGTCGCCGAGGAGGTCCAGCCCGTGCTGCGGGCGCTGCGGCGGGCCGGCGCCAAGCTCGTGGAGCTCCACAACCACGGCCTGACGGACCATCCGCGGCTGTTCTTCGTGCATGTCTGGGCGGTCGGCGACGCGGTGCGGCTGGCCCGCGCGCTGCGCCCGGCGGTGGACGCCACCAACGTCAAGCCGATCGCCGGCTGACCGCCCCGCCCAGGCTGTTCGCCCGTGTGGTCCCTGTGCTCTGCTGGTTCCCCTGTGATCACACCGGCGAAGGGGACGGGACCATGACCGTGCTGCTGCTCGATGACGACGACGTCCGCGCCCATCTGGACGCGCCGACGGCCGTCCGCGCCGTACGGGAGGCGCTGCTGGCCGCGCACCACGGCACCCTGACCGCGCCGCCACGGGTGCACGCGGGCCTGGAGGACGGGGACGGCGGCGGGGAGTTG
Source organism: Streptomyces sp. NRRL F-4489 (assembly GCF_001509485.1). Taxonomy (GTDB): domain Bacteria; phylum Actinomycetota; class Actinomycetes; order Streptomycetales; family Streptomycetaceae; genus Streptomyces. Next base: position 5,858 of record NZ_LLZI01000272.1, read on the forward strand.
GTCTTCACCGCGGGCCATCTGCGGGACCGCGGGGTGTTCGGCTTCCGGGCCTACGACACCCTGGTCGACGTGGAGCAGCTGGTCGCGGTGTGGGGATCGGGGGACGGCCGGCTGCGGGCCGTGGTGCACGGCAGTGAGCTGGGCCCGCGGCGGACGGGGGCGATCGGCGCGGTCGCGGTGGACGCCGCGGCCCGTCCTGGCCCGGTCCGGATCGGCCTGGTGGGCGCCGGTCCGCAGGCGTGGACGCAGCTGTGGGCGCTGCGCGCGGTGCGGGAGGTGGCGGACGCGGTCGTGGTGGCCCGCCGCCCGGAGCGCGCCGCGGCCTTCGCCCGCCGGGCGGCCGCCGAACTCGGCGTCGCCGTACGGGCGGTGGCGGCCGTCGAGGACGCGGTGCGCGACCGGGACGTGGTGATCGTGGCGACCGGCAGTCCGGTGCCGGTCCTGGAGGCCGGCTGGCTCGCCCCGGGGACGCATCTGTCGACCCTGGGCCCGAAGTCCGCCGGGCAGTACGAGGTGCCGCCCGAGGTGGCCGAGCGGGCCCGGACGGTGCTCACCGACTCCCCCGCCCAGTCGGCGGCGCTGCCCGGCCCGCCGCTCTTCCCGGCCGGCCGGCTGACCGGCCTCGGCGCGGTGCTCGCCGGCGCGGCCCCGGCCCGCAGCCATCCGGACGACCTGACGGTCTTCAGCTCGGTCGGGCTGGCCGGCACCGAGATCGCGGTGGCCGCGGCGCTCTGCGACGCCATGGGGCGGTGAGCCGCCCGCCGCAGCGGAAAATACCGGGCGCCGGCACCGCGCTCCGCAGTACGGTCCGGCCATGGACGACAGGGACGGCAGGCCAGGCGACATCGACAGCTCGGGAGAGGGCGACGGCGACGGTTACTTCGGCGAGCGCGTGGCCGCCGACTACGACGCGTCCTCGGCGGAGATGTTCGCCCCGGAGGTGGTGGACCCGGCCGTGGACGTCCTGGCCCGGCTCGCCGGTGGCGGAGCGGCGCTGGAACTGGGCATCGGCACCGGGCGGCTGGCGCTCCCCCTGGCCGCCCGCGGCGTGCCCGTCCACGGCATCGACCTGTCGCGGGCGATGGTGGCGCGGCTGCGCGCCAAGCCGGGCGGGGACGCCATCGGCGTGACGATCGGCGACTTCGCCACGACGCGGGTCGAGGGGACGTTCGCGGTCTGCTATCTGGTCTTCAACACGATCATGAACCTGACGACGCAAGAGGCGCAGGTCGACTGCTTCCGCAACGCCGCCGCGCACCTCGCCCCGGGCGGCTGCTTCGTCATCGAGGTGATGGTTCCGGAACTGCGGAAGCTCCCGGCCGGGCAGCGGATCGTGCCGTGGCACACCAGCGCCACGCGCTGGGCGTACGACAGCTACGACCTGGCGACGCAGGCGATGAGCTCGCACTACGTCGAGGTGGTGGACGGCCGCGGGTCGTACCGTTCGATCCCGTTCCGCTACGTCTGGCCGGCGGAGCTGGACCTGATGGCGCAGCTGGCCGGGCTGCGGCTGCGGGAGCGGTGGGGCGGGTGGTCGGGCGAGGCGTTCACCGGCGAGAGCGGGCGGCAGGTGTCCGTGTGGGAGAAGCCGGCGGGGGCTCTCCGCTGATCCGTTACGGTGGCCGGGCGCGCTGCGCTCTCCGGCCACTCCGCTCCCGCGGTGCCGTTCCCGCCGCACCGCACACCGTTTCCGCCGTCTTTTTCTCAGTTTGGGCCGATCATGGGGCATGTAGAAGCCGCGCACGTGGAGTATTACCTGCCGGACGGGCGGGTGCTCCTCGATGACGCCTCCTTCCGGGTGGGCGAGGGGGCCGTCGCCGCGCTCGTCGGGGCGAACGGCGCCGGGAAGACCACGCTGCTGCGGCTGATCTCCGGCGAGCTGGCGCCGCACGGCGGGTCGGTGACGGTCAGCGGCGGGCTGGGGGTGATGCCGCAGTTCGTCGGGTCGGTGCGCGACGAGCGGACGGTGCGCGATCTTCTGGTCTCGGTCGCGCCGGAGCGCATCCGGCAGGCCGCGCACGCCGTCGACGCGGCCGAGCTCGCCGTCATGGAGCGGGACGACGAGGCGGCTCAGATGCAGTACGCGCAGGCGCTGAGCGACTGGGCGGAGGCGCGCGGCTACGAGGCCGAGACGGTGTGGGACATGTGCACGATGTCCGCGCTCGGCGTCCCGTACGAGAAGGCGCAGTGGCGGGCGGTGCGGACGCTGTCCGGCGGTGAGCAGAAGCGGCTGGTGCTGGAGGCGCTGCTGCGCGGCCCGGACGGGGTGCTGCTGCTGGACGAGCCGGACAACTACCTCGACGTGCCCGGCAAGCAGTGGCTGGAGGAGCAGCTGCGCCAGACCCGCAAGACGGTGCTGTTCGTCTCGCACGACCGGGAGCTGCTGGCGCGCGCGGCGGAGCGGATCGTGAGCGTGGAGCCGGGTCCGGCGGGCAGCGCGGTGTGGGTGCACGGCGGCGGGTTCGGGACGTACCACGCGGCGCGCGCCGAGCGGTTCGAGCGGTTCGAGGAGCTGCGGCGGCGCTGGGACGAGAAGCACGCGCAGCTCAAGCGGCTGGTGCTGGACATGCGGCAGTACGCCTCGCGCAGCGACGAGATGGCGTCCCGTTACCACGCGGCGCAGACCAGGCTGCGGAAGTTCGAGGAGATCGGGCCGCCGCCCGAGCCGCCGCGCCCGCAGAAGATCACCATGCGGCTGACCGGCGGCCGGACCGGCGTCCGCGCCGTGACCTGCCAGCAGCTGGAACTCACCGGTCTGATGAAACCGTTCGACCTGGAGGTCTTCTACGGCGAGCGGGTCGCGGTCCTGGGCTCCAACGGGTCGGGGAAGTCGCACTTCCTGCGGCTGCTGGCGGGCGACGACGTCGCCCACACCGGGCAGTGGAAGCTGGGCGCCCGGGTGGTGCCGGGGCATTTCGCGCAGACCCACGCCCGGCCGGAGCTGATGGGCCGCACCCTGGTCGACATCCTGTGGACCGAGCACGCGAAGAGCCGGGGCCCGGCGATGAACGCGCTGCGCCGGTACGAGCTGGACGGGCACGGGGACCAGCCGTTCGAGAAGCTGTCCGGCGGGCAGCAGGCGCGCTTCCAGATCCTGCTGCTGGAGATCGGCGGGGCGACCGCGCTGCTGCTGGACGAGCCGACCGACAACCTCGACCTGGAGTCGGCCGAGGCGCTCCAGAAGGGGCTGGCGGCGTACGAGGGGACGGCGCTGGTGGTCACGCACGACCGCTGGTTCGCCAAGTCCTTCGACCGGTTCCTGGTGTTCGGGGCGGACGGCCGGGTGCGGGAGACGCCGGAGCCGGTGTGGGACGAGCGGCGGGTGGCGCGCAGCCGGTAGGGCGCGAGCCGGTAGGGCGCGGGGCCGCCGGGCGGGTGGCAGGGCGGGCTTCTCGGCCGTGTTCGGACCGGATTCCGTTAGGCCGTTCGGGGGTTTCCGGGGCTGTCCGGGCGGGCGCGGGGCGGCGCGGTCGCGGGAGGCGCCACGCGGACTGCGCGCCCCAGGGGCCCCAGGGGCGCGCCAGAGGTGCGGGGTCTGGCCCCGTAGCGCAGCCCCCGCCCCGCCGTCAAGACGGCCAATTCCTCCCCGGGAAAGGGATATTGACCGATGTCCGGGTCCGGCCCACGATCGGGGTCCAGGCCGTGGGTGCGCTTGGGGACGGGCGTTCAGGACAGGAGCGGGCCATGAGGATCAGCGTCGTCATCCCCTCCTACCGGGCCCGGGACGCGCTGGAGCTGTGCCTGCTGTCGCTGGCCCGGCAGTCGCTGGACGCGGACCACACGGCCGAGGTGATCGTGGTGGACGACGGGTCGGCCGACGGCACGGACCGGATGGTCGCCGCCTTCCCGGCCGGGCTCGATCTGCGGTACGTGCAGGCGCCGCGCTCCCCGATATCCGGCCCGGCGCGGGCCCGCAACCTCGGGCTGGCGCGGGCCACCGGCGACCTCGTCGTCCTGCTCGACGCGGACCAGGTGGTGGCGCCGACCTTCCTCGCCGAGCACGCGCGGGCCCATGCCGGGGACGAGGATCTGGTGGTGGTCGGGCGGACGTTCCAGCTCGGGGACGGGCCGGTGGACCGGGAGCGGCTGCGGTACGAGTTCAGTTTCGAGGCGCTGCCGCCGGTGGTGCGGGGCGATGAACGGGAGCCGGTGCTGGAGGCGTTCGGCTGCGAACTGGCCGGGCTGGAGACCGCCTGGCACTACGTGTGGGCGTGCAACGCCTCGGTGCGCCGCCGCCATCTGGTGGCCGCGGGCGGCTTCGACGAGGGATTCACCGGCTGGGGGCTGGAGGACGCCGAGCTGGGCTACCGGCTGCTCCGGCGCGGGCTGCGGGTGCGGTACCACACCGAGGCGGCGGTCTACCACGAGCCGCGGGGGCCGGTCAGCGCGGCGATGTACCGCAGCTGGCGCGCCAATCTGGCGCATTTCACGGCGGTCCACGACGAGCTGGTGGTGGTGTTGCAGCGGGCGCTGGCGCCGGCGCTCGATCCGGCGGCGCCGGGCCCGGGCCGGTACGCGTGCCGGATCCGGTTCGAGCTGGCCGCGCGGGCGCTGGCCGGGCGCCACCGGCCCGTCCCGGGCGGCTGAGCGCGCGGGGTCCGGGGGCGGGCGCGCCGGCGCGTCTACTCTGGAGGTGCGGCGGGTCCGCCCGTCCGCCGGGCGGGTGCCGGACGCGGCGGCCCGGCGGCCCGCGCCCCGGGCCGCACGACGACGCACGGAGGAGAGCTGTGTCCGGCGCACCACGTACGACCGCCACCGGGACGCCCGGCCCGGACCGCTCCTGCGTCCTGCTCAAGCACGGGGAGATCTTCCTCAAGGGCCGCAACCGCCCGCTGTTCACCCAGCGGCTGCACGACAACCTCCGGCTGGCACTGCGCGGCGTCGGCGGCTCGACGTGGATCAAGACCGCGCAGAACGTCACGGTGCTGGGCGGTCAGGTCCCGCAGGAGGTCCTGGTCGAGCGGGCCCGGCGGGTGATCGGCTTCAACTCCGTCGAGCCGGCGATCCGGGTGCCGAGCACGGTCGAGGCGATCACGGACGCGGCGGTGCGGGCGCTGTGCGAGGTGGCCGCCGGGCGGCCGGTGGCGAGTTTCGCGGTGCGGGTCAAGCGCCGGGACAAGGCGTTCCCGATGACCTCATCGCAGCTCGAGGCCCATGTCGGCGCGCGGATCCAGCAGGCGCTGGACGGTCTGCCGGTGGACCTCACCCACCCCGGCGTCCGGCTGGCCGTCGAGGTCGACCACAAGGAGACGTATCTGTCGTGGGCCCGCTATCCCGGGCAGGGCGGGCTGCCGGTGGGGGCCAGCGGGCACGCGCTGGTGCTGCTGTCGGGCGGCTACGACTCCCCGGTGGCCGCGTACCGCGCCATGCGCCGCGGGCTGGCCTGCGACTTCGTGCACTTCACGGGCGCGCCCTACACCAACGCCTCGTCGGTCTACAAGGCGTACGCGCTGGCCCGGGAGCTGAACGGCTATCAGCCGCCGGGGCGGCTCTACGTCATCGCGCTGGGGCGGGCGCAGCGGCAGCTGGCGGTGGCCGGCGCGGGCCGCCTCCAGGTCGTCGCCCAGCGGCGGCTGATGGTCCGGACCGCGTCGGCGCTGGCCGCCCGGATCCGGGCGCAGGCACTGGTGACCGGCGACAGCCTGGGGCAGGTGGCGAGCCAGACACTGGCCAACCTCGCCGCCGTGGACGAGGCCGCCGCACTGCCCGTCGTCCGGCCGCTGGTCGGCTGGGAGAAGCAGGAGATCATCGACGAGGCGCGCGCCATCGGCACGGCGGAGGTCTCGGTCCTTCCGGACGAGGACTGCTGCCGGCTGCTCGCCCCGCCCCAGGTCTCCACCCGCGCCGGACTGCCCCATCTGCACGCGGTGGAACGCCGCCTGGACCTGGACGAGCTCGTCGCGGAGCTGCTGGCGGGCGTTCAGGTGATGGTGCCGGGTGGGGAGGGGGCGGAGGGCGCGCGGGGCGCCGGGGGCGCCGGGGCGGACGGTTCCGGTCCGGCCGGAGGGCGCGGGTCGGGCGCGTACGGACAGCGCGGATCGGGCGCGTACGGAGAGGGCGGCTCGGGCTGCTGCTCAGTTGGTGAGCCGGCCGCTGGTGACGTGCGCCCCGCTGATGACGCGTACCCCGCCGGGGACATGCGCCCCGCTGGTGAGGCGTGTCCCGCTGGTGACGCGCGGCGTGACCTCGTCGGTGTGGACGCCGACGGGCAGCCGTAACCGGCCACCGGCACGCGGCGCGGAATACCCGCCCCCTGCGGTGCGTTGAGGCCCCGCAGGGGGCGCTGGTGTCCCCTACGGGATCCGTTCGCACGCCCCCTACGGCACGCGCCCCTCAGCCGAACAGCAGCGCTCAGCCGAACAAGCTCCGGACCCGGATCGTCCGTACCGGTCGCTTCGGCTTCGGGTCCTGGTGCGGCGGCAGCCGGCCGCCGGGGACGTCGTCGGCCCTCGGGGGCGGGTCGGCCTGGGTGTGCCGCGTACGGTCCGCGGCGTGCTGCGAGCGGTGCCGGCGCGCCGACGTCTTGCGTCCCATCGCCGCTACCCCCTGGGCCCGGCCGCGTCGGTGCGCGGCGGCCGCTGTCTGGTGGCGCCCTCGGTGACGCAGCCGGGGCCGGGGAAGATCTCCGTCTCGTGGCCGTCCTCGTAGCGGACCCGGTACGGGGGTTCGCCGTTGGGGCCGAGGACTTCGACCACCGTGGCCCGGTGTTCCGGCCTGCCCACCGCGCGTCCGGTGAAGCGCAGTACGTCTCCCTTGTGCACCTGCATCGCCGCTCACCCTTCCCTGCACTGGCCGTGGCGGAACGCTGCCGCGGCTGCCGTGCGGTGCCCGCGCACGGTCAGCCCTGGATCTCGATGTGGCGGGGCTTGGCGGCCCGCGCCTTGGGGATCGTCACCGTGAGGACGCCGTCCGTCAGCGAGGCGGTGACCTCCTCGGACCTCACCTCCACCGGCAGCAGCGCCCGGTACTCGAACTTCCCGGTGGGGCGGCCGCGGCGGCGCAGCACGCCCTGTCCTTCGCATTCCCGCAGTTCGCCGGAGATGCTCACCTCGTGCTCGCCGACCTCGACATCGATGTCCTCGCGTCCGATGCCGGGCAGCTCGCATTCGACGCGGTACGCCTCGTCGGTCTCGTGCAGATCGGCGGGCGGCGCCCAGGCCGCAGCCTCGCACAGAGACGCGGGGAAGGCGGCCGTCTCCAGGAAGCGGTTCATCCGGTCGAAGAGGTCGCCGAACTCGGCGGCGATCGGCTCGGACCAGGGGAAACCGCGCTCCCACATGCCTCCGGACCGGTGTCGGGCGGGCAGATTCATCAGGGTCACCTCCCGGTGCGGCGGCGCGTCGCCGCCGTACCTTCCATGCTGGCCGCCGTCCTCGGGCCCGCGCTACTCGCCGTGGTAGAGCCGGTCCGCGCCGATCAGCAGGACCTCGCCCTTGGTCTGTGCGGCGCGCAGTTCCGGGCCGAAGCCGACGCCGCTGTAGCAGGCGGGAACGGCCTGGGCGGTGTCCTCGCCGGCCGCGGTGAGGAGGCTGAGGATCCGGCGCAGCAGCTCCAGGTGCGGGCCGTCCATGATCTCGTTCCAGCGGGCCAGTCCGACCGAGAGCAGCACCCCGGGCCGGCCGTCGGCGGTGCCCCGGACCACCACCTCGGCGCTGAGCGGGGTGCGCGACTCGGGGTCGGCGACGGTGCCGCGGACGGCCGTACGGGGCTCGCCGCCGAAGGTCTCCCAGGCGGCGTAGGTGGTGGCCCAGTCCCGGCAGAGCTGGGCGAAGTGCGGGGCGGCGACCTGGGTGTCGAAGGCGGGCCGGACGCGGTGCCAGACGGTGGCGCGGTCCTCCTGCTCCAGCGCGGCGCGGTGCGGCCAGGCGAGGGCGTGCTCGAAGGCGAGCAGCGGTTCGGCGATGCGGTAGCGGGTCAGCCCCGGGCGGAACGCGTCGGCCTCGGCCTCCAGCAGTCCGTGGTTGGCCATCGCGGACAGGACGTGCGAGACCTCGGTGAGCGGGGCGCCGATCCGGTCGGCGATCCCGCCGGGGCTGGAGCGGCCGGCGGCGATGGCGACGAGGACGGAGTGGCACAGGGCGCGGTCGGCGCAGTCGCCCTCCTGCTCCAGCAGGTGCCGGGCCTCCCAGAAGAGCGGTACGCGGGGGTTGAGGACGGTCCGGCACACCCAGTCGTCGAAGTCGTCGGGGCCGGCGGGGGCGTCGTCGCAGACCAGGTCGGTGCGGTAGGCGGGGGTGCCGCCGACGACGGCGTGCACCTGCACCGCGAGGCCGGGCGCCCGGATGCCCCAGAAGCGGGCCGCCTTGCGGAAGGTGAAGGGCCGCACCGCCACCTCGGTGGAGGCCAGGCCGTGCAGGGCGGAGGCGCCGGAGAAGAGCCGGCGGACGACGGCGGGGCGGGCGCCGCTGAGGATCAGCCGGGCGCGGTTGGCGGGGCGTTCGCGGCGTACGCGGAGCAGGGCGCCGTGCAGGACGGAGGGGAGGGCGGGGCTGTGTCCGACGAGTTCGGGGAAGTCGTCGAGGATCACCGGGGCGGGGCGGTCGTCGCCCAGGGCCAGCAGGGCGTCGAGGGCCTCGTCCCAGTGGTGCCAGTGCGGTGGTTTCGCGGCGCCGGTGTGCTCGGCGAGCCGTTCGGCCAGCCGGCGCAGGGATTCCGCCTCGGCGGCGGCCTGGCCGTCGAAGTAGAAGCCGCCGGTGGCCTGGGCGACCGCCTCCAGCAGGAAGGTCTTGCCCTGCCTGCGCTGCCCCGAGACCAGTGCGAGGGCGGGCCCGGGGCGGGGGTCGCGGGCGAATCCGGCCAGCTCCGCCCATTCGTCGGCGCGGTCGAACATCCGGTCGGGGCGGGCCGGCAGGGCGGTGGCGTCCGGTGACGTCACGGGCCGCTCCCCTCGTTCACCGGCTGCCGGCGGGGGCCGGCGGCCGGCCTCGGTGTCCGTACGGCGGGCTGTGGTGCTGGCTGTGGGTCCAGTACACCTCCGGCGTCCGGCGGGCGCCCGGTCCGGTGGGCCGTCCGGGGCACCGGGGCGGGGCGTACACCGGGGCCGCCGCCGGTCAGCCCAGGCCGGGCGTGGGCTCTCCGGGGCGGGCGGCGGCGTCCTGGGCGGCGGTGCCGGAGGCGCGGGCGTCATGGCCGGTGTCGTCATGGCCGGTGGCGTCGTGGCCCGTGTCGTCATGCTCGTAGCTGAGCCGGTCGATGACGTCCACCACCCCGTCGACGCTCTCGCAGAGCCGCACCGCGACCGGGATCAGGCTCCTGCGCTCCAGGGCGCCGGTGAGGGTGACGGTGCCGTCGCTGACCTCGACGGTGACCGCGGACGGCGCCACTCCGAGGGTGCGGGTCAGCACCTCCTCCAGGATCTCCTCCTGGATGGCGCGGTCGCGGCGCAGGAACAGCTGGACGAGGTCGCTGCGGCTGATCACGCCGATCAGCCGGCCCTCGGCGTCGACCACGGGCAGCCGCTTGACCTTCCGCTGCTCCATCGTCCGGGCCGCCTCGATCACACTCCATTCCGGCCGGGCCACCACGGCCGGGCTGGTCATGATCGCCTCGGCGGTGGCGGCCCCGGTCCTGGAGAGCTGCCGGCGCAGCAGATCGGCCTCGGACACCACGCCCACCGGCCGCACGTCGTCGTCGACGACCGGGACGGCGGTGATGTCGTACTCGTCGAGCAGCCGCGCGATCTCCCGGATGCGGGTGCCCCGCTGGACGGTGACGGCGTTGGGCGTCATCAGGTCGGCCACTCTGCGCTGCCTCATGTGGGCCACTACCTCCGGTGGTACCAGGATGGGCGGGGCTCCGGCCGGGTGCGCCGGAGTGTTCTCTCTTCATGATCCCGCGTTCCGCCGGCGCACGGGTCCGGTCCGCTACGGACCCGTACAGGCACGGCCGCCTCCCCCGCCCGTTCAGTCGTGCGGGACGATCGCGACCGGGCAGGTCACATGGTGGATGGCGGCATGGGCGACCGGTCCGACGCGGGGCGCGCCGGGCAGCCGGCGGTGGCGCCGGCGGCCGACGACGAGCAGCCCGGCGCCCCCGGCGGCCTGGACGACGGCCCGGGCGGCGCTGTCGTGCACCACCGTCGGCTGCACGGGGACGCCGGGGAACCGCTCGCGCCAGGGCCGCAGCGCGTCCCGCAGCTCGGCCTCGGCGGCCGCGGTGACCTCGGCCGACGCGTCCGGGTCCGCGCCCCAGGGGGTGAAGACATGGACCGGGAACGGGCGGCCGTGCACGGCCTGGAGCAGCACCCCGCGCCCCGCCGCCTCCTCGAAGGCGAACGCCAGCAGCCGGTCGCACGGCCCGCCGAGCCCGACCGCGGCCACGACGCGGGGGCCGGACGCGTCGGGCGGGAGCGGCCGGCCCGGCGCGGTCGGCCCGCCCGGCCCCGCCCGCTCCGCTTCCCCCGGCCCGCCACCGGCCCGTACGAGGACGACCGGCCCCTCCGCCCGGCCGACCACGCTCAGGCCGACGTCACCCAGTACGAAGCTCTCCCAGGCCGACAGCGCCCGGGAGCCCAGGACCAGCAGCCGGGATTCGGCGGCGGCGCGCAGCAGTGCCGGTTCCGGTTCGTCCCCGACCAGGTCCTCGACGATCCGCAGGTGCGGATGGCGGGCCCGTACGGCGGCGCTCGCCGCCCGGACGACCTCGCGGGCGCAGACGTTCTGGTCGCGTTCGGGGGCGGTGTCCGGGGCCTGGGCGGCGAGCATGATCCAGGCGTGCAGCAGGCGCAGCACGGCGCCCCGCCGGTCCGCCTCGTCGGCGGCCCAGTGCGCGGCCGCCAGGCTCTCCGCCGAACCGTCGAGCCCGGCGGTGATGATCTCCGGCTCCATGGCTGTCCCCCAGCGCGTCCGGTGGGTCGGTGCGCGGGGCCACCCGCCCCGCGCTATCGAGCCTGCGCGCCCCGGCGGGCGGCTGCCAGTGGACCGGAGGTCCCGGCCCGGGGGCCGAACGGCCGGGGCCGCGGGGCCCGGGGCGCCGGGCGCCACATCCGCGCTGCGGAGGGGTGCGGAACGCACCCGGACCAGCGGGCCCGCTCGGTCAGCCCCCGAGGCCCCCGGCGTCCCCGTGCGGCAACGTCACCGTGAACTCCGTCCGCCCCGGCCGGCTCCGCAGCCCCGCCGTCCCCCCGTGCGCGGTGGCGACCGCGTGCACGATGGCCAGGCCCAGGCCGGTGCCGCCGGCGGCGCGGGAGCGGCCGTGGTCGGCGCGGACGAACCGGCCGAAGATCTCCGGCCGGAGCTCGTCGGGGACGCCCGGGCCGTCGTCGGCGACGGTCAGCCGGACGCCGTCCGGGCCGTCCGCCAGCCGTACCGTGACCGCGGTCCCGGCGGGGGTGTGGGTGCGGGCGTTGGCGAGGAGGTTGCCGATGACCTGGTGCAGCCGGTGCTCGTCGCCGGTCACCGTGACGGCCGTCTCGGGGAGGTCCAGCAGCCAGCGGTGGTCCGGGCCCGCCGCCCGGGCGTCGTCGGTGGCGTCCAGCACCAGCCGGGTCAGGTCGACCGGCGCGCGCTCCAGGGCGCGGCCCGCGTCGAGCCGGGCGAGCAGCAGCAGGTCGTCGACGAGGCGGGTCATCCGCTGCGATTCGGCGTGGATGCGCTCCAGGGCGTGGCGTACGGGGGCGGGGACCGGGCCGCGGTGGCGCAGGGCGAGTTCGGCGTGGCCGCGGACGTTGGCGACCGGGGTGCGCAGTTCGTGGCTGGCGTCGGCGGCGAACCGGCGGAGCCGCTCCTCACCGGCGTGCCGCTGCTCCAGGGCGCTGCCGACGTGCCCGAGCATGCGGTTCAGGGCGGTGCCGACCTGGCCGACCTCGGTGCGCGGATCGGCCACCGGGACCGGCGCGGGCATGGCGACCTCGCCGCTGGCGAGCGGGAGTTCGGCGACGTCGGCGGCGGTGGCGGTGACCCGGCGCAGCGGCCGCAGCGAGAGCCGTACCCACAGCGCGCCGACCACGCCGGTGGCCAGCAGCGCCCCGCCGAAGACGGCGGCCTCGACGGCCTCCAGCCGGTGCACGGTCTCCTCGACGGGGTGCAGCGGCAGCCCGGTGACGAGGATGTCGCCGTCGTCCCCGGTGACGGCGTTGACGCGGTAGCCGCCCAGCGCGGAGAGCCGGACGCTGCGGCCGCTGCCGTCGGTGGGCAGCGCGGCGAGGGTGCGGCGGTCGTGCGGGGTGAGCGGCACCGCGGCGTCGGTGGCGGCCCGGACGACGGCGGCCTGGGTGGGGGTGCCGCGCAGCAGCCGGGCGCCGAAGGTGCCGTCGGCCTGGCCGCGGGTGTCGGGGCGGTTGTCGGCGTCGGGGTGCGCCTCGTGCTCCAGGCTCGCGGCGAACCGCCCGGCGGACGCGGACAGCTGCTGGTCCAGCCGGCCGACCAGGAAGCCTTGGAGGGCGAGGACGGTGGTGGCGCCGACCGCGGCGCAGGCCAGCGCGAGCAGCGCGACCAGGCCGGCGGTGAGCTGGCCGCGCAGGCTGCGGGGAAACGGCGGCCTCACGCGGGGTCCGGTTTGAGGACGTAGCCGACGCCGCGCACGGTGTGGATCATGGGCGGCCGGCCGGCGTCGATCTTCTTGCGCAGATAGCTGATGTAGAGCTCGACGACGTGCGCCTTGCCGCCGAAGTCGTAGGACCAGACGCGGTCGAGGATCTGGGCCTTGGACAGCACCCGGCGCGGATTGCGCATCAGGAAGCGGAGCAGCTCGAACTCGGTCCGGGACAGTTCGACCAGGTCACCGCCGCGGAAGACCTCCCGGGCCTCCTCGTCCATCACCAGGTCGCCGACCGCCAGCCGGTCGCCGTCCGGCTCGCGCGCCATCCCGGCCCGGCGCAGCAGCCCGCGCAGCCGGGCCAGCACCTCCTCCAGGCTGAACGGCTTGGTGACGTAGTCGTCGCCGCCCGCGGTGATCCCGGCGATCCGGTCCTCGACGGCGTCCCGGGCGGTCAGGAAGAGCACGCAGACCGTCTCCAGCTCCTGGCGCAGCAGCCGCAGGACGCGCAGCCCGTCGGTGTCGGGCAGCATCCAGTCCAGGACGACGGCGTGCGGGCGGAAGGCCCGGGCGACGCTGAGCGCGGTGGCGCCGTCGGGGGCGGTGCGGACCTGCCAGCCCTCGCCGGCCAGGGCGCCGGAGAGCACGTCGGTGAGGTCGGGCTCGTCGTCGATCACCAGGACCCGGACGGGGGCGCCGTCGCCGCCGAGGAGCGGGGCGGGGGTGGTGCGGTGGTTCGTCATGGTGGTCCCAGCATGACGCCCGGGGACGGGTGCCCGGCGCCGGGCCGGCTCTGAGTTTCCTGTGAATCGGGGCACGTGTCCGGCGCTCAGAGGTTCCTCAGAGGTTCCGCTGCCACGCTGGCGTCCGGAATTCGAACGGAGCCCCATGACTGTCCCCCTCCGCCCCCGCGACGCGGTGCGCGCCCGGCCCGCGATCCGCCCGGCCGCCCTCGTCCCGCCGCTGGCGCAGTGCGCCGTCTGGGCGGGCGCGGCGGGTGTGCTCGGCCTGTGGTGGGCGGACACCGCGTCGGTGTCCGGTGCGGCGGGCTGGCTGACCGGCGCCGGCCGGATCACCGGGCTGCTGGCCGGCTACGGCTGCGCGGTGCTGCTGGCGCTGATGGCCCGGGTGCCGCTGCTGGACCGCACCGTGGGCACCGACCGGCTGGCCCGCTGGCACGCGGCGGGCGGCCGGTACACGGTCTGCCTGGCGCTGGCCCACACCCTGCTGATCATCTGGGGGTCCGCGCTCACCGTGCACACCGGGGTGGTGCGGGAGACCTCGACCCTGGTGCTGGGCTACCCGGACCTGCTCACGGGGACCGCGGGCTTCCTGCTGCTGCTCGGCACCGGCGCGGTCTCGGCGCGGGCCGCCCGCCGCCGGCTGAGCTACGAGACCTGGCACTACCTGCACTTCGCCACCTATCTGGCGGTGTTCCTGATCTTCGGGCACCAGCTCGCCAACGGTGCCGACTTCGTGGGCCGCCGGCCCGTCCAGGTGGCGTGGTACGCGCTCTACATCGGGACGGCGGCGCTGCTGGGGTGGTACCGCTTCGCGGTCCCGGTGCGCCGGGCGCTGCGGCACCGGCTGCGGGTGGCGGAGGTCCGCCCGGAGGCGCCGGGGGTGGTGTCGGTGTACGTGACGGGGGCGCGGCTGGCCGAACTGGGCGCGGTGTCCGGCCAGTTCTTCCGCTGGCGGTTCCTGGCGCCCGGTCTGTGGTGGACCGCCACCCCGTATTCGCTGTCCGCGCCGCCGCGCCCGGACCTGCTGCGGATCACGGTCAAGGCGGCGGGCGGCCACAGCGCCGCCGCGGCCCGGCTCCGGCCGGGTACGCGGGTGTGGGCGGAGGGCCCGTACGGGGCGTTCACCGCGGCGCGCGGCGGCGGCCGGAAGACGCTGCTGCTGGCGGGCGGGGTCGGCATCACCCCGCTGCGGGCGCTTTTCGAGACGCTGCCCGGCGAGGTCACCCTGGTCTACCGGGCGCGCCGCCCCGAGGACCTGGCGCTGCGCGGCGAACTGGACGCGATCGCCGCGGCGCGCGGCGCGGTGGTGCACTACGCGCTGAGCGGGCCGGGCGGCTCCGGCTGCCCGCTGACCGCCCGCGGCCTCGCGCGGCTGGTCCCGGACCTGGCGGCGCACGAGGTGTACGTCTGCGGGCCGCCCGGGATGGCCGAGGCGGCGCGCCGGGCCCTGCGGGCCGCCGGGGTCCCGCGCCACCGCGTCCACCACGAGTCCTTCGATTTCTGACCCGCGCCCCCTTCCCGTCCCCGATCCGCCTCCCGAGGAGCCGCCGCATGCGCCGAGCCGTCCTCACCACCGCGTCCACCGGCGCGCTGGTCGTCCTGCTGCTCGCCCTCAAACCGCACCATCCGGCCGGGCTGCCGGGCGCCGCGCCCGCGCCGTCCCCGGCCGGCAGCCGCCCGCCCGGCGGCCGGCCCGCCGATGGCACGTACACCGGCGCGCCGGTCCCCACCCGCTACGGGACGGTGCAGGTCGCCGCCACCGTCACGGGCGGGCGGCTGACCGCCGTCAAGGTGCTCCAGATGCCGTCCGAGAACGGCCGCGACCAGGAGATCGCCGCCTACGCCGTGCCCCGGCTGACCCAGGAGGCGCTGAGCGTGCACGGCGCCGGGATCGACGCGGTGTCGGGCGCCAGCTATACGAGCGCGGGCTACATCCGGTCGCTCCAGAGCGCGCTGGACCAGGCCGGTGCCTGAGGCGCGCGGGTCCGGGCCGGTGCCGGACCGGCCGCGCGGCGGGCTGCGGCACACCGAGCACGTGATGGGCACGGTGTTCTCGTTCGACGTCCGCGGCCCGGTCACGGCCGCCGTCGAGCGGGCGCTGGCCGCCGCGGTCGCGCGCCTGCACCACCTCGACCGGGTCTTCTCGCCGTACCGTCCCGACAGCGCGGTCAGCCGGCTGGCGCGCGGTGCGCTGCGGCCCGGGGACTGCCCGGCGGAGGTGCGGAAGGTGCTCGGGCTGTGCGAGGCGGCGCGCCGGGCCACGGACGGCTGGTTCGACCCGGCCGCGGGCGGCGCCTTCGATCCGTCGGGTCTGGTCAAGGGCTGGGCGGTGGAAGGCGCCGCGCGCCGGCTGCGGGCCGCCGGGGCGCGCCATGTCTGCGTCAACGGCGGCGGGGACCTGCAGTTCTACGGGGGCGCGGCGCCCGGTGTGCCGTGGCGGGTCGGCGTCGCCCATCCGCTGCGGCCCGGCACCCTGTACGCGGTGGTGTCCGGCCACGATCTGGCGGTCGCCACCTCCGGGACCGCCGAGCGCGGGGCGCACATCCTGGACCCGCGCACCGGCGCCCCGGCCCGTGGCCCGGCCTCCCTGACCGTCGTCGGGCCCCGGCTGACCGTGGCCGACGTGTACGCCACGGCGGCCTTCGCGCGCGGCGCGGATGCCGCCCGGTGGCTCGCGTCGCTGCCCGGTCACGAGGCGCTGGCGGTCACCGGGGACGGCGGCTGCTGGCAGACGCCGGGCTTTTCCGCGTACGGCGTCGCCGTGGCCGCCGCCCCCTGACCGGGCGCGGCCGTCACCGCAGCGGCAGCGCCAGTTCCGCCGGGTGGCCGGCCGGTGAGCCGAACGCCACGGTGCTGCCGCGCGGGGTGCGGCCGCCGTAGAGCGGGTCGGCGGTGTCGAGGACGAGGGCGAGGCGGTGGCCGGCGGGCAGGTCGTAGGCGGTGGGGAAGAGCGTGACGTCCAGGGGGACGGCGCGGCCGGCGCCGGTGCCGGACCAGCTCTGCGGGGCGTGCGCGATGAGTCTGCCGAGGCCCAGCGCGTCGACGTCGTAGAGGTAGGCGTAGACGGTGCCCTGGGGGGCGGAGGCGGTGACGGCGGTGTGCAGCCGGGCGGCGCCGCGCAGCCGCTGGACGGCCGGGTACGGCGCGGACTGCCAGACGGCGGCGGCGCCGCGCGGCAGCAGCGGGACGGCGGCGGTGGGCGGCAGGCCGGTCAACTGGTCGAGCGCGCCGGAGAGTTCGGCGATCCCGCCATTGGCACCGGAGTCCCGGCCGCCGTCGATCCGCCGCCACCAGCCGGTGCCGCCGGGGCCGCCGAGGGCGCCGGTGCCGCGGTCATCGGGGCGGCCCAGCCGCAGGCGGGCGGTGTGCGAGCTGACGCCGGCCCAGTCGGGGTAGCTCTCGTGGCGGCCGGTGGACCGGACCTCCAGCTCGACGCCCTGGCGCGGGCCGGGGCCGCCGGTGCCCTTGAGGTGGTGGTCGAGCCAGCGGCGGGCGCTGTCCCAGGTGGCGTTGGGCAGGCCGAGCAGGCTGGTGAGTTCCTGGGTGGCGTGGTCGCCGGGCCGCAGCTCCAGCCGCTTGGGGACGGTCAGCCGTTCGTAGAAGGCCGTCATCTGGCCGGGGTTGAAGATGCTGTCGCCCCAGGCGTTGGCCAGGAAGACGGCGGTGCCGTGGGCGTTGATGCGGTCCACGTAGGTCGCCGGGGAGCGGGTGTGCGCCCAGCGGACGACGCGGGGCAGCTCGCGGTCGGCGTAGAGGTCGGCCAGCATCCGGGAGAACTCGGGGCCGGGGCGGCCGGTCGGGGTCTGGATGGCGTCGAGCAGCCGGGCGGCCTGGAGGTGGCGGGTGCGGCCGCTGTAGAGCGCGTCGGCCAGATCGGCCCAGCCGCTGAGCGCGGCGACCGCCTTGACCCGCGGGTCGAAGGCGGCGCCCATCAGCGTCAGACCGCCGCCGAGGGACAGCCCCACCATGCCGATCCGCCGCCGGTCGGCGGGGGTGTGCGCCAGGGCCCAGTCGATCACCGAGGAGACATCGCCGGCGTCCGTGGGCCCGGCGACGTCGATCCGGCCGCCGGAGCCCCAGAAGCCGCGCACGGTGTACGTCACCGCGACATACCCCGCGGCGGCCAGCTGCCGCCCTTGGGCCACGTACTCCAGGTCGTTCTGGCCCCAGCTGGCGGGCTGGACGACGAGGGGGTAGCGGCCGTCGCGGGCGCCGGGGGTGCCGGGGGCGGGGGTGAAGACGTCGGCCTTGAGGACCGTACCGTCCTTCATCGGGAGGCCGGCCAGGCGGAACGACGGTGCGGCGGACGCGGCGGCGCGGGCCGCGGGCCGGGTGGCGGCCGCCGCGGGGCCGGCGGGGACGGCGCAGACCAGCGCGATCGCCGCGGCCAGGACGGCGGTTGCCGTGCGGTGCCGGCGGCGCGGGGGCCGGTGTGCGGGAGGGCGGGGTCCGGTACGGCGGGGTGGCGCCATCGCTGCTCCAGGGTTCTGACCGCGGCGCCACGGTGGCGTCCGTCCGGTGCGGTGATCGCGAGCGTAGGGCGGCCCGGCGGCCCGCCACGAGATCATGATCAGCCAAACTACCGGCTGGTAACTACCCTGCCGGGGCGCCCTGTTGAGCACCCCCTCGGGTCGATATGCGAGTGATACGGCAAATGTTTTAGGGTACGTGGATGATCTTTATCGTTGTGAAGTTTCCCGTGAAGCCCGAGCACGTCGAGGAGTGGCCCGAGAAGGTCAGCGCGTTCACCCGCGCCACCCGCGAGGAGCCGGGCAACCTGTGGTTCGAGTGGTCGCGCAGCCTGGAGGACCCGAACACCTACGTCCTGGTCGAGGCGTTCCAGGACGACGCGGGCGAGGCGCACGTCAACTCCGACCACTTCCGCGCCGGCCTGGAGGCGATGCGTCCGCTACTTCGCCGCACGCCGGACATCGTGAGCACCACGATCCCGGGCGCCGAGGGCTGGAGCGCGATGGGCGAGCTGGCCATCGGCTGACTCCTGGTCGGTCGAAGCGCGGCGGGTCACCCCCTGGGGGCGGCCCGCCGCTTCGTCATGCCTGCGTCGTCACGGCTGCGTCGTCATGTCTGCGTACCGCCCTGGGTGCCGCGCTGGGAGTTGCTCCGGTGGCGGAGGCGGTCGGTGTGGTGGGTGAGGCTCTCGATGCGGTCGGCCAGCTCGGGGTGGGCGGGCCGCAGGTGCGGGGCGGCCTCGGTGAGGGGGTCGAGCAGCCGGGCGGCGTCGTCGTCGGCCAGCGCGCGGGCCAGCCGGCGGACGGGCGGACGGGCGGCGGGCGGGAGATCGGGCAGGGCGGTGATCCGGCCGGCCAGGCCGCGGAGCTCACCGGCGTTGTCCCGCGCCCAGGCGGTGACCGTGCGGTCGGCGGCGCGGCGGTCCCGGGTGGCCTTGACCCGCTCCTCGCCCGTACTGCCGGCGGCGCCGGGACGCACCCGGAGATAGCGGCGCTCGGCGGCCTGGCGGCTGGCCACGCCGAGCGGGCCGGCGAGATCGGCCCAGCTGGCGCCCGCCGCGCGGGCCGCCTCGATCAGGCCCGGCTCCCAGCCGGCGAGCTGATGCCGTACGTCCCGCAGCAGCAGGAGGACGGCGAGTGCCTGCTCCGGGCCGGGCGGCTCGGCGGGCCGCTCACCGGGCGGGGCGGCGCGGGCGGCGCGCACCGCCTCGTCGATGGCGCGCAGGGCCGCCTCCGCGGTGAGGAAGGACACCGGGGCCCGATGCCGGGGCTGCTCGTCGGCCGTGGTCACGGAACCACCCTCCTCTCGTCGTCTTCCCGACGACTCCATCATTTGTCATCGTTCCGATGACATGCTACAACGGGATCAGGTGAAGCGCATTGGCAGCTCAGTCACTGCCCGTCTCACTGGAGGTGTTTCGCGATGTTGATGCGCACCGACCCGTTCCGCGAGCTCGACCGGCTCACCCAGCAGCTCCTCGGTACGTCCGGCACCTGGTCGCGGCCGTCCGCGATGCCGATGGACGCCTACCGCGAAGGCGACGTCTACGTGATCGCCCTGGATCTCCCCGGGGTGAGCACCGACGCCATCGACATCGACGTCGAGCGGAACATGCTCA
Source organism: Streptomyces sp. NRRL F-4489 (assembly GCF_001509485.1). Classification (GTDB taxonomy): domain Bacteria; phylum Actinomycetota; class Actinomycetes; order Streptomycetales; family Streptomycetaceae; genus Streptomyces. Next base: position 25,163 of record NZ_LLZI01000272.1, read on the forward strand.
CCGTCAAGGCCGAGCGCCGTCCGACGCCCAAGGGCGACAACGTCCAGATGGAGCTGTCCGAGCGGCCGCTGGGCGTCTTCTCCCGCCAGCTGATGCTCGCCGATACCCTGGACACCGAGCACATCGAGGCCGACTACGACGCAGGCGTGCTGACCCTGCGCATCCCGATCGCGGAGCGCGCCAAGCCCCGCAAGATCGAAATCAGCGGTTCGTCCGGGCAGAAGCAGATCAGCGGCTGACCGGGCCCCGCCCGCAGACGGTGGAGGCGGGCGCACTCCCCCGCCCCGCCTCCCCCACCGGCTACCGGCTTCCGGCTTCCGGAGGAAGGGGGCAACGATGGTGGCCATCCGGGAGGAGACGTTCCTGGAAAGCGTCCGGGAACGCGGCGAGTACCCCACCCGCCAGGAGGCCGAACGGGCCGCCCGGGTCGTCCTCGCCCTGCTCGGCGCCCACCTGGTCGGCGAGGAACGGGCCGAACTCGCCGCCCGGCTGCCCGAGACATACGCACTGATCCTGCTCAACCCCCTGCCCGCGGCCGAACCACTCGACCCCGAGCGGTTCGTACGCGCCACCGCGGCCTGGATCGACGGGGCCACCGAGGAGACCGCCAAGTGGGACGTCGGCGCGGTCTTCAGCGTGGTCGCCGAGGCCGCCGGCGACGACCTCACCCGGCGCCTGCTGCTCCAGCTGCCGGTGGGCTACGACCTGCTCTTCGGCCGGCCGCTGCCGGCCTGACGCCCGGCGGGGCGCGGTGCCGTGCCGCGCCCCGGCCGGCCGCACGGACCACCGTTCCGACCGAGACGAAAGGCATGCCACCCGTCATGACCGACCAGCTGCACCTGGACCGCCCGGACGTCGCGATGTCCTTCCCCGCCCTGCTGGCGAAGGTCCGGTACGAGGGCGCCTACCCCACGGAGGAGAAGGCCCGGGAGGTCACCCTCCAGGTGCTCGGCGCGCTCGGCCGCCAGCTGACCGGCGACGAACGCGTCGCGCTGGCCGCTCTCCTCCCGCTGGAAGCCGCCCTGGAATTCACCGGACAGGCGCCCGCCGCCGAGCAGTTGACCGGCTGGGGCTTCGTGAAGGACCTGGCCCGGCGCACCGGCACCACCCCGGCGGTGGCCCGCTGGAACGCCGGCACCGTCTTCTCGGTCCTGGCCCGGCTGGCCGGCCCCGATCTGCTGGCCGACATCCTCAACCAGCTCCCTGACGGCTACCCCCTCCTCTTCGGCCGGCCCGAGCTCCGCCTGCGCCAGTCGGCGGCGTGAGCACGCCGGGGCGGCCGGCCGGCGGCCGTGTCCGCGACGCCGTAACGCCGCAGGGTCCTTAACGCCGTGAAGTCGCAAGCGCGGCCGGCCGGCGTCAGAGGCGGTCCAGCGGGATGGCTTCGGCCAGGGCGCGGGCGCCGGTGTCGTTGGGGTGCAGGCCGTCGCGGGCGGCGTAGCCGGGGCGGGGCCGGTCCGGGTGGGCGGGGTCGGCCAGCGCCCGGTCGAAGTCGGCGACGGCGTCGAAGGCCCCGCCGGTACGGATCCAGTGGTTGACCCGGGCGCGCAGCCGCTCCTCCCGGGCGGTGTGCCCCGGGTAGCCGTGCAAGGGGATCACGGTGGTGCCGATGACCTTGATGCCGCGCCGGTGGGCGGCGCGCACCAGGGACGCGTAGCCGTCGACGAGCCGCCGCGCGGTGAGCGGGCGGTGGGACGGCGGAAGGCACCGCGTCCGGGCGTGGCTGAGGCCGATGTCGTTGCTGCCCAGCTCCAGGATCACGGTGCGGACGTCCGGCCGGTCCAGCACCTCCCGGCGGAAGCGGGCCACGCCCGGCTCGCCCGCGCACGGGCTGCGCGTGAGCAGCATGTTCCCGGCGATACCGCGGTTGACCACGCCCAGGCCGCGCCGGGCGGCGGTCAGCCGCGCCGCGAGGTCGTCGGTGTAGCGGCGGTCCGCGCCCGGGGTGGTGCCGACGCCATCGGTGACCGAGTCGCCGAAGGCCACCACCGTGCCGCGGACCGGCGCGGACCGGCTCAGGACGTCGACGCCGGTGAGGTAGTACGTGGCCCTGGACGTGCGGGTGTAGGCGGTCGGCAGGACGTCGGTCAGGTGGTCGCCGGGCGCGCGGTAGGAGGGCGCCAGGCCGACCCGGTGGAACGTGGCCGGGCCGGTCCGCCCGGTGAAGCGGAGGGTGATCGCCAGGTCTTCCCCCGGGGACGCGGCCAGCGGCAGCGGGTCGCCGGTGAGTTCCCCGCCGGGCGGTACGACCGCCGAGCCGGCGCCCCGGAACGTCACCCGGCGGGTGGTGCCCGGCCACACCGCGCCGCCGCCCGCGGAGCGGCCCAGCGCCGCCCCGCCGATCTTCAGCGGCGCGGTGCCGTACCGGTTGGACAGCCGGATCCGGACCTGCGAGCCGCCGGCGGTGACCCGTACGATCTGGCGCACCGACGCGTCCCGGAAGCCGCGCCGCGACCAGTTCCCGGGGGCGCCCTGGGCGCGCCCCGCGGGCGGCTGGACGGCGGCGCCCCAGGACTGCGCCCAGTGCGGGCGGACGGCGGCCTCGCCGGTGGGGGTGGCGGGCCCGGCGGGGGCGCAGCCGGCCGCGAGGGTGAGGGCGGCGGTGAGGGCCAGGGAAGCGGTCGCGGCCGCGGCGGGCGTTCGCTTCGGCTTCCGCGGCCGATGCGGCAGGCGCATGGGTCGTTCGCTTTCCGTTCCGTTCGCTTTCCGTACGTCGTCCGGGGTGCCGGCGTACGTGTCGTGGCGGGCGCCGCGCGCCGCTTCCGGGTCGGCCCGCGCGGCGTACCGGGCGTACCGCTCGGCGGGCGGCACCTCGTCCGCGAGCCGGGTGAACACGCCCGGCCGGAAGGGGAGTTGTGCGGTCATCCGGTCCTCTCGTCGCGGTGTGTCGCGGGTGTGCCGGTCGGCCTCAGGGATGAACCTGCCCGCTCACCGGCCGCCCAGTCGGCCGCCACTCCCCTCCCCCCGCGCCCCTCCCGGCACGTCCGCCGGGAGCACGGCGGGCGTACGGGTCACCGCGCGGCCCGCGGCGGCCGCGGCGCGGGCGAACCGTACGGCGTCGAGGACGGCCGCGCCGCCGGGGTCGTTGTTGAAGTACACATAGACGTCGGCGCGGTCGGGCCAGGTGGCGGCCAGCCGCCGCGCCCAGGTGTCCAGCGCCTGCCGCCCGTAGCGCGGCCAGGGCCGGGCGCGGCCCTCGTGGCAGCGCAGATAGCCCCAGTCGGCGGTGCGCCACAGCGGCGTCACCGGCCGGGCGCCGCGGTCGGCCCAGCACAGCGCGGCGCCGCGGCGCTCCAGTACGGCGCGGATCCCGTCGCTCCACCAGGAGTCGTGGCGGGGCTCGACGGCGACCCGCACCCCGGCGGGGAAGCAGCCGAGGCAGGCGTCCAGCAGCCCGGCGTCGGCGGGGAGGGTGGGCGGCAGCTGGAGCAGCACGGGGCCGAGCCGGGGGCCGAGGCTTTCCGCGCGGGATAGCAGCCGCGCGACCGGCTCCTCGGGTTCGCGGAGCCGTTTGATGTGGGTGAGGAAGCGGCTGGCCTTGACCGCCATGACGAAGCCGTCCGGGGTCCGCTCCCGCCAGTCCGCGAAGGTCCCGGCCTCGGGCAGACGGTAGAAGGCGGCGTTGCTCTCGACGGTGGCGAAGCCGCGCGCGTACTCCTCCAGCCAGCGCCGCTGCGCCAGATCGCGGGGGTAGAGGACGCCGCGCCAGTCCCGGTACTGCCAGCCGGACGTTCCGAGGTGGATGGTCATGCGGGATGGGTCCCCGGTGGGGCGGGGCGCGTATCAGCCGCCGCCGTACGACCGGGACGGGCCCGCGCCCCGCGGCCCACCAGCCGCGACGCTCCGTAAGGGCGCACCCACCCGCCAGGACCCCGACCCCGCCCCCACCCCGGGGAAAATCCACCGCAAAAGGTGCACCTTGACACCAATCGGGGCACGTTCTATGCAAAGGAATGTGCAGCGCCGACTCCCCCGCCGTCTCCGCAGGTGAGAGGGGTCGAGAGGGATACGCCGGGCACCGCGTCAGCGCCCCGGACCGGGCCGCGAGACGAGGAGAGGACCATGGCACGAGCAGTCGGTATCGACCTCGGGACGACGAATTCGGTGGTCAGCGTGCTGGAGGGCGGTGAGCCCACGGTCATCGCCAACGCCGAGGGCGCCCGGACCACTCCCTCGGTGGTCGCCTTCGCCAAGGGCGGCGACGTCCTGGTCGGTGAGATCGCCAAGCGCCAGGCCGTGACCAACATCGAACGGACCTGCCGCTCGGTCAAGCGCCACATGGGCGACGCGCAGTGGCACTTCCCGGAGAGCGGCGATATCGACGGCAAGCGCTACACCGCCCAGGAGATCTCCGCGCGGGTGCTCCAGAAGCTCAAGCGGGACGCCGAGGACTACCTGGGCGAGGAGGTCACCGACGCGGTCGTCACCGTCCCGGCGTACTTCAACGACGCCCAGCGCACCGCGACGAAGGAAGCCGGGGAGATCGCCGGCCTGAAGGTGCTGCGGATCGTCAACGAACCGACCGCCGCCGCGCTCGCCTACGGGCTGGACAAGGAGAACGACCAGACCATCCTCGTCTTCGACCTCGGCGGCGGCACCTTCGACGTATCGCTGCTGGAGATCGGTGACGGCGTGGTCGAGGTGAAGGCCACCAACGGCGACACCCACCTGGGCGGCGACGACTGGGACCAGCGGATCGTCGACCACCTCACCAAGCAGTTCAAGAACGCGTACGGTATCGATCTGTCCCAGGACAAGATGGCGACCCAGCGGCTCCGCGAGGCCGCCGAGAAGGCGAAGATCGAGCTGTCGGCGGCCAGCGAGACCACCATCAACCTGCCGTATCTGAGCGCCTCGCCCGAGGGGCCGCTGCACCTGGACGAGAAGATCACCCGCGCCCAGTTCGAGCAGATGACGGCGGATCTGCTGGAGCGCTGCAAGGCGCCGTTCCACAACGCGATCGACGACGCGGGGATCAAGGTCGCCGACATCAACCACGTGATCCTGGTGGGTGGTTCGACCCGGATGCCCGCGGTGACCGAGCTGGTCAAGCAGCTGACCGGGAAGGACCCGCACAAGGGCGTCAACCCGGACGAGGTCGTCGCCATCGGGGCCACGCTCCAGGCCGGCGTCCTCAAGGGCGAGGTCAAGGACGTCCTCCTCCTGGACGTCACCCCGCTGTCCCTGGGCATCGAGACCAAGGGCGGCATCATGACCAAGCTGATCGAGCGCAACACCACCATTCCGACCAAGCGCTCGGAGATCTTCACCACGGCCGAGGACAACCAGCCGTCCGTCCAGATCCAGGTCTTCCAGGGCGAACGGGAGATCGCGGCGTACAACAAGAAGCTCGGGATGTTCCAGCTGACCGGGCTGCCGCCGGCCCCGCGCGGCGTCCCGCAGATCGAGGTCTCCTTCGACATCGACGCCAACGGCATCATGCACGTGACCGCCAAGGACCTGGGCACGGGC
>NZ_LLZI01000273.1 GCF_001509485.1 Streptomyces sp. NRRL F-4489
GTGTGGCGGAGGTCACGGCGATTCCCGTGGGGAATGGGGACGGCCCCGGTCCCGGCCCCTGGGGAGGGGCGGGGACCGGGGCCGGAGCCGGGGCGATCCCTGGGGCGCGAGGGTCGGGCCTCAGGGGGAGAGGGTCGGGCCCAGGGGCGCGAAGGGTCAGTCCCCAGGTGTGAGCGTGAGAAGCGTCGCCTCCGGGGGGCAGGCGAAGCGGAGGGGGGTGTAGCGGTTGGTGCCGCAGCCGGCGGAGACGTGGAGGTGGGAGGTGCGGCCGCCGGCGGTGTGGGTGGACAGGCCCTTGGCGCGGCGGGTGTCGATGTCGCAGTTGGTGACCAGGGCGCCGTAGAAGGGGACGCACAGCTGGCCGCCGTGGGTGTGGCCGGCCAGGATCAGCGGGTAGCCGTCGGCGGTGAAGGCGTCCAGGCAGCGCAGGTACGGGGCGTGGACGACGGCCAGGGAGAGGTCGGCGCCGGGCTCCGGGCCGCCGGCGACCTCGGCGTAGCGGTCGCGCTTGATGTGCGGGTCGTCGAGGCCGGTCAGGGCGATCTCCGCACCGTCCAGCTTGAGGTGGCCGCGGGTGTTGGAGAGGTTGACCCAGCCGGCCGTGTCGAAGGCGTCGCGGAGCTCCTCCCACGGGTTGTGGACGGCGCCGACGACGGGGGCGTTGCCGTTCAGGCCGTGGCGGCCCTGGACCTTCTCGACCAGGTAGCGGGCGGGGTTCCGCAGCCGGGGGCCGTAGTAGTCGTTGGAGCCGAAGACGTAGGCGCCGGGGAACTCCATCAGGGGGCCGAGGGCGTCCAGGGTCTCCGGGACGCCCTCGGGGTCGGAGAGGTTGTCGCCGGTGTTGACGACGAAATCGGGGCGGAGCCCGGCGAGCGACTGGAGCCAGCGCTGTTTCTTGCGCTGTCCGCTGACCATGTGGATGTCGGAGACCTGGAGGACGCGCAACGGCCGCATGCCACGGGGCAGTACGGGCACGGTGACGCGCCGCAGGCGGAAGGAGCGGACTTCGAAGCCGGCGGCGTAGGCCAGGCCGGCCGCGCCGACCGCGGTCAAGGACAGGGGGACTCCGTATCGCGCGCGCATGGGTCCATGGTCGCAGAGTGGGGCAGGGGAGCCGACCGGTCGGGGGCGGGCCGGGGCGAGCCGCCGGCCCGGGGCCCGGCCGGCCGGAGGGCGTACGGCGGCCCGGGGGCGCGCGGCGGGGAAAAGGCGCGGCGGTTGTCAGTGGGTGGGGGCATACTCGACGGCATGACCACGCTCAAGTCCAAGCTGCACGACGACCTCACCGCCGCGATCAAGGCGCGCGATGAGCTGCGTTCCTCCACCCTCCGGCTGACGCTGACCGCGATCGCCAAGGAGGAGGTGGCGGGCACCGAGGCGCGCGAGCTGTCCGACGACGAGGTGCAGAAGATCGTCGCGCGGGAGGCGAAGAAGCGCCGGGAGGCCGCGGAGGCGTTCGACAAGGGCGGCCGGGCCGAGCAGGCGGAGCGCGAGCGGGCCGAGGGTGAGGTGCTCGCCGGGTATCTGCCGCAGCCGCTGACCGATGACGAGCTGGAGGCGCTGGTCGCCGAGGCCGTGGCGGAGGCCGCCGGGTCCGGGGCCGAGGGGCCGAAGGCCATGGGTGCGGTCATGAAGATCGTCAATCCCAAGGTGGCGGGCCGGGCCGAGGGCGGCCGGGTGGCCGCGATGGTGAAGAAGCTGCTGGCCGGCTGAGGCCGGCGGTTCCCGGGGCAGCCCGGGCATGACGAAGGGGCGCCCTCCCGTTAGGCGGGCGCCCCTTCGCCGTTCCTCTCTTCGTCACGTCTCTGGCGACTTCGTCCTTCCGCGGCGTCGTCAACCTTCCGCGGCGTCTTCGTCCTTCCCGGCGCGCCCCGGCGCCGGCGCCCCGGACTCCCGTCACCAGCCCCCGTTCCCCCCGCCGAAGAGGTCCGGGAAGCCGGGGAGGTGCCAGTCGCCGCCGGGCTTCTTGCCTGGTTTGCCGGGCTTGGGCTTCTGCGGGGGCTTGGGCTTGCCCTTGTCGCCGTCGCCGCCCTTGGGGTCGTCGATCGGGACGGTCGGCAGGGCCGGGGACGGGCGGCCGGCCAGCGCGCCGGACATCAGATCGCGCCAGATCGGGCCGGGGGTGTCGGCGCCGTAGACCTTGTCGTGCGGGACGCCGCCGATGGTGATGTCGTACATCTGGCGCTGGTGGCGCGGGTCGCCGACCCAGACCGCGCCGGCCGCGTTCGGGGTGTAGCCGACGAACCAGGCGGCGTAGCGGCTGTCCGTGGTGCCCGTCTTGCCGGCGCTGTCGCGGCCCTTGAGGCCCGCCTGCTTGCCGGTGCCGTCCTCGACGACGCCCTTGAGGAGCGTGTTGACGGTGTCGGCGGTCTTCTTGGACATGGCGCTGCGGCAGCTGGACTTGGGCACGTTGAGCGCCTTGCCCTGCGCGTCGGTGATCGACTCGATGGCGACGGGGGAGCAGTAGGTGCCCTCGTCGGCGAACGCGGCGTAGGCGGTCGCCATGGTCAGCGGGGACATCTCCTGGACGCCGAGCGCCATGGCCGGCACCTGCTTCAGCGGCGCGCCGTCGGCCCGCTGAAGCCCCATCTTCTGCGCCATGGTGACCACCGGGCAGATGCCCACGTCGCTGATCAGCTGTACGTAGTAGGTGTTGACCGACTTCGCGGTCGCCTCCTTCATGGCGTACGGGCCGACCTCCTTGGGGTCCTCGTTCTGGAGCGTGCCGCCGCCCTTCCACTCGCCGGCGCAGGTCTGGACCGGCGACGGGTAGGCCATCTTGAACGGCGAGGAGTACTCCTGGTACGGGCTGACGCCCTGCTCCAGGGCGGCCGCCGCGACGATCGGCTTGAACGTCGAGCCGGGCTGGTAGCCGGCGCCGCCGCCCATCCTCCGGTCCACCGAGAGGTTGATCTGCGTCTGGTTCGCGCCGAAGCCGTACGGGCGGGACTGGCCCATGCCGAGGATCTTGCCGGTGCCGGGCTGGACCACGGCGGCGGCGCCGGCCACCGGGTCGTCCTCGTAGACGTGCTTGCTCAGCGACGTCTGGATCGCCTTCTGGGTCTGCGGGTCCAGGGTGGTGCGGATGGTCAGGCCGCCCTGCATCCAGCGCTTGGAGCGGATCTCGCGGGTGGCACCGAACGCCTTGTCGTTGAGCAGCACCTCGCGGACGTAGTCGCAGAAGAAGCCTGCGCCGTCGGTGGCGGTGATGCAGCCGTTGCGCGGGCGGCTGACCTTCAGCTTGATCGGGCGGGCGGCCGCCGCGTCGGCCTCGGCGCGGGTGATGTTCCCGAGGTCGGCCATCCGCCGCAGGACGGTGTTGCGCCGGGCGGTCGCCGCCTGGGGGTGGTTGACCGGGTCGTAGCGGGTCGGGGACTGGACGATGCCGGCGAGCAGCGCCGACTCCTCCAGGCTGAGGTCCTTGGCGTGCTTGCTGAAGTAGCGCTCGGCGGCGGCCTCGACGCCGTACGCCTGCTCGCCGAAGAAGGTGATGTTGAGGTAGTTCTGGAGGATCTTGCGCTTGCCGAGCTTCTCCTCCAGCTTGATCGCGTACTTCAGCTCCTTGACCTTGCGGCCGAGGGTCTGCTGGGTGGCCTGCGCGACCTTGTCGGGGTCGTCGCCGGCCTCCTCGACGAAGACGTTCTTGACGTACTGCTGGGTCAGCGTGGACGCGCCCTGCGCGACGCCGCCGGACTGGGCGTTCTTGTTGACCGCCCGCGCGATGCCCTTCAGGTCGATCGCGCCGTGCTGGTAGTAGCGGGCGTCCTCGATGGCCACGATCGCCTGCTGGACGTACGGCGACATGTCCTTGAGGCCGACGACGGTGCGGTCGCGGGAGTAGACGGACGCGATCTGGCCGCCGTCGGCGTCGAGGATGGTGGTGCGCTGGCTGAGCGGCGGGGTCTTGAGGTTCGCCGGGATGTCGTCGAAGCCCTCGACGGAGGTTTTCGCGGCGAGGCCGAGCGCCCCGGCGGCCGGCAGCGCGATCCCGGCGAGCACGGCTCCGGCAAGGACGCTGACACCGAGGAACCGGGCGGCCTGCTGGGTCCTGGAACGACCCTGGCCCTCGCGCTTCTTAGCCATGAGGGCAGCCTACGTTCTCATTCGCCGGACAGGGGCGCACCTGTTCGTTTAGCCTGTTCCCATCTGCCGCAGCGGAACGGTCACACCCCGGTTCGTCAACCCCTGCTCTCCTCTTGGGTCCTGTCCCGGATGCCCGCTGTGCGTCAGAAATCCCTTGCCATCACGGCGAAGTGTCCCGCTTGGGAGGGAAGTGACGTATGTCGCACGGTCACTCCGTTGGGTGATCTGCCGCGTACGCATAGTCCGTTCGGGCCATTCAAGATTGGGCCCGAAGGGGGTGTTGCGCCCTGCCCGCCTTCCGTAACGTCCTCAACTGGCAACGGTGAATATGCCGTTTGCCGCCGTGGGGGAGCCTCGATTCGGGAGAGGACGGCGCCAGCATGGGCTGGGTAACCGACTGGAGTGCACAGGCAGCGTGCCGCACTACCGATCCGGATGAACTGTTCGTGCAAGGGGCGGCGCAGAACCGCGCCAAGGCGGTGTGCACCGGGTGTCCGGTGCGCACGGAGTGCCTGGCCGACGCCCTGGACAACCGGGTGGAATTCGGTGTGTGGGGCGGGATGACGGAGCGGGAGCGGAGGGCGCTGCTGCGCCGCCGCCCGACCGTGACGTCGTGGCGCCGGCTGCTGGAGACCGCACGCACGGAATACGAGCGCAGCACGGGCATGCTGCCGGTGGACTGCGCGGACGGCAGCTATGACGAGGAGTACGCGGCGGTGGGGTAGACCGTGAGGTAGAGCGGGTGGCGGGTGGATTCCGCGGCCCATGGGGTGTGTGCCCGCAGGCCGTACGTCCGTAGGCCGGTGCCGTGGTCCCGGCCTGGCTCGCCGTGGTCGGAGCCGTGGTCGGGCGCTTGCCGCGCCGTGGCCGGAGCCGGGGTCAGTCCTCGGCCGCCTCGCCGGGGCGCAGTGCCAGGCGGTCGCCGATCGCGCGCAGGCCCGCGAGGTCGTGGACGTCACCGGGCAGCGCGGCGACCTCGGCCACCGGCACTTCCGGGTGGAGTGCGGTGAAGCGGTCGCGGGTGCGCCGTTCGCGCGCGAGGACCTGCATGCGTTCGGCGTGCAGGCGCAGCAGTCCGGCGGCGAGGTGTGCCGCCGAGACCGAAGGGGATGCCGCGTGGTCCGCCGCGGCGGCGGGGGAGGGGCCGCCGGGGGTACGTGATCCAGTCTTCCCGCCGGCGAGATCCACAATGCCGTCCGGACCAAGATTTTCCGCGGGCGGTGAATCGGCGTTCGTGGATGGGGAGTTGGGGCCGGTGTCCTCCCCCGGGCGGTCGGCGCAGGACTCGGTGAGCGCCTCCGCGGCGGCCAGGGCCCGTTCGGCGCTGAGCTGGTCGGCGCCGCTGCCGTGGACGCGGTTGAGTACCAGGCCGGCCAGCGGCATCTGCTCGGCGGCCAGCCGCTCGACGAAGTACGCCGCCTCGCGCAGCGCGTCCCGCTCCGGTGCGGCGACCACCAGGAACGCCGTACCGGGCGCCTGGAGCAGGCGGTACGTGGCGTCCGCGCGGGTGCGGAAGCCGCCGAACATGGTGTCCATCGCGGCCACGAACGTCTGGACGTCGCGGAGGAGTTGGCCGCCCATGAGCTTGCTGAGCGTGCCGGTCATCATCGACATGCCGACATTGAGGAACTTCATGCCGGCCCGGCCGCCGACCTTCGCGGGCGCCATCAGGACGCGGATGAACTTGCCGTCCAGGAAGGACCCCAGCCGCTTGGGCGCGTCCAGGAAGTCCAGCGCGGAGCGGCTCGGCGGGGTGTCCACGACGATCAGGTCCCACTCGTCGCCGGCCCGGAGCTGGCCGAGCTTCTCCATCGCCATGTACTCCTGCGTCCCGGCGAAACCGGCCGACAGGGACTGGTAGAACGGGTTCTCCAGGATGGCGCGGGCCCGCTCGGCGTCCGCGTGGCCCTCGACGATCTCGTCGAAGGTGCGCTTCATGTCCAGCATCATCGCGTGGAGTTCCCCGCCGGCGGCCTCGTCGACGCCCTTGACCCGGCGCGGGACGTTGTCCAGCTCGGAGATGCCCATCGACTGCGCCAGGCGGCGGGCCGGGTCGATGGTGAGCACCACGACCTTCCGGCCGCGCTCGGCGGCGCGGACCCCGAGGGCCGCGGCGGTGGTGGTCTTGCCGACGCCGCCCGCCCCGCAGCAGACCACGATGCGGGTGCCCGGGTCGTCGAGCAGGGCGTCGACCTCCAGCCAGGGGGCCGAGGCGGTCAGCGTCGTCACGTCCGAGGTCATATCGGCCCCTGTCTCCGCAGGTCTCTGGCCAGGCCGTAGAGCCCGGCGAGGTCCACTCCCTCGGGGAGCAGGCCCAGCTCGTAGGTGGGCAGGCCGAGGGCGGCCAGCTCGGCGTACTGGGCGCGCTCCAGCTCGACCCGCTCGGCATGCTCGCGCGCCTGCTCCAGCAGCGGGTCGATGAGGCGCTCGGCGAGGCCGCCGCGGCGCGCGCCGCCGAGCCCCGCCTGGGACAGCGCCTTGGCGATACCGGCCCGGGCGCCGCGGGCGGCGACCTCCAGATCGCCGTTGTCCAGCAGGGCGGGGCGGGTCATGTTGATGACCACGCGGCCGACCGGGATGCCGGCGGCGCGCAGCTCGGCGATGCCGTCGGCGGTCTCCTGGACGGGCATCTCCTCCAGCAGCGTGACCAAATGCACGGCCGTCTCGGGGGACTTCAGGACCCGCATCACGGCCTGCGCCTGATTGTGGATCGGGCCGATCTTGGCGAGGCCGGCGACCTCGTCGTTGACGTTCAGGAAGCGGGTGATGCGGCCGGTGGGCGGGGCGTCCATCACCACCGCGTCGTAGACGAACGCGCCGCTTCGGTCCTTGCGGCGGACCGCCTCGCACGCCTTGCCGGTCAGCAGGACGTCCCGCAGGCCGGGGGCGATGGTGGTGGCGAAGTCGATCGCGCCGAGCTTCTTCAGGGCCCGGCCGGCGCCGCCGAGCTTGTAGAACATCTGGAGGTAGTCCAGCAGGGCGCGCTCGGCGTCGATGGCCAGGGCGTGCACCTCGCCGCCCCCGGGGGCCACGGCGATCTTGCGCTCCTCGTAGGGAAGCGCCTCGGTCTCGAACAGCTGGGCAATGCCCTGCCGGCCCTCGACCTCGACCAGGAGGGTACGGCGCCCCTCGGTGGCCAGGGCCAGGGCGAGGGCGGCGGCGACCGTGGTCTTGCCGGTGCCGCCCTTGCCGCTGACGACATGGAGCCTGCTCACGGCATGGAGCCTAACCAGTCCGCGTCCGGCGTACGCACGGGATACGCCTGCAAGGACCCGGAGATCCGCCCGGGCGATGTCCGGGACGGCGTCGGGGACCTCCCCTAGGGGTCGCGGCCCCTGGGGGTCCCGGGCAGGCATTACGCTCGGCCCATGACCAAGTGGGAATACGCGACCGTGCCGCTGCTCGTGCACGCGACGAAGCAGATTCTGGACACCTGGGGCGAGGACGGCTGGGAGCTGGTCCAGGTCGTGCCGGGCCCGAACAACCCCGAGCAGTTGGTGGCCTACCTGAAGCGGGAGAAGGCGTGAGCGCCGTAGAGGACCGGATCGCGGAGCTCGGCCTGAAGCTCCCGGAGGTCGTGCCGCCGCTGGCCTCCTACCAGCCCGCGGTGCGCTCCGGCTCCTACGTCTACACCTCCGGCCAGCTGCCCATGGTGGACGGCGCGCTGCCGGCCGCCGGCAAGGTCGGCGCCGAGGTCACCCCGGAGCGGGCCAAGGAACTGGCCGCGGTGTGCGCGCTGAACGCGCTGGCCGCGGTGAAGTCCGTCACCGGCGACCTCGACAGGATCGTCCGGGTGGTGAAGGTCGTCGGCTTCGTGGCCTCCGCCCCCGACTTCACCGGCCAGCCGGGCGTCGTCAACGGTGCCAGCGAGCTGCTCGGCGAAATCCTGGGCGACAAGGGCGTGCACGCGCGCTCCGCGGTCGGCGTGGCGGTGCTGCCGATCGACGCGCCGGTCGAGGTCGAGATCCAGGTCGAGATCGCGGACTGACGGGCCGGCCCGCCGCGCCCGCGTCCGGAACGGGCCCTCCGCCCGGAGGGCCCCTCGAACATCCGCGCGCGAGCGCATAGCATCCGGCCATGGCGTCGACGACCAATGGCCAGTGGTACCCGCCCGAGTGGCCGGCCCGCATCCGGGCCCTGACGAACGGCGAACTGACGCCGCCCGCGCCGCGGCGGGCCGCGACGGTCCTGCTGCTGCGGGACACCGGCAGCGGCGGACCCGCCGTCCACATGCTGCGCAGACGCGCCTCCATGGCTTTCGCCGGGGGCGCGTACGCGTATCCGGGCGGCTCGGTGGATCCCCGCGACGAGCGGCCCGTGGGGTGGGCCGGGCCCTCGCGCACCCAGTGGGCGGTGCGGCTGGGCGTCGACCCGTCCACCGCGCAGGCCATCGTCTGCGCCGCGGTCCGCGAGACGTTCGAGGAGTCCGGGGTGCTGCTGGCCGGCGACTCGGCGCGCAGCGTCGTGGCCGACACCACCGGCGCGGACTGGGAGGCCGACCGCGCGGCGCTGGTCGCCCACGAGCTGTCCTTCGCCGACTTCCTGTCCCGGCGCGGCCTGGTGCTCCGCTCCGACCTGCTGGCCGCCTGGGCCCGCTGGATCACCCCGGAGTTCGAACCCCGCCGCTACGACACGTTCTTCTTCGTCGCCGCGCTCCCCGAGGGGCAGCGCACCCTCGACGTGTCCACGGAGGCGGACCGCACGGTGTGGATCCGCCCCGAGGAGGCCGCGGCCGGCTACGACCGCGGGGAGCTGCTGATGATGCCGCCGACGATCTCCACGCTGCGCGCGCTCCAGCCGTACGGCAGCGCCGCCGAGGCGCTCGCCGGGGCCGCCGCCCAGGACCTCACGCCCGTACTGGCCCGCGCCCGGCTCGTGGACGGCGAGATCGTGCTGAGCTGGCCCGGCCACGACGAGTTCACCAAGCACATCGCGACGACGGACGACGGCCCCGCCGGCGCCCCGGGAGGTAGCCCCGCATGACCGAAGCAGCCGCCCTCCCCGGCCGGCCCCGGAGCGGGGACCTCACCGGCCCCGCCACCCCCCGCGCGCACTGCGTGCTGGCCCCGAACCCGTCCCCGATGACGCTCGACGGCACCAATACCTGGATCGTCGCCGAACCGGACTCCGGGCTGGCCGTGGTCATCGACCCCGGCCCCCTGGACGAGGGCCACCTCCGGGCCGTCATCGACACCGCCGAGCGCGCCGGGCACCGGGTCGCGCTGACCCTGCTGACCCACGGGCACCCGGACCACGCCGACGGCGCCGCCCGGTTCGCCGAGCTGACCGGCAGCCCCGTACGGGCGCTGGACCCGGCGCTGCGCCTGGGGGACGAGGGGCTCGCCGCGGGCGATGTGATCACCACCGGCGGGCTGGAGCTGCGGGTGGTGCCCACCCCGGGGCACACCGCGGACTCGCTCTGCTTCCATCTGCCCGCCGACCGGGCCGTCCTGACGGGCGACACGATCCTGGGGCGCGGCACCACCGTCGTCGCCCACCCGGACGGGCGGCTGGGCGACTACCTGGACTCGCTGCGCCGGCTGCGCTCGCTCACCGTGGACGACGGCGTGGCGACGGTCCTTCCGGGCCACGGGCCGGTGCTGAACGACGCCCAGGGGGCGGTGGAGTTCTACCTTGCCCACCGGGCCAACCGGCTGGCCCAGGTGGAGACCGCGGTGGAGGCCGGCCACCGGACCGCCGCCGAGGTCGTCGCCAACGTCTACGCGGACGTGGACCGCTCCCTGTGGCCGGCCGCCGAACTCTCGGTGCGGGCCCAGCTGGACTACCTGGGGGAGCACGGGCTGATCTAGGGGCGGGGCGGGCGCCTCTGGGGCGGGATGGCCCTCGGCCCGCCTGCGGGGGCGTCAGGCGCTCCGGCCCGCCCGTGGGCCCGTCAGGTCTCCTCCGGGCGGAGGGCCTTGGCACCGTGGACGGCCAGGTACTCCTCGGCCAGCCAGGGCGCGAGCCCGTTCAGCAGCTCGTCCAGGAGGGCGGGGTACGCGGCCGGGTCCCGCCCGGCGCGTGCCGCGGCGCGCATCGGGGCGGCACGCTCCGGGTAATAGCGCGCGAACACCTCGGCGGACGCGGCGAGATCGCTGGTCCAGCCGCCCCAGCGCGGCATCACGAGGGTGAATCCGGTGCGGACGAGGTTGCGGCACACCCCCCGGGTCAGCCGGACGCGCTCCCGCCCGGTGGCCGCGGCGGCCCTCCGGCGCAGATCGGGCAGCCGGCGGTGCAGATCGCCGTTGGTCTCCCGGGCGAGCAGGGAGGTGGGGCGGTAGCGGGGCAGCGCCGCGGTCACGTCCGGGCCGCGCAGCGGCGTGCACAGGCAGGCCGTGAACCACGCCCCGTCGTACCGCTCCGCCTCGCTCAGCAGCCGCTCCCGCGCCATCAGCAGGATCCCGGCGCCGTCGATCTGCGGGAACGCCGCGTCCAGCGCCGCCTCGGCGGCCCGGGCGGCCGCGCGGTCGGCGCCGGTGGGCCCGTCCCGCAGGACCAGCAGCGCGTCCAGGTCGGACACTCCGGGGACGGCGGTGCCGCGCGGGATGCTGCCGTAGAGGTACGTGCTGAGGACGCGGCCCGGGGCGAAGCGGGCGGCCACGGCGGCGGTCAGCCCCGCCACCACGGGGGCGAACGCCGCGGGCACCCGCTCCAGGGACCCTTCCCGTACGAAGCAGCCGTCCTGGTCGAGGCCCGTGCCCCGGGGGAGCTCACCGGTGGTCATGGCGCCCACTATGGCGGGGCGGTCCGGCGGACCGCGAAGGAATTAGCGGGCGGGAAGCCGCACTCCGGGCGGTCGCGGCCCCACGGGGGCAACGGGCGCGCGCGAACGACGAAGGCCCGCACAGGGCGGGCCCTCGGTCGTCGTGTCAGGTGCGCGGCGTCAGCGCGAGCGCTTGGCCAGCCGCTCGACGTCCAGCAGGATCACGGCGCGCGCCTCCAGGCGCAGCCAGCCGCGGCCCGCGAAGTCCGCGAGGGCCTTGTTGACGGTCTCCCGGGAGGCGCCGACGAGCTGCGCCAGCTCCTCCTGGGTGAGGTCGTGCACCACGTGGATGCCCTCCTCGGACTGCACGCCGAAGCGGCGCGACAGGTCCAGCAGGGCGCGCGCGACACGGCCGGGCACGTCCGAGAAGACCAGGTCGGACATCTGGTCGTTGGTCTTGCGCAGCCGGCGGGCGACCGCGCGCAGCAGGGCGGTGGCCACCTCCGGGCGGGCGTTCAGCCAGGGCTGGAGGTCGCCGTGGCCCAGGCCCAGCAGCTTGACCTCGGTGAGCGCGGTGGCGGTGGCCGTGCGCGGTCCGGGGTCGAAAAGCGACAGTTCGCCGATGAGCTCGCCGGGGCCGAGGACGGCGAGCATGTTCTCGCGGCCGTCGGGGGAGGTGCGGTGGAGCTTCACCTTGCCCTCGGTGACCACGTACAGGCGGTCGCCCGGGTCCCCTTCGTGGAACAGGGCGTCGCCGCGGGCGAGCGTGACCTCTCCCATCGAGGCGCGAAGCTCGGCCGCCTGCTCGTCGTCGAGCGCCGCGAAGAGCGGGGCGCGCCGCAGAACGTCGTCCACGAGATCTCTCCTTGTCGACATGCTCCGGAGGACTGTGGTCCCCATCATGCCGGAATGCAAAACAGTGCGATCAATCACAAGTTTGCCGGACCCGTGGTCCAAGCCATACGGCAGGGGGCCGATTGGGGTCACGAATCCCGGTGATCGGGTCGGATGTCAGTGGGTGGCCTTAGTCTGGCCGAGTGTCCAATACGCCGGTGAGAGCAGAGGACTGGGGGCCGACAGAGTGAGCGCCGGTCGCAATTCCGCTGTGGGCGAACAGCCGCCCACAGGCGCCTCGAATACCGACAAAAGTAACAAATCGCCCTCCGGGGTGACGAGCGGGCGGAAGCCGGTGGCGGCCGCGTCCGGCGCGTCGCGCCCCGGGGCGGAGGAGGCGGCTGTGCAGGAGACCCCGGCGGAGCGGGCGGCGGACGCGCCCGCGGCGAAGAAGGCGTCCCCGGCGAAGAAGACGATGGCGGCGAAGAAGGCGTCCCCGGCGAAGAAGACCGCGGCCAAGAAGTCCGCTGCGGCGAAGAAGGCCCCGGCCGCCACCAAGACCACCGCGGCCAAGAAGACCACCGCGGCCAAGAAGACCGCCGCCGCGAAGAAGACCGCCGCCGCCAAAAAGGCGTCCCCGGCGAAGAAGGCCACCCCGGGCAAGGCCCCCGCCCCCGCCCGCAAGCCCGAGTCCCGGGTCGCCATGGTGCGCCGCGCCCGCCGGATCAACCGCGAGCTGGCCGAGCTGTATCCGTACGCCCACCCCGAGCTGGACTTCACCAACCCGTTCGAGCTGCTGGTCGCCACGGTCCTGTCCGCCCAGACCACCGACCTGCGGGTCAATCAGACCACCCCCCGGCTCTTCGCGGTCTGCCCCACCCCCGAGGACATGGCCGCGATCCCCCCGGAGCAGCTGGAGGAGCTGATCCGCCCCACCGGCTTCTTCCGCGCCAAGGCCAGGTCGCTGATCGGCCTGTCCACCGCGCTGCGCGACCGCTTCGGCGGCGAGGTGCCCGGCCGCCTGGAGGACCTCGTCACGCTCCCCGGCGTCGGCCGCAAGACCGCCAATGTCGTGCTGGGCAACGCCTACGGCGTCCCGGGCATCACCGTCGACACCCACTTCGGCCGGCTGGCCCGCCGCTTCGGCTGGACGACCGCGCAGGACGCCGAGAAGGTCGAGGCCGACGTCGCCGAGATCTTCCCCAGGAGCGAGTGGACGATGCTCTCGCACCGCGTCGTCTTCCACGGCCGCCGCGTCTGCCACTCCCGCCGCCCCGCCTGCGGCGCCTGCCCGATCGCCCCGCTGTGCCCCTCGTACGGCGAGGGCGAGACCGACCCGGAGAAGGCGAAGAAGCTGCTCAAGTACGAGCTCGGCGGCCAGCCGGGGCAGCGCCTGAAGCCGCCCGCCGACTATCCGGGACAGCCCGCGCCCCCGCTGGCGGCCCCGTAGGGCGGCGGGCAGCGGGGACTCCACGGGGACCGACCAGCGACGCGATGCCTTGAGGGGGCGCGGATGACGAGAGCACGGGAGCAGTACGGCGCGGCGGAGACCGGTCCGGCGGCGGCCGGCCGGGACGCGGACGCGGCGGTCACGGCCGAGGGCCTGCCCGAGTGGCTGGCCCCGGTGGCCCGCGTGGCGGCCACGATAGAGCCGCGCCAGCTCAGCCGCTTCCTGCCGCCCGAGGACGGCGGCCGGCAGTCCGCCGTGCTGATCCTCTTCGGGCACGGTGCCCGCGGCCCGGAGCTGCTCCTGATGGAGCGCGCCGGCACCCTGCGCTCGCACGCCGGGCAGCCCTCCTTCCCCGGCGGGTCGCTCGACCCGCAGGACGGCGATCCGGAGGGGCACGGTCCGGTCCGGGCGGCGCTCCGCGAGGCCCAGGAGGAGACCGGGCTCGACCCGTCGGGCGTCCAGGTCTTCGGCGTGCTCCCGCGGCTCTACATCCCCGTCAGCGGCTTCGTCGTCACCCCCGTCCTCGGCTGGTGGCGGGTGCCCAGCCCGGTGACGGCGGTGGACCGCGCGGAGACCGCCCGGGTCTTCACGGTCCCCGTGGCGGATCTCACGGATCCCGCCCACCGCGTCACCGCCCGTCACCCCAGCGGCCACATCGGCCCCGCGTTCCTCGTCGAGGACGCGCTGGTCTGGGGTTTCACCGCCGGCGTGATCGACCGGATCCTGCACCACGCGGGCTGGGAGATCCCCTGGGACCGCGCCAAGCAGGTCCCGCTCGACTGGCGCTCGTGAGACGGTGTCCGGCGTGAACGTCCTGGACATCCTGCTGCTGATCGCGGCCGTGTGGTTCGCGATCGTCGGTTACCGGCAAGGCTTCCTCGTCGGCATCCTGTCCGTGATCGGCTTCCTCGGGGGCGGCCTGATCGCGGTCTACGTGCTGCCGGTGATCTGGAACGGCGTCACCGACGACGCGAAACCCGGCACCTTCGCGGTCATCGCCGCGGTCGCCATCGTGATCGTCTGCGCCTCGGTGGGCCAGGCCCTCACCACCCACCTCGGCAACAAACTCCGCCGCCACCTCACCTGGAGCCCGGCCCGGGCGCTGGACGCCACCGGCGGCGCGCTGGTGAACGTCCTGGCGATGCTGCTGGTCGCCTGGCTGATCGGCTTCGCGCTGGCGGGCACGACGTCCATGCCGACGTTCAGCAAGGAGGTCCGCAACTCCAAGGTGCTGCTCGGCGTGTCCGAGGTGATGCCGGAGCAGGCCACGACGTGGTTCCACGACTTCTTCGCGATCCTGGCGCAGAACGGCTTCCCGCAGGTCTTCACGCCGTTCTCCAACGAGCCGATCCACCCGGTCCGCCCGCCGGACCCGGCCCTGGCCAACGGCCCGGTGGCCGCCGACGCCCGGCGCAGCATCGTCAAGATCGTCGGCAGGGCGCCCAGCTGCGGCAAGATCCTCGAAGGCACCGGCTTCGTCTTCGCCCCGCACCGGGTGATGACCAACGCCCACGTCGTCGGCGGCGTCAGCGACCCGACCGTCCAGGTGGGGGGCGAGGGCCTCCAGGTCAGCGCCAAGGTCGTGCTCTACGACTGGGAGCGCGACATCGCCGTCCTGGACGTCCCGCAGCTGCGCGCCCCGGCGCTGAAGTTCGCCGGCCAGGACGCCACCAGCGGCAAGAGCGCCATCGTCGCCGGCTTCCCGGAGAACGGCGGCTACGACGTCCGCCCGGCCCGGGTCCGCGGCCGCATCCAGGCCGACGGCGCGGACATCTACCACCGCGGCACCGTCGACCGCGACGTCTACTCGCTCTACGCGACCGTCCGCGAGGGCAACTCCGGCGGCCCGCTGCTCACCCCGCAGGGCGATGTCTACGGAGTGGTCTTCGCCAAGTCGCGGGACGACGCGCACACCGGCTACGCGCTGACCGCCGACGAGGTCCGCACGGACGCCGTCCAGGGGCGGCACGTGACCCGGCCGGTCGACACCCAGGGCTGCGCCATCTGACGCCGGGCGCGGGGCCGCGTACCGATCCGCTGGGGACGGGGCGCGGCCCGGCGGCCGCCGAAGGCCAGGCGGGGCTTTCAGTCCCGGGAATGGCGCAGCCGCGCGCTCATCCAGCGCGCTCTGCGGCGCAGGATGCGCGGGATCCCCATCGGGTGCGCCGCGTCAGGGGATCCGCCGGATCCGAGATCCGAGGCGGTCCCGTCCTGCGTCCCCACGGCAGCGGCACTGCTGCGGCGGTTGCCTGCCACGTCACGGTAGTCGTGCGTCCAGCCCATACCCACGTCTCTGCCCGTGGCCCGAGGTCCGTAACCGCCTCCGGGAGGGCCAATTGGCCTATGCGCGAGGCACGTGGCCGTTCGTCGGACGAACGTTCGTCTCACTGTACGAGTACGGGGGGTCACGCCGGGGAGCGGGCCGCGCGGGGCGCTCAGCGGTCCGGTTCGGTGTCCTTCAGCCAGTTGACCAGCTCGGTGGAGAAGGCGGCCGGGTCCTCCTCGTGCGGCCAGTGCCCCAGGCCGTCGAAGAGCCGCCAGCGGTAGGGCGCCTCGACGTACTCGGCGGAGCCGGCCGCGCTGCGGACGCCCGCCACCGGGTCGAGGGAGCCGTGCAGATGCAGCGTCGGGACCCGGACCGGCAGTTTCATCCGGCGGTTGAACTGGATGCCGTCCGGGCGGGCCAGCGAGCGCACCATCCAGCGGTACGGCTCGATCGAGCAGTGCGCCGTCGACGGGATGGCCATCGCGCGGCGGTAGACCTCGACGTCCTCGTCCTCGGGCGGCCGGGGCCCGGACCAGTCGCGGATCAGCCGGCCCACCAGCTCCGCGTCGTCCGCGGTCAGCCGGCGCTCGGGCAGCCAGGGCCGCTGGAAGCCCCAGATGTGCGAGGAGCGCCGGACGTCGGAGAGCATCGCGGCCCGCCAGCGCCGCGGATGCGGCATCGACTCCACCACCAGCCGGCGGACGAGCTTGGGCCGCATCACCGCGGCCGTCCAGGCCAGATAGCCTCCCAGGTCGTGGCCGACCAGCGCGGCGTCCGGCTCGCCCAGCGAGCGGATGACGCCGGTGATGTCGAGGGCGAGGTTCGCCGGGTCGTAGCCGCGCGGGGTGCGGTCGCTGCCGCCGACGCCCCGCAGGTCCATGGCGACCGCGCGGAAGCCCGCGTCCGCCAGTACGGGCAGCTGGTGGCGCCAGGTCCACCAGAACTGCGGGAAGCCGTGCAGCAGCAGCACCAGCGGCCCGTCGCCCATCTCCGCGATGTGGAAGCGCGCGCCGTTGGCCGCGACATCCCGGTGGGTCACCTCTCCGCCACCGGGGACGCCGAGCCGGACGACCGAGGCGGTGCTGTCAGGGGCTGTCATACCGACGAGCGTGTCACAGACTCCAGGACCGGGTGCTCCGGCTGCGCCGGACGCGGGTGCGGCTTGGCGTTCTGCAGCACGGCCGCGGTCTCCTTGGCCAGGGCGATCGACTTCTCCGGCTTCTTGATCTTCTTCAGCTTGGCCCGCGCGACCAGGACGAACAGCGCGGCGATGACCAGGAAGGCGCCGCCCACGATCAGGAACGACCAGGCCAGGCCCAGGCCGAGGTTGTGGATGCCGTACGCCGCGGCGAAACTCAGCACCGGCAGCGCGAACAGCGCCAGCGCGCCCGCCACGAGGAACGCGGCACTGCCGATGCCCGCCCGCTTGGCGTCCTGGCGGAGTTCCGCCTTGGCCAGTGCGATCTCGTCGTGCACCAGCGCGGACATCTCGGCGGTCGCCGTGGCCACCAGCTGCCCGAGGCTGCGGTCCGCACCGTCGTCGGCTGCGCTCATCGCCGTCTCCCTCTACTCATCGCCTGGATGCAAAGCCTCTCAGATCATGCCGGACCATCGTCTCCGGAGCGGGCCTCGGCGGCCATTTCGGCAAGCCGGCGGTGCTCCGCGGCCTTCTCCTCGTGGATCGCGGCCATCCGCAGGTGGTACGCGGGCTGGCCCAGCTCGTAGACGTCGGGGATGCCGTCCTGGTCCTCGTCCCGCTCCTCCTCCTCGCACAGCCGCCGGTACTTGTTGTTGCGGATCTTCAGCAGGATGCCCGCGAAGACCGCCGCGAGCAGTGAGCCGAGCAGCACCGCGGCCTTGATCTCGTCGGTCAGCGCCGGATCGCCGGCGAAGGCCAGTTCGCCGATCAGCAGCGAGACGGTGAAGCCGATACCGGCGAGGGCGGCCAGGCCGAAGACGTCCGGCCACTTCAGGTCGGGGTTGAGCTCGGCGCGGGTGAAGCGGGCGGTGCACCACGTGCCGCCGAAGATGCCGACGGCCTTGCCGACGATCAGGCCGAGGACCACGCCGAGGGTCTCCGGACGGGTGAAGACGTCGTGGACCGCGCCGCCGGATATGGACACCCCGGCGGAGAACAGCGCGAACAGCGGCACCGCCAGCCCCGCCGACAGCGGGCGGACCAGGTGCTCGATGTGCTCACCGGGCGACTGCCGCTCGCCGTCGCGGCGGTGGCAGCGCAGCATCAGGCCCATCGCCACCCCGGCGATGGTGGCGTGCACGCCGCTGTTCTCCATCAGCGCCCAGATCACCACGCCCAGCGGGACGTAGACGTACCAGCCGCGGACGCCCTTGCGCAGCAGCAGGTAGAAGAGCGCGAGGCCGGCGACGGCGAGGCCGAGGGCGAGGAAGTCGATCTGGGAGGTGAAGAAGATCGCGATGATCAGGATCGCGAAGAGGTCGTCGACGACGGCGAGGGTGAGCAGGAACGCGCGGAGCGCGGACGGCAGGGACGTGCCGATCACCGCGAGGACGGCGAGCGCGAAGGCGATGTCGGTGGCGGTGGGGACCGCCCAGCCATGGAGGGAGCCGCCGCCGGCGGCGTTGACCAGGAAGTAGACCAGGGCCGGGGTCGCCATCCCGCAGAGCGCGGCGACGACCGGGAGGGCGGCGGCCTTGGGGTCGCGCAGCTCGCCGGCGACCAGTTCGCGTTTGAGCTCGATACCGGCGACGAAGAAGAAGACCGCCAGCAGGCCGTTGGCGGCCCAGTGCTGGAGGGAGAGGTCCAGGCCCAGGGAGGCCGGGCCGAGGTGGAAGCCGCGCACCGCCTCGTAGCTGCCGCCCGCGGTGTTGGCCCAGATCAGCGCGGCGACCGCGGCGGCGAGGAGGAGGACCCCGCCGACGGTCTCGGTGCGCAGGGCTTCGGCGATGTAGTTCCGCTCGGGGAGCGGCATCCGGCCGAGGAATATGGAACGGCGGTTGCTGGGCGCAGTCACGCGATGACCTCCGGCAGCTGTGTACGGCTGTAGCAGTTGCCGACCAGACTTCCCGGCGCACCCAGATTTCTTAGCGCGTCATTGACGCACTCATTACCCTACCGGGCGGGTGCAAGGGGTTATTGCGTGGGGATAACTTTACGGGCATTTCGGGTGCCCGGCCGCTGGGCAGGCCGGGCGGGTCCGGTGCCGGGGCGCTGACCTGGTTCGTGCCGGGCGCTGCCCGCGAACGGCGAAGGGCACCGGGCGCTGGTGGCCCGGTGCCCTTGGCCGGCGCCGGCCCGCTTACCGGCGGGCCGGTCCTGTCGGCCGGCTCTCTCGCGGCTCAGCCGCGTCGCCGCTCAGCCGACGCGGCGCAGTCCTCGCCGCTCAGTCCTCGCTGGGCGCGCTCGGCAGCTTCGCCTGGATCAGCTCCATGACGGAGGAGTCGGTGAGCGTGGTGACGTCGCCCAGGGCGCGGTTCTCGGCCACGTCGCGCAGCAGGCGCCGCATGATCTTCCCGGAGCGGGTCTTCGGCAGCTCGGCGACCGGCAGGATCCGCTTGGGCTTGGCGATCGGGCCGAGCTGCTGGGCGACATGCGCGCGCAGCTCCTCGACGAGCCCCTCCTCCTCGGCCGCGCCGCCGCGCAGGATCACGAACGCGCAGATGGCCTGCGTGGTCTGCGGGTCCGTCGCGCCGACCACCGCGGCCTCGGCCACCCTGGGGTGCGAGACCAGCGCGGACTCCACCTCGGTGGTGGAGATGTTGTGGCCGGAGACCAGCATCACGTCGTCCACCCGGCCCAGCAGCCAGACGTCGCCGTCCTCGTCCTTCTTCGCGCCGTCGCCGGCGAAGTAGATGCCCTCGAAGCGGGACCAGTAGGTGTCCAGATACCGCTGGTCGTCGCCCCAGATGGTGCGCAGCATCGACGGCCAGGGCTCGGTCAGCACGAGGTAGCCGCCACCGCCGTTGGGGACCTCGTTGCCGTCGTCGTCCACGACGGTGGCCGCGATGCCGGGCAGCGGGCGCTGCGCGGAGCCCGGCTTGGCCTCCGTCACACCGGGCAGCGGGCTGAGCATGACCGCGCCGGTCTCGGTCTGCCACCAGGTGTCGACGACCGGTGTGCGGTCGCCGCCGATGTGCTTGCGGTACCAGACCCACGCCTCGGGGTTGATCGGCTCGCCGACCGACCCCAGGACGCGCAGCGACGACAGGTCGAACTTCGCCGGGATGTCGTCGCCCCACTTCATGCAGGCGCGGATCGCGGTGGGCGCGGTGTACAGGATCGTCACGCCGTACTTCTGGACGATCTCCCACCAGCGGCCCTGGTGCGGGGTGTCCGGCGTGCCCTCGTAGAGCACCTCGGTCGCGCCGTTGGAGAGCGGGCCGTAGGTGATGTACGAGTGGCCCGTCACCCAGCCGACGTCGGCGGTGCACCAGTAGACGTCGGTCTCCGGCTTGAGGTCGAAGACGGCGTGGTGGGTGTACGAGACCTGGGTGAGATAGCCGCCGGTGGTGTGCAGGATGCCCTTGGGCTTACCCGTCGTGCCGGAGGTGTAGAGGATGAACAGCGGGTGCTCGGCGTCGAACGCCTCGGGGGTGTGCTGGTCGCTCTGGCGGTCGACGAGGTCGTGCCACCACACGTCCCGGCCCTCGCTCCAGCCGACGTCCTGGCCCGTGCGGCGGACGACCAGCACGCTGCGGACGCGCTCGGTGCCCGGCTTGGTCAGCGCCTCGTCCACGGCGGGCTTGAGGGCGGACGGCTTGCCGCGGCGGTAGCCGCCGTCGGCGGTGATCACCACGCGGGCGTCGGCGTCCTCGATGCGGGTCGCCAGCGCGTCCGCGGAGAAGCCGCCGAAGACGACGGAGTGCGGCGCGCCCAGGCGGGCGCAGGCCAGCATGGCGATGACCGTCTCCGGGATCATCGGCATGTAGATGGCGACCCGGTCGCCGCTGGCGACGCCCAGCTCGATCAGGGCGTTGGCGGCCTTGGAGACCTCGCGCTGCAGCTCGGCGTAGGTAATGGCGCGGCTGTCGCCGGGCTCGCCCTCGAAGTGGATCGCCACCCGGTCGCCCCGGCCGTTCTCCACATGGCGGTCGACGCAGTTGTAGGCGACGTTGAGCTTGCCGTCGGCGAACCACTTCGCGAACGGGGGGTTGGACCAGTCGAGGATCTCGGTGGGCTCGGTCTCCCAGGACAGGCGCTTGGCCTGCGCGGCCCAGAAGCCCAGCCGGTCCGCCGCGGCCTCGTCGTACGCGGTGGCCGTGACGTTGGCGTGCGCGGCCAGCTCGGCGGGCGGTGCGAACCGCCGCTCCTCCTTCAAGAGGTTGGCCAGGCTTTCGTTGCTCACAACTTCTCCCATTCCCAGGGCGTGCGATGTGCTCCGGCCATAGCTCATCAGCCCGCGGGTGCCCTGACAAGGGCTGTGGATAACTATTGGTGTAGACCTGTCGGATTCCCCTTCCCGAACCGGCCGTTCGGGTGGCCGCGCAGGTCAGACGACATCCGCCGGCGCCTCGGCGCCGACCGCGCGGAACCGCCCGGTGGACTCGTCCAGCAGATACGCCTGCGCCTCGGCGACGTGGAAGTACATACCGTGCAGGGTGAGCGTCCCCTCGGCGATCCGGCGGGCGACGCACGGATGGGCCCGCAGGTGGTCGAGCTGCTGCCGGACGTTGACCAGCGCCAGCCGCTCCTGGTCGTCGGCCACCGGCCGCCCGGCGAGGGCGACTTCGCCCCGGCCCAGCCGCCCGATCCGCCCCATTCTGGCCAGGCTCGGGCGGCCGTGCCGCAGCCAGCGGGCGAGCGGCGTCGCCTCCCCGGGCGGCGGCGGGGAGCCGGCCGCGTCCAGCAGGGCCGCCATGGCCCCGCACCCGGAGTGCCCGCAGACCGTGATCGAGGAGACCCGCAGCACCTCGACCGCGTACTCCACCGCGGCGGCCACCGAATCGCAGGACGCGTCATCGCCAGGCGGCGGCATCAGATTGCCGACATTGCGCACGGTGAACAGGTCGCCCGGCCCGCTGGACGTGATCATGCTCGTCACCAGCCGCGAATCGGCGCAGGTCAGGAAGAGCTGGGTGGGCCGCTGCCCCTCCCGGGCCAGCCGGGCCAGCTCCTCGCGCACCAGGGGCGCGGTGTGCCGCTGGAACGCGCTGACCCCGCCGAGCAGTTGGCCGCCGTCCCCGTGCTCCGCCGTACGCCCGGCCGCGGGCCGGGTGCAGTGGTGGTTGCGCCACGGCGTCCACGGCCGGCAGACGTGCGCTCCGGCC
The DNA here is from genome assembly GCF_001509485.1 of Streptomyces sp. NRRL F-4489. Taxonomy (GTDB): domain Bacteria; phylum Actinomycetota; class Actinomycetes; order Streptomycetales; family Streptomycetaceae; genus Streptomyces. The sequence continues at coordinate 21,583 of NZ_LLZI01000273.1, forward strand.
GGCTCGGCGGGCGGACGGCCCGAGCGGCCCCCGAGGGCCACCGCGCCGCCGGTCGCCCGGTGGGCGGCGGCCCAGGACTGGAGCGCCTCGTAGGCGGCGTGGTCCATGAACGATCCGTACAGCTCGACGGTGGCGTCGGCGCCCGCCGGCACCCGCGCCAGCGCCCTGGTCAGCCGGGGCACCGCCAGGAACGTCAACTGGCCGCTGACGCGCACCCGGTGGCGGCCGTCCTCCGCCACGACCGCCACGCGGGTGTGGGTCAGCCGCCGCAGCGCCAGGAAGATCCCGACCGCGATCCCGGCCAGCACGCCCTGGAGCACGCCGAGCACCACCACCGCGCCCAGCGTGGCCGCGTACACCGGGAATTCGCGGTGCCGCTGGACGTGCCGCAGATGCGCGAAGCTGACCATCCGGACGCCGACGACCATCACCAGGGCGGCGAGCGCGGCCAGCGGGATCAGCTCCAGCGCCCCGGCCAGCAGGCCCGCGCACACCAGCACCCAGACGCCGTGCAGCACGGTGGCCCGCCGGGTGGCCGCACCGGCCCGGACGGAGGCCGAGCCGCGCATCGCGCCGCCGGAGACCGGCAGTCCGCCCAGCAGGCCGCTGACGACGTTGGCCGCGCCCTGGGCGGCCAGTTCGCGGTTCAGGCGGGGCCGCGGCGGGGGCGTACCGGGCCGCTCGGCGGCCAGCCGGTCCACCGCCACCGCGGACAGCAGCGACTCCATACTGGCGACGAGGGTGACCGTCAGCACCGCCGCGGCCAGGGCCGCGAACGGCGCGTGCGGCAGCACCGGCGGCTCGGGCAGCCGCCAGGACGGCAGCTCCACGCGCGGCACCGCCGTCCCCGCGCCGACCGCCGTCGCGGCGAGCACCGCGGCCAGCGGCGCCGGCAGCAGCCGCGCCCAGCGCCCGGCGCGCCCCGGCAGCCGCGGCCAGCCGGCCAGCACCGCCACCGTGACGACCCCGATCAGCAGCGCGGTGGGGTGCGGACGCGCCAACTGGCCGGGCAGCGCGGCGATGTCCTCGAGGACCGAGCCGCCGGCGGCACCGCCGAGCACCACATGGAGCTGCCCCACGGCGATGGTGACGCCGATGCCGGCCAGCATGCCGTGGACGATCGCGGGGCTGACCGCGAGCGCGGCGCGGGCCACCCGCAGCGCCCCGAGGGCGAGCTGGGCCAGCCCGGCCAGGACGGTGATGGCGCAGGTGGCGCGCCAGCCGTAGCGCTGGACGAGATCGCCGGTGACCACCAGGAGGCCGGTGGCGGCGCCGGTCACCTGGAGCGGGGCGCCGCCCAGCAGCCCGGCGACGATCCCGCCGACGGCGGCGGCGACCAGCCCGGCCTGGAGCGGCGCGCCGATGGCCAGGGCGAGGCCCAGCGACAGCGGGACGGTCAGCAGGAAGACCACGGCGGAGGCGGCGAGATCGCCGCGCCAGGCCGCGCCCGGCGCCGCGCCGCGGGGGGCGGGAGCGGGCTGTTCGGGTGCGGTCGGCTCGGGAGCGGCGGGCGCGGCGGCGGGCGGCTCGGGAGCCGTCTCGGCCGGCGGCTGCGGCGGTTTCTGGGTCTGCGTCATTCCCGTCTCCTCCGGGGCGGCGCGGTCGGCCGGGCCGAGCGCGGGGCGGCGGTGTACTGCGGCGGGAGCGAGCCGGGCCGGCGGGCGTCGCGGACGGTGACGGGCCGGTGACTCTCAAGCATCGGTAAATGAATCGTAATGACACGTAAAGACGCCGAGAAGGCATTTGGTGCATACAGCGCAGCCATTCCTTCCATCGAGTGAATAAAACGACTTTCGCCGTGTCTCTCTGGTGGTCCGTCAATGGATATAGGCGTTTCGTCAGGCTTGCTCTGATTGGTCCATATGGTGCGGCTTCGCACCAGGAATGAGGTGGCTGATGGCGGTCATATCGAAGGCGACGGTGCGCATCGCGGCGGCGGTGGCGCTGGCGGCGATAGCCGGCTGTTCCGCGGCCACCCAGGACGCCCCGCCGCGGGACCCCGGCAAGGGCCGCGCCCAGCCCCAGGCGCCGGCCACCCGCACCGTCCACCTGATAGGCGACGGCTCCACCGCGTACACCGGGGCCCAGCCCCACCAGCCCGTCCCCGCGCGGCTGAAGCCCGGCGGGAAGCCGCCGCAGTTCGTGGTCTTCTCCTGGGACGGGGCCGGCGAGGACGGCCAGAAGCTGTTCTCCCACTTCCGCGCCGTCGGCAAGAAGTACGGCGCGACGATGACGTACTTCCTCAGCGGCGTGTACATGCTCCCCGGCGACAAGGCGGAGCTCTACGAGCCGCCCGGGCACGAGCCCGGCTCCTCGGCGATCGGCTTCAACGACGTCCGGGGCATCAAGGACACCGTGGCCCAGATGCGCGGCGCCTGGGAGGACGGCAACGAGATAGGCACCCACTTCAACGGCCACTTCTGCGGCCCCAACGGGGTCGGCGCCTGGAGCCCGGAGGACTGGCGCAGCGAGATAGCGCAGGCCGTGTCGTTCGTCCGGAACTGGAAGACCAACTCCGGCCTCCGGGACGAACCCCCGCTGCCGTTCGACTACGGCAGGGAACTCGTCGGCGGCCGCGCGCCCTGCCTGGAGGGCCAGCGCAATCTGCTGCCCGCCGCCCGGGAGATGGGCTTCCGCTACGACGCCAGCTCGGCCGGCGGCCTCCAGGTCTGGCCCCGGAAGGCCGAGGGCCTGTGGGACTTCCCGCTCCAGGAGATACCGTTCCCCGGCCGGGACTTCGAGACCCTCTCGATGGACTACAACTTCCTGGCCAACCAGTCCGGTTCCACCCACGGCGACCGCGCCCTGCACGCCACCTGGGGCCGGCAGATGCACGACGGCATCCTGGACGCGTTCGACCGCGCGTACCACGGGAACCGCGCCCCGCTGTTCATCGGGGACCACTTCGAGTCCTGGAACGGCGGCACGTACATGAAGGCCGTCGAGCAGGCGATCAAGGACATCTGCCCCCGCGAGGGCGTGCGCTGCGTCAGCTTCAAGCAGCTCAGCGACTGGCTGGACGCGCAGGACCCGGAGGTGCTGGCCAGGCTCCAGGCCCTGCCGGTCGGCCGGGCGCCGGAGGACGGCTGGGCGGCGTACCTCTCCGGCCGCCCGGAAGCGTCCGGCCCGGCGCCGGCCGCGCGGATCAGGCCGGTTGCGGGGTAGCCGCCCCCTCGAAGAGCACGAAGGCGGGGTCGACCTGGGCCGCCAGGTCGGCGCCCGTCTTCGCGTTGCCCCAGCTCTCGGCGTTCTTCAGGTGGAAGTGGACCATCTGGCGGGTGTAGCGCTCCCAGTCGCGCTGCCCGTAGGAGGCGTCGGCGGCCTCGTGCAGCGTCCGCAGGGCCCGGCGGTTGGCCTCCTCCAGGAGGGCGAAGGGGGCCGGGCGCCCCTTCTCCATGGCGCGCACCCAGTCCGAGTGCCCCACGCACACCAGCAGGTCCTCGCCCGCCTCGGCGCGCAGGAACGCCAGGTCGTCGGGGCCCTGGACCTTGTTGCCCACCACCTTCAACGGGACGCCGAAGTCCCGCGCGTACTCCTTGTACTGGCGGTAGACGGCGATGCCCTTACGGGTCGGCTCGGCGACCAGGAAGGTCATGTCGAAGCGGGTGAACATCCCGGAGGCGAACGAGTCCGAGCCGGCGGTCATGTCGACGACCACGTACTCGTCCCGGCCGTCCACGAGGTGGTTCAGGCACAGCTCGACCGCGCCGACCTTGGAGTGGTAGCAGGCGACGCCCAGATCCGACTCGGTGAACGGGCCGGTGGCCATCAGCCGCACCGTCCCGTCGTCGAGGGCCACCGGCCGGGCGCAGGCGTCGTAGACGGGGTTGGCCTCGCGGATCCGCAGCAGCCGGGAGCCCTCACCGGGCGGGGTCGTCTTGATCATCGTCTCGGCGGACGGGATGCGGGGGTTCCCGCCGCGCAAGTAGTCCTTGATCAGCGGGAGATGGGCGCCCATCGCGGGCAGCGCGGCGGCCTGCTCCTCGTCCAGGCCGAGCGCGGTGCCCAGGTGCTGGTTGATGTCGGCGTCCACCGCGATGACGGGGATCCGGGCCGCGGCGAGGTGCCGGATGAACAGGGAGGACAGCGTGGTCTTGCCACTGCCGCCCTTGCCCACGAAAGCGATCTTCATATTCAGCAAGCGTAGGTGTGGGGAACCTCTCGGCGGGTGGTTTACGTGAAGAAGACCACTCCTTCGAGGGGTCCGGCCCGGTGGTGCGTAGGGTCGTCCCCATGGCTGGAATCTCCCGGGGGACGCCCCCCGAACCGCACCGCGCGAGCGGCGACCCGCTCGCGGCCCTGGCGTCGCTCCCGGGGGTCGCCGACTCCGTGGACTCCGTCCGCAAGGCCGTCGACCGGGTCTACGGGCACCGCATCATGCGGCGCCGCGGCACCGAGGTCACCTCCGAGGCGGCGCTGCGCGGCGCCCGCGCCTCCGCGGCGCTGTCCGGGGCCGACTGGGCGCTCGAAGAGATCCGGCGGCGCAGCGACTTCGGGGCCGGCGGCGAGCCGCGTACGGTCGGCGCGGCGCTGCGGCTGACCGCCGAGGCGGGCCAACTCCTCAGTGTCTGGCGGCAGTCGCCGCTCCAGGTGCTGGCCCGGCTGCACCTGGTCGCGGCCGGCGGCGGGCCGGACGACGCGACGGTGGGGCGGCCCCGGCAGGGCGCCGAGCCGGTGGACGAGCCGTCCATCGAGCTGCCGCTGCCGGACGCCGAGGAGGCCGCCGGGCGGCTGGACGGGCTGGCGCGGCTCCTCCTGGCGGGCACCTCGGCGCCGGCCCTGGTGACCGCCGCGGTGGTGCACGGGGAACTCCTGGCACTGCGGCCGTTCGGCTCGTACAACGGGCTGGTCGCGCGGGCGGCGGAACGGATCGTGCTGGTCGGCAGCGGACTGGACCCGAAGTCGATCTGCCCGGCGGAGGTCGGCCACGCGGAACAGGGGAGCGCGGCCTACGCGGCGGCCCTGAAGGGCTATGTGTCCGGCACTCCGGACGGCGTGGCGCAGTGGATCGCCCACTGCGGGCGCGCGGTGGAGCTGGGTGTACGGGAGAGCACGGCGGTCTGCGAGGCGCTCCAGCGGGGCGCGGCCTGACGGCGCGCTCCCGGAGGGCCCGGACACGGGCTGCGGCGGTACCAACCCTTCGGTACCGCCGCTGGCATGTCTGCCGGGTTACCAGGCGTGCTCGAAATGTCGCCCATCAGGTCGGAATCGTCGTCCGCTTACCTGGTGCGGCTGGCCCGTAATCGACGGGTCGGCGTCGCGTGGGTGCCCGGCATTCATGCATCGGTCCGTGGGGCCTTGATGCGGTAAAGGCGTTCCTCTCGGATGTCCTTGGTCTCGCGGGCCGTTAAGTCCTTTGTACTACTCCTGGGGGGTGAACGGTAGCCCGGGCCGCAGATCTTTACGTTTGGCCGCAAATGCGGGCATTACGGCAAGGCGTTTCTTTCCCGTATTGCGGCGGCTCGCGCACCAGACCAGCGTGGCGGTGAGGGCGGCCGCGCCGACCGCCGCCATGGCCGTGAGCACCGGGCGCGAGGGCATGGCCAGGCTGGGCAGCCGCTTCTTGAGCGGCACCGGGCGGCTGAAGGTGCGCACCGGCCAGCCGCGGGCGGCCGCCTCGCGGCGCAGCGCCCGGTCCGGATTGACCGCGCAGGGATGGCCCACGGCTTCCAGCATCGGCACATCGGTGATCGAGTCGCTGTACGCGTAGCAGCGCCGGAGGTCGTATCCCTCGGACGCGGCGAGTTCCCGGACGGCTTCGGCCTTCGTGGGCCCGTAGGCGTAATACTCCACCTCGCCCGTGAAGCGGCCGTCCTCGCCGACGACCATTCTGGTGGCCACGACCCGGTCGGCGCCCAGGAGTTCGCCGATCGGTTCGACGACCTCGGCGCCGGAGGTCGAGACGATCACGACATCCCGGCCGGCCGCGTGGTGTTCCTCGATGAGCGAGGCGGCCTCGTCATAAATGATCGGGTCGATGAGATCGTGCAGCGTTTCCGCGACGATCTCCCGGACCTGCGCCACATCCCAGCCGCGGCACAGCGAGGAGAGATATTCGCGCATCCGCTCCATCTGGTCGTGATCGGCGCCGCCCGCGAGGAACACGAACTGGGCGTACGCGGTCCGCAGTACGGCCCTCCGATTGATCAGGCCGCCGTGGTAGAAGGGCTTGCTGAAGGTCAGCGTGCTCGACTTTGCAATGACGGTCTTGTCCAAGTCGAAGAACGCGGCAGTACGGGGCGTCGAGTGAGGCACGGAGTGGTTTTCCACGGGGGCGAGCATAGGCGCCCACCATTCGGCGTAAGGTGTGGCGCGTGGGTTTGCCTGAGAAGGCTCTCGGGTACACCATGGAAGTCACGGATCGTTCGCGACCGTGCTAACCCGGTCCGGCTCCTCCCCCCCCGAGTCGGCCGTGGAGACGACCCCCGCTCTCCCCCCCGGCGGGGGTCGTCGCATGTCCGGACGCGTTTTCCGTCCCGGAGCCCTTGATCCGCCGCGGTTCCGCGGCTTCTTGCCGGTGCGCTCTGGCATGCATATGCCATCACTGAGCGTAGCCACTGGACTGCTCTGCGGAGGCTTCCCATCGGCCCCATGGGCATCCTCCGTCGCTGGAATAGGTGACGGGGATATTCACAGGCGCGGAGTTATCCACAGATTCGCATCAAGATCCACAAAGATTTCCCGATCGCTGCACCGTGAAAGTCCGCGAAGTTCGCGGAAGCGCGAGTCGCGTAGCGATAGGGGGACAGAACGTGTCCGGATCATCTACTTCCGACCAGCCGGCGCGAAGCGGTGAAGAGCGGGACGGGCCACTGCTGATCACCGAGGACGAGGAGCTCCTCGACGACCTTCTGCGGCTCTGCGCGGCGGCCGGCGCGCTGCCCGAAGTGGCGCACCGCCCGCCCCGCCGCACCGCGGAGTGGGAAAGGCCGCCGCTGGTGATCGTCGGCGCGGACTGCGCGGCCCGGCTGAGCGGTGCGGCGCGCCGCGCGGGCGTGGTCATCGCCGGCCGGGACGCGGACGACGTCGCCGTACTCCGCCAGGCCGTGGCGATCGGCGCCGAGCGGGTGCTGGCCCTCCCCGAGGGCGAGCGCTGGCTGGTGGACCGGATCGCCGACGCGGCGGAGGGAGCCGGGCCGCCGGCTCTGACGGTCGGGGTCATCGGGGGCCGCGGCGGGGCCGGGGCGAGCACCCTCGCGGCGGCGCTGGCGGTCACCGCCGCCCGCGCCGGGGAGCGGACGCTCCTGGTGGACGGCGACCCGCTGGGCGGCGGGCTGGACGTCCTGCTCGGCGGCGAGCAGGAGAAGGGGCTGCGCTGGCCCGCCTTCGCCGAGTCGCGCGGCCGGGTGGCCGGCGGCGCGCTCGCCGAATCACTGCCGCGGATGCACGCGTTACGGGTGCTCAGCTGGGACCGGGGCGCGGAGGTCGCCATTCCGCCGCCGGCCATGCGGGCCGTCCTGGCCGCGGCGCGGCGGCGCGGCGGGGTGGTGGTGGTCGATCTGCCGCGCCGGGTGGACGGGACGGCGGCGGAAGCCCTGGCCCAGGTGGACGTCGGGCTACTGCTCGTCCCGGCGGAGCTGCGCGCGGTGGCGGCGGCGCGCCGGGTGGCCGACGGGGTGCGGGCGGTGCTCGACGACGTACGGGTGGTGGTCTGCGGGCACCCGGGAGCGGGCAACGGCGGCGGGCCCGCGGCGGCGGAGATCACGCGCCTGGTGGGCCTGCCGCTCGCGGGCGAACTCCCCTGGGAGCCGGGGCTGCCGGACGACCTGGCGCGGGGGCTGGCGCCCGGCACACGGGCGCGGGGGCCGCTGGCGCGGTTCTGCGCCGCGTTCTGGGAGCGGGTGCGGGGTGTGGGTGGCGGGGCGGCCGGGGTGGCGGCTGCCGGGGCGGTTGCTGCTGATGCGCCGGGGGTTGGTGCCGCGGGTGTTGGGGTCGCGGATGTCGTGGATGTCGCGGACGGGCCGGGAGCGGGGGTGCGGGGGAATGACGCGGTGGATGGCTGACGGGCCGGGGCGCCGGGGCCGGGTGGCCGGGGG
>NZ_LLZI01000274.1 GCF_001509485.1 Streptomyces sp. NRRL F-4489
CCCCCCCGCCCCCCACCCCTCCCTCCCCGACCTCCGCGGTCAAGTGGTGCTGGTCACCGGGGCGTCGGGCGGTGTGGGGCGGGGGATCGCGCTGCGGTTCGCGGCGGCGGGGGCGGAGGTGGTGGTGCACCACCGGACCGGGGGTGCGGCCGCGCGGGCGCTCGTGGGGGAGATCGAGCGCGGCGGCGGGAGCGCGGTCGCGGTCGGGGCCGATCTGGCCGTGGAGGACGAGTGCCACCGGCTGGTGGCGGAGGCGGCCGGGTGGCGGGGCCGGCTGACCGGCCTGGTCAACAACGCCGGTGTGCAGCCCGTCCAGGACCTGCCCGGGATGTCGCTGGCCGACTGGCGGGCCGTCGCCGACCCCACCGTGCACAGCGTCTTCGCCTGCACCCAGGCCGCGGCGGAGGTGCTGCGGGCGGGCGGCGGCGGGTGGGTGACCCATATCGCGTCGATCGAGGCGGACCGCCCCGCCCCGGGCCACGCGCACTACTGCGCGGCCAAGGCGGCGGTGGTGATGCACGCCCGCGCCGCGGCGCTGGAGTACGGGGCGTACGGGATCCGCGTCAACAGCGTCTCCCCGGGGCTGATCGCGCGCCCCGGACTGGACGGCGACTGGCCGGAGGGTGTCCGCCGCTGGCAACGGGCCGCGCCGCTGGGCCGGTTGGGCCGCCCCGAGGACGTCGGCGACGCCTGCGTCTTCCTCGCCTCGCCGATGGCCTCCTGGATCACCGGCCACGATCTCGTCGTCGACGGGGGAGTCTCGGCCCGCCCCACCTGGTGAGAACCGCCGGTGACCGGACCACCTGGTGAGCGAACGGGCCCGCCGGACGGAAAGCCGGCCCGGCCCCCAGGAGCCGGAAAACCGACCCGGACACCGAAAGCCGGAAAGCCGCCCCGGCTCCCACTCCGGTCACCGTCCGGCCCCGCCCCTACGCCGAAACCGGCACCGCCCCTACGGCCACACCAGGCAATAAGCCTGGTGCCCCGCCTCGTGGAGGCGGTGGGAGAAGTCCTGCCACTCGTGGAGGAGGCGGTAGACGCTGAAGGCGTCGCGGGGGCCGCCGCGGTCGGGGACGGTGGACCAGATGAAGGCGGCCGCGCCGACCGACTCCTCGCCGACGCCGCGCAGCGGGTCGACGACGGTCATGGGCAGCTTGACGACGGCGTAGTCGGGGTGGAGGACGACCAGCTCCAGCGGGGGGACCTTGTGCAGCGGTATGCCCTCTATACCGGTGAGGACCATCGCGGCCATCGTCTCCGGCTTGATCTTGGTGAACATGCCGCCCATGCCCAGCTCGTCACCGCCGAGCTCCTCGGGGCGCATGGAGATCGGGACCCGGGCGGCGGTGGCGCCGTTGGGCGCGCCGAAGTACTTGTACGTCACCCCCATGCGGCCGCCCCTGGTGTCCCCGCCCGTGGTAATGCTCTCGGTGCCCTTGTCGCGCCGGTCATCCCTGAAGTTCTCGGAGCCCTCCCGCCGGTGGCGGCCGCGCTGGGCGCGCTCGGGACCCCGGTCATCGGTTCCCTCGCCCAGTTCGCCACCGCGATGCATATCTCCACCCGACCACTCGCAGCCCCAGCCGCGCAACCCGATCATCGTCTCAGAGACCTCCCCCGTCACCGGCGCGTGAAACGCCCGGCCGCACCACCCCGTGCGCCTCTGAGACCATTGCTTGCGTGACTTACTCGTACGTCGCCCCAGTTTCGCAGACGCGCGGGCGCTGAGGCCCGGCCGCGAGGGAGAGGAACGAAAAAGAAACCAAGAGGGAATCGAGAGGGAATCGCGCGGCGGACCCGGTGGTCCGGGCCGGTGATTCCCGTACCGCAGTCAGCCGGGCCGGACCCGTACGCCGCCGCCCTCCCACCCGTATATGCAGGTCAGGATCACAGTGTCTTTTCCGTATGAAGCCCCTGTTTCGCAGTCGCTGTTCGACCGCGCGTCAGTAGTGACGCCGGGCGGCGTGAATTCTCCGGTGCGGGCGTTCCGGGCCGTGGGCGGTACGCCCCGGTTCATGGTGTCCGGTACCGGTCCGTACCTCACCGATGCCGATGGCCGGGAATATGTCGATCTCGTGTGCTCGTGGGGTCCGATGATCCTCGGCCACGCGCACCCCGACGTCACCGCCGCCGTCCAGGAGGCGGTCGCCCGCGGCACGTCCTTCGGGACGCCGGGCGCCGGCGAGGTGGAGCTGGCCGAGGAGATCGTGGCCCGGATCGAGCCGGTCGAGCAGGTGCGCCTGGTGTCGTCCGGCACCGAGGCGACGATGTCGGCGATCCGGCTGGCCCGCGGCTTCACCGGCCGGGCCAAGGTCGTGAAATTCGCCGGCTGCTACCACGGGCACGTGGACGCGCTGCTGGCCGCGGCCGGTTCGGGCGTGGCGACGTTCGGGCTGCCGGACACCCCGGGTGTGACGGGCGCGCAGGCCGGCGACACGATCGTGCTGCCGTACAACGACCTGGCCGCGGTGCGCGCCGCGTTCGCCGCGCACGAGGGCGAGATCGCCTGCGTGATCACCGAGGCGTCGCCGGGCAACATGGGCGTGGTCCCGCCGCTGCCGGGCTTCAACCAGGGCCTCGCGGACCTGTGCCGGGAGAACGGCGCGCTCTACATCTCCGACGAGGTCATGACCGGCTTCCGGGTCAGCCGGGCCGGCTGGTACGGCATCGACGGCGTCCGCCCGGACCTGATGACCTTCGGGAAGGTCATGGGCGGCGGCTTCCCGGCCGCGGCCTTCGGCGGCCGCGCCGACGTCATGGCGCACCTCGCCCCGGCCGGCCCGGTCTACCAGGCGGGCACCCTCTCCGGGAACCCGGTCGCCACCGCCGCCGGTGTCGCGCAGCTGCGGCTGCTGGACGACGCCGCGTACGCGAAGGTCGACGCGGTCTCCGCGGCGGTGCGCGGGCTGGTCGCCGACGCGCTCACCAAGGAGGGCGTGGCGCACCGCCTGCAGACCGCCGGGAACATGTTCTCGGTGTTCTTCACCGACGCCGAGGTGACGGACTACGCGACGGCCAGGACGCAGGAGTCGTTCCGCTTCACCGCCTTCTTCCACTCGATGCTGGAGCAGGGGGTCTACCTCCCGCCGTCCGCGTTCGAGTCGTGGTTCGTCTCGACCGCGCACGACGACGCGGCGGTCGAGCGGATCGCGGCGGCGCTGCCGGCCGCCGCCCGGGCCGCGGCGGAGGCCACCGCATGACGGGCGCGACCGGTTCGTCCGGCGCCACGGGCGCGGAGCGCGGCGGCGAGACCACCGTCGTGCACCTGATGCGGCACGGCGAGGTCCACAACCCCGACGGCGTGCTGTACGGGCGCCGGCCCGGCTACCACCTCTCCGACCTCGGCCGGAAGATGGCGGACCGGGTCGCCGAGCACCTCGCCGAGCGGGACATCCGCTACGTCGTGGCCTCGCCGCTGGAGCGCGCGCAGGAGACCGCGGCGCCGATCGCGGCGGCGCACGGCCTGCCGACGGCCACCGACGAGCGGCTGATCGAGGCGGCCAACGTCTTCGAGGGCAAGACCTTCGGGGTCGGCGACGGCGCGCTGAAGAAGCCGGGGAACTGGAAGTACCTCACCAACCCCTTCAAGCCCTCGTGGGGCGAGCCGTACCTCGAACAGGTCGTGCGGATGATGGCGGCGCTCGGCGCGGCCCGGGACGCGGCGCGCGGCCACGAGGCGGTGGCGGTCAGCCACCAGCTGCCGATCTGGATCGTGCGCAGCTTCGCCGAGCGGCGCCGGCTGTGGCACGACCCGCGGAAGCGGCAGTGCACCCTGGCCTCGCTGACGTCGTTCACCTTCCACGGTGACAAGATCGTCTCGGTGGGGTACAGCGAGCCGGCCCGCGATCTGGTGCCGGCGCATCTGCTGGCCGGCGCCAAGCCGGTGAAGGGCTCCAGTAAGGCGTTCGGCGCCTGACAAGGTGTCAGGTGGCGATATGTCAAATTCGCCGGATATGAAAAATTTGAGCGAATAGCGGCAACCTCCGTACCCGATGTGCCCTCTCCCTCCATGTCCGTTTATATGGATATTGAGTCGTCGAGCACGGATGGGGAACGACGGATGGGCGCGATCAGTCGGCGGAGCCTGCTGGGGATGGGAGTGGGGGCCGCCGCGGCCCTCGGTGTCGCCGGATGCGCTGATTCCGGGCCGGGCGGCGCCGGCGGGCAGCGGGTGAAGAACGCCGCGCCGGCCCGCCCCAAGCTCATAGGCGACGGCTCGACGGCGGACTACGGCAAGCAGCCGCACCAGCCCGCCGCGCCCGAGCCGCTGGAGCCGGGGCAGACCCCGCCGCAGTTCGTGGTCTTCTCGTGGGACGGGGCGGGAGAGGTCGGCAACGGCCTCTTCCCCCGCTTCCGCAAGCTCGCCAAGGACCACGGCGCGGCGATGACCTTCTTCCTCTCCGGGCTCTACCTCCTCCCCGAGGAGAAGAAGCACCTCTACCTCCCGCCGAACAACCGGCCGGGCGCCTCCGACATCGGCTACCTCAACGCCGCGCACCTGAAGGAGACGCTGGACAACGTCCGCCAGGCGTGGTTCGACGGCCATGAGATAGGCACCCACTTCAACGGCCACTTCTGCTCCGGGCGGGGCAGCGTGGCCCACTGGACGCCCCGGCAGTGGCGCTCCGAGATAGACCAGGCCGTGGACTTCGTCACCAAGTGGCGCACGAACACCGGCCTCACCGGCGCCGACCCCCTGCCCTTCGACTACCGCAAGGAGCTGGTCGGCGGCCGCACCCCCTGCCTGCTCGGCCAGGAGAACCTGCTCCCCACCGCCCGCGAGCTCGGCTGGCGCTACGACGCCAGCTCGCCCGGCGGCCTCCAGATGTGGCCCCGGAAAAAGCAGGGCATATGGGACTTCCCGCTCCAGCAGATACCTTTCCCCGGCCACTCGTTCGAGGTCCTCTCGATGGACTACAACATCCTGGCCAACCAGTCGAAGAACTCCACCAAGGCCCCGCCGGCCAACTACCCGGGCTGGCGCCGGCAGGCCGCCGACGCGTACATCTCCGGCTTCCGCCGGGCCTACGAGACCAACCGCGCGCCGTTCTTCATCGGCAACCACTTCGAGGAGTGGAACGGCGGCATCTACATGGACGCCGTCGAGGAAGCGCTCAAGCACATCGCCAACGAGCGGAACAAGGACGTCCGGCTGGTGTCGTTCCGCCAGTTCACCGACTGGCTCGACGTCCAGAACCCGCGGATCGTCTCCAAGCTCCAGCGGATGGGCGTCGGCGAGCGGCCGGCCGGCGGCTGGAAGCGCTACCTCGCCGAGGTCTGACGGCCCCCCGGCGGCCGCACGCCGGGCCCCGCGTCCCGGGGCCGCGCCCCCCGGGACGCGCCGGAAGGTATCGTTCCGCATGGTCTGACATGCCCCTTTGTCCGCGCCCCGGCGGGGCGAGGGGGGCGCGGAAGATCCCCGAAAGGCCCATGCGAAACTTTTCACATGAGTGACAGCCGCGCGCCACGCCGCCTCACCAGCCGCCGCCGCCTCGCCCTGTGCGCCGCGGGAGCGGCGGCCGCCTCGCTGCTGCTCGGCGCCTGCGGCGACGGCGCCTCCGGCGGCTCGGCCCAGACCCGCTTCGTCCAGGGCAAGAACGGCGTCGACACCGTCAAGCCCGGCGAGCGGCAGCCGGCCCCCGACCTGTCCGGCGAGACCACCACCGGCAAGCACCTCGACGTCGCCGACTACAAGGGCAAGGTCGTCATCGTCAACGTCTGGGGCTCCTGGTGCGGCCCCTGCATCGCCGAGGCCCCCAACTTCGCCAAGGTCGCCACCGAGGACAAGGACAAGGGCGTCCAGTTCATCGGGATCAACACCCGGGACTCCGAGCGGTCGCAGGCCACCCAGTTCGAGGAGGAGCACAAGGTGCCCTACCCGAGCCTGTTCGACCCCACCGGCAAGCTGATGCTCCGCTTCCCCAAGGGCAGCCTCAACCCGCAGTCGATCCCCTCCACCATCGCCATCGACAGGCACGGCCGGATCGCGGCCCGCTCGATCGGCCCGCTCACCGAGGACGACCTGCGCAAGATGGTCGACCCGCTGATCGCCGAGAAGTGATCGCGTGATCGCGCTCGCCGCCGCCGCGCAGAACCAGACCATCCTCACCGGCGCCCTGGCCGCCGCCGTCCCGGTCGCCCTCTTCGCCGGGCTGGTCTCGTTCTTCTCGCCCTGCGTCCTCCCCCTCGTCCCCGGCTACATGTCGTACGTGACCGGCGTCACCGGCACCGACCTCGCCGACGCCCGGCGCGGCCGGATGCTGGCCGGCGCCGGCCTCTTCGTCCTCGGCTTCACCGCCGTCTTCGTCTCCGGCGGCGCCCTCTTCGGCTTCTTCGGCCAGAGCCTCCAGGAGTACAAGGAGGTCATCTCGCGCGTCCTGGGCGCGCTGATGATCCTGCTCGGGCTGGCCTTCGCCGGCGTCCTCAAGCGCTTCGGCCAGCGCGAACTGCGGTTCCACAAGAAGCCCGCGATGGGGCTGGCCGGCGCGCCGGTGGTCGGTGTGCTCTTCGGCGTCGGCTGGACGCCGTGCCTGGGCCCCACCCTCACCGCCGTCCAGACCCTCGCCTACCAGCAGGCCAGCGCCGGCCGCGGCGCGCTGCTCACCGTCGCCTACTGCCTGGGCCTGGGCCTGCCGTTCATCGCCGTGGCCCTCGCCTTCCGCCGGATGCTCGGCGCCTTCGGCTGGGTCAAGCGGCACTACGTGTGGGTGATGAGGGCCGGCGGCGGCATGATGATCGCGCTCGGCGTCCTCCTCGTCACCGGCGCCTGGGACAGCCTGATGTCCCAGCTCCAGAGCTGGACGCAAAGCATCACCGTTGGGATCTGATTGATGTCCACCAAGACCGACACCCCGGGAGAGCCGGGCGACGCCGCCGAGCAGGGCGGTGAGCTCGGCGCCGCCGGCGACCGGCTCTCCACCGCCCCCGCGGAGGACGTCAGCCTCCCCTCACTCGGCCCGATCGGCTGGGTGCGGTGGTTCTGGCGCCAGCTGACCTCCATGCGGGTCGCGCTGCTGCTGCTCTTCCTGCTCTCCATCGGGGCGATCCCCGGCTCGCTGATCCCGCAGACCTCCATCGACCCGGTCAAGGTCGACGAGTTCCGGGACAAGCACGCCACCCTCGGCCAGCTCTACGACAAGCTGGGGATGTTCCACGTCTACAGCTCGGTGTGGTTCTCGGCGATCTACCTGCTGCTGTTCATCTCGCTGATCGGCTGCATCGTGCCGCGCGCCTGGCAGTTCGTCGGCCAGCTCCGCGGCCGCCCGCCGGCCGCCCCCCGCCGCCTGACCCGGCTGCCCGCGTACACCACGTGGCGCACCGGCGCGGAGTCCGGAACGGTGCTGGACGCCGCCGAGCGGATGCTGAAGAAGCGGCGCTTCCGGGTCCGCCGGGACGGCACCGCGGTCGCCGCCGAGAAGGGCTATCTGCGCGAGGCCGGCAACCTCCTCTTCCACGTCGCGCTGATCGTGATGCTGGTCGCGTTCGCCGTCGGCAGCCTGTGGAAGTCCGAGGGCGGCAAGCTGATCACCGAGGGCGACGGCTTCTCCAACAGCCTCACCCAGTACGACGACTTCAGCTCCGGCCCGTTCTTCGACACCGGCACCATGGCGCCGTTCGGCTTCACCATGGACTCCTTCGACGCCACCTACGAGCGGACCGGCCCGCAGCGCGGCACCCCCCGCACCTTCCGCGCCAACATCACCTACTTCAGCGGCGCCGACGGCACCCCGCACAAGAAGTCGATCGAGGTGAACACCCCGCTCGACATCGCCGGCAACAAGGTCTACCTGCTCTCGCACGGCTACGCGCCGGTGGTCACCGTCAAGGACGGCCGCGGCAAGGTCGTCTACCACGGCCCGGTGCCGTTCCTCCCGCAGGATCCCAAGAACTTCACCTCGTCCGGCGTGGTGAAGGTCCCCGGCGCGCAGACCAAGGACGGCAAGCGCAACCAGCTCGGCTTCCAGGGGCTGTTCGTCCCCACCTTCGGCGGCAAGAACTCCGGGTCGATGTTCTCGCAGTTCCCCGCCCCGGACTTCCCCGTCCTGTCGGTGAACGCCTGGCACGGCGACCTCGGCATGGACTCCGGTCTGCCGCAGAACGTCTACCGCCTCGACACCAAGCGGATGACGCAGTACAAGGACGCCGGCGGCGACATCTTCAAGAAGATGCTGCTGCCCCGGGACCGCGCCGCGCAGATGCTCGGCCACGCCGGCGCCGAGCTGACCCCGCAGCAGCTCGACGCCGAGTCCACCATGACGCTGCCCAACGGCGACGGCTCGATCACCTTCGACGGCATCAAGACCTGGGCCAGCTTCAAGATCTCCCACCAGCCCGGCAACGGCCTCGCGCTGACCGGCGCGGTGCTCGCCCTGCTGGGCCTGGCCGGTTCGCTGTTCATCCAGCGGCGCCGGGTCTGGGTCCGCGTCGAGGACGACGGCACCGGCACCGCGGTCGTCGAGATGGCCGGCCTGGGCCGCAGCGAGTCGGCCCGGGTGGCCGAGGAGCTGGCCGCCCTCGCCGGGGAGCTGACCGGGACCGCCCCGCCGGCCGCGCCCGCGCCGGACGCGGCCGCCGACGACCCGCCGGAGCCGACCGACTCCGCCGATCCTGCTGAACCCTCCGAAGGAGCGCGCGCGTGAACCTCGCTGCCGCAGCCAACGAGACACTGGCTCACAACTCCAATGTGCTGGTCTATTCGGCCATGGCCGTCTACACCCTCGCCTTCCTCGCCCACATGGCCGAGTGGGTGTTCGGCAGCCGCAGCAAGGTCGGCCGGACCGCCGCCGCCCTGACCGACGGGGCCGCCGCGCCCGCCGCCCCGGTCGTGCGGACCGCGCAGAAGGGCGGCACCGCCGTCCTGGAGCGGCCCGAGGTCGTCACCCGCGCCGCCGCCGGCGCCCGCGACGTCCCCGACGGCCCCGGCGCGCACGGCGGCACCGAGAAGGGCGACCTCTACGGCCGGATCGCGATCTCGCTGACCGTCCTGGGCTGGGCGCTGCACGTCGGCGGCGTGGTCACCCGCGCGCTGTCCGTGCAGCGCGCCCCCTGGGGCAACATGTACGAGTTCTCCACGACCTTCGGCGCGGTCGCGGTGACGATGTACCTGCTCCTACTGGTCCTGAAGAAGAACGTCCGCTGGATCGGCCTGCCGCTGGTCACCACCGTCCTGCTCGACCTGGGCCTGGCCGTCAGCGTCCTGTACACCGCCAGCGACCAGCTGGTGCCCGCGCTGCACTCGTACTGGCTGTGGATCCACGTCTCCTGCGCGATCCTCTCCGGCGCGGTGCTCTACCTCGGCGCGGTCGCCACCCTGCTCTTCCTCTTCCGCGACCGCTACGAGGCCAAGCTCGCCGACCCGGACGGCAAGCAGCCCGGCGCCTTCGCCACCTCGGTCCTCACCCGGCTGCCCTCGGCCGCCTCGCTCGACAAGTTCGCCTACCGCGTCAACGCCACGGTCTTCCCGCTGTGGACGTTCACCATCATCGCGGGCGCCATCTGGGCCGAGGCCGCCTGGGGCCGCTACTGGGGCTGGGACCCCAAGGAGGTCTGGTCCTTCATCACCTGGGTCGCCTACGCCTGCTACCTGCACGCCCGGGCCACCGTCGGCTGGAAGGGCCGCAAGGCCGCCTGGCTGGGCCTGATCGCCTTCGCCTGCTACCTCTTCAACTACTTCGGCGTGAACATCTTCATCACCGGCCTGCACTCCTACGCCGGCGTCTGAGCCCCGCGCCCCATCCCTCCCGCTCCACCCGGTGCCGTACGGACCCGCCCCGCCCGCCGGGCCGGCCCGTACGGCACCGCCGTATAGCGGTCCGCGCCGGCTCAGCGCCGGTGGCGCCCGCCGCGCTCCTGCCGCGGCGGCTTCTGGTCCGCCCCCGGCAGCACCGGCTTGGGCAGGTGCGCCACCTCCCACTGGGCCTCGGCCAGCTGCGCGGCGGTGTCCCGCGGCAGCCGCGGCGGCCGGGCGGCCGGGCTCCGGAAGCCGAACGCCGAGGTCAGATCCCCGAACGCGGCCCGCCGCCAGGCGCTGATATTGGGCTCGGCGACCCCGGTGAACAGCTCCAGGAACCGCAGCACCGAGGTGTGGTCGAAGGCGTCCCCGGCCGCCCAGCCGCCCACCGTCCACGGCGAGACGATCAGGCACGGCACCCGGAAGCCCGCGCCGATCGGCAGCCCCCGGACGAACTCGTCCTTCGTCCCGGCCGGCGGCACCGGCGGCGGTACGTGGTCGAAGAGCCCGTCGTTCTCGTCGTAGTTGAGGATGAACGCGGTCTTCGCCCACACCTTCGGGTTCGCCGCGATCGCCTCGATCTTCTTCGCCACGAAGTCGGCGCCGGCGGCCGGCAGGTAGTCCGGGTGCTCCGACTGGTGGCTGGTCGGGATGATCCAGGAGACCGCCGGCAGCCGGTCGTGGCGGGCGTCGTCCTCGAACGCGCCGGCCGGCCCCGGCCGCACCCCCTTCTCGTAGAGCGGGCTGCCGGGCTTGGCGTCCCGGAAGGTCTGGAACTGCTCCAGGAGGTTGCAGCCGTAGTCGTCCTCCTCCTGGTAGACCTTCCAGCTGACGCCGGCCGCCTCCAGCCGCTCCGCGTACGTCGTCCAGCGGTACGGCGTGGGCGCGGTGTTGTTCAGGACCGGGCCGCCGTGGGTGCCGCCGGGGTCGAGGGTGCCGGTCATCCAGTACAGCCGGTTGGGCCAGGTCGGCCCGAGGACCGAGCAGAAGTAGTTGTCGCAGAGGGTGAACGCCTCGGCCAGCGCGAACTGGAAGGGGATGTCCTCGCGGGTGTGGTAGCCCATCACGTACGGGCCGTTGGCGCCGTCGGCCTTGCGGTGCGCGGGCAGCCAGCGGTCCATCTTCCCGCCGTTCCACGCCTCGTGCTGGACCGACCAGGCGTGGCTGGTGGAGGGGATGGCCTGGGCGCTGGTGGTGCGGGTGTTGAGGCGGAACGGCAGCAGATAGCCGTCCGGGTTCTGCGGGTCGGGCTGGTGGAAGACGGAGCGGCCGGTGGAGAGGGTCAGCGCGTGCGGGTCGGCGAAGCCGCGGACGCCGCGCAGGGTGCCGAAGTAGTGGTCGAAGGAACGGTTCTCCTGCATCAGCAGGACGACGTGCTCGATGTCGCGCAGGGAGCCGTGCCGCGGGGGACCGGCGGCGACGGCCTTCCGGACGCTGGGCGGCAGCAGCGACAGCGCGGCGGCGCCGCCCATCGCTCCGGCCGCCGAGCCGAGGAGTCTGCGTCGGGTCATATCGGGCATATGAGCCACTCTCCCTGAGTCGCGGAGGCCCTCGGTGGGCCGATGCGACTGTGGCGGCGGCGCAGTGTCCCGGGCAGGGGGAGGTTGCTGAACGGGGCCTCAAATGGCCGTGAACAGTGCAGAGTTGGCCGGTCGGCGCTACGCCGCCTACGCCGTTCCGCGCAGCGCGTACCGGCGTGCGCGCCGGCTCGGATACGCCGCCGCGGCGCTTGACGGGGACACGCGGCGTACGCCCGCAGTTTCGCCCGGCTGCCGGGCACCGGTGGCCGGCCGGAGGCCGTTCAGCACAGCCGCGCCAGCGCCTCCTCCGGCGCCGGATACGGGCGCTCGTCCGGCAGCAGCGCGCGGGCGGCGTCCTCCTCGCCCGCCCGCACCAGGGCGTGGATCTCGCGGGCCAGCGCCGTCACCTCGCGGATCCCCACCGTCCACTCATCCGCGTACGCCGCCACCAGCTCGCCGGACAGGCCCAGCTGGAGCGAGCGGTACGGGAGCGGGCGGAGGCGCAGATCGCGCTCGGGGTCCCACTGGACGCGGGCGGGGGAGCGGCGCAGCGCGCGCTGCCAGGCGCCGCGGTCCGGGTGCAGTCCGGGGACGTAGTGCGACAGGCAGGCCCGGCGCAGCGCCTCGTCGAAACCGGCCCGGGTGATCTCGACGGCCAGCACGGTCTCCTGGTCGGGCTTGGTGGCCCAGCCGCAGCGGTACATCATCCACAGGAACGACGGCTTGATCCATGTCATCCGCTCCCGCTTCCAGGCGGGCGGGAAGCGGCCGTCGCGGGCGGCGGGCAGGCCCAGGGCGGGCGCGTACGCCTGGTAGACGGTGACCGTCTCGTCGGTGTGCAGCGCCCGTACGCGGCGGGCCGGCTCGGGCGGGGCGGTGGTGCCGGTGCTCATGGCGGCCCATCCTGGCGGAGGCCGGACGCCGGCGGCCACCGGTTTACGGGGCGGCGCCGGGCCCCGCAGGGCTGTGACGGGCCGTCAGGAGGCGGCGGGCGGGGCCTCCTCCGGGCCGCCGTCGGCCTTGCCCTGCTTGCGCCGCAGCTCCTCCTCGCGGCGCCGCAGATCGGCCTCCCAGTCCTTCAGCAGCGCCTCGTCCTTCTTGTTCTCCTCGCGCAGCGAGCGCAGGAATTCGGGATTGTCGTCCGGGGCGACCCACTTGGCGCTGTGGTTGCGGTGCCACTCGGACGGCGTGCTGCCGCCGCCGCCCGCGGTGCGGTACCGCTCCTTGCCGGCCACCAGCCAGGCGATCGGCCCGATCAGCACCTCGCCGAACAGCAGGATGATCAGCACCCACACCACCTTCGGCAGGCCGCGGACCTGCGACTCCGGCGTGTTGAGGCAGTCGATGAAGGCGTAGATCCACAGTGCCAGCACCAACAGGAACGGCAGATACCTGAGCATTGCGGACGGTCCCCCTGGATGCGCGAACGGGCCCGCGGCGGGCCCCCGTGACCCGTACAGGGTAGTGCGTACCGGATACTGGGGCGTATGGCTTACGACGATCTTCGCTCCCTGCTGCGGGCCCTGGAGCGCGAGGGAGACCTCACACGCATCAAGGCCGAGGTCGACCCGTATCTGGAGGTCGGCGAGATCGTGGACCGGGTGCAGAAGGCCGGCGGCCCGGCGCTGCTCTTCGAGAACGTCAAGGGCTCGGCGATGCCGCTGGCCATGAACGTCTACGGCACCGACCGCCGCCTGCTGAAGGCCCTCGGCCTGAAGACCTACGAGGAGATCGGCGACAAGATCGGCGGGCTGCTGCGGCCCGAACTCCCGCACGGCTTCGTCGGCGTGCGCGAGGCGTTCGGCAAGCTCGCCCACATGGCGCACGTCCCGCCGCGGAAGATCAAGGGCGAGGCGCCCGTCCAGGAGGTCGTGCTCACCGGCGACGAGGTCGACCTGGAGCGGCTGCCGGCGCTGTTCACCTGGCCCAAGGACGGCGGCTCCTTCTTCAACCTCGGCCTGACCCACACCAAGGACCCCGAGAGCGGCGTCCGCAATCTGGGCCTGTACCGCCTCCAGCGCCACGACAAGCGCACCATCGGGATGCACTGGCAGATCCACAAGGACAGCCGCAACCACTACCAGGTCGCCGCCCGGCGCGGGGAGAAGCTGCCGGTCGCCATCGCCTTCGGCTGCCCCCCGGCCGTCACCTACGCCTCCACCGCGCCGCTGCCCGGCGACATCGACGAGTACCTCTTCGCCGGCTTCCTCCAGGGCAAGCGGATCGAGATGGTGGACTGCAAGACCGTCCCGCTCCAGGTCCCGGCGCACGCCGAGGTCGTCCTGGAGGGGTGGCTGGAGCCCGGCGAGATGCTGCCGGAGGGCCCGTTCGGCGACCACACCGGCTTCTACACACCGCAGGAGCCGTTCCCCGCGCTGACCATCGACTGCGTGACGATGCGCCGCCGGCCGCTGCTCCAGTCCATCGTGGTGGGCCGCCCGCCGACCGAGGACGGGCCGCTGGGCCGCGCCACGGAGCGCTTCTTCCGGCCGCTGCTGAAGATCATCGTCCCGGACATCGTGGACTACCACCTCCCCGAGTCCGGCGGCTTCCACAACTGCGCGATCGTCTCGATCGACAAGAAGTACCCCAAGCACGCCCAGAAGGTGATGCACGCCATCTGGGGCGCCCACATGATGTCGCTGACCAAGCTCATCGTGGTGGTCGACGCCGACTGCGACGTCCACGACCTCCACGAGGTGTCCTGGCGGGCGCTGGGCAACACCGACTACGCCCGCGACCTGACCGTCGTCGAGGGGCCCGTCGACCACCTCGACCACGCCTCCTACCAGCAGTTCTGGGGCGGCAAGGCGGGTATCGACGCGACCCGGAAGTGGCCCGAGGAGGGCTACACCCGCGACGGCGGCTGGCCGGAGATGGTCGCGTCGGATCCGGATACCGCGGCGCTGGTCGACCGCCGCTGGAAGGAGTACGGGCTGTGAGCGCCTCCGCCGCCGCCGTTCCGCAGCCGGGCCGGACACGGGCCTTCCTGCGGCTCGTCGTCATCGAGCACTCGGTCTTCGCGCTGCCCTTCGCCTATATCGCGGCGTTCACCGCGATGCACCAGCTGGACCGGCACGTCCACTGGGTCCGGCTGCTGCTCGTCACCGTCGCCATGGTGGGCCTGCGCACCTTCGCGATGGCCGTCAACCGCATCATCGACCGGGAGATCGACGCCCGGAACCCGCGCACCGCCGGGCGCGAACTGGTCACCGGCGCGGTGTCGGTGCGGTCCGCCTGGACCGGCGCGCTGATCGCCGTGGTGGTCTTCCTGGGCGCGGCCGCGCTGCTCAACCCGCTCTGCCTCGCGCTGGCGCCGGTCGCCGTCGTGCCGATGGTGGTCTACCCCTACGGCAAGCGCTTCACCAACTTCCCGCACGCGATCCTCGGCCTCGCCCAGGCGATGGCCCCGGTCGGCGCCTGGCTCGCGATCACCGGCGCGTGGTCCTGGGAGTCGGTGATCCTCGGTCTCGCGGTCGGCATCTGGATCGGCGGCTTCGACCTGATCTACGCCTGCCAGGACGTCGAGGCCGACCGCCGCAACGGCGTGATGTCCGTCCCGGCCCGCTTCGGCGTGCCGGGCGCGCTGTGGGGTGCCCGTGTGTGCCACGCCGCCACCACCGCCCTGCTGGTCTGGTACGGCGCCGCGATCGGCGCGGGCGCCTTCTTCTGGATCGGCCTGGTGATCGTCGCGGTGGCCTTCTGCTACGAGCACGCCATCGTCCGCCCGCACGACACCTCCCGCCTGAACCGCGCCTTCTTCCAGGTCAACAGCTTCATCGGCATCGCCCTCTTCGTCTGCGCCCTGCTGGACCTCTTCGTCCGGGGGCTGGTGGCGTAAGGCGGCCGGTCAGCCTCCGCTGACCGGGCGCGGACACGTCAGGCGTTGAGGTCCAGCACGCGGACCGCTTCCCCGGCCCATCGCTGTGGAGCGGTGGTGGCCACGATCGCGCCGTCCGGGCGGTCGAGGGTCGGCTGCGCCGCGTGGTGGCAGTGGGCAGCGGCCCAGGTCCGCTGCCGGGCCAGGGCCGGGACGGCGGGCAGGTCGAGGCCGAGGACGGTGATGCCGGGCAGCGCCGCCAGATGCGTCAGGGGACCGGTCTGACCACGCCCCCCGCCGCCGCCCCGTCCCGCCCCGGCCCCCGGCCCCGCTCGCGCAGGATGAAGGCCGCCAGGACCCCGCCGGCCAGGCCGAAGAGGTGGCACTGCCAGCTGATGCCGCTGGTGGTGGGCAGGGCGCCCCAGAGGATCGAGCCGTAGAGCAGCCCGACGATCAGGCCGATGCCGATGTCCAGCGGTTTGCGCTCGACGAAGCCGCGGACCAGCAGGAAGGCGAAGAGGCCGAAGACCACGCCGGAGGCGCCGAGGGTGATGCTGCCGGGCGCCGCGGTCAGCCAGACGCCGAGGCCGCTGACCACGATGATCAGCAGGGCGGCGGCCAGGAACCGGCGTATGCCGCTGCGCAGCGCGGCGAGGAAGCCGAGCACCAGCAGCGGGAGGGAGTTGGCGGCCAGGTGGCCGAAGCCGAAGTGGAGGAAGGCGGCGGGGAGCACGTCGAGGAGGCCGCCGGCCTCGCGGGGGCGGATGCCGAAGGCGTCGAGGGCGTTCCCGCTGAGGGTGTCGACGCCCTCCAGGACCCACAGCAGCGCGACCCAGCCCACCATGAGGAAGAGCGCGGGCCTGGCCCGTGCCGTGCGCGGTGCCATCGCCCGCCCCCTTCGCCGCCGGCCTGCCGCCGGGTGTCGTCCGGTGCGCCCGGCGCGGTGCCGGCGCACAGGTAGTAACGGTCGGGGCGGCCCTGCCGGTTCCGCCGGATAGGCTCGATCCGTGGAGCCGCCGCACATCGACACCAGCAAGCCGGACCCCGGGCGCCGCCCGTGGGTCGTGGGAATCTCCGGCGCGTCCGGGACGCCGTTCGCCGCGTCCGTGCTGCGCGGGCTGCTCGCGGCCGGGGAGGCGGTGGATCTCGTCGTCAGCCGGGCCTCGCGGCTGACGCTGCTGGACGAGACCGGGATCGCCTTCCGGGACGCGCACTGGCGGGACGATCTGCGGCAGTGGCTGGCGCGCGGCGCCGACGGCACGCCGCACACCTTCCCGGTGGCCGACGAGGCGCTGGCGCGGGTGCGGTACTGGCCGGCCGGCGATCTGGCGGCGGGGCCGTCGTCGGGCTCGTATCCGGCGAAGGGGATGCTGATCGTCCCGGCGAGCACGGCGTGTGTGGCGGGGGTGGCGCTGGGGCTGTCGAAGGACCTGCTGCAGCGGGTGGCGAGCGTGACGCTCAAGGAGCGGCGGCCGCTGGTCGTCGCGGTGCGCGAGACGCCGCTGAACGGCCCGACGCTGCGGCATCTGGTGGCGCTGGACGAGGCGGGCGCGGTGGTGCTGCCCGCCTCTCCGGCGTTCTACGCGGGTGCGACGCACATCCAGGATCTGGTGGATTTCGTCGCGGGCCGGGTGCTCGACGCGGCAGAGGTGCCGCACGGGCTGTACCGGCGGTGGGAAGGGGCGCTGGGGGGCGGCTCCGCGCGGGAGGCGCCGTAGGCGTCAGCGCTTCTTGGCGGCGGCGCGGCTAAGGCGGCGCCGGGCCCGCGGGGTGGCGGGCTGCTGGGCGGCACGGGAACGATTGGCCTGGTCCTGCAGCTCACGCATGCGGGCGTAGGCCATCTCGATCGAGTACACGGTGTCTTCTCCTGGGAAAGATCGTCCTTGATCATTCTAAATGAATCACAGGGCCGAGACCCTGTATGCCTTAGATTCTACATGCAGAACGCAGAAACGCGGAAAGATTGGAAGGCTTGAGGGCATGGACGCGGTGGATAGGCAGCTCATCCAGGCACTTCGCGAGAACGGCAGGGCCTCCTACGCCGAACTCGGCCGGCTCGTCGGCCTCTCCGGACCCAGCGTCACGGACCGGATCAACCGCCTCGAGGCGGCCGGCGTGATCACCGGCTACCGCGCGACGGTCAACGCCGCCTCGCTGGGCCTCGGCGTCACCGCCCTGGTCGGCATCTCCCTCTCGGACGCCGCCGACCACGAGGACGTGGCCCGCCGGCTGAAGGACCTCGCCGAGATCGAGGACTGCTGGTTCATCGCCGGCGACGACTCCTACATGCTCAAGGTCCGGGTCGGCGACGTCGACGGGCTGGAGCGCACCATCCGCCGGCTCTCCGGCACCAAGGGCGTCTCCCGCACCCGGACCACGATCGTGCTCTCCACCAAGTGGGAGAACCGCGTCGGCGAACTCCCCGAAGAGGTGAACTAGCCCGGCCGGGCCCGCCGGCGGACGGAGGCCCGGGACGCGGCCCGGGACGCCCCCAAGGGGCCTCCGTCCGCCGCGGAAGCGGGGGAGTAGGCTCGGCGAAGCCCGTTTTTCACGGCGAAACCGACGATGTTTCACGTGAAACGGCCGGAGACACACAGAGATGGTGGGAGGCGACCCGATGGCTGCGTCGATGGATGCGGGCCTCAAGCGCGAGCTGGAAGCGAAGGTCCACGCCGGGGAGCGGCTGACCCGCGAGGACGGGATCGCCCTCTACGCGTCCGACGACCTGGCGTGGCTGGGCGGCCTCGCCCACGAGGTGCGGACCCGGAAGAACGGCGACGCCGTCCACTTCAACGTCAACCGCCACCTCAACATGACGAACGTGTGCACCGCGTCCTGCGCGTACTGCTCGTTCCAGCGCAAGCCGGGCGAGAAGGACGCGTACACCATGCGCATCGAGGAGGCCGTCCGCCTCGCCAAGGCGATGGAGAACGAGAACCTCACCGAGCTGCACATCGTCAACGGCCTCCACCCGACCCTGCCGTGGCGCTACTACCCGCGCTCGCTGCGGGAGTTGAAGAAGGCGCTGCCGAACGTCTCGCTCAAGGCGTTCACCGCCACCGAGATCCACCACTTCGAGACCATCTCCGGCCTGTCCGCCTCCGAGATCCTCGACGAACTCATCGACGCCGGGCTGGAGTCGCTGACCGGCGGCGGCGCCGAGATCTTCGACTGGGAGGTCCGGCAGCACATCGTCGACCACCGCACCCACTGGGAGGACTGGTCGCGGATCCACCGCCTGGCGCACGAGAAGGGCCTCAAGACGCCCTGCACCATGCTCTACGGGCACATCGAGGAGCCCCGCCACCGCGTCGACCACGTCCTGCGGCTGCGCGAACTCCAGGACGAGACCGGCGGCTTCCAGGTCTTCATCCCGCTGCGCTACCAGCACGACTTCGTGGACATGCAGGACGGCAAGATCCGCAACAAGCTCCAGGCCCGCACCACCATGGCCAGCGGCGCCGAGGCGCTGAAGACCTTCGCGGTCTCCCGGCTCCTCTTCGACAACGTCCCGCACGTCAAGGTCTTCTGGGTGATGCACGGCGTGCAGACCGCCCAGCTCGCCCTCCAGCACGGCGCCGACGACATGGACGGCTCGGTCGTCGAGTACAAGATCACCCACGACGCGGACAACTACGGCACGCCCAACAAGCTCACCCGCGACGACCTGCTGGAACTGATCCGCGACGCCGGCTTCCGCCCCGTCGAGCGCAACACCCGCTACGAGACCATCCGCGAGTACCCGGGCCCCGACCCCGACCGCCGCGAGTCGCCGCAGCCGATGCGGGTCTGACGCCCCGCGGGCACCCCGGTAGGGTCCGGCCGCATGAGTGTGCGCTTCGAGCCGGACCCCGCCATCACCCCCGCCGTCCGCGACGGGATCTGCGCCCTGTGGGCCGAGGTCACCAACGCCGGCGGCGCGGTCGGCTACGTCCCGCCCGTCACCCCCGAGGACATCCGCCCCGAACTCCTCCGCCGGCTCGCGGCGCTCGCCGAGGGCCGCGACCGCCTCATCGCCGGCCGCGACGCCGAGGGCCGGGTGGTCGCCACCGCCTTCCTCACCCGCAACGAGCACCCCCTGTACCCCCACTGGCTGTGGGTCTACACCGTGATGGTCCACCCCTCCCTCCACGGCCGCGGGGTGGGCCGCGCCCTGATGGCCGCGGTCGCCGGCACCGCCCGCGCCATGGACGGGATCATCGGCCTCCGCCTCACCTGCCGCGGCGGCACCGGCCTGTCCCGCTTCTACGAAAGCTGCGGCTACCGCGAGATCGGCCGCGCGCCGCGCGCCATCCGGCTCGGCCCCGGCGACTACCGCGACGATGTGACCATGTGGCTCGACCTGGACTGATGCCCCCAGGGGGTGTCCGCGCCCGGGGGCCCGGAAGATCGCCCCGCGTCCTGTGCTTGACTGGACGGCAGACCCTTTCGGTTGCCGTTGAGAAGAAGGTCCCGCCGTGCGTAGCCACAAGTTCGCCACACTCCGCTACACCGCCCTTCGCATCGGCCTGTTCGCCGTCTGCTTCGCCGTGGTGTGGGTGCTGGCGTACTTCCGGATCATCCCCCTCGGCGTCGGCAACTCCAACACGGTCTGGATGCTGCTGCTCGCCATCGTCATCTCCGCGCCGCTCAGCTTCGTACTGCTGCGCAAGCAGCGCGACGCGATGTCCGAGCAGATCGTGGCCAAGGTGGACCGCCAGAAGGAGCGGCTGGCCGCCAACCAGAGCATGGAGGACGGGCTCTAAGCCCCGCCCGCCCCTCTTCCGGACTGTAAGACGCGTCACGTCGGCGCGCCGTCCGGCGCCCGCGCCCGTCCGGCGCCCGTCCCGCGGAGTCCCAACTCCCCGGCGCGGGCGCCTTTTTGCTGCCCGCTGACCGTTCCGCACCGGTCCGCCCGGCCCGTCCCCTACCCAAAGATTTTCTTTGGGACCCTCAAAGTTCAAGTGTTAACGTACATGCCATGACGAACGCAGCAGCGCCCTCGAACCCCATGAGCGTCCCGCTCGTGGTGCGCCTGCACGTCGATCTTTGCCGCTGTATGTCCGCGGCCTGTCGCCGCCGCTGACATGTCCCCCGGCGGCCGGAGATCCCGTTTCACACGTACGGACCTCCTGGCGCTTCCAGCACGCCCTTCCCGACGCCCCGCGTCCCACGCCTTCCTGTCCCCGGAGTGTGTCCGTTGTCCACGCCTGCCCCGACCCCCGCGCCCGCAGCGGCGCCCCAGGCCCCGAAGACCTCCCGCATACCCAAGATCCCGTTCTGGGCGCAGATCCTGGCCGGCCTCGTCCTCGGCGTGCTGCTCGGCTGGGTCGCCAAGAGCGGGGACGTCGCCTGGCTCGGCGCCACCCTGGAGCACATCGGCGACCTCTTCGTCCAGCTGCTGAAGCTGGCCGTCGCCCCCCTGGTCTTCTTCGCGATCCTGGTCTCGATCACCAACCTGCGGCAGGTGAACAACGCCGCCCGGCTGGCCACCCGCACCCTGCTGTGGTTCATGATCACCTCGCTGATCGCGGTGGCGATCGGCCTGGCCATCGGCCTGCTGACACACCCGGGCGCGGGCACCGGCCTGACCCCCAAGGACGGCAAGCTCCCGCAGCACACCGGCTCCTGGATCGACTTCCTGACCGGCATCGTCCCCACCGACGTCATCACGCCGTTCACCGAGCTCAACGTCCTGCAGATCGTCTTCATGGCCGCCGTCGCCGGTATCGCCGCGCTGCAGCTCGGTGAGAAGGCCGAACCGGTCCTCAAGATCAGCCGGTCCGCGCTGGAACTCCTCCAGAAGGCCCTGTGGTGGGTCATCCGCCTGGCACCGATCGGCACCGTCGGCCTCATCGGCCACGCCATCGCCACCTACGGCTGGAACCTCATCGGCAAGTACGCGACCTTCACCGTCGACATCTACGTCGGCTGCGCGCTGGTCCTCTTCGTCGTCTACCCGGTGCTGCTGTCGACCGTCGCCAAGGTCAACCCGCTGCAGTTCTTCCGCGGCGCCTGGCCCGCCATCCAGCTGGCCTTCGTCTCCCGCTCCTCGGTCGGCACCATGCCGGTCACCCAGAAGGTCACCGAACGCCTCGGCGTACCGCGCGAGTACGCCTCCTTCGCGGTGCCGTTCGGCTCGACCACCAAGATGGACGGCTGCGCCTCGATCTACCCGGCGATCGCCGCGATCTTCATCGCGCAGATCTTCAACGTCCACCTGTCCATCGCCGACTACGTCCTGATCGCCTTCGTCTCGGTCATCGGCTCGGCCGCCACCGCCGGCCTCACCGGCGCCACGGTCATGCTGACCCTGACCCTCTCGACGCTGGGCCTCCCCCTGGAGGGCGTCGGCCTCCTCATGGCCATCGACCCGATCCTGGACATGATGCGCACCGCCACCAACGTCGCCGGCCAGTCCGTCATCCCGATCCTGGTCTCCGCCCGCGAGAAGATCCTCGACCGCGACGCCTACGCCCGCGCCACCGGCGTCAGCCTCGTGGACATCGACACCGCCGGCGCGGCCGAGCCCGCCGCCGACCGCGAGCCGGCCCCCGCCGCGGCCTGACCCGCACCGCACGGCGTACGGCGCCCCCGCGGCCACCTCTCCTGGTGGGCGCGGGGGCGCCGCCGTGTCTTCCGGCCCGCGCGGAACGCCCAGCCCAGGGCCGGGTCCTACGCCGCCGACGCGGTATGCGCCAGCACCGCCCGCGCCAGCGGCCCGTGGACCTCCGGCGGCAGCGCGTGCCCCATCCCCGGCACCTCCACCACGTACGCGCCGCGGACGGCCTGGGCGAGGTGCCGCGGGTGCGGCGGCGGGAAGACCGGCTCGGCCGGGGCGGAGACCACCAGCACCGGCACCTCGTTCCGGGCCAGCGCCTCGGTGCGCAGCATCCCGCTGTGTTCGGCCCGCCCGTGCGCGGTCCCGGCGCGGTGGTGCCCGGTGTGCGCGATGACCCGCCGCTCCAGCGCGCGGTAGAAGTCCGCGTCGAAGGGCAGCCCGCCGCCGGCGAGCACCCGCCAGTGCTCCACCCGCCGCTCGATCTCGGCCTCCTCGCCGAGGTCCGCCACCGGGCGGGCCCACATCTCCAGCACCTCGGGGGCGATGCCCGGCAGCTCCTCCACCGGTACGCTGCCGCCGCCCGGCGGGGTGTACGGGGCGGTGCTGAGCGCGGACGTCCCGATGAGCGTGGCGCTGAGCACCCGCTCCGGATGGTCGGCGAGCACCATCTGGGTCAGCATCCCGCCCAGCGACATCCCCACCAGGTGCGCCCGCGCGATCCCCAGCCCGTCCAGCACCGCCACCACATCGTCCGCGAGATCCGCGATCCGGTACGGCCGCTCGTCGAACGACCAGGTGGAGCGCCCGGTGTCCCGGTGGTCGTAGCGGATCACCCGGTGCCGTTCGGCCAGCGCGTCCACCAGCGGCTCCGGCCAGCCGACGCCGCTCGCCTGCGCGCCCATCACCAGCAGCAGCGGCTCCCCGCCGGCCGGCCCGCGCTGCTCCGTCCACAGCCGGACCCCGTCCCCGGCCGCCACGAACCGCTCCTCGACCCGCGCCGTTCCGCGTACGGACATGGCTGACCTCCCCTGTCGTCGGTGATGCCGCGCTCAGCGCGACGAACCGTATCGTCTCGTTGCGCTCGCATCGTTGTCAACCGCCGTGGGGCGGGGTGGGGGCTGCGGCTGTGGACATGGGCACCGCCCGCGCGGGATACGGGCATGGCCGCGGCTTTACGAAAGGCAGTGACTCCGGCTCTGGAGCCGCGGCCCTCCGCGCGTCAAACTGGAACCCCGTGTCACCTCTGTGGGGGAGGTGGCACGGGGCCTGTCGGCCTGCCGCGGGCGTGCTCCGCCCCGGGGCCGCGCCCGCCTCACCGGGGCGGCAGGGCCACCGCCGTCTGCATCTGGCAGGAATTGCACCAGAACACCCACCCGTTGGCGTCCACGGACCGCGAACCGCACGCCAGGCACGGATCGCCGACGAAGCTCGCCGCCACCCACGCCCCGGCCGACGCGGCCCGCCGCCCGGCCGCCGCGCGCTCCTCGGCGTAGCAGGGGATGCACACCCCGCCCTCCCGGCCCGGCAGCTTCATCGCCCGCAGCCCGCAGACGGCGCACGGGAGTCTGCCGACGTACCGCGCGTCCAGGCCGACCGGCTTGCCGGGTCTGCTGAAGGCCGCCATGGTCTGCGTCCGCCTCCTCTATGCCAGGACCGTTCCGGTGCCGGCGCAGCCGGAACACTGGGTGGTGACCTTGCGGCCGCCCGGGGTCTCCCACTCGACGGTGCCCGCGCCGCCGCAGTCCGGGCAGGGCTTCTGCGGGGGCATGCTGTCGCTCATTCTGCCCACGGTAGAACCTGTCATGTGGCCGTGCGACCACTTTCCGTGATCGCATCGGACGGCCCCGCATTCACCGGCCGCGATCCTTCTCATTCGACCGGAGGTCCGGTTTTTCCTACCCTGTTCCCGTTCTTCCGGCGGTCGCCGCGAGGCGCCGCCGCGCGGGGCGCGCTCGGGCGTACGAAAGGGTGCGCAGGGGATGCGCGGCGAGCCGGCCGGGCCGGGACTCCGCAGGCCAGGGCCGGTGCCGCGCGCCGTCCGGGCTGGGGCAGGAGGACTCTCGGGCGCCCGGAATGCGGGCAATTCTCCATACCGGAGAATCGCGTCTCCGCACAATCCGCCGCCTCTCGGGCGCCGTTATTCCGCGCCGTTCCCCGATCTTTCCCGGGCCTTTTCCGGCGCCCGCCCGGACTTTTCCGCGCCTTTCCGGGCCATTCCGCGCCTTTCCGCGCCGTTCCCGGTCCGGGGAATTCCCCGTTCCGTTCCGTGCCGGTGCGGAAGGCCGTACGGAGCGCCGTCCGGAACGCCGTCCGGTACGCGCGCGGGCCGCCGGCGGGCAGCCGGGGCAGGGGTCGCGCCGCCCGGCGGACGAGTCCGGAAGCGCTCCCTCCGATGCCCGGACGGCCGATATTCACCTGGTATTCATTTCCCGGCGCGGCGGCCCGCCGGAAAACCCTCCCGCGCCCGGCCTGTACGAAAGCCGATACAAAAGGCAGGAGCCCCGTTCTCCGCCCGAAGGCGGAGCGGGGCTCCTTGGGTACTGCTGTCGGACCTGATCAGGTAAGGCCGGAGCGGGTAACTCAGGCCGGGGTGACGTTCTCCGCCTGCGGGCCCTTCGGACCCTGGGTGACGTCGAACGTGACCTGCTGGTTCTCCTCGAGGGAGCGGAAACCGGTGGCGTTGATCGCCGAGTAGTGGACGAAGACGTCCGGGCCGCCGCCGTCCTGGGCGATGAAGCCGAAGCCCTTTTCAGCGTTGAACCACTTGACGGTTCCGGTAGCCATGAGCCCTCCTTGGGCCAAAGGGTCGCCCTGCTCCAGAACCTGCAAACAAGTCTGAAAACTACAAAAGCCCGCGGTCACATGCTCCGCAGGCTCTGTACTGCAAGGGAAACCAAACTGCAACTTGGCCTGAGCCTAGCATGGTGGACTCGGAACGGGGAAGAGCCAAAGATCACGTTTGGCCGCGGCCGGGAATGGTCATACCGGCCCCGGCGTCCGCCCCGGCGCACCCCGGGTCTAGCCTCCGCATGTGGACAATTCAACCTTCCGAGACGCGCCCGCGGGAGCCGACGCCGACCACCGTCGCAGCCGGCCGCGGGTGGGCCACATCCAGTTCCTGAACTGCCTGCCCCTTTACTGGGGCCTGGCCCGTACGGGCACCCTGCTCGACCTGGACCTCACCAAGGACACCCCGGAAAAGCTCAGCGAGCAGCTGGTGCGCGGCGACCTCGACATCGCGCCGATCACGCTCGTCGAATTCCTCCGCGCCGCCGACGACCTGGTCGCCTTCCCCGACCTCGCGGTCGGCTGCGACGGGCCCGTGATGTCCTGCGTGATCGTCTCGCAGAAGCCGCTGGACCGGCTGGACGGCGCCCGGGTCGCCCTGGGGTCGACCTCCCGGACGTCCGTCCGGCTGGCGCAGCTGCTGCTCGCCGAGAAGATCGGGGTGCGGCCCGACTACTTCACCTGTCCACCGGACCTCGGCCTGATGATGCAGGAGGCCGACGCGGCGGTGCTGATCGGCGACGCCGCGCTCCGCGCCAACCTGCACGACGGGCCCGCGCTCGGCCTGGAGGTCCACGACCTCGGCCGGATGTGGAAGGACTGGACCGGCCTGCCGTTCGTCTTCGCCGTCTGGGCGGCCCGGCGCGACTACCTGGAGCGCGAGCCGGCGGTGGTCCGTACGGTGCACGAGGCGTTCCTGGCCTCCCGGGACCTGTCCCTGGAGGAGGTCGGCAAGGTGGCCGAGCAGGCCGCCCGCTGGGAGCACTTCGACGAGGCGGTGCTGGAACGGTACTTCACCACCCTGGACTTCCGGTTCGGCCCCGACCAGCTGCGCGGCGTCACCGAGTTCGCCCGCCGGGTCGGCCCGACGACCGGCTTCCCGGCGGATGTGCGGGTGGAACTGCTGGGGGCCGGCCGGGGGTAGGCCGGCGCCGGCTGGGCCGCCCGGGGGCCTGGGCGGCGCAGGGGCCGGGGCGGCGTAGGGCGGCCGCGGCGGGCCTTTGTCCGTCCCCGGCGACCCTGCACGGCCCGCGGCGGCTGTGGCGGCTTCTACGCCCCCTGGCGGGCTCCGGACGGCCGCGCGGGGCCCCTTCCGCCCCTCTCCCGCTACGGCGCCGGGGTCGGCCCCCGCAGGACCCGGCTGATGGCCTCCAGGCTGACGTCCCGCATCCCCCGCACGTAGCTCTTGGCGTTGTGGCCGCCGTCCTCGATGACGTGCAGCCGCGCGTGCACCGGCCCCTTGGCGTACCGCTCGATGAAGCGCTCCAGGTTGGCCCGGCCGCGCTCCCGCGTCCCTATCTGGAACTGGAGGAACACCTCCGGCCCACCGGGGCGGGCGGCCAGCCGCCGCGCCAGCTCCCCCGGGTCGTTGGCCCGCATCTCCGCCCGGTGGCCGCGCCACAGCGGCGAGTCCGGGCGGGTGTCCGGACCGCTGGCGATCACCGCCTTGAAGCGGTCCGGGTGCGCCAGGACCTGCTTCAGGGCGACGAAACCACCGGACGAGGACCCCATGAACGCCCAGCCGTCCCGGTCGGCGAACGTCCGGAAGGTGGCCCGCACCAGGTCCGGCACGTCGTCGGACATCCAGGTGCCCATCCTCGGCTGCCCCGGGATGTCACTGCCGTCGTAGTAGTGCCGGTCCGGGTTGAGCATCGGCATCACGATGATGAACGGCTTGGCGCGGCCCTGGAACACCAGGTCGGTGACGGTGCGCTGGAGCTGCAGGGCGGGGCGCGCCCAGTAGTTGTCCGGGTGGCCGTAGCTGCCGGGCAGGGCGATCAGCACCGGGAACGCGCTGTTCCGGTACCGCTCCTCGTAGTACTCCTTCGGCGCCCAGACCCACACCTTCCCGGTGACACCGGACTTCCTGCCGTGCAGCGTGGTGACGCCGATCTTCGTACCGTCGTCGAGCGTCGCGGCCGTACGGAACGCGGCCCGGGGGCCGGACGGCATCCGGACCGCCGGGTCGGCCGCGGCAGCCCGCACCGCCCCCGGGGCGCCGTCCGGCAGCGCCTGGCTGAACGACATCGGCTCCCCGGTGTCGTTGAGCACGTCCAGGTACTTGACGGCGGGGTAGGCGAAGAGGCCCGCCACGGCGATCAGCCCGGTGAGGAACGACATCCGCCACCGGGGGCGGCGGCGCGGCCGCTCCTCCTGTACACGCGGCCGCTCCTCCCGTACACCCCGCGCCGGACCGGAACGCCCGGAGGGGCGCGGGGGGCCGGCCGGCCGGCCACGGCCCGTCAGGCCGCGGCGGGCGGTGCGGTACTCCTGGCGCGGGTCGTACGGGCGGTCCCCGGGGGTGCGGTACACGGGCGGTCTCCCGATGGACGGGCCCTGGACCCAGGGCGCGCGGGACGGATGGTCGGCTTGCGCCCTGTTTGATGCGGAAAGCGGGCGGCCGGGTTTCGGGGGCGCGGCATGACCTGGGTCATAAGCCGACTGACCAGGCGTCAGCACCCGGAACAGGGCGCACGGCCGTACGCACACGCCCCCGGCCGCCCCGCACCCCGGCCGCCCCCGGCGCTGTCAGACCCCTGGCGTAGGCTGGTCGCGTCCGTCAGTCCTTCTGATACGCCTCCGAAAGGGACGCCCCGGTGACCGAGAACGCCGACCTCCAGTCCGTACTCGACCGCGCCGCCGCGGGCGGGCGCATCACGCCGGAGGAGGCGCTCGACCTCTACCGCTCCGCGCCGCTGCACGCCCTGGGCCAGGCCGCCGACGCCGTCCGCCGCCGCCGCTACGCCGGCACCGAGCACATCGCGACGTACATCATCGAGCGGAACATCAACTACACCAACGTCTGCGTGACGGCCTGCAAGTTCTGCGCCTTCTACGCCGCGCCCAAGGACACCACCAAGGGCTGGACCCGCGACCTCGACGACATCCTGCGCCGCTGCGCGGAGACCGTCGAACTGGGCGGCACCCAGATCATGTTCCAGGGCGGCCACCACCCGGACTACGGCGTCGAGTACTACGAGAAGCACTTCGCGGCCATCAAGAAGGAATTCCCGCAGCTGGTGATCCACTCCCTCGGCGCCTCCGAGGTCGAGCACATGGCGCGGATCTCCGGTGTGTCGGTCGAGGAGGCCATCACGCGGATCCACGCCGCGGGCCTGGACTCCTTCGCCGGCGCCGGCGCGGAGCTGCTCCCCGAGCGCCCCCGCACGGCCATCGCGCCGCTGAAGGAGTCCGGCGAGCGCTGGCTGGAGATCATGGAGACCGCGCACCGGCTGGGCGTGGAGTCGACGTCCACGATGCTGATGGGCACCGGCGAGACCAACGCCGAGCGCATCGAGCACCTGCGCATGATCCGCGACGTCCAGGACCGTACGGGCGGCTTCCGCGCCTTCATCCCGTACACCTACCAGCCGGAGAACAACCACCTGAAGGGCCGCACCCAGGCCACCCTGTTCGAGTACCTGCGCATGATCGCGATCGCGCGCCTCTTCCTCGACAACGTCGCCCACATCCAGGGCTCCTGGCTCACCACCGGCAAGGAGATCGGCCAGCTGTCGCTGCACTACGGCGCGGACGACCTCGGCTCGATCATGCTGGAGGAGAACGTCGTCTCCTCGGCCGGCGCCAAGCACCGCTCCAACCGCCAGGAGATCATCGACCTGATCCGCAAGGCGGGCCGCGTCCCGGCGCAGCGCTCCACGACGTACGAGCACCTGATCGTCCACGACGACCCGGCGAACGACCCGGTCGACGACCGCGTCGTCTCCCACCTCTCCTCGACGGCCATCGAGGGCGGCACCGCCCACCCCGAACTCAAACTCATCGACGCCAACTGACCCATCGGGCGTCCCCTGGAGCTGGTGGCACGGCGAACCGCTTCTGCGGCGAACCGCCCGCGTGGCGAACCGCTTCTGCGGTGACCCGCTCCTGTGGCGGTGACCCGCTCCCGTGGCGGCGACCCGGTCGCGTGGCGAACCGCTCCCGCGGCGCGCCGCTCCCTGCCGCGAACGGCTCCCGGGGAACGCTCCGCCGCACAACGCATCCGCCCCTCTTCCATGACGGCTGGCCGCACATGCTGACGCTTCACCGGGTACGGGCCGTCCAGCCCGCCGCCGACGCCGAGCCCGTCCCCGGCCACGCGGTGGTCGTGGACGGCGACCACCTGGCCGCCATCGGCCCGTACGAGGACCTGCTGGCGGCCTACGGCGAACGCGCCCGCGTCCGCGAGTGGGACGGAACCCTCACCCCGGGCCGCCACGAGCCGGACGGCGCGGCCCTGTTGGAGGCCGCCTACCACCCGGACCCGCGCGAAGCCGGCGAACTGGGCACCGAACCGCTCACCGGCGCGGCGCTGGCCGCCCTCCCGATGACCGAGACCCGCTGGGGCGCCAGCGCCCGCCGCGGCCTCCAGCGCCTCCTCGCGTCCGGCACCACCAGCCTCAGCGGCCCCTTCACCCGCCCCGCCGTCCGCACCGCCGTCCACCGCTCCGGCCTGCGGTCCCGCCCCTCCGCCCCTCTCACCCCGGGCGCCCCGGCCGACTTCGCCATCTACGCCCCCGACGGCACCTGCCTGGCCACCGTCCTCTCCGGCCGCCTCCTCCACCGCCGCCGCTAATCCACACCCCTGCCCGGCCCCCTCCCTCTCCCCCTACACTCCAACTACGCCTACACAACTACACTCAGTAACGAACCGGGAACAAATAACTCTCCGTAATCGTTGCCGAAACAAGGAAGGAGGCAGACAGGCGGCCCCGGCACCCAGGCACTAAGGCCCCGCCGCGCACGCAAACGCACCCGACCTAACCCCTCGCACAGCCGCTGCCCCTCCAACTGTCCCCGCACTGTCGTCCGCCCCAGGCCAGGCCAGCGCCCCTCGCCCCGAC
>NZ_LLZI01000275.1 GCF_001509485.1 Streptomyces sp. NRRL F-4489
CCCCTCAACTGCCCCTCCCCGCCACCTCACTTGCCCCTGCCCCACCGCCGCCCGCACTGCCCCCACGGCTCACCACGGGCAGTCGGCCGGTGTCCTCACTGCCAGTGCGGCCGGCCGCTCTGCATGGCGCAGTACAGCTGGTTCCCGTGCGCGTCGCGCGTCGTCAGCCCGAGGTGCGCCGTCTTGCAGAACTGCCCGCGCCGGTAGTGGTTCCCGGACGGCGCGAGGATGACATCCGAGGTGTCGGACGCACCGGAGGAGCCCGACGCGCCGGAGGACCCCGAGGACCCCGAGGACCCCGACGTCCCGGAGGAACCGGAGCCGCCACCGGACGAAGACCCTCCACCGGACGTTGACCCGCCACCGGACGAAGACCCGCCGACGGCCCCCGCTCCCGCTCCCGCCCCGGAACGCGTCGCAGCGGCCGCCGGCGTCGGGGAAGCGGCTGTGCCGGACGGCGAGGGCGACGCGCTCGACGGGTCGGGAGACGGGGAGAGGGAGGGGGACGGGGACGCCGAGACCGACGCCGGGGCCGAGGCCGAGGGCAACGGACTCCCCTTGTCCCCGGCTCCGGCCTCGGGCTGGCACCCGGTGAGGACGAGCAGCGCCGAGGCCACCACGCCCGCGGCCGACAGGGACATACGGCGACGGTCTCGGACACGTATCACAGGGCTCACATCCCAACAAAAGGAGAGATCACGGGATTCCGTGCTCTCGGCACGGTGCGCAGACCTTATGCCGACATCTCGCCTGTAGCCCGGTAATTGGCTTGAATGTGCCGTACCCCCGATCGTCGATAGCGGTCTGACGGCGCGGCCGCCGGCCGACGACCGCGAAGCGGAAGGGGGCCCGGCGCCGGAACTCCCGCGCGAGCAAACCAATTTGAGTGAATATCGGCGTCATGTCGGTTTGTCGCAGGCATGCCGAGCATGCTCATGCCGACACAGGGCTCGTCCCGGCTCGCGGCAGTCCCGGGCCGCCCAGGCAGTCAGCGGAGGAACGGCGCCGCGTCGCCCGGGCGAGCGAAACAGAAGCGAAACAGGACAGAGGGGAAAAAGCCATGCTTGTACGGTCGTTGATCCGCCGTCCGGTCCTCGCCGCCGCCGCGGTGGTCCTCGCCGGCGCGGCCTCCGTCGTGACCGGCGCCCCGCCGGCCCACGCCGCCGGCTACGACTACGTCTGCGACGATTTCGACTTCTTGGGCGGCGAAGCCTTCCTGCACGGCCACGGCTGCCAGGCGTACCCCGTCAATCACGAGCCGTCCGGCGTCCTGTTCAGGTACCGCGGCGACCGGCACTACTCCTTCGAGTGCCTGACCGCCCACCCCCTCCCCGAGGACGCGACGGAAGTCTTCGGCGTGGGCTGCGACAGGCTCTGAACTCCGCGAAGACCGGCCGGAACGCGCCCGCGCCTCCGGCCGGTCGCCCGCCCTCCCGATCACCCGCACCACGTGGCGCCGGCCGGCTCCTCGATGCGGTGCAGCGGCAGTGGAAGACGTTGCTGAGGCAGTCGCGGCAGTGGCCGCGGTGGCAGCGGCGTTTCACGTGAAACATCGCCGCTCGTGGCAGCAGTGGCGCCAGCGGCGACAGCGGCACCGATCCCGGCAATTCCGGCGTTCACCTCACACTCTCCCGGTGATCCGTTTAACGTCTGCCACTGGACCGATGGATGCGAACGCGGGGATGTGACAGGTGAGCGCCGACTTCCTTCCGGACGAGGCTCCGGCCGATGGCCCTCCCGACCTCCCGGCCGACCGCTTCGAGGCGGAACGCCCCGCACTCCGCGCCGTCGCCTACCGCATGCTCGGGTCGCTCGCCGAGGCCGAGGACGCCGTCCAGGAGGCATGGCTCAAACTGAGCCGCACCGATATCGCCGAGGTGCGGAACCTCGGCGCCTGGCTCACCACCGTCGTCGGCCGGATCTGCCTGGACATGCTCCGCTCGCGCACCGCGCGGCGCGAGGACCCGCTGCCCGAGCAGGACCCCGTCGGCGGCGCGATCCGGCTGCCGGACCCCGTGGTCACCGCGATGACCCGCGCCGACCCCGAGCGCGAGATCCTGATCGCGGACTCGGTCGGCATCGCCCTCATGATCGTGCTGGAGACCCTCTCCCCGGCCGAGCGGCTGGCGTTCGTCCTGCACGACATGTTCGACGTGCCCTTCGACGACATCGCGCCGATCCTCGGCCGCACCGCGGTCTCCACCCGGCAGCTCGCCAGCCGCACCCGCCGCCGGGTCCAGGGCGCCGCCCCGGCCGCCGACACCGACCTCGCCCGCAAACGCGACGTCGTCAACGCCTTCCTGACCGCCTCCCGCGGCGGCGACTTCGACGCGCTGCTGGCCGTCCTCGACCCGGACGTGGTCGCGCGCTCCGACGGCGGCACGCGCGTACCCGGCGTCCTGCGCCGCGGCGCCTCCGACGTCGCGTCCCAGGCCATCGCGTTCGCCCGCTTCGCCGCGGACGCCCGCCCCGTCCTGGTCAACGGCACCCCCGGCGTCGTCTCCTACGCCGGGGGCCGCCCCCTGTCCGTCATGTCGTTCACCATCCGCAACGGCCGCGTCACCGCCCTCGACATCCTCACCGACCCCACTCGCCTGGCCGCCCTGGCCCTGCCGGTGTGACGCCGGACGGCCCGGCGGCAGCCCGCCACGCCCGCTTCACACCTCGTCGGTCTGCGGGCGGGCGTCCCCGGAGGACCGGCTGGACACCAGCCAGGGCCGCTCCGGCTCCGGCTGGTGGGTGGTGTCGATGGTGAGGTGGAGGCGGGTCCCGCCGTCGCCGCCGACCGGATAGCTGCGCTGCTCGGTGGCGGCGAAGTGGCGGCGGAGGACGTCCGCGACCTGACGGGCGGTTTCGGGGGACGCGGCGATGACGCGTACGTCGGCGCGCCCCGCCGAGGGGAGTTCTGGTGATGTCATGGCGCGGCCTCTCTCACAGGGGTCGGACGGCGGTACGGCGGTCGTACGTATCGGTGGGTGCGATGCCGTGGCGCCGCACCCACCGCCCCCGTCCGGAACGGTCGGTGTCAGGCGCGGCCCCCGGCCGCCGGGACGGCCCCGCCGTCGTTCTCCCAGTCGTCCTCCCGCCTCAGCGACTCCCGTACGCCGCGGGTGGTGTCCTCATCCGCCATGAGGGCGCTGGCGGTCAGCAGGCCGCCCGGGGCGGCCGCGGCGGCCATCAGCCGGGCGGCGGCGGCCGGACCGGTCTCCGGCGGAACCACCAGCAGGTCCCAGCGGCCGCCGGCGGAGGAAAGGAGGATCATCTTGTGCGGATCCTGCTCGGCGGCGAACCACCCCACATGCACCGTGTGCCCGGCCACCGGCACCTTGCGCGGCACCACGGGCCAGTGCGCCGGATTCACCGTGACGCGGGTGATCCGCGCCCAGCGCGCGTCCAGCGCCGCCACCAGCGCGGGAAGTTCACGGGAAAGATCGCGGGAGCGGGGCCACCAGGCGCCGTCCAGCAGACCCGGCGGCGATCCCGCCGGAGTGAAGGAGAGCCGGGCCGGTGGCGCCGGTGCCCGCTCACCGGTGGTCATGCGCTCGGCGGCAGTCGTGCGCTCGACGATGATCGTGCGGTCGATGGTCCCGGTCATGGCGCGGACCCGTCCCCGGGGCTCGTCGCCGACGTCCCGGTGTCGTCACTCGCCGGAAACGGCACCGGCGCCGGGGCCGGTGCGCGGAATGCTCCCGGTCCCTTCACCCTACTCCGTCCAGGGCCCCGTGAAGGCGCCGATGACCAGCGACTTTCCCGGCGCGCGCGGCCGGTGTACGCGGCCGGCGCGCCCGGACCCGGCGCCCCCGCCGCACGCCGCCCCCGCGCCCGGCACGCGGAGTACGGTGAAGCCAGGCGGTCACCGTCCGGCGGCGCACCGCCCCGAAAGGCGGGCGAACGCATATGGCCGACTCCGACACCCCCCACGCCCCGCGGCTTCTGCCGGACGAGATCCACCATGCCGTCCGGCCCGGCGCGGCCCTGGTGAGGCTCGTGACCACCGAGAGCCGCGAACAGGTCCTCGACGGCGCCTGGTGGCCCCGCTCCCGCGATATCGGCGCCGAGCTGCCCGGTCTGCTCGCCGCCCTGACCGAGCACCTGGGCCCCATCCTGCGCGTCGGCCTGGACGCCGGTGCCTGGGAGGCCCTCCCGACCCGCCTGGTCATCGACGACCGCGTCGTCCACATCGACTCCTTCCCGGTCGGCGACGGCACCGTCCTCCTCACCCGCGGCGACCAGGACCACTTCTCCCTCCTGGTGGTCCCGCCGGACACGACGCCCGAAGCCGCCCGCGCCGCGATGGCCCAGGCCATCCAGGCCGGCAACGTCACCCGGGCCCAGCAGATCCTCATCGACACCGCCACCGGCCGCGCCCTCCCCATCCCTCCGGAAAAGCGGCCGGAGCGCGGATCCGGCGGGCCCCCGTGACCCGGTGAGCGCACAGCGGCGCGCCCGCCGTCCGCGTCACCACCCGGTGAGCAGCAGGTGGTTGACGAGCAGGGCGAGGACCGCCTGGGCGGCCAGCCAGGCACGGACGGGGGTTTCCGCGGTCCCTGCCGAGGCGGCGTCCCGGGGGAGGCCGAGGAACGCGCAGGCCGGGAGCAGCCACAGCGCGAACGGGAGCCAGATGCGTTCCGTCTCCGCCTTGCTCATACCGGAGAGGTCGGCGGCCAGCAGCGCGGTGAGGGCCGCCGCCACCAGGAGGGCGAGCCGGACGCCGTCGCGCCGGCGGAGCAGCACGGCGGCGGTCCGCCGCAGCCCGGCGGCGGTGGCCAGGCCGGTGAGGAGCACCGCGCAGGCGAGGTTGGCCCACACCCAGTAGCCGTACGGCCGTACGCCGCCCACGCCCTGGCGGTAGCGGACGGCCAGCAGCCGGTACGCCTCCCACCAGTCGAACCCGGCCAGGGCGAACGCCGCCGGCACCACGGCCAGCCCGGCGAGCAGGGCCGCGGCCAGCACCGGCCGCTCCC
Source organism: Streptomyces sp. NRRL F-4489 (assembly GCF_001509485.1). Taxonomy (GTDB): domain Bacteria; phylum Actinomycetota; class Actinomycetes; order Streptomycetales; family Streptomycetaceae; genus Streptomyces. The sequence goes on from NZ_LLZI01000275.1 coordinate 4,965, forward strand.
GGACCCGGTGGCGCCCGAGCACCAGCACCGCCGCGCCGAGGACCGCCATGAGGGTGAGCCCGTAGGAGAGATAGCAGGTGAGCCCGAACAGCAGGCCCGACGCCGCGGCGCAGCCCGCCGACCGCCCCGCGGTCCGCGCCGTGACCGCGAGGGCCAGCAGCGCCACGGCCCAGCCGGCGACCGCCGCGAAGTACCCGTCGGCCGAGGTGCCCAGCCACACCGCCGCCGGGGCCAGGACCAGGAAGGGCGCCGCCCGGCGCGCGAGGTGCTCCCCGGCCAGCGCCCGCACCGCGACGAGCACGGCCAGGCACGCCGTGGCGCCGGTCAGGACGCACCAGACCCCGGCCCAGCCGCCGCCCCGCAGCCCGATCCGGTCGAGGAGGACGAAGGTCAGCGTGGCTCCCGGGGGATGGCCGGCGACATGGGCGGTCCAGTTGTCGGGGGAGTGCAGCAGGATGTGGTGGGTGAAGTCCCGCAGGGTGCCGGGGATGTCGCGGAAGCGGTCGGTCTCCTGGAGGTACTCGCCGGTGGTGGTGAGCCGGCCGGCGATCCCCCGCTGCCAGCCGTCGATCAGGGCGAGCGAGAAGATCCAGGCCGTGGCCGCGCCCCAGGCCGCCGCGAGCAGCGCGCGCCAGGGCAGGCGTCCGGCCAGGGCCGGGCCGTACGCCGCCACGGCCGCGGCCAGCAGCAGGGCGGCCGGGGTGCCGGGTCCGAGGTGCGGGTCCCAGGTGGCCAGCACCGGGGGCCAGTTCACGAACAGGGTGTGCCGGGTGTCCTGGAGCCGGCGGCCGACCAGGACGGCCGCGCCGACCAGGGCGGCGGCGGTCAGGGCGGCGTACAGATCGCCGGGGCGGGGGCGGGTGCGGCGGGTCACACCGGCACGTTAGGCCGACCGGTGGGACGCAGGCCGCCGTCCGGGCCGGACGTCAGCGTTTCGTCATGGGTCGCACCGCCCCTCCGGGCGGGCTCCGGGCCTACGGTCGGCTCATGCGAGACGATCCGCGCGCTCCACGGCTTCCCACCTCCCCCGGTTTCTGGCGCAGCCCGCTGCGCGGTCCCTGGTTCACGTCCGTGCTGGGCACCGTCCTGCTCGCCGGCGTCACGGTGCTGTTCGTGACCGGCCTGGTCTCGTACGCCGCCTACAACCCGGACCTGTCGCCGGTGAACGACAAGACGCCGGACAAGGGGCTCCTCGGCTTCTACCTCTTCGCCTGGCCGACCGGCCCGCACTGGCTGTACCGGCTCACCCAGGGCGTCCACGTCACGCTCGGCATCACCCTGATCCCGGTGCTGCTGGCCAAGCTGTGGTCGGTGGTGCCCCGGCTGTTCGCACTGCCGCCGGCCCGCTCGCTCGCCCACGGCCTGGAGCGGATCTCCCTGCTGCTGCTGGTCGGGGGCGGACTGTTCGAGTTCGTGACCGGCGTGCTCAACGTGCAGCTCGACTACGTCTTCCCGGGCTCCTTCTACCCCCTCCACTTCTACGGCGCGTGGGTGTTCTTCGCCGCGTTCGCCGCCCACGCCGTGCTGAAGGCCCCCATGGCGTTCCGCAATCTGCGCCACCGCCGGGAGGAGAAGGACGACCTGGTGGCCCCGCGCCCCGCCGAGCCGACCGTCTCCCGGCGCGGCGCCCTGTGGTTCGTCGGGGGCGGCTCCGCGCTGCTGTTCGCCACCACGGTGGGGCAGACCTCCGACGCGCTGCGCCGCACCGCCCTCCTCGCCCCGCACGGCGGAGCCGACCCCGGCAGCGGCCCGAACGGCTTCCAGATCAACAAGACCGCCGCGTACGCCCGTATCGACCCGGCCGAGACGGGCGCGGACGCCTGGCGGCTGGTGGTCACCGGACGCACCGGGACGGTCCGCCTCAGCCGCGCCCAACTGGCCGGACTCCCCCTGCACAGTTCGGCGCTGCCCATCGCCTGCGTCGAGGGCTGGTCGACGTCCGACCAGTGGTGGCGCGGAGTGCGGCTGCGCGACCTGGCGGCGCTCGTCGGCCACGACGGGGACCCGCCCGATGTGTTCGTCGAGTCCCTCCAGCGGCAGGGCGCCTTCCGCAGCGCGGCCCTGCGCGCCAACCAGGTCGCCGACCCGCGCTCCCTGCTCGCCCTGTACGTCAACGGCGAGGACCTCTCCCCCGACCACGGCCACCCGGCCCGGATCATCGTGCCGGCCGCGCCCGGTGTGCTGAACACCAAGTGGGTGGCCCGGATGACCTTCGGAGACCTGTGATGCGCCGGCCGCGGATCGCGCTGGGAAGCCCCTTCCAACTGCTGCTGCTGGGCTGCTCGTTCGCGCTCGCCGGGTACGCGGGCGTCCGGCTGCTGGCCGGCGACTGGTTCGGCGTCGTGCTGTGGATCGTGGGCGCCGCGCTGGTGCACGACCTCGTCCTGCTGCCCCTGTACACGGCGGCGGACCGGGCGGTCGCCGGGGTGCTCGGCGCCGCCGGGCACCGGGCCCGGACGGGCTGGGTGCGGGTACCGGCCGCGCTCTCCGCCCTGCTGCTGCTCGTCTGGGCGCCGCTGATCGGCGGCATGGTGGACCAGGACTACCGCTTGGCCACCGGACTCTCGCCGGACGGCTTCCTGACCCGCTGGCTGCTGACCACCGCCGTCCTGTTCGGCGGCTCCGCGCTGCTGCTGGCGCTGCGGCTGCGCAGGGCCAGGAAGCGGCGGCCGCCGGCCGTCCACTGACCTTCCGGCTGCCAGCCCCGCGCGTACCGCAGCAGCGCCGGGGTGCCGAGCCGGGCCCAGGCGAAGGGGGCGCCGGCGGTGGCGCGGGCGTCGGTGAGGCGGACCCGCACGCGCTCGTCGACGTCCTCCGGCGCGGTCTCGGCCAGCAGCAGGCCGCCGGGCCTGAGCAGGGCGGCGACCCGCTCCAGGAGGGCGCGCGGATCGCCGCCGATGCCGACGTTGCCGTCCATCAGCAGCACGGAGTCCCAGCGGCCCTCGCCCGGCAGCGGCTCGAAGACCGAGCGCCGCAGCGCCGCGCCCCCCAGGCGGACGGTGCGGTCGACCGCGGCCCGGCAGACGTCGATGCCGAGGACGGTCCGCCCCCGGGCGGCCAGCTCCGCGACCAGCCGCCCCGGTCCGCAGCCGACGTCCAGCACGGCGCCCTCGCACCGGTCCAGGACCTCCCGGTCGACCGGATCGGCCCGCGCGCACCAGCGTTCGACGTCCAGGGGCAGCAGCCAGCCGTCCGCGCGGCGCAGGAAGAGCGGGCCGCGTCCGGCGCGCAGCGCGGCGGCGTACGGGTCGGCGGTGGCCCAGGCGGTGGGCGGTCCGGCGGCGGGCGGGGCGGTCATCGGCGGGTCGCCGCGGCGCACCGGGCCAGCCGCCGCGCGAAACGGCCGTCCGGGGCCAGCGCGGCGACGGCCTCCGCGTCGGCGACGGTGTCCACGTCCCGCAGCCGGGGCAGCTCGCGCACCCGCAGCCCGGCGGCCACCAGCCGCGCCCGCTGGACGGCCCCGGTCGCCGGCGTCGACATGGGCACGCCGCGCAGCAGCCCGGGATCGGGCTCGGCCAGTCCCAGCGCCCAGAAGCCGCCGTCCTCCGCCGGCCCGAAGTACGCGTCGCAGCCGGCGAAGTCGGCGCCGAGCAGTTCCGGCGTCACCTGCGGGGTGTCCATGCCGATCAGCAGGGCGGGCCCGGAGCACCGGCCGAAGGCGTCCGCGAGCCGGGCGTCGAGACCGCCCGGGCACTGCGGTACGACGTCGAAGCCGGGCGGCAGCCAGGGGCCGGGCTCCCCGTCGAGCACCAGCACCCGCCGGCGGGCCGGCGCGGCCGCCACCGCCCGCAGGGTGTCCGCCAGCGCGGCCTCGGCCAGCGCGGCCGCCTCCCGCGGGGTGAACGGCGGGGTCAGCCGGGTCTTCACCCGCCCGGGCAGCGGTTCCTTGGCGATGACGAGGAGCGTGGTCACCGTACGGCCCTCCCGTCGGCGAGGACGCGGCTCATGTCCCGTACGGCCTGCCAGGTGCCGCGCCAGGTCCCGGTCACCTTCGACGCGCCGGTCCGCGGCAGGTACGGCACATCGTGCTCGGCGATCCGCCAGCCGGCGTCGGCGGCGCGCACCACCATCTGCAGCGGGTAGCCGCTGCGCCGGTCGGTGAGGCCGAGGGCGAGCAGCGGTTCGCGGCGGGCGGCGCGCAGCGGCCCGAGGTCGTGCAGCCGCAGCCCGGTGCGGCGGCGCAGCATCCGGGCCAGGGCGAGGTTGCCGGCCCGGGCGTGCGCGGGCCAGGCGCGCCGGCCCTGCGGGCGCCGGCGCCCCAGCACCAAGTCGGCCCGCCCGTCGCGGACTTCGCGGACGAACGGCACCAGCAGCGCCGGGTCCAGGGAGGCGTCGCAGTCGCAGAAGCAGACGATGCCGGCGGTGGCGGCGGTCAGCCCGGCGTGGCAGGCGGCGCCGAAGCCGCGGCGGGGCTCGTGCACCACGGTCGCGCCGAGCGCGCCGGCGATCCGGGCCGAGCCGTCGGTGGAGCCGTTGTCGACGACGAGCGGCCGCCAGCCGGCCGGGATACGGGCCAGGACCCAGGGGAGGGCCTCGGCCTCGTTCAAACAGGGAAGGACGACATCCACGTCCGCGTCGGTAGTCACGGCCCTCACTCTATGAGCGCGAATCGGGCATATCGGGCTTCGGTTCCTTACGAAACGCGGACGTCGCGGGGCCGGGACCCCCGCGGGCCGCGCGGTACGCGGGCGGGGTGCGAGGCTGGCGGCATGCAGCAGCACAGCACCGCGGGAGGGCCCGCCCGCGTCCTGGTCGTCGACGACGACCCCGTGGTCGCGGAGGTCGTCGCCGCGTACCTGGACCGGGCCGGCTACACCGTCGAGCGGGCCGGCGACGGTCCGGCGGCCCTGGACCGGGCCGCCGCGCACCGGCCCGACCTGGTGGTGCTGGACCTCATGCTGCCCGGCATGGACGGTCTGGAGGTGTGCCGCCGGCTGCGGGAGCGGGCGCCGGTGCCGGTCATCATGCTGACCGCGCGCGGCGACGAGGACGACCGCGTGCTCGGCCTGGAGGTCGGCGCCGACGACTACGTCACCAAGCCGTTCAGCCCGCGCGAGCTCGTCCTGCGGGTCGCGTCGGTGCTGCGCCGCGCGCTGCCCCTCCCCGGGCCCGGCCCCGGCGGGGGCGCCCCCCTCGCCGCCGCCGGCCTCACCGTCGACCCCGCCGCCCGCCGCGCCACCCGGAACGGCGCCGAACTCGCCCTCACCCTGCGGGAGTTCGACCTCCTGGCCTTCTTCCTGCGCCACCCGGGACGGGCCTTCCGCCGCGACGACCTGATGCGCGAGGTGTGGGGCTGGGACTTCGGCGACCTGTCCACCGTCACCGTCCACGTCCGCCGGCTGCGCGGCAAGGTCGAGGACGACCCGGCCCGGCCCCGGCTGATCCGGACGGTCTGGGGCGTGGGCTACCGCTTCGAACCAGGGGGCGAGTGACCGTGCGGGACACCCTCCTCATCGCGCTCTACGCCTTCGCCGGGGCCGCCGCCGCCGGCCTGGCCGGGGCGGTCGCGCTGCGCCTGCTGCGGCGGCGCCCGCTCACCGCCTCCCTCGCCGTGGTGGCGGCGGTCGGTGTGGTGGCGATGCTCGCCGGCACACTGGCGGTGGCCCGGGCGATGTTCCTCTCGCCGCACGATCTGACCGTGGTGACCACGGTCGTGGCGATGGCGGCCGCCGTCTCGCTGGCCACCGCGCTGCTGCTGGGCCACCGGGTCGTCGCCCGCAGCCGCGCACTGGCCGCGGCGGCCCGCTCGTTCGGCGACAGCGGCGCCTTCGCCGCCCCCGCCGGCCCCGCGACGGCCGAACTCGACGCGCTCAGCCGCGAACTGGCGGCGACCAGCGCCAGACTCGCCGCCTCACGGGACCGGGAACGGGCACTGGAGAACTCACGGCGCGAACTGGTCGCCTGGATCTCGCACGATCTGCGCACGCCGCTGGCCGGCCTGCGCGCGATGTCCGAGGCGCTGGAGGACGGGCTGGCCGCCGACCCCGCCCGCTACCTCGCGCGGATCCGCACCGAGGTCGAGCGCCTCGACGGCATGGTCGGCGACCTCTTCGCACTCTCCCGCATCCACGCCGGCACGCTGCCGCTGGCGTACTCCCGGATCTCCCTCCACGACCTCATCGGCGACGCCCTGGCCGGGGCGGACCCGCTGGCCCGCGAGCACGGCGTGCGGCTGGTCGGCGACCGCGTCGAGCCGGTCCCGGTGGAGGTCGACAGCAAGGAGATGAGCCGGGTCCTGGGAAACCTCCTGGTCAACGCGATCCGCCGGACCCCCGCCGACGGTACGGTGGCCATCGCCGCCCAGCGCTCACCGGAGGGCGTGGTGGTGTCGGTGACGGACGGCTGCGGCGGCATCCCGGAGGAGGACCTGCCGCGCGTCTTCGACACCGGCTGGCGCGGTACCCACGCCCGGACGCCCCCGGCGGGCGCCGGCCTGGGCCTCGCCATCGTCCGGGGCATCGTGGAGGCGCACCGGGGACGGGCCACCGTACGCAACATCCCCGGCGGCTGCCGCTTCGAGGTGCTGCTGCCGGCCGCCGCCGGATGACGCCCGCGCCGCCCCGGTGCGGCTCACTCCGCCGCTCCGGTGAGGCTCACTCCGCCGCTCCGGTGGGACTCACTCCGCGCTCAGCTCACTCCGCCGCGAACTCCGCCATCCCCTCCTCGAACCCGACCCGCGGCTTCCACCCCAGTTCGGCCCGCAGCCGCGCGGAGTCCGCGGTGATGTGCCGGACGTCGCCGAGCCGGTACTCGCCGGTGACGACGGGCTCGGGCCCGCCGCAGGCGGCGGCCAGCGCCCACGCCATCTCGCCGACCGTCCGCGGCTCCCCGCTGCCGGCGTTGTAGACCGCCAGCGCCCCGGACTCCGTCCCGGCCTCCAGCGCGGCCACGTTGGCGGCGGCCACGTCCCGCACATGGACGAAGTCCCGCCGCTGCCGCCCGTCCTCGAAGACGCGCGGCGCCTCGCCCCGGGCCAGCGCCGAGCGGAAGAAGGAGGCCACGCCCGCGTACGGGGTGTCGCGGGGCATCCGCGGCCCGTACACGTTGTGGTAGCGCAGCGACACCGCCGACCCGCCCGTCGCCCGGGCCCAGGCGGCGGCCAGATGCTCCTGCGCGAGCTTGGTCGTGGCGTACACATTGCGCGGATCGACCGGGGCGTCCTCGCCGACCAGCCCGGGGGCCAGCGCCTCCCCGCACACCGGGCAGCCCGGCTCGAACCGCCCCGCCTCCAGGTCGGCGACCACCCGCGGCCCGGGCCGTACGACCCCGTGCCGCGCACAGGCGTACCGCCCCTCCCCGTAGACCACCATCGACCCGGCCAGCACCAGGCGCCCGACCCCCGCCTCCGCCATGGCCGCGAGCAGCACGGCGGTCCCGAGGTCATTGCGTGAGACGTACTCCGCCGCGTCGGCGACCCCGTCGCCGAGCCCGACCATCGCCGCCTGATGGCAGACCGCGTCCACCCCCACCAGTGCCCGGCCCACGGCCGCCCGATCGCGCACATCGGCGCCGGAATCCTCCCGCACGTCGAACACCAGCGCCTCGTGCCCGCACCCCCGCAGCGCATCGACGACATGGGACCCGACGAACCCGGCACCGCCGGTAACCAGTACGCGCATCCGCCCAGGCTAGGCCCGCCCCGCCCCCACCCACCCGAGACCCGCGGAGACGTCATCACCCTGTAAGCCGTTCCGGTCCTGGGGCGGCCCTTCCCCTCGACCGCGGTCCTTCGGCGGTCCGCCGGCCGACGCCGGGTGCGCAAGGAACGATGCGAGGTCGAGGGCACCTGGGCTGTGCGCGGCCTCGGCACCGTGTGCCTGCGGCTGCTCCACGGGTGAGATCCAGACTCCATCATGACCACCGGCGAAACTTCGGCGTCCGATCCGCGATGAGCCCATAGCGGAACGGGCGGCGCAAGAGGCATCTGAAGCCCCCGATGAGGGTGTCTTCTGAGTGAACCAAGGGGTTTCTGCGGCTTTCGGGCAGTGCGATTTCCCCGAGAAGACCGAGCGTAAACCGGTTATTTCGGGATGCCCGAGAATCGAACGCGGCACCAATAACCGCCCTGATGATCGACTTTGCGCTGATACCTTCCTCATCGTCGGCCCACGGGGGGCGACATGACGAAAAGGGGGAACAAATGACCATTGTTCGCCGCATGGTTGGTGTGGGGCTTTCCACCGTCGCCATGGTGAGTGCCATGGCGGCCTTCGGACCGTCGGCACAAGCCGCCACCGCTGCCGGCACCTCCTGCACCAACACCGGTAGTGGCAGCCTGTGTCTGGCCGTCGACCCGAAGGGCTATGACATCAGCTATCACAAGCTCTCCGGTGGCAAGGCGCACGTGGACTTCAACCTCGTGTGCGACAACGGCCGTTGGTTCGGTGACGAGGGGTCGTTCTCCATCTCCGCGGGGCAGGTCAGGACCTACGTCTTCTCCGTCGGAAGCCAGGGTGCCTGCCGTGGGAAGCTGATCGACAAGACCACCGGGAGCACCTGGTTGACCGGCAAGGTCAGCCGGTAACCAAGGGCGGCATCCAGGCGCATGAGCGCTCAGCACCCAAGCGGGGCCGGAGAAGGGGTGAACCCCTCTCCGGCCCCGTCCGGGTTGTCGCTGCCGGACGGCCGATCACCGCTGGAACAGGTCCCGCCCCACGTCTGAGGGCACCCGTTCGCGGACCGGGGTGCTGCCCGGCCCGGGGCGGGCGGCGCCGGGGAGGGGGACGGGGCGGACGCGGTGCAGCAGCACCACGCCGTCGCGCCGCCACACCTCCTCGTACCCGTGAGCCACCAGGAGGCTGATCCGCTGCCGCTGTTCGGCCACCGTGGCGAAGGGGAAGGCGCGCTTGTCCTCGCGGAGCAGCACCCAGTCGGCTCCCCGCGGGGTCGCATCGGCGATGACCACATCGGTACGTGCCGTGAGGCGCGGGGCGATGCTGTTGTCCGCCTCGACCGTCGCGCCGGCGGGAATGCGTTCCGCCGCCAGGGCCAGCGCGCGCTTGTCGGCCGAGGGCCGCCATGAATCCGGAGTGACCAGCAGTCCCAGGCCGAGGAAGACCGCCGCCGCCGAGCTCAACGCGACGGCCGCGCACGCCCATCGGCCCGGGAGCCGGCGGCTCTCCGCAGCGGGCCGCGGCAGCCGGCGGCGATGGAGCCGAGCCAGGGTTTCCAGGGCGGCGGTGAGCAGGATCGGCCACAGGAAGGCGTCGTAGTGGTTGATCACCGGCCAGTGGTTGGGGTTGTCGGACAGCATGCGTTCCGCCAGCAGCGGCACCGCGAGGAGCAGAGTCGGCGAGCCGAGCGGCAGCAGCGCCAGAGCCCCCAGCACCCACGCCAGCATGGCCGCCTTGATGCCCGGACTGAAGGCGACCTGGGGCACCAGCCACGGCTCGGTGAGCACGTGGACCAGTGCGTCGCCCGGATTCGCCCCGAGACGGTCGTACGACCAGTAGTAGCCGGGCGGGCTGCCCATCGCCGGCAGGAACCACATGATCACCACCGCGGAGACCAGTGGTCCGGCCAGTAGCACGGCGGCGCCCGCGGCCCGGCCGGCCCGGTGTCCCGAGCGGTGGGCGCGGACCGCCAGCAGGAGCCCGAACAGCCCGGCGACCAGCCCCATGTCCTCCTTGACCGTGCACAGCAGGACGGCCCACAGCGCCGCCGAGCCGTAGCGGCGGGCCAGGCCGCGTTCGAGCATCAGGAGCGTGATCGGTACCGCGAAGGCCACCTCGTGGAAGCCGGCGTACGAGGCGTTCAGCAACGGCCAGCCCAGCGCGTACACCAGGCCCGCTCCGTCGGCCGCGCGCCGCGCGACGGACGGGGCGGCGCCGGCGAAGCAGTGCCGGGCGATCCCGCGCACCACGGGCACCCCGGTGGCGAACAGCCCGGCCTGGGCGAGGAGCAGCATCCGCGGGTCGTCCCACACCCAGTAGAGCGGTGCCAGCAGCGCGAGCACGGGGGAGAAGTGGTCGCCCAGGAGGGAGAAGCCCGGCGGGAACTCGTGATGCACGTTCTTGATCGGGGAAACGGGCAGCCCGAAGTGGGCGTAGGCCCGGATCGCCTGGTCGAAGATCCCGAGATCGAAGCCCGTCACCCGCACCGCGGTCCAGGACTGGAACCCCAGACCACCGCACACGAGGAAGCACAGCAGAGCCAGGGCCCAGCCCCGCTGAGCATCCGCAACCCTCGGCACCCGAGCCGGCAGGTGCGGTAGGCGGACGGCGTCCTGATCCGGTAAGCGGCCCCATCGGAGACTCATGCCGACGACGCTACGTCGCCGCGGCGTCCGCACCATCGGAAATTGACCGCAAGGCGTTCAGACCCGTGGTGGGCACGCGGTCGCTGAACCAGCCGCCGACGAGCGGTAGCGGCGGCGGAGGGCCGCGCTCGCACCACGGCAGGGTCAAAAGAGGACAACGGATATCCGCTCTGTTCGATAGGAAAATCGATTCCACCTAGCGCGTGGGGGTGCCGCCCCGTGGCTGGATCGCGCCGCTCCACGTCCGGCTTTGCCCGAAGGAGTCCTGAATGTCGCCCCTCTCTGTCTCCACCCCGCGTTCCGTCCGACGTGCCGTGCGCAGCGCGCTGGGTGCCGCCACCGCCGTCCACGCCGCCGCCTTCCTGATCCGGCGGCCCACCCCCCGCACCCCCGCACCAGCCCCCGCCGGGCCCTGAACGACAGCACGGTGAGGGCAGGCAACCGACCGCACCCTGACCGCCTTCGCCGAAGCCGGCCGCGCCGATGTCGTCCGCGACGGCACCGGCGAACGCCTCTTCCGCCACCGCCCCGGCCCCGACCACCGCCACTACCTGATCCGCACCGCGTGCGGCCTCAGCCTCCCGGTCGACGCGGACCCCGTCGAGACCTGGGCCGAGAAGATCGCCCGGACCTCCGGCTTCGCCCACGTCCGGCACACCGCCGAACTCTCCGGCCGCTGCCCGGACTGCGACCCGGAGCGGGCGCGGGCGCGTTGACGGCAGCGGCGCCCGCCGCGGCGGCAAGACGATCACGCGCCGATTACTGATCAGGCCCCTGCCTTCGGCAGGATGGGCGCCATGACCGAGATCCGCACCCCCCGCCTCCTCCTCCGCCGCTGGCATGACGACGACCTCGCGCCGATGGCGGACATCAACGCGGACCCTCGGGTCATGCGCTGGATCGATGACGGCTCGGTGTGGGACTGGGACCACACGGCGGAGTCCCTCGAGAGGTGGGAGGAGGAGTGGGACGAGGAGGGCTTCGGCCTCTTCGCCGTCGAGATGCTGGCCTCGGGCGAACTGGCCGGTTTCACGGGCCTGTCCGTGCCCGGATTCCTGCCGGAGGTGCTGCCCGCCGTGGCGATCAGCTGGCGGCTCGGCACGCAGTTCTGGGGCCAGGGCTACGCGTCCGAAGCCGCCCAGGCCACCCTGGAGTTCGCGCTCCAGGACCGCGGCCTCGACCGCGTCATCAGCATCAACCGGGTGGGTGACGACGCCTCCGAGAACGTCATCCGCAAGCTCGGCATGGTGCCGGAACGCGAGACGGCACACCCGGTGTACGGCTACCCGCTGCGGGTGCACACCATCGATCTCACCGAATTCCAGGCGTGAACCGGCCAGGCGTGAACCGGCCAGGCGTGAACCGGCCGGGCGTGAACCGGCCAGGCGTGAACCGGCCGGCCCACCGGGACCACCGCGAGGCCGCCGGCGCCTGCCCATAGGCCCGCGGGCGCGGGGTGCCGCGGCGGCCCCTACCCTCGGCCGTCCCGTATCCCCAGTGCGCGGTGCTCGATGTGGTGGACGGCCTCGTCGAGGAGTTGGGCGACGTGGTGGTCGTGGAGGCGGTAGACCATGCGGCGCCCCGCCCGCTCGCCGGTCACCAGGCCGAGGATGCGCAGCAGGCGGAGCTGGTGGGAGACGGCCGACTGCTCCATGCCGACGGCGGCGGCGAGTGCGGTGACGGAGCGCGGCTCCTGCCGGAGCGTCGTGAGGATCTGCAGCCGGGAAGGGGCGGCGAGGGCCTGCAGCGTGGCGGCGACGGTGGCGACCGTGGCCGCGTCCATGAGGGGCGCCGCACGCGCACCCGGTGAGGTCCGTTCCCGTACTTCCGGCGCGGTGTGCGCCGAGCACTCGGGCCACGGGCACCGGGCCCGGCCGGCCGCGGCCTCACCGCCGTGCACGGCGCCGCCCGCCCGCCCGCTTGCGCACCTCGCCCGGCGGGCGGACGAACTGCAGCGCCAGAGCGGGCGGCGGCTCGGCGATTCCCGGGCCGCCGTCAGCGGCCCAGCGCAGGATGTCGTCGGTGGCGGCATCGCCCATGGCCCAGCCGATCCACGTGGCGCGCCCGCCGCGGCGCCGCCCCTCGCCGGAGGGCTGGACGACGATGACGTTGGCCTGGTCGCAGGGGCCCAGGCAGTCCGTCGTACGGACCGCGAACCGGCCGCCGGAGCCGGCGGCCGCCGCGTACAGCCGGTCCAGTTGCCACGCGTGGTCGCTGCCGGGGTGCTTGCGCGGATTGCCGCAGCAGCATCCCCGGCACACCACCAGGGTGACCGGGCGGGCCCGGGCCGCGCCGATGACCGTACGAGCTGTGCCGGTGCTCACAGGGCGGTCCTGGAGGGCAGGTGGTGGGCGCGGACGCGGCCGTCGCGGTACGCGCAGACGAGCAGCTCCGGCCCCGCCCAGGCGAGGGCCGCCACCGCGGCGCCGCCGTCGAGGGTGCGTACGGGGCGGAGCCGGGCCTCCGGCCGCCCCGCGGTGGCGTGCCACAGGGCGATCGTGCCGTCGTCGCCCCCGGTGGCGAGGTGGCCGTCGGGACCGGGGCGCCAGGCCAGGGCCGTGACGGTCTCGTGGCAGCGCAGTGAGCGCGGCGCGGTGCCGGCCGGGCCCTTGCCGCGGAAGTCCCACACCGTGACGTCGGGGGCGCCGTCGGCGGCGAGCCAGCAGCCGGTGTCGTCGAAGGCCAGCCGGGAGACCTTCTCCGGGTAGCCGGACATGGTCAGTTCGCCGGCGTCCCGGGTGCGCCAGATGTGGATGGAGGCGTCCTGGTTGCCGCTGCAGATCCACCGGCCGGTGGGGGCGACGGCCAGCGCCAGGTGCGATCCGACGTAGGGGTAGGTCCGCACGGGGGCGGCCTGGTGGCGCTCGTGGCAGCGCACCGCACCGTAGGCGGCGACCGCCAGCCGCCGCCCGCCCCGCGTCCAGGCCAGGTCCGTCACCGTACTGGCGGCCGGCTCGGTGGCCCACAACTCCTGGCCGCCGGTGTCCCGTACGAGGGCACGGCGGCCGGACGCGACGGCGAACCGATCGGCATCCGCCCACCGGGCGGCCGAGGACCACCCGCCGCTTTCCCAGAGGGTGCTGCTGCCGTCCTCCCGCCGCCACAGCGCGTATCCGGTCGGGCCGGTGGCCACCAGATGCCGGGCGTCGGGGGACAGGGCCGCGTGCAGGGCGCCGCCGGGGAGTTCTACGGTGCCGAGGGCGGCGCCGGTGGCGGTGTCCAGGATGCCGGTGGTGCCCTCGGCCCCGGCGACCGCGACCAGATCGCGTGCGGTGCTGAGTGCCACCGGGGCGTCGTCGAGGGTGAGGTCCCAGACGGTGCCGAGGCCGGTGCCGGGTGCGGCGATGCTCATACGGCGGCTCCGGCGGTGGCCAGGCAGCCGGCGAAGCCGCGTTCCAGCTCGGCCCGGTCCAGGTTGCGGCCGATGAACACCAGCCGGTTGCCCCGGAGTTCCCCGTCCTTCCAGTCCCGGCCGAACTCGCCGACCAGCAGCATGTGCACCCCCTGGAACACGTACTGCCGGGGCGCGCCCGCGAGGGCCAGGATGCCCTTCGAGCGGAAGATGTCGACCCCCTTGGTACGCAGCAGGGTGCCCAGCCACCGATTGAGCCGGTCCTCGTCGAGCTCGCCGGTCAGCTCGATGCCGACCGAGGTGACGGTGGTGTCGTGCTGGTGCTCGGTCTCGGTGAGGAAGGACGGGTCGTCGGCGAGCACCCGGTCGAGGTCGAACGCGCCCACGTCCAGCACCTGTTGCAGGTCGACCGCGGCGTGCCGGGCGGGGATGATCTGCACGCCCGAGTTGATCGCGCGGATCCGCGACACGACCTCCGCGACGGTCGCCTCGTCCGCCAAGTCGGTCTTGTTGAGCACGATCCGGTCGGCGAAGGCGATCTGCTCGACGGCCTCGTTCTCCACGCCCTCGGGCTTCTTCTCGTCCAGGTGCCGCAGGACGTGGGCGGCGTCGACGAGGGTGACGATGGCGTCCAGCCGCAGCTGGGCGGCGATCTCGTCGTCCATGAAGAAGGTCTGGGCGACCGGCGCCGGGTCGGCGAGACCGGTGGTCTCGATCAGGATCTGGTCGAACTTCTCCCGGCGCCGCATCAACGCGCCCAGGATGCGGATGAGATCACCGCGGACGGTGCAGCAGATGCAGCCGTTGTTCATCTCGAAGATCTCTTCTTCGGCGTCCAGGACCAGCGCGTCGTCGATACCGACCTCGCCGAACTCGTTCTCGATCACGGCGATCCGCAGCCCGTGCCGCTCGGTGAGGATGCGGTTGAGCAGGGTGGTCTTGCCCGAGCCGAGGAAGCCGGTCAGCACGGTCACGGGGACGCGATCGTCGTACTCGGCGACGGCGTCCGCGGCCTCCGGCGTCCGATCGGTGATGTCGGTCATAACGGGTCAGGCTCCTTCGGATGCGGTGGCGAGCAGGCGGCGCAGGTTTGGCGGATCACCACGGTGCTCTCCTCGTCGAGGCCGAGCAGACGGCGCACGGCCTCCTTCAGCTCGGGGAACTGCGGCGGCCGCGCGGACAGCCGGCCGGGCAACGGCACGGGATCTCCTCCACGGACGTCCGAAGCACCGAGCCGCGTACGCGGCGGAACGCGGCCTGTCTCACGGCGAGTTGGCGCGTTCCCGCCGATCGTGGTGGTCCCTCGTACGCCCACGGCCCGGCAGCGGTTCCCCCGCACGCTAGATGAAAATGAATTCCATGTCCACGTGGCCCTCGCGCAACGAGGCCCGGAGCGCCGACTCCCCCCCCCGGAGTCCGGACACGACAAAGGCCCAGGTCTCCCGACCTGGGCCTCAACTATGGAGCGGGTGACGGGAATCGAACCCGCGCTCTGAGCTTGGGAAGCTCATGTTCTACCATTAAACTACACCCGCGTAACACCGCCTGGCCTGCGGCAATCAGCCTGGAGGCGGAGCGTCGTCGCACACTCTACCCCATCACCGCGTCGCGGTGCATTCGGCATGGGTGGGGGTGGGGATGGCGGGGTTTTGCCCGGGGTGCCCGGGGGCGGTACGCGGGTGCGCGGGACGGGAGTTGGGGCGTACGGTGGGGCGTCGGAGTGCCGCCTGCGAGGCCGCCCAGTTCATCCCCTAATGTGGCTTTTGTTGTCCACGCAGTTGGGAGAGGGACTTGATGGAGCGCACCGTCGTACGTTGTGCCGAGGGGCACGTGTTCAGCACCGCTTCGTTCCCCATGCAGACCACCGACCGGCTCGGCCCCGGGCGGCTGCTGCGCTGCCCGCGCTGTGCCCGGCTGCGGCACGCGGTACCGGTCGAGCACGCCAAGCGGTAGCAGCGCGCCGAGCGGCAGTGCCGGTCGTGCGCGGCGCCGTCGCGGTGCCGCGGAGTGCGGCGCGGTGGGCCCGGTCCCTGGTGGGGGCCGGGCCCTCGTCGTGCGGAGGGTGGTGCGCGGGCGCGTATCCTCGTCTGCGTGCTTCTCTCAGACAAGGACATCCGGGCCGAGATCGACGCAGGCCGGGTGCGCATCGATCCCTACGACGAGTCGATGGTGCAGCCGTCCAGCATCGATGTGCGGCTCGACCGCTATTTCCGGGTGTTCGAGAATCACCGCTACCCGCACATCGACCCCGCCGTCGAGCAGCCCGACCTGACCCGTGAGGTCGTGCCGGAGGGCGACGAGGCGTTCATCCTGCACCCCGGCGAGTTCGTGCTGGCCTCGACGTACGAGGTCATCAGCCTGCCGGACGACCTCGCCTCGCGGCTGGAGGGCAAGTCCAGCCTGGGGCGGCTGGGGCTGCTGACGCACTCGACCGCCGGGTTCATCGACCCGGGGTTCAGCGGGCACGTGACGCTGGAGCTGAGCAATGTCGCCACGCTGCCGATCAAGCTGTGGCCGGGCATGAAGATCGGGCAGCTGTGCATGTTCCGGCTGACCTCGCCGGCGGAGCACCCGTACGGCAGCGAGCACTACGGCTCGCGGTATCAGGGGCAGCGGGGTCCGACCCCGTCCCGGTCGTTCAAGAATTTCCACCGTACGCGGATGTGAGCCGCGGTACGCGGGTGTGAGGTGCCTCGCGCTGCGGGGCGGGGCCGGCGCGGGCCCCGGAGACGAAGAGAAGGTCTGGGAGAGTCGTGGGCGAGCGGGAGAACCTGACGTACGAGCGGTTCGGCGGAGCGATCCGGGAACTGGCGCAGACGATCGCGGATGACGGGTACGAGCCCGACATCGTGCTGTCGATCGCCCGCGGCGGGGTGTTCGTGGCCGGCGGGCTGGCGTACGCGCTGGACTGCAAGAACATCCACCTGGTGAACGTGGAGTTCTACACCGGGGTGGGCACCACCCTGGAGATGCCGGTGATGCTGGCGCCGGTGCCCAACGCGATCGACTTCTCCGACAAGAAGGTGCTGATCGCCGACGACGTCGCCGACACCGGCAAGACGCTGAAGCTGGTGCACGACTTCTGCCAGGGCACGGTCGCCGAGGTGCGCAGCGCGGTGATCTACGAGAAGTCGCAGTCGCTGGTGAAGTGCGAGTACGTGTGGAAGCGCACGGACGACTGGATCAACTTCCCGTGGAGCGTGGAGCCGCCGGTGGTGCGGCGCGAGGGGCAGATTCTCGACGCGTGAGGCGGCCGGTCAGCCGCTTCCCGAGCCCGCCTTTTCGGCGGGCTCGCTGCGTTCTGGGGCGGTTTGTGTGGCGCGCGTTCCGGCCAGTTCGGTCGCGGGTGTTCCGCCGGTCCCTACCTCCGAGTAGAAACCGGCGGTAACAGCAGACCGGAGGGAGGCCCCATGGTGCGGGCGAGACGCGGGCGAGGGCGGCGGCTGCGGGCCGCCGTCGCGTTATCGGCGGCGGTGCTGACCGCGGCGTTCACGGTGACGGCGGGCGGGGCGAGCGCCGCCGGGGTGCCCGCCGGACCGTCCGGGCCCGGTGCGCGGGCCGCCCGTCCGGCCGCCAAGCCGCTGGCGCCGGACCTGGAGCGGGTCCGGGCCCGGGAGGCGGCGAAGCTGTACGGCGGGGACTCGGCCGTCCGGCCGCTCGACGAACGGAAGACGTCCCTGATCTCGCTGGGCGACAGCGAGATCTCCGGCGAGGGCGTGGGCACGTACGAGCCGGGGACGGACGGGCCGGACAACTGGTGCCACCGGTCGCCCGACGCGGCCATCCACCGGACCGGGATCGCGGCGGACGTCACGTACAACGCGGCGTGCTCGGGCGCGTACACCGGCAACATCCGGATCGGCGGCAGCAAGCAGTACGCGGACGAGCTGGTGCAGAGCGACAGCCTGGCGGTGGCGGCCCGCAACACCCGGCTGAAAATGGTCCTTCTGGTGGCCGGGGCCAACGACGACCTCCAGTTCGGGCCGGTGATGACCGACTGCGTCGAGCGGTGGTTCCTGCTCCAGGGGACGTGCGAGCCGAAGTACCAGCCGGGCTGGCAGGCCCGGGTGGACGGGCTGGTGCCGAAGGTCGAGGCGACCGTGCGGGACCTGCGGACGGTGATGCGCGACGCCGGGTACGCCGACGGCGACTACCGGCTCGTGGTGATGGCGTACCCGAGCCCGATCGGGCCGGACATGGAGGACAACCCGAACTATCCGGGCAAGCTGCCGGGCGGGTGCACGGGCTACACCTCGGACGCCGGCTGGGGGCGGAACGCCGCGGTGCCGGCCTTCGAGCGGGGCATGCGCAAGGCGGCGCAGGACACCGGCGCCACCTACCTCGACGCCTCCCGGCTCTTCCACGGGCACGAGGTCTGCACGGCGGACACCTGGGCCCGCGGGCTGTACGTGAATCTCTCCAACCCCTTCCCGCCGGACGCCAATTCGGTCCGCCAGTCCTTCCACCCCAACGCCCGCGGGCACGGCGCGTTCGCGTCCTGCCTGACCCAGCTGTACGCGGACCCGCGGCTGCGCGAGGCATCCTGCGCCGATCCGGCGGGCACCGGGCAGCCGAAGCTGTACCCGGGCGCCTGGGACGACGCGTACCGGCCGCTGCGGAACGCCGCGACCGGCACCTGCGTGGACGCCACCGGCGGGCTGTCCCGCAACGGGACGGCGGTCGGCGGCTGGGACTGCCACGGGCAGCGCAACCAGGGCTGGTGGTACGACCAGGACAACGGGTCGCTGCACGTGGAGCTGACCCAGGCGCGGTGCCTGGACGTGCCCGGCGCGCGGTACGAGGCCGGCGCCGCGCTGGTGCTGTGGAACTGCTCGGGCGCGGCCAACCAGCGGTTCGTCCGGGACGGCGGCACGCTGCGGCCGTCGGCGGCGCCGTCGCTGTGCCTGGCGCTGGCCGGGGCGAAGGAGCCGCTGCGGCTGCAGAAGTGCGACGGGTCGGCGGGGCAGCGGTTCGCCTGACGGGCGGGCGGCGGCGGTCCGGCCAGGGCTGACGACGGCCGAGGGGCCCGTCCCGGGGAGTGTGCTCCCGGGGCGGGCCCCTCGTCCGTACGTTCCGCAGCGACCTCGGCGGCCCCGCGCGCCCGTTACAGCGTGCCGAGCTTCACCAGGGCCAGCAGCGCGACCAGTTGGATCGCGGCGGCGCCCAGGGCCTTGGGCCACGGCAGGTCGTGCGATTTGCTGACCATCGAGGTGAGCAGGTAGCCGGTGGCGAGCCAGGTGGCCCAGCCGAGGATCTGGACCAGCGTGCTGTCGCCGCCCAGGAACATCGCGAACAGCAGCCGCGGCACGTCCGGGATCGCCATGATCAGCATGGACAGGCCGACGGTCGGCTGCCAGGCCCCGTCGCCGCCCAGCTGGCGGGCCATGGTGTGGGTGACCGCGCCCAGGATCAGGCTGCCGACGATGAACATCACCGCGGTGATCAGCACCCACGGGATGCTGTTGCCGAGGGTGGCGTTGAGCACGTCCGCGCGGGCCTTGTCGAAGCCGAAGACCGCCAGCAGGCCGTAGCAGAACGCGACGATCAGCGCCGGGGCCCACACCGGGTGGTCCCGCATCTGCCAGAACGTGGGCGTGGGGCGCAGCACGATGCCGGAGAGCAGCTGCTTCCACGGCAGCCGGGGGCCGGCCGGCGGCGCGCTGGGCTCGCCGGCGCGGTACGTGCCGCCCTCGGCGTACCGGCCGCCGTCCGGGCCGTAGCCGTCCGGCACGTCGCCGACGCTGAACTGCTGGGTGTGGCCCGGGTCGTTGTCCCGGGTGTCGTACGGGGCGTACCCGGGGCCCTGGGGCCCGTAGCCGCCGTCGCCGAAGTACTCCGGCTGCCCGTGCGCGACCGGACCGCCCCCGTGGGCGACCGGACCGCTCCCTGGGGCGGCGTACGGCTGCGGCGCCGGCCACTGCCCGTGCGGTGCCGGGGGCTGCTGCCCGTACGGAGCCGGGGGCTGCTGCCCGTACGGCGCCGCCGGCGGGCCGTACCCGGGCGGTCCCTGCTGCACGGTCTGCTGCGCGTCCTGCGCGGCGCGCGGATCCTGTCCGCGCCCCATCCTGAATCCAGCCACGCTTTCGAAAGTACCTGGTCCGGGCGGACCCGGGGACCGGAGTGGACGGGCGGACGGGGTTCGGTGCCGAGCTGTGACATCCCCTAGGGGGTACCCGGAAGGGTCCCCGGCCCGGGCTCCGGCTCCGGCCCCGGCGTCCAGCGCAGGGTCAGCTCCGGCAGGCCCTCCATGTTGCCGCTGCCGTCCCCGGTGGCCACGACCCGGAAGCCGTGGCGGGCGTAGAACGCCCGGGCGGCGGTGTTGCGCCGGAAGACGTGCAGGGTCAGGCCGCCGGGGGAGAGCCGGCGGGCCTCGGCCAGCAGCCGGGTGCCGAGGCCGGCCCGGCGGACGTCCGGGCGGAGGTAGAGCTGGTCGAGGAGGTCGCCCTCGACGGCGGCGTAGCCGAGGACCTCGGTGCCGCGGACCGCGACGACGGTGCGGCAGGCGGGCAGGACCACGTCCCGGACCCACCGGGTGACCTCCTCGTGGCTGCGCCGCGGCGGCGGGAGGTACGGCATCGCCACCCGCCGGGACTCGCGGTGGACGGCGGCGATGGCGTCGGCGTCGGCGGGCACCGCGGCCCGTATCCGGACGCCGCTCGAGGGGGACGGGGCGCGGTCTGCCATCGGGCCAGCGTGGGCGCCGTACGCGGGCCGGGCAACCGGTTTTCTCCCGGGCACCGGTGTGCTCCCGGAAAGCCGGACGGCCGGCCCCGCGCGCTGCGGGACCGGCCGTCCGGTGTCCGGCGTCCTGGCGGGGACGCCGCGGTGTCACTTCACCGGCTCGGGCTCCGGGGCGTCCGCCGGCTCCGCGTCGTCCGACGGCGGGTCGAGCGGGGTCTTCACCGAGTCCAGCAGCAGCTGGGCGACGTCCACGACCTGGATCGACTCCTTGGCCTTGCCGTCGTTCTTCTTGCCGTTCACGGAGTCCGTGAGCATGACGAGGCAGAAGGGGCAGGCGGTGGAGACGATGTCGGGGTTGAGGGACAGCGCCTCGTCCACCCGCTCGTTGTTGATGCGCTTGCCGATCCGCTCCTCCATCCACATCCGCGCGCCGCCGGCGCCGCAGCAGAAGCCGCGCTCCTTGTGGCGGTGCATCTCCTCGTTGCGCAGGCCGGGGACCTTGCCGATGATCTCGCGCGGCGGCGTGTAGATCTTGTTGTGGCGGCCCAGGTAGCACGGGTCGTGGTAGGTGATCAGGCCCTCGACGGGGGTGACCGGGATCAGCTTGCCCTCGTCCACCAGGTGCTGGAGCAGCTGGGTGTGGTGGATGACCTCGTAGTCGCCGCCGAGCTGCGGGTACTCGTTGCCGAGCGTGTTGAGGCAGTGCGGGCAGGTGGCGACGATCTTCTTCGACGCCTTGGGCTTCTTCGTGGACTCGTCCTCGGAGTCCTCGCCGAAGGCCATGTTGAGCATCTCGACGTTCTGCTGGCCGAGCTGCTGGAAGAGGAACTCGTTGCCCAGGCGGCGGGCCGAGTCACCGGTGCACGCCTCGTCGCCGCCCATGATCGCGAACTTCACGCCCGCGATGTGCAGCAGCTCGGCGAACGCCTTCGTGGTCTTCTTGGCGCGGTCCTCCAGGGCGCCGGCGCAGCCGACCCAGTAGAGGTAGTCGACCTCGGAGAGGTCCTCGATGTCCTTGCCGACGACCGGGACCTCGAAGTCGACCTCCTTGGTCCAGGCCAGCCGCTGCTTCTTGGCCAGGCCCCAGGGGTTGCCCTTCTTCTCGAGGTTCTTCAGCATCGTGCCCGCCTCGGACGGGAACGAGGACTCGATCATGACCTGGTAGCGGCGCATGTCCACGATGTGGTCGACGTGCTCGATGTCCACCGGGCACTGCTCGACGCAGGCGCCGCAGGTGGTGCAGGACCACAGGACGTCGGGGTCGATGACCCCGTTCTCCTCCAGGGTGCCGACCAGCGGGCGCTCGGCCTCGGCCAGCGCGGACGCCGGGACGCCGGCCAGCTGCTCGGCGGTGGCCTTCTCCTCGCCCTCGGCGGTCTTGCCGCCGCCTGCGAGGAGGTACGGCGCCTTGGCGTGCGCGTGGTCCCGCAGCGACATGATCAGCAGCTTCGGGGAGAGCGGCTTGCCGGTGTTCCAGGCGGGGCACTGCGACTGGCAGCGGCCGCACTCGGTGCAGGTGGAGAAGTCCAGCAGGCCCTTCCACGAGAAGTGCTCGATCTGCGAGACGCCGAACTGGTCGTCCTCGCCCGGGTCCTCGAAGTCGATCGGCTTGCCGGCCGAGGTCATCGGCTGCAGCGCGCCGAGCGCCGTACCGCCGTCCGCCTCGCGCTTGAACCAGATGTTCGGGAACGCCAGGAAGCGGTGCCAGGCCACGCCCATGTCGGTCTTCAGGGCGACCGTGATCATCCAGATGAAGGAGGTGGCGATCTTGATCGCGGCGAAGAGGTAGGTGAGGTTCTGCAGCGTGCCGACGCTCAGGCCCTTGAAGGCCGCGACCAGCGGGTACGTGACGAAGTACGCGGCCTCGTAGTGGTCCACGCCGTGCTGCGCGCCCTCCAGGGCGTGCAGGGTGACGATGCAGACGCCGACGATCAGGATGACCGTCTCGACGAAGTACGCCTGGCCGGTGTTCGACCCCGCGAAGCGGGACTTGCGGCCGGCGCCGCCGGGGCGGTTCAGCTGCCGGACGGCGATCAGGACCAGGATGCCGAGGGTGGTGAGCGTGCCCATGCCCTCGACCCACAGCTCCCAGGGGAGCCAGTTGCCGATGACGGGCAGGATCCAGTCGGCCTTGAAGAGCTGGCCGATGGCGTTGGCGATCGTCAGCAGCAGGGTCAGGAAGCCCACCGCCACGAACCAGTGGGCGACGCCGACGACGCCCCAGCGGTTCATCCGGGTGTGCCCGAGGAACTCCCTGGCCAGCGTGGCCGTGCGCTGCACGGGCTCGTCGGTGCGGGTGCCGGCGGGCACGGGCTGGCCGAGCCGGAACTGCCGGACGATCTGCAGGATGGCACGGCCGAACAGCGCGACGCCGACCGCGATGAGAACCAGCGACACGATGATCGCGGCGAGTTGCATTGGGGGCTCCTCGGACCTGCGAGAGCGGGCGAAATCTACGGGGATCCGCGGTGATCGGAACGGGCCGGGCCGCAGAGGTCGAGCGGTAACTACTAAGCGGTAACTTTTCGGGTCTGCGCTGAGGTTACCCAGTATTCCGGGCCCCATGAAGCCGCCCGGCCGGTGATCTGTGTCGCGCACGCAACCGGCGGGCCGCCCCCGGCGTCCTCCCCGGCGGCGTGGTGACGATAAGCGCCACATAAAAGTTGAGTGGGCGCGACTCAGGTCTGTTGACAGGTTTCGTTCGGTGCTGCACCCTTGAGCCTGTTCCACTCAAGTCAGCTGGAGGAATCGAAATGGCACGTGCGGTCGGCATCGACCTGGGCACGACGAACTCCGTCGTCAGTGTTCTCGAAGGCGGTGAGCCCACCGTCATCACCAACGCCGAGGGCGCCAGGACCACGCCGTCCGTCGTCGCCTTCGCCAAGAACGGCGAGGTGCTGGTCGGTGAGGTCGCCAAGCGCCAGGCGGTGACCAACGTCGAGCGCACCATCCGGTCGGTCAAGCGCCACATGGGCACCGACTGGAAGATCAACATCGACGAGAAGGACTTCAACCCGCAGCAGATCTCCGCGTTCATCCTGCAGAAGCTGAAGCGGGACGCGGAGTCCTACCTCGGCGAGAAGGTCACCGACGCGGTCATCACCGTCCCGGCGTACTTCAACGACTCCGAGCGCCAGGCCACCAAGGAGGCCGGTGAGATCGCGGGCCTGAACGTCCTGCGGATCGTCAACGAGCCCACCGCCGCCGCCCTGGCCTACGGCCTGGAGAAGGAAGACCAGACCATTCTCGTCTTCGACCTCGGCGGCGGCACCTTCGACGTGTCGCTGCTGGAGATCGGCGACGGCGTGGTCGAGGTCAAGGCCACCAACGGCGACAACCACCTCGGTGGCGACGACTGGGACCAGCGCGTCGTCGACTACCTGGTCAAGCAGTTCCAGAACGGCCACGGCGTCGACCTCGCCAAGGACAAGATGGCGCTCCAGCGCCTGCGCGAGGCCGCGGAGAAGGCGAAGATCGAGCTGTCGTCGTCCAGCGAGACGACGATCAACCTCCCCTACATCACCGCCTCCGCCGAGGGCCCGCTGCACCTGGACGAGAAGCTCACCCGCTCGCAGTTCCAGCAGCTGACCGCGGACCTCCTCGACCGCTGCAAGACGCCGTTCCACAACGTCATCAAGGACGCCGGCATCGCGCTGTCCGACATCGACCACGTGGTCCTGGTCGGCGGTTCGACCCGTATGCCCGCCGTCGCCGAGCTCGTCAAGGAGCTGACCGGCGGCAAGGAGGCCAACAAGGGCGTCAACCCCGACGAGGTCGTCGCCATGGGCGCCAGCCTCCAGGCCGGTGTCCTCAAGGGCGAGGTCAAGGACGTCCTGCTGCTCGACGTCACCCCGCTGTCCCTCGGTATCGAGACCAAGGGCGGCATCATGACCAAGCTGATCGAGCGCAACACGACCATCCCGACCAAGCGCTCGGAGATCTTCACCACGGCCGAGGACAACCAGCCGTCCGTGCAGATCCAGGTCTACCAGGGCGAGCGCGAGATCGCGGCGTACAACAAGAAGCTCGGCATGTTCGAGCTGACGGGCCTGCCGCCGGCCCCGCGCGGCGTCCCGCAGATCGAGGTCTCCTTCGACATCGACGCCAACGGCATCATGCACGTGACCGCCAAGGACCTGGGCACGGGCAAGATGACCGTCACCGGCGGCTCCTCGCTGCCGAAGGACGAGGTCGACCGCATGCGCGAGGAGGCCGAGCGGTACGCGGAGGAGGACCACAAGCGCCGCGAGGCCGCCGAGACCCGCAACCAGGGCGAGCAGCTGGTCTACCAGACCGAGAAGTTCCTCAAGGACAACGAGGACAAGGTGCCCGCCGAGGTGAAGACCGAGGTCGAGACCGCCGTCGGTGAGCTGAAGGAGAAGCTCAAGGGCGAGGACACGGCCGAGATCCGCACCGCGACGGAGAAGGTCGCGGCCGTCTCCCAGAAGCTCGGCCAGGCCATGTACGCCGACGCGCAGGCGGCCCAGGCCGCGGCCGGCGGCGAGGGCGCCAAGGCCGGCCAGGCCAAGGCCGAGGACGACGTGGTCGACGCCGAGATCGTCGACGACGAGAAGCCGAAGAAGGACGGTGCCGCGTGACGGAGGAGACCCCGGGCTTCGAGGAGAAGCCCGACGTCCCTTCCGACGCCGCTTCCGAAGACGCGGCGCAGGCCGAGTCCGCCGACAAGGCGGGCTCGGCCCCGGCCGGGGACGTGACGGACGTAGCGCTCCAGGCGCAGCTGGACCAGGTGCGCACCGCGCTCGGCGAGCGCACCGCCGACCTCCAGCGGCTCCAGGCGGAGTACCAGAACTACCGCCGCCGGGTGGAGCGGGACCGCGTGACGGTCAAGGAGATCGCGGTCGCCAACCTCCTCTCCGAGCTGCTGCCGGTGCTCGACGACATCGGCCGCGCCCGGGAGCACGGCGAGCTGGTCGGCGGCTTCAAGTCGGTGGCCGAGTCGCTGGAGACCGTGGTCGCCAAGCTGGGTCTGACGCAGTTCGGCAAGGAGGGCGAGCCCTTCGACCCGACGATCCACGAAGCGCTGATGCACTCCTACGCGCCCGACGTGACGGAGACGACATGCGTCGCCATCCTGCAGCCCGGGTATCGCATCGGTGAACGTACGATCCGCCCCGCGCGGGTCGCGGTCGCCGAGCCGCAGCCGGGCGCGCAGAACGCCAAGTCCTCCGAGGAGGAGGGCAAGGGCGCCAAGCGCGGCAAGGGCGGCAAGGGAAGCAAGGGTGCCGAGGCCGCGGACGAGGAGAGCGGTGGCCCGGACAAGGGCTGACGCGCGGCCCGGCGCGAGCAGTGCCCGGAAGGAGGGACGTCGGGGATGAGCACCAAGGACTTCGTGGAGAAGGACTACTACAAGGTCCTCGGCGTCCCCAAGGACGCCACCGAAGCGGAGATCAAGAAGGCGTACCGCAAGCTCGCCCGCGAGTTCCACCCGGACGCCAACAAGGGCGACGCCCGGGCCGAGGAGCGCTTCAAGGAGATCTCCGAGGCCAATGACGTGCTCGGCGACGCCAAGCGCCGCAAGGAGTACGACGACGCCCGGGCGCTGTTCGGCAACGGCGGCTTCCGCCCCGGTCCGGGCGGCGGCGGCAGCTTCAACTTCGACCTCGGCGACCTCTTCGGGGGCGCCGGGGGCGCGGGCGGCGGCGCCGGCGGCTTCGGCGGCGGGCTCGGGGACGTCTTCGGCGGCCTGTTCAACCGCGGCGGCGGCGCCGGCACGCGTACGCAGCCGCGCCGCGGCCAGGACGTCGAGTCCGAGGTGACGCTCAGCTTCACCGAGGCGGTCGACGGCGCCACCGTGCCGCTGCGGATGTCCAGCCAGGCGCCCTGCAAGGCGTGCTCCGGCACCGGCGACAGAAACGGTACGCCGCGGGTCTGCCCGACCTGCGTCGGCACCGGGCAGGTCAGCCGGGGCGCGGGCGGCGGCTTCTCGCTCACCGACCCGTGCGCCGACTGCAAGGGCCGCGGCCTGATCGCGCAGGACCCCTGCGAGGTCTGCAAGGGCAGCGGCCGGGCGTCCAGCGCCCGCACGATGCAGGTCCGCATCCCCGCGGGCGTCTCGGACGGGCAGCGCATCCGGCTGCGCGGCAAGGGCGCCCCGGGCGAGCACGGCGGCCCGGCCGGCGATCTGTACGTCGTGGTCCATGTGAAGGCCCACCCGGTCTTCGGCCGCAAGGGCGACAACCTCACCGTCACGGTGCCGGTCACCTTCCCGGAGGCCGCGCTCGGCGGCGAGATCAAGGTGCCGACGCTGGGCGGCCCGCCGGTCACGCTCAAGCTGCCGGCCGGCACGCCCAACGGACGCACCATGCGGGCCCGCGGCAAGGGCGCGGCCCGCAAGGACGGCACCCGCGGTGACCTGCTGGTCACCATAGAGGTCGTCGTTCCCCAGGACCTCGGCGACAAGGCGAAGGAAGCGCTGGAGTCCTATCGCGAGGCGACCGCGGGCCCCGACCCGCGGGCGGAGCTGTTCCAGGCCGCGAAGGGAGCATGAGATGGACAGCCGGGGCGGGCAGCGTCGCAACCCGTATGAACTGACCGATGATTCGCCGGTGTACGTCATCTCCGTCGCGGCCCAGCTCTCCGGCCTGCACCCGCAGACCCTCCGGCAGTACGACCGCCTGGGCCTGGTCTCGCCCGACCGCACGGCCGGCCGGGGCCGGCGCTACTCCGCCCGCGACATCCAACTGCTCCGCACCGTCCAGCAGTTGTCGCAGGAGGAGGGCATCAACCTCGCCGGCATCAAGCGCATCATCGAGCTGGAGAACCAGGTCGCAGCCCTCCAGCAGCGGATCGCCGAGCTGCAGGGCGCCCTGGAGGGCGCGGCCAGCGCGATGCGGCAGCGGGAGGCCGCGGTGCACGCCTCGTACCGCCGCGACCTGGTGCCGTATCAGGATGTGCAGCAGTCCAGCGCGCTGGTGGTCTGGCGGCCCAAGCGGGCCACGGACTGACGGCGGCGCGAGCGAACGCGCGCAAGGGCCGGGGTGGCGTGTCCACCCCGGCCCTTCGTACGCCGCAACTCCCGCTCGCTCAGCAGCCGTTGTAGCCCGCCGTCGGCATCGACAGCCGCCGGTGCACCCGGGACTTCATCGCGCGGGTGTAGACCGGCTCCTCCAGATCGGTGGTCTCCAGCCGGACACCGGCCGCCGCGCACCGCTCGGTGAACTCGTCGGCGCCGTCGATGGCGTTCTCCAGCGCCCGGCGGTTGGGCGCGACGAACACATCGACCAGGCCCGCCTCGACGTCGTGCCACAGCGCGCGGTGGTCGGCGCGCAGCTGGTGCAGGGTGAGCCGGCAGGTCAGGCGGTAGTCACGGGCCGCCGCCCACTGCTTGCACATGGCGTGCTGGCTGCGGTCGTCGACCAGGAACGGATCCTCGTCCAGCTCGGACAGCGGCATCAGGCAGGCGATCGCCGTCACTCGGACCGCATTCATCGTGCCCTCCGGGGCGTGGCGACTGTGGGTGCGACGATACCCCCGCGACGGGCCCGGGGTGGAGGGGCGGCGCCGGGCGGCGGGGCACGGCCGCGGGCGGGGCGGGGGCGCTCGGCGCTGCGGGGCGCGGGCGGGGCGTTCAGGCGCGGCCGAGGGCCCGGGTCACCGCGATCTCGATGGCCACCCGGTCGGGGTTGGGCGAGGGGGTCCGGCCGTACCGCTCGGCGTACCGCCGCACCGCGTCGGCGACCGTTGCGGCGTCCGTCCGCACCCGGGCGACGCCCTCGAGGGTCGCCCAGCGGCCGCGGTCCACCTGGCAGACGGCCACCCGCGCGCCGTCCGCGCCGGCCGCGAGGATGTTCTTGACCTTGGTGCTGTCCTTGCGCGTGATGATCCGCGCGATCCGCTGCCCGGCGTCGAAGGTGACCCCGACCGGGACGACATGCGGGGTGCCGTTCGCGCGCAGCGTGGTGAGGGTCGGCATCAGATACTCGCCCCAGAAGGCGAGGTACGCGGGGGGCAGCGCGTCGAGGTCGTGGGCCATGGGGGCCAGCGTAATCGGGGCCGGCCGGGGGCGGCCCCGGCGGTCAGCGGCGTTCGCCGGTCAGAGGAACTCGCCGGTGTCCAGGTCGAACGAGAAGGGGGCGGGGAGGGGGAGGGGCTTGCCGAAGGGGACGGTGGTGTGGGCCGCGTAGTCTCCGTTTCGCGGTTCGCTGGAGAGCGTGGATTCGGACTTGTCTCGGTCGACGAGCAGGTAGAGCGGGATGTTCGCGCGAGCGTAGGCGGCGCGCTTGATGACCCGGTCCCGGTGGGCCTTGTTCGAGGTCACCTCGACGACAAGGCGACACCCTCGCTGGGAATCCAGTTCCCCGGCAGGTCGAAGAGGTCCAGGGAACTGGGTGCGAAGGTCGCATCAGGGATCACGTAGCTGCTGGACCGTAGGCCGGCAGCTGACAGTTCGATCCCCTTGTTGCCGGAGACGTCCATATCGGTGTGGGACGTGCTCAGGACCTGCTTGACGATCTTGCTGAGGATTCGCTCGTGCCTGTTGTCAGGCGCCGGCGCCACGACGAGCTCCCCCTCGATCAGCTCGGCCCGGCACCCGTCAGGCGTCTCCAGGCCGAGAAAGAAGTCCAGGAGGATCTCTTCACCGGTGAGCGGCTCTTGTGCCATAGCCGTCATGCTGCACCTCCTTGTGGCCGAAGGCCGGAGTCGGCGGCCGTGACCTGCCGCGGAGGCGATTCGTCGGATCTTCACCCGTAAGCGTGATCGAGCGCCTTGAGTGGAATAGACTCAACTTATCGCACGTTGACCAAGGCAGGATCGGTACGGAAGCGCGCGGAGCGCCGGACGGACGAACGAGGAGGACCAGGCAGTCGTGGACGCCGAGCTGACCAACAAGAGCCGGGAGGCGCTGAGCGCCGCCAACGAGCGGGCGGTCGCCGCCGGGCACGCGGACATGACGTCCGCGCATCTCCTGCTCGCGCTGCTCGAGGGGCAGGACAACGAGAACATCATGGACCTGCTGGCCGCCGTCGAGGCGGACGCCGCCCCGCTGCGCTCCGGCGCCGAGCGGCTGCTCGCCGGGCTGCCGAGCGTCCAGGGCTCGACGGTGGCCCCGCCGCAGCCCGACCGCGAGCTGCTCGCCGTCATCGCGGACGCCGCGCAGCGCGCCAAGGAGCTGGGCGACGCCTACATCTCCACCGAGCACCTGCTCATCGGCATCGCCGCCAAGGGCGGCCGCACCGGCGCCCTGCTGGAGCAGCAGGGCGCCACCGCCAAGAAGCTGCTGGCCGCCTTCGAGGCCAGCCGCGGCGGCCGCCGGGTCACCAACCCCGACCCCGAGGGCACGTACAAGGCGCTGGAGAAGTTCGGTACGGACTTCACCGCCGCGGCCCGCGAGGGCAAGCTCGACCCGGTCATCGGCCGGGACCAGGAGATCCGCCGGGTGGTGCAGGTGCTCTCCCGCCGGACGAAGAACAACCCGGTCCTGATCGGCGAGCCGGGCGTCGGCAAGACCGCCGTGGTGGAGGGGTTGGCCCAGCGCATCGTCAAGGGCGACGTCCCCGAGTCGCTGCGCGACAAGCGGCTGGTCGCGCTCGACCTCGGCGCGATGGTCGCGGGCGCGAAGTACCGCGGCGAGTTCGAGGAGCGGCTGAAGACCGTGCTGGCCGAGATCAAGGCCAGCGAGGGGCAGGTCATCACGTTCATCGACGAGCTGCACACCGTCGTCGGCGCGGGCGCCGGCGGCGACTCCGCCATGGACGCGGGCAACATGCTCAAGCCGATGCTGGCCCGCGGCGAGCTGCGGATGGTCGGCGCGACGACCCTGGACGAGTACCGCGAGCGGATCGAGAAGGACCCGGCGCTGGAGCGCCGCTTCCAGCAGGTGCTGGTCGCCGAGCCGACCGTCGAGGACACCGTGGCGATCCTGCGCGGCCTCAAGGGGCGCTACGAGGCGCACCACAAGGTCCAGATCGCCGACTCCGCGCTGGTCGCCGCGGCCACCCTCTCCGACCGCTACATCACCTCCCGCTTCCTCCCCGACAAGGCCATCGACCTCGTCGACGAGGCCGCCTCGCGGCTGCGCATGGAGATCGACTCCTCCCCCGTGGAGATCGACGAGCTCCAGCGCTCCGTGGACCGCCTGAAGATGGAGGAGCTGGCGCTGCGCAACGAGACCGACGCGGGTTCCGTCCAGCGCTTGGAGAAGCTGCGCAAGGACCTCGCCGACAAGGAGGAGGAGCTGCGCGGCCTGACCGCCCGCTGGGAGAAGGAGAAGCAGAGCCTCAACCGCGTCGGTGAGCTCAAGGAGCGCCTGGACGAGCTGCGCGGCCAGGCCGAGCGCGCCCAGCGCGACGGCGACTTCGACACCGCCTCCAAGCTGCTCTACGGCGAGATCCCCGGCCTGGAGCGGGAGCTGGAGGAGGCCGCCGAGGCCGAGGCCGAGCAGGAGGCGGCCAAGGAGTCGATGGTCAAGGAGGAGGTCGGCCCGGACGACATCGCCGATGTGGTCGGCTCCTGGACGGGCATCCCGGCCGGGCGGCTGCTGGAGGGCGAGACGCAGAAGCTGCTGCGGATGGAGGAGGAGATCGGCAAGCGGCTGATCGGCCAGCGCGAGGCGGTCGCCGCGGTCTCCGACGCGGTGCGCCGCACCCGCGCCGGGATCGCCGACCCGGACCGCCCGACCGGTTCGTTCCTCTTCCTCGGCCCGACCGGCGTCGGCAAGACCGAGCTGGCCAAGGCGCTGGCGGACTTCCTCTTCGACGACGAGCGGGCGATGGTCCGGATCGACATGTCGGAGTACGGCGAGAAGCACTCCGTGGCCCGCCTGGTGGGCGCGCCCCCCGGCTACGTCGGCTACGAGGAGGGGGGCCAGCTCACCGAGGCGGTCCGCCGCCGCCCGTACAGCGTGGTGCTGCTGGACGAGGTGGAGAAGGCCCACCACGAGGTCTTCGACATCCTGCTCCAGGTGCTGGACGACGGCCGGCTGACCGACGGCCAGGGCCGCACCGTCGACTTCCGCAACACCATCCTCATCCTCACCTCCAACCTCGGGTCGAACTTCCTGATGGACCCGCTGCTGAAGGAGGAGCAGAAGCGGGAGAAGGTGCTGGAGACGGTCCGCGCCGCCTTCCGCCCGGAGTTCCTCAACCGCCTGGACGACGTGGTGGTCTTCCACCCGCTCGGCACCGAGCAGCTGGAGCGGATCGCTCGCCTCCAGCTGGACCACCTCCAGCGCCGCCTGGGCGACCGCCGGCTCACCCTGGACGTCACGGACCGGGCGCTGGCCTGGCTCGCCTGGCTCGGCCACGAGCCGGTCCCCGGCGCCCCGGCCCCGGACCTCTCCTACGGCGCCCGCCCGCTGCGCCGCCTGGTCCAGACGGCCATCGGCGACCAGCTGGCGCGCGCCATCCTGGCCGGCGAGGTGCTGGACGGGGACACGGTCCGGGTGGACGTCGACGGCGGCGGCGACGGGGGCGGTGAGCGGCTGTCGGTCGAGGCGGTCCGCCCGGCCGCCTGACGGCCCGGCCGGCCGGTCCCGGGAGCCCCGCCCCCGCGTCCGTCCGGCCCGGCCGGACCGGGCCCGTCCCGTCCCGCCGCAGGTCCCCGCGGCCCTGCCCCCCGCCCCGTACGCGCCGGTCCGGCGCTCGCACTTGCCAGGACCGGGCGCGTATGGGGGAGGATGGCAGGGACCATACGAAGGGAATTCCACGGTGAGCATCGACCCGTCCTCGATTCCGAATTTCGGGGGCCAGCCCGAACCGCAGCCGTCGGGGCCTGATGGTCCCGTCGTCCCCGACCAGGACCTGGTCAAGCAGCTCCTTGAGCAGATGGAGCTGAAGTACGTCGTCGACGAGGAGGGTGACCTCGCCGCCCCGTGGGAGCAGTTCCGCACGTACTTCATGTTCCGTGGTGAGGCGGAGCAGGAGATCTTCTCCGTCCGGACGTTCTACGACCGCGTCCACGGCATCGACGAGAAGCTGAAGCTGCTGGAAGCGATCGACGACTGGAACCGCCGGACGCTCTGGCCGAAGGTGTACACCCACACCCACGACGACGGCACCGTCCGTCTGATCGGTGAGGCATCGATGCTGATCGGCACCGGCGTCTCGCTCGAACACTTTGTGTCGAGCACGGTCAGCTGGGTGCGTGCCTCGATCGAATTCGACAGGTGGATCATCGAGCAGCTCGGTCTGGAGGCCGAGATCGAAGGCGACTCCGACGACAAGCCGGGCGAGGACGAGGGCTGAGGCCCCCCGCCCACCGGCTGCCCGGGCCCCGGATTCCGATACGTCGGACCGGGGCCCGCGTCATACCGTACGGGCCGGGCGGCGCCCGCCCGCGCTCACAGCGGCACCGCCGCGATCGTCAGCAGATACGCCCCGTACCCGAACGAGAGCGCGGCCAGCCCGCCGGTGACCACCGCGCCGGTACGCGGCCGGGCCCGGGCCAGCGCCAGCGCCGCGGGCAGCAGCAGCGGGAAGGCCGGCAGCAGGAAGCGGGGCTTGGACGCGAAGTAGTGCGAACCGCCGAGCGCCAGCACCACCAGCACGGTCGTGAACACCAGCACCGCGGCCGGCGGCCGGTCCAGCACCAGCAGCGCGTACAGGCCGAGCGCCACCGCGACGACCCCGGCCGCCACGACGTACGACGGCGGCGCCCCGGCCACGACCAGGTGCCGGAACTCCCGCAGCGCCTCCCGCCCGAGGTCGAACCGCGACCCCCACCGCTCCTGCACCGCGAAGTACCCCAGCACCCCGCCCCCGCTCCGCCACCCCGCCCACCCCACGTACCCGGCCCACCCCATGGGCGCCAGCAGCGCCCCGGCCCACAGCCGGCCCACCGGGACGCGCCCGCCACCCCGCCCGGCCCCCCGCTGCCGCCACCCCTGGACCGCCGCCCCGGCGATCACCGCCAGCGCGACCGCGAGCGCGCTGGGCCGGGCCAGCCCCGCCGCCGCGGCCAGCGCCCCGGCCCAGACGAAGCGCCGGGTCAGCAGCGCGTACAGCGACCAGGCGGCCAGCGCGGTCATCAGCGCCTCGGTGTACGCCAGCGATTCGATGACCGCGTGCGGCAGCACCGCCCACAGCACCACCAGCCAGATCCCGGCGCGCCGCCCGTGCAGCCGCTCGCCCACCGCGTAGATCCCCCAGGCCGCCGCGAACGCCGCCGCCCACGCGACGGCCAGCCCCGCGGTCACCGCCCCCACCGGCGCCGCAGCGGCCACCGCCCGTACCAGCCACGGGTACAGCGGGAAGAACGCCAGATCCGCCAGCGGCACACCGGGCCACCGCCCCGGCGGCAGCGCCCCGTAGCCGTGCCGGGCGATGCTCAGATACCAGGCGGAGTCCCACGACGTGCCGAGCACCGTCCGCGCGTGCCGCCCGGTGCGCCAGGCCCACCCGGCCACACACACCGTCCCGGCGACCCGGATCGCCGCGAACAGCACCAGCGCCGTCCGCGCCCGCCGCGCCGCCGCCCCGATCCGCCCCCGGCGCGCCCCCGGCGCCGCCGCACCCCAGCCCCGCTCCACGGCCTCGGCGACCACCGCCCACCAC
>NZ_LLZI01000276.1 GCF_001509485.1 Streptomyces sp. NRRL F-4489
CCCCGACGTGGCCCAGCCCCCGCCCACGTACAGGCACAATGAGAGATCCGGCAGGGGACCGGAACGCCGGCCGGATGGATGGGCCGAGAGGAGAGTGCGGGTGACCGAGGACATCGTCGCGGGGGTGCTGCGGCAGTGGCAGCAGGTGCACCCGGGGCTGGACACCGGCCCGATGGCGGTGATCGGGCGGCTCAACCGCTGTTCCGCGCTGCTCCAGCAGGCCGCCGACGCGCCGCTGCGGCGGGCGGGCCTGACCCGCCCCGAGTTCGACATCCTCGGCACGCTGCGCCGGATGGACCGCGAGCTGACGCCGGGCCGGGTGGCGCGGGAGACCTTCGCGTCCGGCGCGGCGGTCACCAAACGCGTACGGCAGCTGGAGGCGCGCGGGCTGATCAGCCGCCGGCCGGACGACCGGGACCGGCGGGTGGCCCACCTCTCGCTCACCGGGGAGGGCCGCGAGGTCATCGACCGGCTGCTGCCCGAGCAGTTGCGCTACGAGGCCGCGCTGCTGGAGGGCATCGGCGAGGAGCGGCAGGAGGAACTGTCCACGGCGCTCAGCGAGTTGCTGGTGGTGCTGGAGGGGCGGCTGGCGAGCCTGATGGACTGAGGGCCGGCGGGCCGCAGCACGACGACCGCGCCCCGCCCCCGCCCCGCCAACTCACCCCGGACGCCCACCGCCCTCCGCCGGGCCCTCCCCCTCCTCCGGACCGAAGAGCCCGGCCAAGTGGCGGTCCAGCAGTGCGAGGGCCTGCTCAGGACTGTGCACCCCGAGCAGGGCGTACGAGGCGAGGCCGTCGGTGAGGCTGATCAGCAGCATGGCCTCGTCCTCGGTGGCGCGTTCCGGCGGGATCTCGCCGCGTTCGGCGGCCTGCCGCAGCTGGTCGGCGTAGAAGTCGCGGAGCTTGGGGATGCCGTCGCGGGCCTCGGCGCCGAGGGCCGGGTCGTGCACGGCGCGGGAGTAGTAGGCGGCGCTGACCAGCAGACCGGCGCGGCTCTCGGCGTCGAGCGGCAGCAGGGCGGCGCAGCAGGCGCGGAGGATGATGCGCGGGGTCGGTTCGGCGTCCAGGGCCTCGATGCGCTCCCGGATGCGTTCGGTGGCCAGCTCGTTGATGATCCGGAGGGCGTACAGCAGCAGGTCGTCCTTGCTGCGGAAGTAGTGCTGGACGCGGCCGAGCGAGACGCCGGCCTCGGCGGCGACGTCGCGCAGGCTGACGCCGTCCACGCCCCGGGTGTTCGCGAGCCGCCAGAGCGCCGCGGAGATCTCCTGGCGCCGGGCTTCGTGATCCACCTTCTTGGGCACGGGGGTTCCTTTCGTTGCCGGGTTCCACGAATCCATGCCGGATCCCGCCGGATCCGTGCCGGTTCTCCGCCGGACTCACCCCGGACCCCCGATGCGGCGTCCTTACCCGGTGTCCGGCCACCCACCAGCCAGCTTTTACAAGTCGCTCGTACCGTTATAACGTACGGGACGCAATACGAATGACTTGCCAAGCGCCTTGCCGAGTGACGTACCAAGTGACGTACCGCATGCCTGGCCAACGTGATTCGCCCACGCGACGCGCCGACGTCACATATCACGACGTATCACCCCAGGGGGACCGCATGCCCGACCACTCCGCACCACTTCTCCGGCCGCCGCGCCACCGCGTCGATCCGCGCGCCCGCAGCTGGTGGCGGGCGCAGGCACTGCTGGCGGTCAGCGGCCCGATGCTGCTGACGGCGGTGGCGCTGGGGGCGCTGTCGGCGCTCTTCTTCCCGGGGGCGCTGCCGTGGCTGGGGCCGCTGCTGCTGGTCGTCCTGGTGCTGCCGGCGGTGGGCTATCTCGTGGTGATGCCGCGGATGCGGTACGCGGTGCACGCCTGGGAGCTGGGCGAGCGGGCGGTCTACGCGGCGGGCGGCTGGTTCTGGCAGCGGCGGCGGATCGCGCCGCTGTCCCGGGTGCAGACCGTGGACACCCTGCGGGGGCCGGTGCAGCGGCGGTTCGGGCTGGCGACGGTGACCGTCACCACCGCCTCAACCGCCGGCGACATCAAGATCGTCGGCCTGTCCGAGGCGGACGCCGAGGAGCTGTCCCGGCGGATCGGCGAGGTCGCGCAGGACGTGCCGGGTGATGCCACATGAGCACCACTCCCACCGTTCCCGACACATCAGCAGCCCCCGCCCCGGAGTGGCGCCGGCTGAGTCCGCGCACGCTGCTGGTGCACTGCGGCTGGCTGGGGGCGCCGCTCGGATCGCTGGCGCTGACCGCGCTGGCCACCGGGGGCCGGATCACCACCGGGGCGTGGTTCACCCTCGCCGGGATCGCCGCCGCGTTCGCCCTGATGACCGCGGCCGGGCTGATCCGGTGGGCGCGGACGGACTTCCGGGTCACCGGCGAGACGCTGGACGTCCGCAGCGGACTGCTGACCCGGCGGCTGCGGAGCGTACCGCTGCACCGGATCCGTACCGTCGATCTGACCGCCTCGCCGCTGCACCGGCTGCTGGGCGTCACGGTGCTGCGGGCCGGTACGGCCGGTTCCGGTCCGGCCGCCGGTGAACTGTCGCTGGAGGCGCTCCCGGTGGCCGAGGGGGAGCGGCTGCGGGCCGAGCTGCTGGCCCGCGCGGACACCGGCGCGGCGGCCGAGGACCCGGTGCTGGCGCGGATCAGCTGGCGGTGGCTGCGGTACGCGCCGCTGACCTTCTGGGTGATCGGCGGGGTGTTCGCGGCGGGCGGTTCGGCGTACCGGGCGCTGCACGAGATGGGCATCGAGCCGTGGAAACTCGGTTTCGTATGGCGGGCGTTCGCGGAGTTCGGCAACGGGATGCTGTGGCTGACCGTTCCGGCGGCGCTGCTGGCGGTGATCGCGCTGGGCTCGGTGGGCGCGGTCGCGCTCTACGTCGAGAACTGGTGGGGCTACCGCCTGGAGTGGTCCGACGCGGGCACCCTGCGGGTGCGCCGGGGCCTGCTGACCACCCGGTCGGTGACCATCGAGCGGGCCCGGCTGCGCGGGGTGGTGCTGCGCGAACCGCTGCTGCTGCGGGCCGGCGGCGGGGCGACCGTACGGGCGGTGGCCGGCGGACTGGGGTCCGCGGAGGAAAACCGCAAGCGCAGCGGGCTGCTGCCGCCGGCGCCGCGCCGGGAGGCGGTCCGGGTGGCCGGCGGGACGCTGCGGACGCCGTTCCCGGACCCCGGTCCGGGCCCGGCGAGCCCGTCCCACCGGGCCCCGGCGCGCGCGACCACGAATCTGACGCTCCATCAGGACCTGGGTCACATCCGCCTGACTCCCCACCCCCGCGCCGCCCTCCGCCGCCGGCGGGTGCGCGGACTGCTCTACGGGGTGCTGCCGGGCACCGCTCTGGCGGCGGGTCTCGGGGTCGCGTTCACGCCGGTGCTGCTGCGCGTCGCGTGGATCTACGCGGTGGTGTCCGCGCCGGTGGTGTGGTGGCTGGCCCGGGACGCGTACCGGAGTCTGGGGCACGGTATCGCGGGGGCCCATCTGGTCGTCCGCGCGGGCACGTTCAGCCGGGACACCGTGGCGCTGCGGCGGGACGCGGTCGGGGCGTGGACGTTCACCACCTCGCCGTTCACCCGGCGGGCGGGGCTGGTGACACTGACCGCGGCGGTGGCGGCGGGCGAGGAGGCGTACCGGGTGCGGGATGTCGCGGCGGGCGCGGCGCCCGGCTTCGCGGCGGCGGTCACTCCGGGCATCCTGGACGAATTCCTCGTCCGCCCGGAGCGCGGCGGCGGCCCGGCGTCCTCGACATGACACAGATCACACCTAGGCGTGATGCACGGTGAGCCCGGACACACCGTCATACAGGACGACCGTTGCCCCGTGACCGGGGGCCGACAGTGAGGGAGCCGCCGCGATGCACACCGCCATCGACCATGCCGTTCAGGTACGACTCCTCGCGACGTCGGTCGGGCACTCGGTGCCGGCGGTGCTGCACTACCAGCGGGCCGATCCGCTGGCGGTGCGGATGACGTTCCCGCCGGAGATCTCCCTCGACGGCGCGGCGGTGGACTGGGCGTTCGCCCGCGATCTGCTGGCCGAGGGGCTGCGGACCTCGGCGGGCCGGGGGGATGTGCGGGTGCGGCCGTCGGGGCCGGACCGGACGGTGATGGAGTTCCACGCCGACGAGGGCATCGCCATGGTGCAGTTGCGGACCGAGGACGTCCGGCGCTTCCTGGCCCGCTCCTACGAGGCGGTGCCGGCCGGGGAGGAAGAGACGTTCCTCGGCGTGGACCGCGGACTGGCGGAGCTGTTCGGGACCGCGTGAGCGGGACCGGCCGGGCGCGCCACGGACACCGAACGGGCCCGGCCGGACGTCTCACGGACGCCGGACGGGCCCGGCCGGGCGCCTCGCACACCACAGGGCACGGGCCCGGACCCGGGCGCCCCGCCCCCGCGCGGCGCCCGGGGACGCCTCACCGCTCCGGGAAGCCGAAGCCGTAGCCCTGCTGCTTCATCCACGGCAGCAGCCGCTTCAGGGCTTCGACGGTGCGGGCGCGGTTGCCGCCGCCGTCGTGGAAGAGGACGGTCGGGCCGTTGCGGAGTTCGGCGCGGACCCTGGCGTCGATCGCGGCGACGCTGCCGCCCTCGAAGTCCTTGCTGTCGACGTTCCAGCCCAGCGGGCGCATCCCGTGGTCGGCGGCGAGCTTCCGGCTGTACGGGGTGAACGCGCCGCCGGGCGCCCGGTAGTAGTCGACCGTGGCACCGCCCGCCGCGTCCTCGATCATCTTCTGCGCGTCGAGGATCTGCCGGGCCTGGTAGCTCTCCGGCCGGTGGTCCATGCCGGTGTTGTGGCTGACGGTGTGGTCGCACAGCCGGTGCCCGTCGGCCACCACCTTCTTGACCAGCTCCGGGTGGGCTGCGGCCTGCGGGCCGATCATGCAGAAGGTCGCCTTGACGCCGTTCTCCTTCAGGACCGCGAGCACCCGCGGCGTCCAGACCGGGTCCGGGCCGTCGTCGATGGTGATGTTCAGGCTGCGGCCGGGGCGGTCCGAGGCGTGCGCGATGGACGGGTCGACGGGCGCGGTGCGCGGTGGCTGGGCCGACTTCCGGGCCGCGGAGACGGTGTCGGCCTCGGCGCTCGGCTGGAGGAGCGCGAACGCCCCCACCGCCGCCAGTGAAGCCACCGCCGCGGTCGCCACGCCGATGATCCCGCCCTCGACCCCGAAGCGCCGTCCCCTGCCGAAGCGCCGTGCCATGTCGTTCCCGCCCCTCATGTGCTGTGCTGGTGTGTCCTGTCGGCGGCGTGCTGTGCCCCATCGCACGGACGCCGTTCCACCACCACAGATGCACGCGAGCGCGAGCCGGATCCCCCTGTTACGGATCCATCATGAAACTTATCGATACTGGACCCATGCCACGTGTACTGCTGATCGAGGACGACGCCGCCGTCCGCGACGGGGTCTGCCTCGCGCTGCGGCGCCGGGGCCATGACGTCGCGGCCGCCGCCAGCGGCGAGGAGGGGCTGGCCGCGCTGCCGGCCTTCCGCCCGGACATCGTGCTGCTGGATCTGATGCTGCCCGGCAAGGACGGTTTCGAGATCTGCCGGCTGATCCGGGCCGAGCGGCAGCTGCCGATCATCATGCTCACCGCGCGCGGCGACGACCTCGACGTGGTCCTCGGGCTGGAGGCCGGCGCCGACGACTACATCGTCAAGCCGGCCCGCGGCGAGGTGCTGGAGGCCCGGATCCGGGCGGTGCTGCGGCGCACCGCGCTGCCCGCCGACGGGGCCCCGGCCGCCGAGCCGGGGCCCGCCCCGGTGGAGACCTACGGCGAACTGGCCATCGACCGGGCCGGGCTGGTGGTCAGCAAGGGCGGCCAGGATCTGGCGCTGGCGCCGTCCGAGATGAAGCTGCTGCTGTTCCTGTCCGCCACGCCGGGCCAGGTCTTCAGCCGCCAGCAGCTGCTGGAGCACGTCTGGGAGCACAGCTACCACGGCGACGCGCGGCTGGTCGACGCCTGTGTGATGCGGCTGCGGACGAAGATAGAGGACACCCCGCGCAGCCCCCGCTACGTCCAGACCGTCCGCGGCTTCGGTTACCGCTTCGGGCCGCTGTGAGGCGCCTGCGCCGCCTGGTGCCGGGCGTCTCCGCGGTGCGCGGGCTGCGCGCCCGGCTCGTGGTGGCGTTCCTGCTGGTCGCCGCGGTCAGCGCGCTGACCACCGCGGGACTGACGTACCGGGAGGCCCGGAACGCGATCCTCCAGCGCTCCCAGGACACCGCCGTCAACGACCTGCGGGCGCAGGTCGATTCGCTGGCGCCGGAGCTGACCGTGCCGCCGTCCCGGGCCGACCTGGACTTCTTCCGGGTGCAGCTGGAGCGGTCCGGCAAGTCCCGGGACTGGGACATCTCGGTGCACTACAACGGCATGCCGGACAGCGACGAGGGCGGGCTGCGCCGCGAGGTGGTGGTCCCGGCGGGCTTCAAGACGTCGGTGGAGAAGCGCCGGGTGCCGGCGTTCCAGCGCATCGACCGGGACGGCGATCCCTGGCTGCTGATCGGCATGCCGGTGCGGCAGAGCGACGGCGGGGCGTCCCCGCTGACGGTCTACGCGCAGCTGCCGCTGCGGGCCGAGGAGGCCAATGTGGAGGCGCTGGTGCGGGCCGCGCGGGGCGGGGCGCTGCCGGCGTTCGCGCTGGCGGTGATCCTGCCGCTGATCGCGGCGCGCGGGGTGCTGCGGCCGGTGCGCGGGCTGCGGCAGGCCGCCGGGCGGATCGCCGAGGGCAAACTGGACACCCGGCTGGTGGTCAAGGGCACCGACGAACTCGCCGACCTGTCGCGGACGTTCAACGAGATGGCGGCGAAGCTGGAGGAGAGCATGGCGGAGCTGCGCCGGATGGAGGCCAACTCCCGGCGGTTCGCGGCCGATGTCTCGCACGAGCTGCGGACGCCGCTGGCCGCGATGACCGCGGTCACCGACGTCCTGGACGAGGACGCCGACTCGCTCGACCCGGACACCGCCTCCGCGGTGCGGCTGATCAGTCAGGAGACCGGGAAGCTGGCGCGGATGGTGGAGGACCTGATGGAGGTCTCCCGCTTCGACGCGGGCGCCGCCGCGCTCCATCTCTACGAGGTCGATGTCGCGGAGACCATCCGCAAGACGCTGCAGGCCCGGGCCTGGCAGCAGCGGGTCGAAGCGGAGCTGCCGGACGGTGTTCGGGCCCGGCTCGATCCGCGCCGGCTGGACGTGGTGGTGGCCAACCTCGTCGGCAACGCCCTGCACCACGGCGGCGAACCGGTCCGGGTGGTGCTGCACGCGCCGGAGCCCGGCGATCCGACGCTGCTGATCGAGATCCGCGACAGCGGCCCGGGCATAGACCCCGAGGTGCTGCCGCACGTCTTCGACCGCTTCTACAAGGCGGACTCGGCGCGCGCCCGGTCCGAGGGCAGCGGGCTGGGGCTGGCCATCGCGCAGGAGAACGTCCGGCTGCACGGCGGTACGCTGCGGGCCGCCAACGCGCCCGAGGGCGGCGCGGTGTTCACCGTGGAGCTGCCGCTGCGGCAGGAGGAGGCGCCGGCCGGCGAGGAACCGGGCGAGCGGGACGGGGACGGGAACGGGGACGGCGGCGCTCCGCGGTCCGGTGCCCGGGACGGCCGCTCCCCGAAGACCGGTGCCTCGGACGCCGGTGCCCAGGACGGCGGGAAGGACGGGGACGCCCGATGACCACCCGACGGACGACCAAGCGAGGGACGGCGGCCCGGCGGACGACGGCCCGGCTGGCCGCGCCGGCGGCGCTGGCCGGTGCGCTGGCCGTGGCACTGGGCGTGGCGCTGGCCGGCTGCGGTATCGAGCCGACCGATGTGATCGACGCCGGAGAGCCCGCGTCCGGGCTGCGCGCCCCGGGCAAGCCGACGCCCGCCGACGTGCAGCTGTACTTCTACGGCCCGGAGGGGCTCCATCCGGCGACCCGGCGGGCGAAGGAGCCGCTGGACCCGCAGGCCGCGATCGACCTGCTGGCCGAGGGCCCGAACCACGCCGAGCGGATGCGCGGCCTGTCCAGCGTGCTCCCGAAGTTCCCGGCCCCGCTCACCGCGACCACCGGGCCGGGCCGCGTGGTGATCAACCTGCCGGTGAACGCCAAGCTGCTCGACCCCGCGTCGCTGAACCAACTGGTGTGCACCGCCGCCAACGCCCGCGTCCCCGGCGACAAGCCCCCCGGGCAGGTCACGGTCACCCTGATCGGCGACGGGGTGCGGGTCGGCCCGATGGTGTGCGGCGGCAACAACGCCTTCCCGCTGGTCCAGCCGACCCCGACCGGCCCGGGCGACACCGGCGGCGGGGGCGGCGGGAACGGCGGGACCGG
Source organism: Streptomyces sp. NRRL F-4489 (assembly GCF_001509485.1). Classification (GTDB taxonomy): domain Bacteria; phylum Actinomycetota; class Actinomycetes; order Streptomycetales; family Streptomycetaceae; genus Streptomyces. Next base: position 8,296 of record NZ_LLZI01000276.1, read on the forward strand.
CGGAACCAGCGGGGGCGACTGACCGGCCGGGTCCGGCCCGTTGCCGGGGCCGGGCCGGGGCGCGCCGCCGTCCCCGGGCCCGGCCGTACCGCCGCGCTACGGTGAAAGGCACGAGGCCCGTCCGTTCGCGCCCCTCGGGAGGATCGACGATGACCGAACGCAAACCCCCCGGCGTCAGCTTCGAGAGCTGGGTGGACAAGCAGATCCGCGAGTCCGCCGAACGCGGCGGCTTCGAGGACCTCCCCGGTTTCGGCAAGCCCCTCCCCCACCTCGACCGGCCCTACGACGAGATGTGGTGGATCAAGGAGAAGATGCACCGCGAGGACCTCTCCCTCCTCCCGCCGAGCCTGGTGCTGCGCAAGGAGGCCGAGGACGCCCTGCGGGCCGCCGCCGACGCGCCGAGCGAGGCCGCGCTCCGCCGCGTCCTGGCGGAGATCAACGAGCGGATCCGGGCCGCGCTGGCCGCCCCGCCCGAGGGCCCGCCGCTCAACCTCGTCCCGTACGACATCGAGGAGCAGGCCCGGCTGTGGCGCGAGCGGCACGGCGGGTGACCCTCAACGAGCTTGTATGGCAAGGGAGTTGAACCGCGCCACCGGGCGCCTCACCGCCCCGCCGCCGGCGCGAAGCGCACCCGCAGGAAGCGCGGCCGGTACAGCTCCACGTCCCCGTTGACGACCGGGTCGGCGGGCGCGCCGGGCGGGCCGAGCCAGTTGACGTCGTAGCTGACCAGGAGTCCGGCGCCGGTGGTGAACTCCGGGTGGAACTGCGGGTTGTAGACCGCGATGTGCGCCGGGTCGGGGCCGGCCGGGCGCGGCGGGGTGATCTGGCCGGCCGGGCCGTGCCACGGCCCCTGGGGCGCGCAGGACCAGTAGCCGGTGAACGTCCGCAGGCCGGCGGCGCCGCCGGCCGGGGTGTCCATGGTGAGCAGCACCCAGGCGCCGCCCGCGCGGGCGACGGTGAAGGCGCTGCCGGTGCCGCGCCGCCCGCCGCCGCGCAGCACCGGCGCGGCCCGCCCGGCGTCCGGCTGCCAGCGGGCGCCGTCCCAGAACCGCCAGGCCGCCGGGTCCGCGAGCCGGCCGGCCGGGACCCGGGCCAGGTAGGCGCTGTCCGCCGGGGTGGCGGGCGGGTCGTCGCCGCCGTAGACGTACGTCCAGGCGCCGTCGCGGACCGCCGCGGTGCCGTAGAGGACCCGCCGCGCCGGATCGGTGGCGGCGGGCTGCGTGGCGACCGGGGTGATCGACTCCAGGTGGAGGCCGGGCAGCGAGAGGGTGGCGACCTCGGTGCCGCGGGGCTTCCCGAAGGCCCAGGCGCCGGTGCCGGGGACGCGGTTCCACAGCAGGACCCGGACGACCCGGTCGGCGGAGCCGGGGGCGCGGAGTTCGACGGCCGCGTGGACCGGCCAGCGCCAGCCGCCGCCGGGCGGGTCGGGGAAGAAGGGGCCGGGCGCGGCCGGGGTGCCGCCGGTCAGGGTGCGTTCCGGGACGCCGGCCGGGGACATCACGACGAGGGAGTTGTGGCGCAGGTAGGGGGTGGCGCCGGTGGCGGTGGTGCGCCAGCGGTAGGGCTGCCCTTGGGGGTTGGGCGGCGGGTGGACGCGGTCGAGGAAGGTGTCGGAGAACAGCCACAGGGTCCGGCCGTCCGGGAGCCGTACGGAGTGGGTGCCGTCGCCGCCGGTCCAGTCGTCCGTACGGGTGTTGTCGTCGCCGTAGCGGGCGAAGGCGGCGGTGGGTCCGGGGTCGGCGGACCATCCGGCGGGGGCCTGGCCGGTGCAGGCGGCGCGGTCGTCGGGGGCGGGGTGCGGCGGCGGGACGGACAGGGCCGCGGCGACGGTGAGGAGGACGACGGCGAGCAGGGCGGCGGGGAGGGTGGCACGGGAAGTCGGCAGGGTCGGCGGGGTCGGCATTCCGCTCCTCGGTCGGGTGCCGGGCCACCGTAACGCGGCGGGCGGGGCGGGTGCGGGAGCGGCCGGGCGGCCCGTCCGGTGCGGGTTCGCCCGGCTACGTGGTGATCGGGTGGCGGGCCAAAGAGGGCAAGGTCACAGCCCGAGCCCCTGCTCCGGCTAACGGACGTTCGCCTAGCCTGCTGCCATGACCGCCGAGTCCCCCGAACTCCCCCTGGCCGCCGCGTTTCCGGCGGCGGACCGCGAGCAGTGGCAGCGTCTCGTGGCAGGCGTACTGCGCAAATCCGGCGCGTCCGAGGCCGCGGGCGACGCCGCCGAGGACGCGCTCGCCACCGATCTGGAGGACGGTATCCGCGTCCGTCCGCTCTATACGGCTGAGGACGCGCCGCCCCTGCCGGGCCCGCCCGGTTTCCCGCCGTTCGTCCGGGCGTCCCGGCCGCAGGGCACCGCGGTGTCCGGGTGGGACGTCCGCCAGCGCCACCAGGGCACCGACCCGCGCCGGGTCAACGAGGCGCTGCTCGCCGACTTGGAGAACGGCGTCACGTCGGTGTGGCCGGTCGTCGGCGCCGGCGGGGTGCCGGTGTCCGGCCTGGCCGAGGCGCTGCGCGGTGTCTATCTGGACCTGGCGCCGGTGGTGCTGGACGCGGGCGCGGAATTCCCGGCGGCGGCCGAGGAGTTGCTGCGGCTGTACGGCGAGTCCGGGGTGGCGTTGTCCGAGGCGGCCGCGGTGCTGGGCGCCGACCCGCTGGGCGTGCTGGCCCGCACCGGCGACGACCGGGGTCTGGCGGACGGGCTGGCGGCGGCCGCGCGGCTGGCCGGCCGGGTCGCGGAGCAGGCGCCGCGGATCCGCACGGTGGTGGTGGACGCGCTGCCGTACCACGAGGCGGGCGGTTCGCCGGCCGAGGAGCTGGGCGCGTCGCTGGCGACGGCGGTGGCGTATCTGCGGGAGCTGACCGCGGACGGCCAGGGGCTGGGCGTCGACGCGGCGTGCCGGCAGCTGGAGTTCCGCTACGCCGCGACCGCCGACCAGTTCGTGACCATCGCCAAGCTGCGCGCGGCGCGGCGGCTGTGGGCCCGGGTGGCGGAGGTGTGCGGGGCGTCGCCGGCCGCGGCCGGGCAGTCCCAGCACGCGGTGACGTCCACGGTGATGATGGCGCGCCGGGATCCGTGGGTGAACATGCTGCGGACGACGGTGGCGGCGCTGTCGGCGGGGCTGGGCGGCGCGGACGCGGTGACGGTGCTGCCGTTCGACACGGCGCTGGGCCTGCCGGACGCGTTCGCCCGCCGGATCGCCCGGAACACCCAGGCGGTGCTGCTGGAGGAGTCGCAGCTGGCGAAGGTGATCGACCCGGCGGGCGGCTCGTGGTACGTCGAGTCGCTGACCGCCGAACTGGCCCGCGCGGGCTGGGCGTTCTTCCAGGAGATCGAGGCGGCGGGCGGCCAGGCGGCCGCGCTGCGGTCGGGGATGATCGGCGACCGGCTGGCACAGACCTGGCGGCGGCGCAGCGAGGATCTGGCGCACCGGCGCGAACCGATCACCGGTGTCAGTGAGTTCCCGCGGCTGGCGGAGGCGCCGCTGGAGCGCGAGCCGGCGCCGGAGCCGGCCGGCGGGGGGCTGCCGCGGGTGCGGCGGGACGACGCGTTCGAGGCGCTGCGGGCCCGTTCCGACGCGCTGCTGGCGGCCCGCGGGGCGCGCCCGTCGGCGTTCCTGGCCGCGCTGGGGCCGGTCGCGGCGCACACCGCGCGGGTGGCGTTCGCCGCCAACCTCTTCCAGGCGGGCGGGATCGAGACGGTGGCCGAGCAGGTGACGGCCGAGACCGCGGCCGCGGCGTTCGCGGCGAGCGGCGCGCGGATCGCCTGCCTGTGCGCGAGCGACGCGGTCTACGCCGAGCAGGCGGCGGAGGTGGCCGCGGCGCTGAAGGCGGCGGGCGCGGTACGGGTGTATCTGGCGGGCCGGCCGGGCGAGCGCCGGGCGGAGTTCGCGGCGGCCGGGGTGGACACGTTCGTGTTCGCCGGCTGCGACGCGGTCGGGGTGCTCTCCTCGGCCCTGGATGTCACGGAGGTGGCGGCATGAAGGAAACGGCACCGCGGTCCGGCCCCATCCCGGACTTCAGCACGGTGGAGCTGGGCGAACCGTCCGGGCCGGCCGACGGCGGCCGGTGGGCGGAGGCGGTCCAGCAGGCGACGGGCAAGAGCGTCGCGGACCTGACGTGGGAGACGCCGGAGGGCATCGACGTCAAGCCGCTGTACACCGCGGACGATCTCGACGGCCTGGACTTCCTGGGCACGTATCCGGGCATCGCGCCGTATCTGCGCGGCCCGTATCCGACGATGTACGTCAACCAGCCGTGGACGGTGCGGCAGTACGCGGGCTTCTCGACGGCGGAGGAGTCCAACGCGTTCTACCGGCGCAATCTGGCGGCCGGCCAGAAGGGCCTGTCGGTCGCGTTCGACCTGCCCACGCACCGCGGGTACGACAGCGACCACCCGCGGGTGACCGGTGACGTCGGCATGGCGGGCGTGGCGATCGACTCGATCTACGACATGCGGCAGCTCTTCGAGGGCATCCCGCTGGACCGGATGACGGTGTCGATGACGATGAACGGCGCGGTGCTGCCCGTTCTCGCGCTGTACATCGTGGCGGCGGAGGAGCAGGGCGTACCGCCGGAGAAGCTGGCGGGGACCATCCAGAACGACATCCTCAAGGAGTTCATGGTCCGCAACACCTACATCTATCCGCCGCAGCCCTCGATGCGGATCATCTCCGACATCTTCGCGTACACCTCGCGGAAGATGCCGCGCTACAACTCCATCTCGATCTCCGGCTACCACATCCAGGAGGCCGGGGCGACGGCCGATCTGGAGCTGGCGTACACCCTCGCGGACGGGGTGGAGTACCTGCGGGCGGGCATCGCGGCGGGGATGGACGTGGACGCGTTCGCGCCGCGGCTGTCGTTCTTCTGGGCGATCGGCATGAACTTCTTCATGGAGATCGCCAAGCTGCGGGCGGCGCGGCTGCTGTGGGCGCGCCTGGTGGCGAAGTTCGAGCCGAAGAACCCCAAGTCGCTGTCGCTGCGCACCCATTCGCAGACCTCGGGCTGGTCGCTGACCGCGCAGGACGTCTTCAACAACGTCACCCGCACGTGTGTGGAGGCGATGGCCGCGACCCAGGGCCACACCCAGTCGCTGCACACCAACGCGCTGGACGAGGCGCTGGCGCTGCCCACCGACTTCTCGGCGCGGATCGCCCGCAACACCCAGCTCTTCCTCCAGCAGGAGTCGGGCACCTGCCGGGTGATCGACCCGTGGGGCGGCAGCGCGTACGTGGAGCGGCTGACCCACGATCTGGCGCGGCGGGCGTGGGCGCACATCGAGGAGGTCGAGGCGGCCGGCGGGATGGCCAAGGCGATCGACGCGGGCATCCCGAAGCTGCGGGTCGAGGAGGCGGCGGCGCGGACGCAGGCGCGGATCGACTCGGGGCGGCAGGCGCTGATCGGCGTCAACAAGTACCGGGTGGAGACCGACGAGGAGATCGAGGTCCTCAAGGTCGACAACTCCGCGGTGCGGGCGCAGCAGATCGAGAAGCTCAAGCGGCTGCGGGCGGAGCGGGACGAGGACGCCTGCCGGCGGGCGCTGCGGGCGCTGACCGAGGCCGCGAAGTCCGCGCCGGGCCCGGGACTTGAGGGCAATCTGCTGGCGCTGGCGGTGGACGCGGCGCGGGCGATGGCGACGGTCGGGGAGATCTCGGACGCCCTGGAGGAGGTCTACGGCCGCCACTCGGGCCAGATCCGTACCATCTCGGGTGTGTACCGAGACGAAGCGGGCCCCGCGTCGGGGGTCGAGCGCACCCGGGAGCTGGTGGCCGCGTTCGAGCGGGCCGAGGGGCGCCGGCCGCGCATCCTGGTGGCCAAGATGGGCCAGGACGGCCACGACCGCGGCCAGAAGGTGATCGCCACGGCCTTCGCCGACCTCGGGTTCGACGTGGACGTCGGCCCGCTGTTCCAGACCCCGGCCGAGGTGGCCCGCCAGGCGGTCGAGGCGGATGTGCACATCGTCGGGGTGTCGTCGCTGGCGGCCGGGCACCTGACGCTGGTGCCGGCGCTGCGGGAGGCGCTGGCGGCGGAGGACCGGGACGACATCACCGTCGTCGTCGGCGGGGTGATCCCGCCGCAGGACGTGCAGCCGCTGCGGGACATGGGCGCGGCGGCGGTGTTCCTGCCCGGTACGGTCATCCCGGAGGCCGCCCACGACCTGGTGCGGGATCTGGCGGCGGCGCTGGGCCACGAGCTGTAGGGCGGAGGGGCATGCCTGCGACGATCGATGTGGACCGGTACGCCGAGGGGGTGCGGGCCGGTTCCCGGGCCTGGATCGCCCGCGCGGTCACGCTGGTCGAGTCCACCCGCGCCGACCACCGGGCGGCGGCCCAGGAGTTGCTGGTGCGGCTGCTGCCGTACGCGGGGGCGGCCCGGCGGGTGGGGATCAGCGGGGTGCCGGGGGTCGGCAAGTCGACCTTCATCGACGCGCTGGGCTCGCTGCTGACGGGGCTGGGGCACCGGGTGGCGGTGCTGGCCGTCGATCCGTCGTCGAGCCGGACCGGTGGTTCGATCCTGGGCGACAAGACCCGGATGGAGCGGCTGGCGACGGACCCGGCGGCGTTCGTCCGCCCCTCCCCCACGTCGGGGACGCTGGGCGGGGTGGCGCGGGCGACCCGGGAGTCGATCGTGGTGATGGAGGCGGCCGGCTACGACGTGGTGCTGGTCGAGACGGTCGGCGTCGGCCAGTCGGAGACCGCGGTCGCCAACATGGTCGACACGTTCCTGCTGCTGACCCTGGCCCGTACCGGCGACCAGCTCCAGGGCATCAAGAAGGGCGTCCTGGAGCTGGCGGACCTGGTGTCGGTCAACAAGGCCGACGGGCCGCACGAGAAGGACGCCCGGTCGGCGGCGCGCGAACTGGCCGGTGCGCTGCGGCTGCTGCAGCCCGCGGACGCGGTGTGGACGCCGCCGGTGCTGACCTGCAGCGCCCGCGAGGGCACGGGGCTGAAGGCGGTGTGGGAGCGGGTCGAGCAGCACCGGGCGCTGCTGGAGTCGCGGGGCGCGCTGGCCGAGCGGCGGCGCGCCCAGCAGGTGGAGTGGACGTGGTCGATGGTCCGGGAGCGGCTGATGGACCGCCTCCAGGAGCATCCGGAGGTCCGCCGGCTGGGCCCGGAGGTCGAACAGGCGGTACGGGCGGGCGAGATCACCGCGACGCTGGCGGCGGAGCGGCTGCTGTCGGCGTTCGGCGCGGGCGACGGGCCGGGGAGCGGGCCGGCGGACTGAGCCGTACCGCGCCCGTCAGCCGAGCCGGTCCGGTACGGCGCCGCCGCCGGCCGCGAAGTGCGCCAGGGCCAGGTCCCGGAAGCGTGCGGCGGCCGGTGACAGATAGCTGTCGGCGCGCCGGACGAGGCTGAGGGTGCGGTGGCAGCCGGGCGCGTCGATCCGTACCCAGGCGATCGGTTCGTTGGCGGTGGCCTCGCGGGCGATGGTGGGCGCCAGGCCCACGCCGATGCCGGCCCGGATGAGGAAGAGCGTGACGCCCGGCTCGTCGCCCTCGCAGGAGATCACCGGCCGCTGCCCGGTCGGCGCGAACAGCCGGTCCAGCAGGGCGCGTTGCCAGTGCCCGGGGCGGGTGGTGATGAACGGTTCGGCGAGCAGGTCGGTGACCGCGACCCGCTCCCGGCCGGCCAGCCGGTGGCCGGCCGGGACGACGAGCTGGACCTCCTCGCGCCGCAGCCGGACGGTGTCGAGGCCGGGCGCGGCCAGCGGCTGGGAGGCGACGCAGTAGTCCACCTCGCGCGCCCGGAGCTGGTCGAGCATGGCGTCGGGGGTGGACTGGTGGAGGCGGACGGCGACGCCGGGGTGGGCGGTGCGGTAGTCGCCGAGCAGTCCGGCGAGCGGCAGCAGGGTCTCCGCGGCGACCGCCAGGCTGCCCTGGTCGAGCCCGGCCGCGTCGGCCAGCTCCCGCCGCCCGTCGTCGAGTTCGTCCAGCGCCCGCTCGACCCGGCGGAGGAACGCGGCGCCGTAGCGGTTGAGCCGGATGGCGCGGCCCTGCCGGTCGAAGAGCGGGACGCCCAGCTCGGCCTCCAGGCGGGCGATGGTGCGGCTCACCGAGGGCTGGGCGACGCGGAGTTCCTCGGCGGCCCGGCTGATGTGCTCCCGGCGGGCGACCTCGCGGAAGTAGCGCAGCGACAGCAGGTCCATCGGCTCCCGTCCCCCGGCGGTCGGCTCCCGCGGCCGGTCAGCCGCGCGCCATCACCGTAGCCCACACGGTTTTGCCGGAGTGGTCGGGCGGGGTCCAGCCCCAGGAGTCGCTGAGGCGGTTGACGAGCTGGAGTCCGCGGCCGGACTCGGCGAGTTCGCCGGCCGGGCGGAGGACGGGGGCGCGGGTGCCGCCGTCGGAGACCGCGCACAGCACTCCGCGGTCCTGGCGGGTCAGGGCCAGCCAGGCGTGGCAGAAGCGGCCGGCGGCGGGCGGGCCGGCGGGCCCGGCGGGGGCCGCGGCGCCGTGCCGGAGGGCGTTGGTGACGAGTTCGGAGACGATCAGGACGGCGGTGTCGGCCAGGCGGGGGCACATCCGCCAGCCGTCGAGGGTGGCGCGGGTGAAGCGGCGGGCCTCGGCGACGGTGCGGGCCGAGCCGCTGAGGGCGCAGGCGGCGAAACCGTCGGGTCCCGGCATCCACCACGTCTCCCGGCCCGTCGCGGCCGCCGGCGGCCGCTCGTCCCGGAGGGTGTCGTGCTCGGACTGTGCCGGGTGTGTGGTCATCACGTCTCCGCGAAGGGGCATACGGGGGTGGGCGCGTCGGGGACGGTCTGGGCGGGGCCGCCCCGGAGGGCTAATATCCTCGTCGGCCGTCCGACGCTGCAAGTGCATCTGCAATTACATCGACACGGACGGCCCCCCAGGGTCGGGATCACGCCAAGCTGGTCGCGGCCCGGCCCGGTCCCGAGCACACCCCCGCAACAGAGGAGCAGTGGTGAGCGAGACGATGACCAACGGCATGCCGGCCGACGCCCTGGAGGGCGCGATCTGGCGCAAGAGCCGCCGCAGCAACCCCAGCGGCAACTGCGTTGAGCTGGCAGTTCTTCCGGACGGAGAGGTCGCGGTGCGCAATTCCCGGCACCCGGCGGGCCCCGCGCTGATCTATCCGCGGGCCGCGATGGCGGCCTTCGTCCAGGGCGCCAGGGACGGCGAATTCGACGATCTGTTCGCCCGCGACTGACCAACTGCCGCTTCCGGCAAGGCCGTACGGCGTCATATGTCGGCCGGATAGTCGGCGCAGGAGTGACCCCGCACGGGGACACTGGGCATTCGCCCGACCACTCAGGGGAGTTACGCATGAGCGCCGCGCAGCCGAGCAGCGAACCGTCCCTGCGCCGCTATCTCGACCAGCCGCGCGGCGGCCCCACCGTGCTGCGCATCGTGCTGGGCACCCAGCTGCGCCGGCTGCGGGAGGCCGCCGGTATCACCCGCGAGGCGGCCGGGGACGCCATCCGCGCCTCGCACGCCAAGATCAGCCGTCTGGAGCTGGGCCGGGTGAGCTGCAAGGAGCGCGATGTCGCGGATCTGCTGACGCTCTACGGCGTCACCGAGGCGACCGCCCGGGACACCTTCCTCGCACTGGCCCGCCGCACCGGCACGCCCGGCTGGTGGCACCAGTACGGCGATGTCCTGCCCAGCTGGTTCGAGACCCACCTCGGGCTGGAGTCGGCCGCGTCGGTGATCCGCACCTATGAAGTGCAGTTCGTCCCGGGGCTGTTGCAGACCGCGGAGTACGCGCGGGCGGTGGCGCTGCTGGGCCACCCGGGCGCGACCCCGGAGGAGACCGAGCAGCGGGTCGCGCTGCGGGTGGAGCGGCAGCGGCTGCTGACCCTCCCGGACGCGCCCCGGCTGTGGGCCATCCTCGACGAGGCGTGCCTGCGGCGGCCGCTGGGCGGTCCCGAGGTGATGGCCGGGCAGGTGCGGCATCTGCTGGCGATGGCGCGGCTGCCGAACGTCACGCTCCAGGTCGCGCCGTTCGCGCTCGGCGGGCTCGCCGCGGCGGGCGGGCCGGTCACCATCCTGCGGTTCCTGGAGCCGGACCTGCCCGACATCGTCTATCTGGAGCAGCTGACCAGCGCGCTCTATCTGGACAAGCGCGATGACGTCGACCACTACCTGGCGGTGATGGACCGGCTCTCGGCACAGGCCGAGTCGCCGCGGGAGTCGCTGGCGATGCTGGAACGGCTGCTGGGGCGGGCGGGCTGAACGACCGGGCCGGCCCCGGCTTCCGCCCGCCCGGCCCCGGCGTCCGCTACGGCTTGCGGGCCACTCCCCCGTACTCGATCCACTCCAGCGTGAGCTGCCGGGGACCGGCGTCCGCCGGGTCCGGCCGCCAGGTGGAGACCTCCACCAGGCCCGGTTCCTCGATCTCCAACCCGTCGAGAAACGACCGGAGTTCATGCGCCTGGCGCACCCGGCCCCAGTTCCCCTGGGTGCTGACCCGCATGAACTCGGTGACGAAATCCCGAGTGGCGGCGTCCTCGCTCACCAGCTGACACACCACCAGAAAGCTGCCTGGCGCGAGCCGTTCGGCCACCCGGCGGACCAGTCCGGCCGGATCGTCGGCGTCCGGGATGCAGTGCAGCACCGAGACGAACAGCGCCGCGGTCGGCTCGTCCGGGTCGATCAGGCGGCGGACCTCCGGGCTGGCGAAGATACCGTCGGTGTCCCGCATATCGGCCTGGATGACCGCGGTGTTGTCGTTCTCCTCCAGCAGCGCCCGGCCGTGGGCCAGCACGATCGGGTCGTTGTCGATGTAGACGACCCGGGAGCGGGGGTCGACCCGCTGGGCTACCTCGTGGACGTTGTCCTGGGTGGGCAGGCCGGAGCCGTGGTCGAGGAACTGCCGGATGCCGCGCTCCTGCGCCAGCCAGCGCACCGCCCGGCGCAGGAACCGCCGGTTGTTGATGGCCAGCACCTGCGTACTGGGCACGACCTTGCTCAGCTCCTCGCAGGCGGTGCGGTCCACCGCGTAGTTGTCCTTGCCGCCGAGGTAGTAGTCGTACATCCGGGCCACGCTCGGGATGCTCACGTCAACGGCGCCGGACAGCGGCCGGATTTCTTGGCTCATTCCCCACTCTTCCCGTCGGATTGCGGTGCCGGTAACCGTACGTCCGCCGGGCGCGGGCGCCAACTGCCCTGCTGGCGGCGGCAGTCGGGCCGGGCGCGAGCGGGCCGGGCGGCCTTCTCATCCGGCTCTCACCGTCCGCTCACACTCCGGTCACCCGGCGTTTCTACGCTGGCGGGCGGGGCCGCGGCGGACGGCCCGGAGGAGAGCGCGCGTGTACCACCTGACCGGCGTGGAGAAGCACTACCGGCGCGGCGGTGACGTGGTCCGGGTCCTGGACGGCGTCGACCTCTACGTACCGGACGGCACGGTGCTGGCCGTGCGGGGGCGGCCCGGTGCGGGCACGTCCACGCTGCTGCGGATCCTGGGCGGGCTGGAGCGCCCGACCCGGGGCCGGGTGCTGCTCGACGGCACGGATCTGGCCACCCTCACCGCGTCCCGGCTCGGCCGGCTGCGCGGCGACGCGATCGGCCTGCTGGGCGGTGCGGACGGCGGCGCCACCGGCCCGGCCGCCGGGGCGACGGCGCGGCAGTGGGTGGCCGCCGCGCTGGTCCCGCTGGGGCTGCGGCCCGCCGACCGCCGGGAGCTGGCCGGGGCGGCGCTGGCCGAGGTCGGACTGGCCTGGGCGGGCGAGGTGCCGCCGGGGCGCCTGCCCGCCTCCGCGCGGCGGCGCGCGGCGCTGGCCCGGGCGCTGGTCACCCGGCCCACCGTGCTGCTCGCGGACCGGCCGACCGCGGGCCTGCCGCCGGACGGGCGGGCGGAGTTCGCGGCGCTGCTGGCCCGGGTGTGCGGCGAGCGGCGGCTGACCTGCGTCCTGGCCACCGGCGACGAGGAGCTGCTCCGGTGCGCGGGCCGCCGGGTGGTGCTCGCCGGGGGCCGGCTGACCGCCGAGTGGCCGGCGGCCGGGGCGGGCCCGGTGGCCGGTAACGGGCGGGCCGGGGCCGCGGCCTGGTGCGGACGCGGCGCGGGCCGGTAGAAGAGGACCATGACCACAGAGCAGAGCGAGTCCCCCGGGCAGGCGCCGTCGAAGCCGTCCGCCGCCACCGCGTCCGGCCTCCCGGACACCGCGGAGATGGTGCGCGCCAACGAGGCCAACTGGGACGCCCGCACCCCGGTGCACGCGGCCAGCGCGTTCTACGGCCTGGACGGGTCCCGGCGCCCCGACGACTGGTTCGCACCGTTCGAATGGGACGACCTCGGCGAGCTGGCGGACCGCGACGTCCTGCACCTCCAGTGCCATCTGGGCACCGAGACCGCGGCGTTCGCCGACCGGGGCGCGCGGGCGGTGGGCCTGGACTTCTCCGCCGAGGCGGTCGCGCAGGCCCGGCGGATCGCCGAACGGACCGGCCGGGAGCTGGAGTTCGTCCGGTCCGACGTCTACCGCGCGCGGGAGGCGCTCGGCGACCGCCGCTTCGACGTGATCTACACCGGCAAGGGCGCGGTGTGCTACCTCCCCGACCTGGCCGCCTGGGCCCGCACGGTCGCCGGACTGCTGCGGCCCGGCGGCACGTTCTACCTGGTGGAGTTCCACCCGCTGCTGAACGCCCTCGGCCCCACCCCGCCCGCGGACCCGGACACCCCGCCGCTGCTGCTCCGCCACGACTACCTCGCGGGCCGGGGCGCGCTGCGCAGCGACACCCCGACGACGTACACCGACGGTCCGCCGCTGGCCGGCGCCACGACGAGCTACGAGTGGCGGCACGGCATCGGCGAGGTGGTGAACGCGGTGGTCGGGGCCGGGCTCGCGGTGCGCACGCTGCGGGAGGTCGCGTCGCTGCCGTGGCCGCGGTTCGCGTCGATGGTGCCGGACGGCCACGGCTGGTGGCGGCTGCCGGACGCCGAACCGATCCTGCCGATGCTGTACGCGCTGAAGGCGGTCAAGCCGTAGCGCGGCCTCGGCCCCGGGGTCAGCGGGCGCGGCGGTAGACCGAGCGGAGCAGCTGGTCCTTGGCCGGGCCGGTGACCCGCCACCGCAGGTGCCAGCGGTCCGCATTCAGCGCGGTGAAGGTGCCCTCGTAGCGGTCGGCGGCGCAGGGGTGGTGGGCGGTCCAGCGGCCGGTGCGCAGGTCGAGATCGTGGAAGGGGCGGCCGTCGGCGAACGTGACCGCGGCGGTGCCGTCCGGGCGGGGGCCGATCCGCAGTGTGCGGGTCGCCGGGTGGACGGTGCCCTGCCAGGTCAGCTCGCCCTCCTCGAGGTGGACCAGGGTCCCGCCGGGGCCGTCCGGGCGGATCTCGGCGGTGCCGCGGAAGCTGCCCTCCGTGCCGGTCCGCAGGTCGTGGACGGCGCGCTCGATGTGCCAGCGGCCGGTGAGGTAGGCGGCGGTGTCGGCGACGGCGTACATGGCCCCATTCTCGCCGCGGCGGCGGGCGGTCACCCCATCGGCCCCACCGGCGGTCCGGCCCGGCGGCGCCCCGGCCGCGCACCGTGCGGTCCGGGTGCGCCCGCCTTACGCTCGGTACCGGCCTCACCACCGAGGGGGACCACCGCGCCCGGCCGCCCGTACGGCCGCGCCGCCCGTCCCCGGCCCGGACCGGACCGCGAGACCCGAAAGGCGCACCCATGCCGGAGCTGTTCATCGGCGGTCAGTGGACCGCGGCGGCCGACGGGCGGGTGCGGGAGATCCGCTGCCCGGCGGACGGCACACCGGTCGCGACCGTGGACGAGGGCGGACCGAAGGACGCGGCCGCGGCGGTGGCCGCCGCCCGGCTGGCGTTCGACGACGGCCCCTGGCCGCGCACCCCGGCCGCCGAGCGGGGCCGGGTGGTGGTGCGGGTCGCGGAGCTGCTGGAGCGCGACCGGGACGCGCTGGCCCGGGCCGAGTCGCTGGACACCGGCAAGCGGCTGGTGGAGAGCGGCTACGACATGGACGACATCGCGGGCTGCTTCCGCTACTTCGGCCATCTCGCGGCGGCCGGCGGCGGCGACCGGGTGGTGGACGCCGGGAACGACGCGGTGGAGAGCACCGTGCAGCATGAGCCGGTCGGCGTCTGCGCGCTGATCACACCGTGGAACTATCCGCTGCTCCAGACCGCCTGGAAGGTCGCCCCGGCGCTGGCCGCGGGCAACACCTTCGTCCTCAAGCCCAGCGAGCTGACCCCGCACACCGCGATCCACCTGATGCGGCTGCTGGCGGAGGCCGGGGTGCCGGACGGGGCGGCCAACCTCGTCCTGGGCACCGGCCCGCTGGTCGGCGCACCGCTGACCGAGGATCCGCGGGTGGACATGGTGTCGTTCACCGGCGGACTGGCCACCGGGCGGCGGATCATGGCCGCGGCGGCGCCCACGGTGAAGAAGATCGCCCTGGAGCTGGGCGGCAAGAACGCCAATATCGTCTTCGCCGACGCGGACTTCGACACCGCGGTGGACTACGCGCTGACGGCGGTGTTCCTGCACTCCGGGCAGGTGTGCTCGGCCGGGGCGCGGCTGCTGGTGGAGGACGGGCTGCACGACCGGTTCGTCACCGAGCTGGTGGACCGGGCGCGGCGGATCCGGCTCGGCGGCCCGTTCGACGAGCGGGCGCACACCGGTCCGCTGATCTCCGCGGAGCACCGGGCGAAGGTCGCGGCGTATGTGGCGGCCGGGCTGGCGGAGGGCGCGGTGCTGCGCTGCGGCGGCGCGCCGCCGGACGATCCGGAGCTGGCCGACGGCTTCTACTACCTGCCGACGGTGCTGGACGAGTGCACCCCGGACATGTCGGTGGTGCGGGACGAGTCGTTCGGTCCGGTGCTGACGGTGGAGCGGTTCCGTACGGAGGCGGAGGCGGTGTCGCTGGCCAATGACACGGTGTACGGGCTGGCGGGGGCGGTGTGGACGGGGGACGCGGGGCGCGCGCACCGGGTCGCGGACCGGCTGCGGGCCGGCACGGTGTGGATCAACGACTTCCATCCGTACGTACCGCAGGCCGAGTGGGGCGGGATGAAGCAGTCCGGGATCGGGCGGGAGCTGGGGCCGGCCGGGCTGGCGGAGTACCTGGAGGCCAAGCACGTCTGGCGGAACACCGCGCCGCGGCCGCAGCGGTGGTTCGGGTGACGGGTCCGGGCGGGCCGGCCGGCGACGCCGGACACGACGACGGGCACGACGACGGGGCGCTGGCCGAGCTGGGGTACAAGCCCGAACTCAAGCGCACGCTGGGCAACTTCCACACCTTCGCCGCCGGTATCAGCTATATCTCCATCCTCACCGGCACCTTCCAGCTGTTCTACTTCGGGGTGAGCCACGGCGGTCCGGCGTACTGGTGGTCCTGGCCGATGGTCTTCTGCGGGCAGCTGATGGTGGCGCTGTGCTTCTGCGAGCTGGCCGGCCGCTATCCGGTGGCCGGGTCGGTCTACAACTGGGCGAAGAAGCTGGGCGGTCCGCATGTGGGCTGGCTCGGCGGCTGGATGATGCTGACCGCGTCGATGGTGTCGCTGGCCGCGGTGGCGCTGGCGTACCAGGTGACGCTGCCGCAGATCTCGGCGTTCTTCCAGGTCATCGGGGACGGCACCGGGAAGACCGACGCGGCGGCCAACGCGGTGCTGCTGGGCACCGTCCTGATCACCTTCACGACGCTGGTCAACGCCTTCGGGGTGAAGCTGATGGCGCGGATCAACTCGGCGGGTGTGGCCATCGAGCTGGTCGCGGCGGTGGTGCTGATCCTGCTGCTGGCCGCGCATCTGGCCCGGGGCCCGTCCGCGGTGACCCAGACGTTCGGGCACGGCCGCGGGGAGAGCCTGGGGTATCTCGGCGCGTTCCTGACCGCCTCGCTGGCCTCGGCGTATGTCATGTACGGCTTCGACACCGCCTCGTCGCTGGGCGAGGAGTCCCGGGACCCGGCCCGCAACGCGCCGCGCGCGATCCTGCGGGCGCTGTGCGCCTCGTTCCTGATCGGCGGCCTGATCCTGCTGTTCGCGCTGCTCTCCGCGCCCGATCTGCGCGATCCGCGGCTGGCGGCGGACGGGCTGCAGTACGTGGTGCTGGCGACGCTCGGGCCGGCGGTCGGGCAGGCGGTGCTGTGGTGCGTGGTCATCGCGATCACGGTGTGCGAACTGGCCGTGCACACCGCGGCGATCCGGCTGGCGTTCGCGATGGCCCGGGACACCAATCTGCCGGCGTCGGCCCGGCTGGCGCGGGTCAGCCCGCGCTTCCAGACGCCGGTGCTGCCGGCGGTGGTCATCGGACTGGTGGGGATCGCGATCCTGCTGCTCAACGTCAACCAGCCGCAGATCTTCTCGGTGATCACCAGTATCGCGATCATCATGATCTATCTGGCGTATGTGATGGTGACGCTGCCGATGCTGGTCCGGCGGCTGCGCGGCACCTGGCCGCCACCGGGGCCCGGCACGTTCTCGCTGGGCCGGTTCGGGCTGCCGGTGAACGTGCTGGCGGTGGCGTGGGGCCTGGCGATGTCGGTGAACCTCGCCTGGCCGCGGGCCGCGGTCTACAACGCCACCGGCCCGCAGCACTGGTATCTGCGGTGGGGCGCGTTCCTGTTCATCGGCGTGGTGGCGCTGGGCGGCTTCGCGTACTACTGGTGCGTCCAGCGCCACCGCACGGGGGTGCTGGCCGCGCACGCCGCGGGCGGCGGGGAGGCCGACGAGGCGGCCCCGGCGCCCTGACCCGCGGCGGGCGGGCCGCGGCGCGGGCGGTCAGTCGGCGGCCGGTTCGGCCGCGGCCGGCTGGACGTGCGCGGTCCACTTCTCCTCGATCCGGGCGGCCTTCCACACCACCAGGGCCACGATCCAGGTGACGAAGAACAGGCCGACGATGACGAAGCCGACCATGTTGAGGTCCAGCCCGCCGATCCAGTCCCAGAACGCGCCGTGCAGGTCCAGCTTGTCGGCGAGCAGGCCGAGCAGCTCCACCGTCCCGATGATCAGGGCGACGGCGACCGACAGGCCGGTGATGGTGAGGTTGTAGTAGACCTTGCGGACCGGCTTGGAGAACGCCCAGCCGTAGGCGAAGTTCATGAACGAGCCGTCGATGGTGTCCAGCAGGCTCATCCCGGCGGCGAACAGCACCGGCAGGCAGAGGATCGCGTACCAGGGCAGTCCGGAGGCGGCGCCGGAGCCGGCCAGCACCAGCAGCGCGACCTCGGTGGCGGTGTCGAAGCCGAGGCCGAAGAGCAGGCCGAGCGGGTACATCTGCCATGGCTTGGTGATCGACTTCATCACGCGGCCCAGCAGGCGGTTCATCAGGCCGCGGTTGTTGAGCTGCTCCTCCAGCGCCGCCTCGTCGAAGTCGCCGGCCCGCATCCGCCGGAAGACGCCCCAGATGCCGGCCAGGATGACGAGGTTGATCGCGGCGATGACGTAGAGGAAGACGCCGGAGACGGTGGTGCCGATCAGCCCGGTGATCGCGTGGAGTTCGGAGTTGTCGTCCTTGACCGGTCCGGCGAGCGCCTTGACGCCGAGGGAGAGCAGGAACGCCAGCCCGAAGACGATGCTGGAGTGGCCCAGCGAGAACCAGAAGCCGACCGACAGCGGCCGCTGGCCCTCGTGCATCAGCTTGCGGGTGGTGTTGTCGATGGCGGCGATGTGGTCGGCGTCGAAGGCGTGCCGCATACCGAGGGTGTACGCGGTCACGCCGATGCCGATGCCGAAGCTCTTGGTGCCCAGGCTGTAGTGCTCCGGGGCCACGATCGCCACCAGCGTGAACCAGCCGATGACGTGGAGCGCGAGGATGAACCCGGCCATACCGGCCATCCGCCCCCACTCGGCGCGGGTCATCGACCGCGCTATCCGCTGCCGGCGCGACGGCGGGGCCTGACCGGCGAGGGTCGGGGAGGGGGAGGTAGGCATCGGTGACACTGCTCGCTTTCTTCTTCCGCCCCGGCCTCCGCCAGGGCACCCCGCCTACATTCCCGCTGGTTGGTTTTAGTTGCAACCAATGTGCAGTAAAACCTTGCGTGCCTGGTCAGGCGGCGTGGGGCAGGGGTGCGCGGCGAGGATCAGTGGTGGTGGCCGTTCTCCGTCGCGCCCGGAGCGGCCTGGGCGCCGTCCCCGGGGGCGCCGGCCGTACGGACGGTGAAGGCGGCGGTGTGGACCGTCCCCCGGTGCCGGAAGTCGAGGAAGAGGCGGTAGGTGCCGGCGCTCGGCGCGGTGGCGGTGAAGGACACCTCGGGGCCGGCCGGTGTCCGCCGGTCACCCGCTTCGCCGTTGGGGTGGACGTGCAGATAGGCCAGATCGCCGGAGCGCAGCGCGACCAGGTGCCCGTACGCGCCGAGGTAGGGGTCGAGGTCGGTGACCGGCTTGCCGTCCTTGGTGACGCGCAGCGTCAGGGCGGCGGGCGCGCCGGGGCGGAGGGTGCCGTCGAGGGTGACGCGGTAGCCGTCGGTCTCGGCGGTGGCGGCGGGCGGAGGCAGCTCGGCGGGCCGGTACGTGCCGGTGACCGCCAGGTCGGCGCCGAGCGTGCGGCCCTCCTGGGCGCCCTCGGGGGTGAAGTCGGCGAAGACGCGGTACCCGCCGGCCGCGGGCAGGTCGGCCGGGGTTGACCAGGTGCCGTCCGCGGCCCGCCGCGGGTGGAGGTGGCGGAAGACCGACAGGTCCCGGGACGCCACGATGAAGTGCAGCTCCTTGCCGTGCTCCCGGCGGTAGGCGGTGACCGGGCGGCCGGTGCGGTCGTCGCGGACCGCGAAGCGCAGTTCGGCGGGGGCGCCGGCGGCGACGGCCGGGGTCTTCAGGTCGAGGGTGTAGCCGCCCTCGGAGACCTGGAGCCCGCCGGGGGTTTCCGCCGCCTGGCCCTTCCCCGCCGTATGGCCGGCGTGCGCGGGGGCCGGGGCGTCCGCCGCCACGGGGCCCATCGCCGCGCCCACGCCGTAGGCGGTGCCGAAGGCCGCGGCGAGCGCGGTGGCGAAGAGGCCGGCTTTCAGTCCGGTGTGCATGGTGCGTTCCCTCCCCGAACGGGCCGCGGGCGGCGGGTGCCGCGAGCGAACGCGGCCGTTCAGCTCGGGCCAGACAATACCCCCTGGGGGTATCTCGTCAAGCAACCGGACCCCCTTGCATTCAATACGGGCGGGGGGTATACATTGAGCCGCATCGAGCGATACCCCCCTGGGGTATCTCGCCGCACCGCCCGTAGACCTTCTCCGTGAGCTGCGAGGAGCAGACGACATGACCACCACCAGTCCCGGCACTGCCGAGGTCGAGCTCGCCATCGGCGGGATGACCTGCGCCTCCTGCGCCGCCCGGATCGAGAAGAAGCTCAACCGCATGGACGGGGTCGAGGCCACCGTCAACTACGCCACCGAGAAGGCCAAGGTCACCTTCCGGGACGACGTCTCGGTGGGCGACCTGATCGCCACCGTGGAGGCCACCGGCTACACCGCCCAGGAGCCGGCGCCGCCCGCCGCGGCCGGCGGCGGCGCGGCCGAGCCCGGCGCGGCGGACGGCGGCGCGGCCGGCGACCCGCTGCGCCCCCTGCGGCAGCGGCTGGTCACCGCGGTGGCGCTGGCCGTCCCGGTGATCGCCCTGGCGATGGTGCCGGCGCTCCAGTTCACCTACTGGCAGTGGCTGTCGCTGACCCTGACCGCGCCGGTCGTCACCTACGCCGCCTGGCCGTTCCACCGCGCCGCCTGGACCAACGCCCGGCACGGCGCGGCCACCATGGACACCCTGATCTCGGTCGGCACCTCGGCCGCGTTCCTGTGGTCGCTGTGGGCGCTGTTCTTCGGTACGGCCGGCATGCCGGGAATGACCCACCCGTTCGAGCTGACCATCGGCCGCAGCGACGGCGCGGGCAACATCTACCTGGAGGCCGCGGCCGGCGTCACCGCGTTCATCCTGGCCGGCCGGTACTTCGAGGCGCGGTCCAAGCGCAAGGCGGGCGCGGCCCTGAAGGCGCTGATGGAGCTGGGCGCGAAGGACGTGACCGTATTGCGCGGCGGGCGCGAAGAGACCGTCCCCGTAGGGCGGTTGAGCGTCGGGGACCGCTTCCTGGTGCGGCCCGGCGAGAAGATCGCCACCGACGGCACGGTGGTGGAAGGCTCCTCCGCGGTGGACGCCTCGATGCTGACCGGGGAGTCGGTGCCGGTGGAGGTCGCGGCCGGCGACAGCGTCACCGGTGCCACCCTGAACGTCGGCGGCCGGCTGGTCGTCGAGGCGACCCGGGTCGGCGCGGACACCCAACTCGCCCGGATGGCCAAGCTGGTGGAGGACGCGCAGAACGGCAAGGCCGCCGCCCAGCGGCTCGCGGACAAGATCTCCGCGGTCTTCGTCCCCGTCGTCATCGGACTGGCGCTGGCCACCCTCGGCTTCTGGCTCGGCAGCGGCGCCGGACTGACCGCCGCCTTCACCGCCGCGGTCGCCGTACTGATCATCGCCTGCCCGTGCGCGCTCGGACTGGCCACCCCGACCGCCCTCATGGTCGGCACCGGCCGCGGCGCCCAGCTCGGCATCCTCATCAAGGGCCCGGAGGTCCTGGAGACCACCCGCAAGGTCGACACCATCGTCCTGGACAAGACCGGCACCGTCACCACCGGCCGGATGACCCTGCTGGCCGCGCACACCGCGGCGGGCACCGACCGGGCCGAGGTCCTGCGGCTGGCCGGCGCGCTGGAGCACGCCTCGGAGCACCCGATCGCCCAGGCCGTGGCGGCCGGCGCGAGCGCCGAGGTGGGCGCCCTGCCGGTGCCGGAGGACTTCGCCAACCTCGCGGGCCTGGGCGTCCAGGGCATCGTCGAGGGGCACGCCGTCCTGGTCGGCCGGGAGCGGCTGCTCGCCGAGTGGGCGATCCCGCTCCCCGACGAGCTGGCGCGGGCCAAGGCCGGCGCCGAGGCGGCCGGGCGGACCGCGATCGCGGTGGCCTGGGACGGGGAGGCCCGGGCGGTGCTGGAGGTGGCCGACGCGGTCAAGGAGACCAGCCCGGAGGCGATCCGGCGGCTGCGCGCGCTGGGGCTGACACCCGTCCTGCTGACCGGCGACAACGCGGCGGTGGCCCGCTCGGTGGCGGCCGAGGTCGGTATCGACGCGGACCGGGTGTTCGCCGAGGTGCTGCCGCAGGACAAGGTGGACGTGGTCAAGCGCCTCCAGCGGGAGGGCCGTTCGGTGGCGATGGTCGGCGACGGCGTCAACGACGCGGCGGCGCTGGCCCAGGCCGACCTCGGACTGGCCATGGGCACCGGCACCGACGCCGCCATCGAGGCCGGCGACCTGACCCTGGTCCGCGGCGACCTGCGGGCGGCGGCCGACGCCATCCGGCTCTCCCGCCGCACCCTGGGCACCATCAAGTCCAACCTCTTCTGGGCCTTCGCCTACAACGTCGCGGCGCTGCCGCTGGCCGCGACCGGCCTGCTCAACCCGATGATCGCGGGCGCGGCGATGGCCTTCTCCTCGGTGTTCGTGGTCGGCAACAGCCTGCGGCTGCGCGGCTTCCGGGCGGCGGACAACTGACCGGTCGGGCCCGGGCCCCGGGGGCGGGGCGCGGGCCCGGCTGCTCTACCCTCGGTCCGGGAGGAGGTCGAGAGCATGCGCGCGAACCGGCGGATCCGGGCGGCCGGTGCCTGGGGGCACCTGCTGCTGATCGCCGTCCTCGCGCTGGGCGTCTTCGCGATGCACACGCTCGGCCATCCGAGCGGGGACCGGGAGATGACCGCGGGCCCTGGGGCGGGGGTCGTCGCAGGTGCCGGCGCTGCCGCGTACGACGGCGGCGCGTATGACGACACCGCGTACGGCAACGCCGCGCACGCCATGGCCGCGATGTCCCCCATGGACCGCCCGGCCGCGCACCACACCAGCCACACCACCCACGCCCACCACACCAGCGGCCCGTCATCACACCACTCCCCCGGCGCGGGAATGGACATGACCTCGCTGTGCGTGGCCGTGCTGGGCGGCTGGGCACTGGCCTGTCTGCTGCGCCTGGTGGTGCGGCGGCGGGCCGACTGGCTGGTGCTCCTGCGCGCGAGCGCCCTGGCGGTGCTGCGTCCCAATCCCCCGCCGCGCCCACCCGATCTCGCCCAGCTGTCGATTCTGCGGATTTAGGCCGAACGCCACCGCGGGCGCTCAGCGCTGCCCGCACACGGTTCCGTTCCCCTTTTTTTCCGCGTACGGGGGCCTCCCCCTGCGTATCGACGAATCGACAGCACGAGGTATCGCCATGACCGCGCATCAGCGCACCCCCCGGCCTGCCCGCCGGCTCGCCCTCACCGGTCTCGCCGCCACCGCGGCCCTGCTCCTGGCCGCCTGCGGCAGCACCGGCGGCACGGACCAGGGCAAGGCGGCCGACCCCGGCCGGACCCCCTCGGCCACGGCCGGCTCCCCGACGGCCAACCCCGCCCCGGGGCCCGTTACCGACGCGGACGTGATGTTCGCGCAGATGATGATCCCGCACCACCAGCAGGCGCTGGAGATGGCGCGGCTGGCCGATGGCCGCGCCGCGGACCCGGAGGTCAAGCGGCTCGCCGCGGCCATCGAGAAGGCCCAGGACCCGGAGATCCAGCGGATGCGGTCCTGGCTCACGGCGTGGGGCAAGCCGCAGTCCGCGGGCTCGGCGCCGGGCATGGACCACGGTTCCGGCGGCATGCGGCACGGCTCGGCCGGCCACGGTTCCGGGGCTACCGACACGCCCGGCGCCTCCGGCATGTCCGGGATGATGTCCGACGCGGACATGAAGGAGCTGACGGCCGCCAAGGGCCGGGACTTCGACCGGAAGTTCGCGGCCATGATGATCAAGCACCACGAGGGCGCGATCGAGATGGCCAAGAACGAGCAGCGGCACGGCAAGAACCCGGCCGCCAGGAAGCTCGCCGACGATGTCGTCCGCGGCCAGTCCGCCGAGGTCAAGCAGATGAAGGCCCTCCTGGACCGGCTCTGACGCCCCCGGCCGCCGCGGCCCGTCCCGTCTCCTTCTGTCCTGCGGGCGGACCGCGGCGGCCCGGACGGCCAACGGGCCCGGGCCCCCGGGCTCAGCGGTAGTCGTCCTCGTCCAGCTCCACCACCCGCGCCTGCTCGGCCCGGTCGGCCTCGTCGGCCGGCTCGGGCAGGTCGGTGGTGGGCGGGGTGTCGCGCGGCGGGCGGAGGGCGGCCTGCTGCTCGGCCGCGTCCGCCTCCGGGGCCTCCACCCCGAACTCCGCGGCCTCCTCGCCGCCGACGAGGTCATCGGGGTCGTCGAGGTAATCGGGGTGCTCGGGATCGGTCGGTTCCACCGGCATGGCTGCCTCCTGGCGTGCTCGGTCACGGGACGCGCGCCGCGCCCCTTCCCTGCGCCTGTCCCCCGCGCCCGCCCGGCAACCCTGCCACCTGCGCACCTCACCCGTTCCGCCGCGCGGCCGGCCGGGGCCGTTCGCCGCCGCGCCGGACGCGCGTCAGCCGCGGGCCGGCGGCTCGCCCTCGGGCGGGTGGGTCATCGCCCGCTCCAGGAGGAGGCGGAGGGTGGCCCGCTCGGCGTCGGTGAGCCCGGCGAGCGGGGATTCCTCGCCGAGCAGCGCCAGCAGGCGGTCGCGGAGGGCGGCGCCCTGGGCGGTCAGTACGAGCTGCTTGGCGCGCCGGTCGGTGGGGTGCGGCCGACGCTCGATCAGCTCCTGCTTCTCCAGTTTGTCGACGACGAAGGTGGCGTTGGACGGCTCGCAGGTCATCCGCTCGGCCAGCTCGCGCATGGTCATCGGCCCGGTCAGCTCGCGCAGTGCGATCGCCTGCGGGGCGGTCAGGCCGAGCCGGCCCGCGCCGCGGCGGACGTGGTCGCCGATCCGCTGGGCCATCCCGTTCAGCAGACCGCACAGCTGGCGCTCCGCGACGGTCTGCGCTTCCGGGTTCGTCGTCATGCCCTCATCGTACCAAGTGCACCTAACCTAAATAATCCGAGCTTGAATGATTCAAGCTTGATGCTTATGGTGGTGGTGCCGCCGCGATGCGGCCCGTTTCGCCGGGCACCGCGGGCCCGGCGGCGCCCTGTCCTGCCCTGCCCGTCCGCCCGTCCGTCTTCCGGAGGTACCGCCATGAGCACATCCACCACCCCCGACGCCGACACCACCCGCCTCCGCCGCCCGGGCGTCGTGCGCTCACTGCGGCTCGGCGAGACCACGGTGACCTACGTCCCGGACGGCGCGGCGCGACTGTCCGGGCGCGGCTGGCTCCCGGCGGCCACCGAGGAGGACTGGGCGGCGTACGGGGAATATCTGGACGCCGACGGGTATCTGACGGCGGGCGTCGGCGGGCTGCTGGTGGAGCGCGGCGATCGCGCCCTGCTGATCGACGCCGGCTTCGGCCCCGGGACGCGTCCGGCCGAGCCCGGCAGCCCGGTGAGCGACCTGCGGGGCGGCGCGCTGCTCGACAACCTCGCCGCGCTCGGCCGCCGGCCGGCCGGCATCGAGGCGGTCGCCGTCACCCACCTGCACACCGACCACATCGGCTGGCTCCACCACCCGGCGCCCGGTGGCGACCGCCCCGCCCTCGCGCACGCCCCGTACCTGATACCCGAAGCGGAGTGGACCGGCCGCGCCCACCTCGCCGCGCACGGCACCGGCCCGGAGGTCCTGGCGGTGCTGGAGCCCCAGGTCCGGACCGTGGCGGACGGCGAGGAGATCTTCCCCGGCGTCCGGGTCCACCTCTCCGCCGGCCACACGCCCGGGCACGCTTCGTACGTCATCTCCGGGGGCGGGCGGCGGCTGATCGCGTTCGGCGACGCGCTGCACTCGCCGGTCCAGATCAGCCACCCGGAGTGGTACGCCGCCCCCGACCACGACCGCGCCGCCGCCTCGGACGCCCGCCGGCGGCTGGTCGCCGAACTCCAGGAGCCGGACACCCTCGGCTTCGGCATCCACTTCGCCGATGTCGTCTTCGGACGGGTACGGGCCGAGGGCGCGGGGGTGGTGTGGGAGGCGGTGGATGCCTGAAGCGGTGGATGCCTGATCCAGGGGATGCCTGAACCGGCTGCGGCCGGGCGGCCGCCGGGCGGGCGGTGGGGCGCCCGGCCGACGCCCGGCCGCTCGTACCGGCCTCTAGCGGAAGACCGGGCCCGCGAAGAGCCGGTGCAGCACCGCTTCCGCGGCCTGGTCCCCTTGCCCCTCGCCGTCCCCCTCCCCCGGCGCGTACTCCGTGACGCCGAAGCCCGCGACCGGGAAGGCGTCGGCGAGCGCGTCCAGGGCGGCCGCCAGGCGCGCCGGGTGGAGGCCGCCGGGCTCAGGGCAGGAGAGCCCGGCGAAGTGGCCGGGGTCCAGCACGTCCAGGTCGAGGTGGACGTAGACGCGCCGGGCACCGGTGGCCGCCACGGCCGCGACCAGCCGGCCCGGGTCGTCCAGGCCGGCGACCGGGACGGAGCCGATACCGGCCTCGGCGGCGAACCGCCGCTCCCCGGGGTCGAGGGCGCGTACGCCGGCCAGTACCACCTGCCGGGCGGCGAGCCGGCCCGCCGGCGCGGGCACCAGCTCCGCCGGGCCGTCCCCCAGCAGCGTCCGCAGCACCATGCCGTGGAAGCCGCCGGACGGGGACGACTCGGGGGTGTTGAGGTCGGCGTGGGCGTCGAACCAGACGACCGCCAGCTCGTCCCCGTGGCGGGCCACCGCGCGGGAGACCGGCCCGAGTTCGGCCCCGCAGTCCCCGCCGGCGGTCCGCAGCGTTTCCGCGCCCCAATCGTCCAGGGCCTCCCGGGTGGCCCGCAACGCGCCCGCCAGCACGTCGAGATGGCGTACGCCGCCCTCGGTACGGCCCGGACCCGCGCTGACCGGGACGACGGTCCGCCGGGCCGCGGGCAGCAGCGCGCCGAGCCGGTGCGCCCCCGCGGCCAGCCGGCGCGGCTCGCCCGCCGCCGACCCCTGCCACTGCGGAACGATCAGCAGCCGCCGCGACGACGGCCCCGGCCCGCCACCGGTCCCCTCCGGCGCGCGGCCCTGGTCCGGCCCGCCGTGCCGCCCCTGTCCGCTCATGTCGTGTAGTCCGCGTTGATCCGGACGTAGCCGGCGGAGAGGTCGCAGCCGAACACGGTCGCCGTACCACCGCCGATACCGAGCCCGACCGTGATCTCGACCTCGCTGGCCCGCAGCTCCTCGGTGAGCTTCGCCAGCGTCTCGCCGGTCGGTTCGGCCGGATACACCTCCGTGCCCCCGAAGGCCACGGTGACCCGCTCCGGGACGATGTCCCGCTCCCCGGTGTTCTTGCCGATGGCCATCAGGACGCGCCCCCAGTTGGGGTCCGCGCCGTGCACCGCGGTCTTGACCAGCGGCGAGTTGACGACGCTCTTGGCGATCCGCTTGGCCTGCGCGGCGTCCCGCGCGCCGCCCACGGTGACCCGCAGCAGCTTCGTCGCGCCCTCCCCATCACTGGCCAGCTGGAGGGTGAGGTCCAGGCACAGATCGGCCAGGGCCGCGGCGAACTCCGCGCGATCGACCGGCCCGGCCGCCCCGTTGGCGATCACCGCCACGGTGTCGGAGGTGGAGGTGTCGGTGTCCACGCTCAGGCAGTTGAACGTCCGGTCGACGGCGGCGCGCAGCGCCTCGTCGAGTTCGTCCGCCGGTACGTCGGCATCGGTGAAGACGTAGGCGAGCATCGTCGCCATATTGGGTTCCAGCATGCCGACCCCCTTGGCGACACCGGTGATCCGGGCGCCGCCAACGGTGCGGACGGCCGTCTTCGGGCGGGTGTCGGTGGTCATCATCGCCCGTGCGACGGCCTGCGGCGCGGCGGTGAACGCCCCGGTGCCGCGCCGCCCGGCGGCGTCGAAGTGCGCGCGGATGGTGTCCATGGGCAGCGGCCGGCCGATGACCCCGGTGGAGCCGATCAGCACCTCGTCGGCGGGGATGTCCACGAGTCCGGCGACCCGGCCGACGACTTCGGCGGCGTGGTCCGCGCCCTGGCGCCCGGTGGCGACATTGGCGTTCTGGGCCAGGGTGACCACGGCCCGCAGCTTCCGCCCGGCGGCGTGGGCGCGGCTGAGGACGACCGCCGGCCCGGCGAACAGGCTCGTGGTGAACATCGCCGCGCTGACCGCCGGCCGCTCCGACACCACGATCGAGATGTCGTCGCCGTCCGCGCGCAGCCCGCCGTGCCCGGTGTACGCCCGGAAGCCGGCCGGCCACTCGGGGCCCGCGGCTGAGCTGTCCGGACCGCCATTCGAATTGTTATGCGTCATGCGGCATATGTTTGCAGTGGCGGAGTGGGGCTGTCCAGAGGTTTTCGTTCGGGCGTCCGCCGCCCGCCCTCACGCGCCCACCGGGCCGTGTTCCCCACCGGCGGCCCCGTGTTCCCCATCGGCACCCTCGTGTTCCCCACCGGCAGCCCCGCGCTCGTCCGCGTCCCCCTGGTGACCGCCGGCTCCCGCCCGCCGCCGGCCGCTGCGCCGTGGCGCCGGGTCCGCGCCGCCGAGCAGCAGCCGCCGCCGCTCCACGCCGTGGTCCTCGACCTGCGCCACGATCCGCTGGAGCAGCTCGGCCGCGTACCGGCACTCGTCCTCGTCCAACTGCCCGGTGACGAAGACCTCTTCGGCGTTGAACTCCGGGAACAGCCGGCGCATCAGCGCCTCCCCCCGCTCCGTAAGACTGAGCAGCACCAGCCGCCCGTCCCCGGGGTGCCCGGTCCGGCGCACCAGTTCCCGGGACTCCAGCGTCCGCACCACCCCGGTGAGCGTGCCCTTGGAGATCCCGGCCTCCTCGGCCACGTGCCGGGTCTCCGCCTCCTCCCGGAGCCAGACCACCCACAGCACCACGAAGCCGGTCCAGGTCAGATCCGCCCCCCGCAGCACCGAGTTCTCGAAGTGCTGCCGTACGGCCGCCGCGGCCCGGTAGATCCCGGCGACCACCGCCATCTGCTCCCACCGGACCGGCAGGCCCCCGGTCCTCGCCTCGACCAGTCGCCCGGTCTCCTCCACGGCACGCCGGTCCAGCACGGCCTCTCCTCCCTCAGCGGGCGCGCATCCGGCTGCCCAGGTCGGTCATGAGAGCGTTCGGCGCCACAGCGTACGCCGCGCCCCGCCCGCCCCCAGCGCGCCACACGCCGCGCCCTCCTGACGGCGCATCAGCGTTCCCGCGAGCGGACGGAACCCGGCCGGAGCCCGGCCGCAACCCGACTGTCAGTGGTCGCTGCGACAATTCGCGGCATGGGGGACGGCAGGGGAACGGTCGGGGGAAAGGCAGGGGGAGCGTCATGGAGAAGCTGACCGTGCGGCAGCTCGCCGAGCGGCTGGTCGGGCTGGGCGTGGTGCCGCGGGAGAAGGCCGCCGGGGTGCTGGCCGGCCTCGCCGCGGGGCGGGCGCACCACCCGGACGAGGAGCTGACGCGGCGGGAGCTGATCCGCCTGCTGCCGGACTTCGGCACGGCCGTCGCGGTGCCCGGCGGGGACGTCGACGACGCGGCGGCGTACTACGCGCGCCTCCTGGCGGACGTGACCGCCTGCACCGGCGGCGCGGTGGTCTGCTCCGACGCCGAGCTGGTGCGCGTCGCGGTGGATGAAGGGGGTGGGGCGGCCGGGCAGTACGGGGAGGACCCGGAGTGTGGGGAATACGAGGAGTACGGGGAATACGAGGAGTACGGGGAATACGAGGAGTACGGGGAATACGAGGAATATCTGTACTTCCGCCGCGACGGCGAGCCGGTGTGGTGGCACGTCGAGCACCTTTCCGATGGCTATGTGGACCAGGCGTCGGTGGCGGAGCAGTTCGGCGATCTGGATCCGGGCGGTGACGATCCGCGCGTTTTCCACCTGCTGGAGCGGGGCGGCGGGGAGGGTTCGGAGAGTCCGGAGGGTTCGGAGGGTTCGGAGAGCCCAGGGGGTCCGTACGGTCCGGAGTCCTGCCAGGACGATGTCTATGTCTTCGCCACACCTGAGCAGGCCCGGGCGCTCCGGGCGGAATTCGGGCTGGAGTTCCTGGGGCTGGAGGGTCCACCCCGGCCCCGGCGCGGGGCGCCGCCGGCGGCCGCGCCGGAGACCGCCGAATGGTACGTCCAGGAGGACCGCCGGTATCTGACCGAGCCGGCCAGGGCCGCCTTCGACCGGTGGCTGTCCGGGATGGCGGGCGCCCTCGCCGCCTGGCGGGCGCGCTTTCTGCCGGCGGATTTCCCGTTCGATTTCACCACCGGGTCGCTGGGCGCGTTGGAACGGCTCGTGGGCGGGCGGTTCGCCGGGCCGTCCGCCGGCGGGGCCGCGTTCCGTACGGCCGTGACCGGCGGCGACCCGTTCGTGGCGGGCGCGGTGCGGTATCTGGGCGAGACGCTGATACGCACCGGACTGGCGCACTGGACCTACCGCGCGGTGGACGAGGAGGGACCGTACGACCGGCTGCCGACCGTCCGGGCCAACGCCCCGCTCGCGTTCTTCGGCGACATATCACTGCTGTACGAGCTCAGCCGCGCCGCCGGGGCCGGCGAACGGGGCGTGCTCGGGACGCCGGTGGCGGAGCTGCGCGAGGCGGTCGACCGCTACCGCGCCGCCCGGCGGGCACTCACCGCGAGCCGGGCGGCGGCCATGGGCTGAGAGGACCGGCGGACCGGCCCCGGACCAGCGGCGGAGCGGCGGCGGACCCGGACCCAGGCCGACCGGGACCGGCCGGAGCCTCGGCCCGCCGACCGGGGGCCGGAGCGTCAGCCGCCCGACCGCTCGTAGTGGTAGCCGCTGCCGTGGGCCGGTCCCACGTCGTGGCGGATGCCGCTGGGGTCGTCGAGGAGGAACGCGGAGGGATCGGTGGTGCCGCAGATGCCGTTGGAGCGGGCCTGGTCCACGGCGGCCGAGCTGATGTTGATGCGGCTGCCGCCGCCCGCCACCGACACCAGCTTGGCCACGTTCTCGCAGTGCCCGGTCCCGGGGACATCGCTGATGAGCCGGACCGCGTTCGCGCCGGTGGACGCCCGGAAGATGACCACCGTGCCCGGCTGCTGGGCGTACGGATTGGTCAGCTTCCAGGTGCCGACGAAGGCCGAGGGCACCGCGTTCCCGTTGGACCCGGTGCCGGGAGCCGGCTGCCCGCCGCCCGAGCTGCCGGAACCGCCGGACGACCCGCCGCCACCCGACGTACCACCGCCGCCCGTGCTGCCGCCGGAGGACGCCGAACCACCGCTGGACGAGCCGCCGTTCGCGCTGCCGCCGCCCGGCCCGGCCGTCCCGTCCGCCGGGGCGCCGCCCGTCCCCGCGTCCTTGCCGCCGCCCGGGTCCTTGGCGTCCGGCGCCGCGTCGGACTGTCCCGGCGACGGCTTCGAGGAGGCCGACGCGCCCGGCGTCCCGGGCGTTCCGGAGCTGCCCGGGCCGGCCGTCTGGTTGGCGGTGGCCGGGGGTGCCGCCTCGAGTTTCTGGTACGGCTGGAGCACCATCACCGCGCCACCGCCGACCGTGACCACGCCGACGAAGACGGCCCCGACGACCAAGGGCCGCCGCCGGCGCCGCTCGCGGTCGCTCCCGCCCGGGGCGGTCTCCCGCACGGCCGCCACCGGCTGCGCTTCCTTCACCTCGCCGCCACCGGCCCGAGCAGCGGCAGCACCGGCGGCAGCGCCGACAACGGCCCCACCCGCGGCACCGGCAGCAACACCAGCCGCGCCGTCACCGGCACCGGCGCCGGCACCGGTCCCAGCACCGGCATCCGCGCCCGCACCGGCAGAAGCCGCAGCACTCCGCCCCCCGAGCGCCTTCGTAGGCACGTCCCCGGCCCCGGCCGCGGCCTCATCCGCCTGGGCGTCCGCCTGGACGCCCCCGTCCACGCCGCCCTCCGCGTGCGCCTGAGCGCCCCCGCTCCCGTCCGCATCCATCCGCGCCGGGGCGTCCGCGACCCCATCCCCACCCCCGCCCACCTGGGCGTCCACATCCAGCAGCCGGGCCGCCTGCTGGGCGAGGGCGACGACGAGCTTGGGCGGCAGCCACTCCCCGTCCGAACCGGCGGGCCGGGCCGACGCGGTCGTCTCCAACAGCTCGGTGACACCGGGCCGTTGGCCGGCGTTCTTGGTCAGACAGCGCCCGATGAGATCCCGCAGCGCCTCGTCCGCCACCTCGTCCAGATTCGGCTCGCCCTCGACGATCCGGTACATGACGGCGTGTTGATTGGTGGCGTCCTGTCCGAACGGCAACTGGCCCGTCGCCGCGTACATCAGGACGCCGCCGAGGGTGAAGACATCGCTCGCGGGCCCCACTCGCCGGCCCACGATCTGCTCGGGTGACATGAAGCCCGGGGAGCCGATGACCATGCCGGTGCTGGTCAGCAGCGACTCCACCGAGGCGTCCAGGGCGCGGGCTATACCGAAGTCGATGACCCGGGGGCCCGCCACCGTGAGCATCACGTTCGACGGCTTCAGGTCCCGGTGGACGATCCCGGCCTCGTGGATGTCCTGGAGCGCCCGCAGCAGCCCGTCGGCGAGCGCGTGCACCGAGGCGGCGGGCAGCGGCCCGTATTGGCGGACGACGTGCTCCAGGGAGGGCCCGGGCACGTAACCGGTGGCGACCCAGGGGAGTTCGGCGTCCGGGTCCGCGTCGAGCACCGGCGCCGTGAAGCGCTCGCCGACCCGCCGCGCGGCGTTGATCTCCCGGCGGAAGCGGGCCCGGAACTGCGGATTGGCGGCGTGCTCCTCGTGGACGACCTTGACCGCCACCGTGCGGCCACCCGCCGAACGGGCCAGGAAGACCCGCCCCATTCCCCCGGCGCCGAGCCGGCCCAGCAGCGCGTAGGACCCGATCCGCCGCGGGTCCCCCGGTGCGAGCGGCCGCATACCGCCGAGGTGCTCGTCCTGTCCGTCCGTGTCGGCACTGCTCATGACTGTTCGCTTCCCCCTGGTCGTCGGCGCTCGGTCCCTGCGCTCCCGTCGAGGCAAGCAGTATGACAACCGCGCGGCGGGGCAAGGGCGGTGAGGTGATCACCGGCGGCGGACATATCCCGGCCAAGGGGGCGCGCCCGGACGCATCCCCCGGGCCAGTGGATACAGCGGGCCGCAGCGGACCGTCACGCCCAAGGCGCGCGGCCGCCGCCGGCCCAGCGGGCCAGCCCCCGGCCGTCGATCAGCCGCAGCGGTTCCGGCAGCGCCGCGTTGGCCGCCTCGGCGTCGCGCGTGAAGCGCGAGGTGGTGACGATGACGGCGTGATCGCAGTGGTGGAACGCGCGGTACGTACCGTTCGCGGTGTAGACGGCCGGGGCGCCGACCCGGTTCCCCTCCGCGTACCGCTTGCACTGCACGGCGACGCGCCGGCCGTCGCGCAGGACGACGAGGACGTCCAGCCCGCGGTCGTTCGCCCCGCCGGAGACGGTGGCGGAGCGGACGGCCGGATCGCGCCGGGCGAGCGCGGCGATGGCGTGCTCGAACTGCGGGCCGGTCATCCGCTGGTAGGCCGCGAGGGTGTGCGTGACGTCCTGCTGCTCCCCGGCGGGCCCGGGGAGGCGGAGGCGGCCGGTCCGGACGAGCACGACGACGACCGCGAGGGCGGCGGTGACGGTCCCGAGGACGAGTGCGGTGACGGGGTACTCCCGGACGACCGCCGCGCCGGCGAGGAGCACCACGGCGCCGACGCCGAGCCGCGCACCGGCCCGTTCGCGCCCGCGACGCCGCGCGGCGGAGCGCCGGGCCGCCGCTCTCCGGGCCGCCGATGCGCGCCCCGCAGGCCCCCGAGCCGCAGACCTCCGCCCCGCGGACCTCCGAGCCGACGCTCCCCGGCCCGCCGCCCCACGCCGGGATTCAGTCACCGGCCTGCCCGATCCCGTGCACCACCTGGCCGAGGAACTGCACGATCCCCTGCCCGACCGGCGTCGGCGCGAGCAGCACGCCCAGCACCAGCACGATGGCCACGGTCATCTTCTCGTCACGGCGGCTTCTGGACTCGGTGCGGCGGCGCAGCCGCAGGATGACGATCACCACGAGCAGCACCACGATATTGACCGTCGGCAACCGTCCGGACCTCCCGCTCAACCGCCGCCCACACTCCGTACGAGCGAGGCGCCCCGCCACTCCCATATCTAGCCCGAACCGGGGTGCGCCGAGACGCAGTTGCAAAGGGTTGGCGCAAACGTATCGGTGCGCACGGGCCCGGCCCCCGGGTGCGCACATCCCTCAACTCAACTTCGCGGCAGTCCAGTTCACGCCAGCGGCACCGGCCGTGCCGCCAGTACCGCGATGTCGTCGGCGCTGTCCGCCCCGAGCTTGATGATCAGCTCGTCGCAGAAGACGTCCAGCGGTTCCCGGGCCAGGGCCGCGGTCTGCTCACGGAGCCGGGCCATGCCCTCGTCCAGGGACTCCCCGGCGCGTTCGATCAGGCCGTCGGTGAAGAGCAGCAGCGTGGCGTGCGGCGGCAGCGGATCGCAGGCCGCGGGCCGCGGCAGGTCGGGGTCCATCCCGATCAGCAGGCCCAGCCCGTCCTCCAGATAGCGGGCGTCGCCGTCCCGGGTGGTGAGCAGCGGCGGGAGATGGCCGGCGGACGAGTGGTGGAGCGCCCAGGGGCCTTCCGGCGGGCCCTTGAGCATGGCGTAGATGCAGGTGGCGGTGGAGTGCGGGTAGAGGGTCTGGCTGGCCACGTCCAGGCGGCGCAGCACCTCGCCGGGCGGTTCCTGGCGGTCGACGGCCACTCCGCGCAGCATGTTGCGCAGGGCGCTCATCGCCACCGCGGCCTGGAGGTCGTGGCCGGCCACGTCGCCGATCACCAGCGCGGTGTCGCCGGTGGGCAGCTCGAAGGCGTCGAACCAGTCGCCGCCGATCTGCGCGGTGGAGCTGGACGGCGCGTAGCGGGCGGCCAGCTCCAGGTGGTCCAGGTGCGGCAGCTGGGGCAGCAGGGAGCGCTGGAGGCGTTCGGCGGTGTTCTGGGTGTGCCGGTGCAGCCGGGCGTTGTCCACGGCGAGACCGACACTGCGGACCAGTTCGGCGACGAGGAGGATGTCCTCCTCGGTGAACGGGTGCTCGCCGTGGACGCGTACGAGGGTCAGGGCGCCGAGGACCTGGCGGCGGGCCCGCAGCGGGGCGATGATCGCGCTGTCCGCGCCGAGCTGCGCGACGAGGTCCTGGTGGCGGACGTCCACGCGGCCGCCGCGGCGGCTCTCGAAGACGCTGGGGAGCAGCAGCGGGCCCGCGCCGCGCAGCGCCCGTTCCAGGGCCGAGCCCCGCGCCGCTTCGGACACCGGCGGCAGCGGGCCCAGCGCGACGC
This sequence comes from Streptomyces sp. NRRL F-4489, assembly GCF_001509485.1. GTDB lineage: Bacteria > Actinomycetota > Actinomycetes > Streptomycetales > Streptomycetaceae > Streptomyces. Next base: position 42,339 of record NZ_LLZI01000276.1, read on the forward strand.
CCGGCTCCAGCGCCTGCGGATCGCGGTGGACGACGCAGACCCGCTCGACCCGGCCGGGCTCGTGCTCGTCGATGAGATCCACCACGCACCAGTCCGCCAGCCGCTGGGCCAGCACCCGGCACACCCGGCGCAGCCGCTCGCCCAGGTCAAGCGTGCTGGTCAGGGCGCTGCCGGTGGCGGCCAGCAGGGACAGCCGCTGCATCGCCGCCCCGCCCGGCCCGCCGGCCGCCGCGGCCGGCTCCGCCTCGTGCTCCTTCTTGGCCCGGGACGCGGCCGGCCGGTGCACGGGCCGCGGCTGCGGTCGCGCCTCCGCGCCGTGGTGCGTCTCGGGGACGCGCGGGGCGGGCGGCGCGATCGTCCTGGGGCTGAGGTGGGCGACGAACACGGTGCGGCCGTCGACCGCCTGCTGGGTCTGCACCAGCAGCCGGATGGGGATCAGCCGGCCGTCGCGGTGCTGCGCCGGGACCGGTACGGGGCGGCCGAGGATGCGGGGCCGGCCGGTGAGCATCAGCGAGGTGTAGGCGGCCATGTGCCGCTGCCGCAGGTGCTCCGGGATGAGGACGTCGAGGCTCTGGCCGACCAGTTCGCCGGACGACCAGCCCAGCAGGTCGGCGACCTGGCTGTTCGCCGCGATGATCCGGTTGCCGTCGTCGATGGCGACGGTCGGTACGGTGCTGGCCTCGACGTCGCCGGCGTCCCAGGGCGCCAGTTCGGCGGAGGAGATGCCCGCCGCCCCGGGGACCAGGGACCAGGCCATGGGGTCCGCGCCGGTGAGCTGGCCGGCGATCTGGTCCAGCAGCCAGTGCCGGAAGGCGCGGAGCTGCGGAAGGGACGGGAGGGTGAGCAGCGCCTCCTCCTGAGCCGCCGCCTCGGCCGCGTCGAGCACCTGCGACAGCGTGGCCACGGCCGGCGCGGCGTCCGCCGGGAACGCCACGATCAGGGAGTACGTGACGCTGTCGGGGGTCTCCTGCTCGACCGCCGCCGTCATGCAGGAGCTGATCACATCGCAGATGTCCTGGGCGGTGGCGAGGTCCGCCGGCCGGACGCCCGGGGACGCCCCGGTGGCCGCCACCAGGTGCAGTTCGCGCAGCAGCCCTTCCCACTGCTGCTGGGCGCCCCAGTACAGCGCGTAGGGCAGATCGATCAGTGTCACGGTCCCGGTGCGCCCGGTGGGCGGCACCGCCTCCCAGACCGAGGCGGGCGGCGCCGACGCCTCGGACCACAGGTCGAACCACACCGTCTTGCGGTCCTCGCCGACGACGACGCCGTGGCTGGGCGCCAGCTCCTCCACGAGCGCCAGACCACGCCCGGTGGTGGCGTACGGGTGGCGCTCGTGCGGCACCAGACCGCGCTCCGGCCGCTGGTCGGTGACCCGTACACCGATCCGGCCGTCCGTGGCCGAGACCTGGACCTCGATCTCGGTACGGGCGTGGAGTACGGCGTTGGTGACCAGTTCGCCGGTCAGCAGCTCGGCGGTGCGCACGGCGTCCGGCTCGGCGTTCGCCAGCGCCGCCCGCACGAATCCCCGGGCCACCGCGACACTCTCGGGCGCCGGTGGCAGCCGCCGGGACGGCACCTCCGCCGGGCTGGAACTGCGCGTACGAGGACTGCGCATACCACTAGCTATACCCCGAAATGTCGGGCGGAACATGGCGGCGGGGCGGGGGCCGACCGGGCGCCGGGGTGGGCGGTGGCACGGGGCGGTGGCGCGGATGACCGTGCGTGGGCGGGCGTCGCGAAGGGTTGCCGCGCGGGGTCGTGCCCGGGTGGCCGGCGGCCGTCCCCTCGACCCGTCGTACATCCACCGGAGAGCGCGGCCCCGCCGTCACGTACGAGCAGCCCGCAGGCTCAGCCCCACCACACCCGGAAGTCCGTGGGCAGCTCGCGCAAAGCGGCCAACTCCGCCGCCAGCTCAGGCGCGGCCGCCTCCACCCGCTCACCCTCCACCAACGGCGCGGACCGGTAGATCTTCCGCAGGGAGAAGTCCCATCCCCCGCCGCCGTCCCCGAGTCCGCCGGACCGGCGGTCATCGGTACGGTCCACGGGCACGACCCGCAACCGGTGCGGCTCGTACCGCACCATGGCGCTCTCCGCCCGCGTGGCGGCGCACGCGTCGAACGCGGCCCACAGGTGCGGATCAGTCATCCGGGCCAGCTCCCGCGCACCGAGCCCGGAGCTGTCGAGAAGTTGGCGGGCCAGCCGCCGGACCACCGACACCGGCCCCACGTTGTCCCACGAGGTGTGCAGCCGCGCTTCCGCACAGACCAGGCGGACCAGCGTGCGCGCGGCCGCCCGGTCGGCCGACACCGCGCAGCCTTGGAGGGCGAGCCCGCGCAGCAAGGCCGCCGGATCGCCGTCGAGCCACCCGGCGGCCCGCCCGCTGCGCACATAGGAGTCGAGGTGGTCGAGATTCAGCAGACCGGACCGGTTGGCCAGCGGCGACGGTGCCTGGCCGCCACCGAGCGCGGCGACCACGGCCTCGACCGCGATCCCGTACCGTTCCAGGCACCCTTGGACCGGCTCACTGCGGAGCAGTCCCCTCCCCAAGGCATGGTGATCCAGCCCGGCCACGCCCTCACAGGTATGGCTCAGCGGCAGATGCCCGATGTCGTGCACCAGCGCCGCGACCCGCAACGGCTCGTCGTCCGGGCGGAAATGCGCCACCAGCGCGAACACTCCGAGGGAGTGCTCCAGCCTGGAGTACGACTGGAGCGTGGTGAGCGCCGAGGCCCCGCCATGGGCGACGAAGTGCAGCCGCCGGAGCGGTTCGGAACGCAGCAGCGCCACTTCAACAGGCGCCAGGCGTACGGCTGTCCGCCACAGCGGATCGGTGAATTCCCCGGCCACCCCCACCACACTCGCCGGAACGGGCCGCCCAGCGCCATCCCCGGACCCCATACCTCCCCCTCTCCCCCGCAGCGTCGCGGGCCGGTCAGCCTCGCGGCATCGGCGGCAGCTCGGCGTGGTGCACCGTGTAGCCGCCCTTGGTGACGGGAGCGTACGGGGCCGGGGCCATGCAGGTGCCGACCTCGGCCTCAAGAGGTTCGGTGGTACCGCTCGGGAGCAGGTTCACGCCGTTCCAGGAGAATCCCACCCGGTCGCGGGACCGGCCCTGGTCGCTGCCGCCGTCGTAGACGCTGAACCCCAGCCGCTTGCCCACCCAGGGCGGTCCGCCGGGGCTGACCTTGGTGACGACGGCGGTCAGCGTCGCCGTGTGCGGGCCGGTGACCAGGCAGTCCACGCGTCCTTCGGAGGTGTACGTGATACCGCGTTCGGCCGAGTAGTGGGACACCTTCACCGTGCCGCGCGCGTCGGTGGGCAGCCCGGTGGGAATTCCGGGCAGCGGATTGCTGTAGGGCGCGGCGTGCGCGTCGAATGTGAACGAGCGGATATCGGCGTCCTTGTAGTACGGCAGCTCGAATTCCGCGCTGCCGGTCACACTCGCGTGGGCGGGTGTCTGCCGAGCGCCGGCGCCGCTACCACCGCTACCGCTGCCGCGGTCAGCCGCTGCGGATGCGGACGCTGTGGCGGACGTCGCGGCGCTTACGGTGACCGTCGCGGCGAGCGCGGCCAGAACGGCCACGGCCTTGCGGGACGAGGACAGGGAAGGCATGCAAGTCTCCAGGACTTGGGAGGAGTTGGGAGGTTGGGACGGTAGGCGGAGCTTCGCGGCATCGTGACGTGTCGTCCACCGCGACACCTCCATCGCCCTTCACCGGCCTCCATCGTTCACGAAGGACGCCCTCCGCCCCATCCGCCTCAAGCCGTAACTCCCAACCCCCCGCTCTCACTCCCCGGTCGCCGCCCCGCATCAGCCTCAGGTAGCACTCCGGCGCGCGCCGTACCCCTTCCGGAAGTCCGCGCTGAACGCCTTCTCGATGCCGTTGACGACACCGGAGTCGGCGACGATCAGGCCGAGTTCGCGGTTGTGGTTGAGGGAGTTGTCGGAGAAGTTCTCCGATCCGGCGAACACCTTCGCGGACGGCGTGCCGTAGTCGGCGACGATCGCCTTGGCGTGGATGTAGTAGCCGGTGGGGCTGGTGTAGGTGACCACCTTGCCGCCCGCGGCGGTGACTTGCCGCAGCCGCTTGCTGTACTTCGAGGACTGGTTCTCGGCGACGACGCGCACGGTGACGCCGCGCTTCGCGTCCGCGACCACCGCGTTGACCAGCGCGGCGTCCCCGAACTCCTCCTGCTGCACGTCGAGGCTGCGCTTCGCCCCCTTGATCAGGGCCAGCAGGCGGGTCTGCGAGTCGGTGGGCGACCAGACCAGGTCGGTACCGTCGCCGGGGGTGACGGAGGTCTTCGCGTAGTCGGCCTCGAAGACCTTCTCGATCGCCGCGACATCGGCCTTGTCGGAGTCGAAGACACCGTAGTCGCGGGAGGTCGCGTAGTACTTGGTGTCGAAGTTGCCGGTGCTGATGTACGACGTGGCGCCGTCGACGGTGATCGTCTTCTGGTGGGTGTAGACGTACGCCGACGAGGAGTACGTCACTCCGGCGCCGGCCGCGGAGAGCGCCTTGTAGGCGGCGCCGTCGATGGACGCGTGCTGGGAGTCGAAGACCACCCGGACCTTGACTCCCGCCTGCTGCTTCTTGACCAGGTCGTTGACGAGAGTGGTGTCGCGCAGCTCGTAGATTGTCACGTCGATCGACTTCTTCGCCGAGTTCACGAAGTCGTGGATCGGGCCCTGCTTCTGGTCCGGCAGGACGACCAGGGAGTAGGCGCTCGCGGCGTGGGTGGTGGCGGGCGGCACGAGGGCGCCGGTCGCGGCCAGGGCGCCTGCGGCCAGGGCTGGGATGAGGCGGCGGTGGGTGGGGCTCACCGGGACTCCTGACGTGGTCGAAGGATGCGCGCAACGCGCGTAGCGCACCCAGTAAGGCACGGCGCCCGGGCCCGCGGAATCCCAGTTGGGTGAACACCAGGGCAGCAGTTGGACAAGACACTGTCGCGGTCTGGTAAGGCGGCAAGTGTGCGGCCTCAACCCGGCATTGACTGCCCGTGACCCAGCGCGCGGCGGCCACCGGTCATCGAGCAGCGACCGGCGAGGGGCGAGCGGCGACCGGCGATCCGGCCAGGGCCGCGCGGCGGGATAGGGTCCTCGCTCGTGACTGAACCTTCCTCCTACCTCGGCACGACCGCCGGCGCCTACGACGCCATGGCCGCCCGCTATGCCGAGTTCGCCCGTGATTACCTGGATTCCCTGCCGTTGGACCGCGCGGTGCTCGCCGCGTTCGCCGAGTACGTACGGGCCACCGGCCCCGGACCCGTCGCGGAGCTGGGGTGCGGCACCGGGGAGGTGACCGCGCACCTGCGGGACCTGGGACTGGACGTCTTCGGCGTCGACCTGTCGCCGGCGATGCTCGACTTCGCCCGCGAGGCCCATCCCGACCTGCGGTTCGAGGTCGGTTCCATGGACGCCCTGGACCTGGCCGACGGCACGCTGAACGGGGTCGTGTCCTGGTATTCGGTCATCCACACGCCCCCGCGGGAAATACCGGGCTGTCTCGCGGAGTTCCGGCGGGTGCTCGCCGCCGGCGGCCTTCTCCTCCTCGCCTTCTTCGAATCGGAGGGCGGGCCGGTCTCGGCGTTCGACCACAAGGTGACGACGGCGTACCGCTGGCCGATCGGGGAGTTGGCGGCGCTGGCGGCCGAGGCCGGGTTCACCGAAGTAGGCCGGATGCTCCGGGAGCCGGGCGAGGGGGAACGGTTCCGCCGGGGCCATCTCCTGCTGCGCAGGGGCGAGTGACCGCGGGTCCGGACACTCGTCAACTCCCTTGCACCAGCGGATGGTTGCCCTCCTCAGGGTGGTTTACCGTTCCCATCCGTGTGAATGTCCTTCCACCACATCAGCCGCATGCCAAGAGTGATGCGCCATGGATACACACGATGTGAGCACCCCGGACACCGACGCACCGGTCACGCGGGCGCCAGGCACGGACGCCTCGGCCGTGGGCACGCCCTCGCGCCGTTCCGTCGTCGCGGCGACCGGTGCCTCGGCGCTCGCCGCCGGACTCGCCACCGGGCTGGCCTCCGCCGCGCCCGCGACCGCGCTGAGCCCCGGCACCGCCCCCGCGGTGGCGCCGGCCGACGTACCGCCCGGCATTGACCGCAAGGCACTCACGACGGTGGCCCGCGCCATCGCCGTCTACGACGAGCACGACAAGCCCCTCGTACCGACCTACTTGAAGATCATCAAGGACGGTCTGCCCGCCCGCCCGGGCAAGCCGACCAAACGCGTCCTGGTGGTCGGCGCCGGACCGGCCGGTCTGCTCGCCGCCGATCTGCTCAACCGCGCCGGCCACGACGTCGTCGTGATCGAGGCCAACGACAACCGCGTCGGCGGCCGTATCAAGACGTTCCGCAAGGGCGGCCACGAGAAGGGCGAGCAGCCCTTCGCCGATCCCCAGCAGTACGCCGAGGCGGGCGCCATGCGGCTGCCCGACAGCCATCCCCTCCTGATGGCGCTGCTGCGGAAGCACGGCCTGCCGCTCCAGGAGTTCTACCTGGTGGACGTGGAGGTCGGGGATCCGTCGAAGCGGGCCAACCGCACCTGGATCCACGTCAACGGCGTCCATATGCGCCGCGCCGATTACGAGAAGAGCCCCGCGAAGATCAACGGCACCTTCGGCGTCACCGGCGCCAACCGCACCAGGACCGCCGCCGCCATCCTCGCGGACGCCCTGGAGCCGGCGTTCCGGCTCATCCGGGGCAAGGAGGGAACGGCCCTGGTCAAGGGGTGGGTGGAGGTCCTGGAGAAGTGGGGCAACTGGTCGATGTACCGCTACCTCACCGAGGTTGCCGGGCTCGACACCAGGACCATCGACCTCATCGGCACGATCCAGAATCTCACCTCCCGCCTGCACCTCTCCTTCCTCCACAGCTTCTTCTCCAGCGCCCTGATCGACCCCAAGACGAAGTTCTGGGAGATCAGGGGCGGTACGGCCCTGTTCGCCGACGCGCTCTACAAGCCGGTGGCGGGCAAGGTGAAGCTCGACCGGCGCGCGGTACGCGTCGAGCGCAGCGGCTCCAAGGTCCGGGTGCACACCGTTTCCGAGAAGTGCCAGACCGGGCAGGGGGGTGCCACGGAGGTCTTCGAGGGCGACGAGGCGATCATCACCGTCCCGTTCTCCGGACTGCGGCACGTACCCTTCGACCCTCCGCTCAGCTACGGCAAGCGCCGGGCCATCACGGAACTCCACTACGACGCCGCGACGAAGATCCTGCTGGAATTCTCCCGCCGCTGGTGGGAGTTCACCGAGGCCGACTGGAAGACCGCGCTGAACTCCATCGAGGACAGGCTCTACGACAAGTACAAGGCGGGCGCGGTCAAGGACGGCAGGTATCTCGGCGCGCACCAGTCCGTGAAGGACCTCGGGGTGACGATCCCCGCCGCGCTCAAGCACTGCTTCGCCCCCTTCCGCCCGGCGGCCGGCAGCGATCCGGAGGCCGCGCACACCCGTGGCGGCGGCTCGGTGAGCGACAACGCCAACCGCTTCGTGTACTTCGAGCACTCCGGCGGTACGGAAGTGGGCAAGGGCGGCGTCATCCTCGCCTCGTACAGCTGGTCCGACGACGCCCTGAAGTGGGACGCGTTCGCCGACGACGAGCGGTATCTGCGCGCGCTCGCCGGCATCCAGCAGATCTACGGCCGCCGGTGCGAGGTCTTCTTCACCAACAAGTGCAAGACGCAGTCCTGGATGCGCGACCACTACGCCTACGGTGAGGCGTCCGTGCTCTTCCCCGGCCAGCACGCCGAGCTGTTCCCCGACATCCCCACGTCCGAGGGGCCGCTGCACTTCGCGGGGGACCACACCTCCATCAAGCCTGCCTGGATCGAGGGCGCCCTCGAATCGGCCGTCCGGACCGCCTTGCAGGCCCACATCCGCTGACAGGCAGACCACATCCAGGGCCCACTCAGGGGCCAGGGCCCAAGGGTCCCTTCCCGGCTCGGGGAGGGGCCCTCGCGCCGTGGTGGGGACGGTGCGTGCCTGGGTGCCTGTCCGGCCCCGCGCCCGCTTCGGAAATCAGGGTGCATATGGGTGGGAGTGTCGGGCACGTGCGTGGTTGGAAGGAAGTACGCCACCACAGAAGGGAAGGACCAACCATGGCTGCGTCCAACAACCCGGGCAACTTCGCCAACGACCGTGAGCGGGCCGCCGAGGCCGGCCGCAAGGGCGGCCACGAGAGCGGCGGGAACTTCGCCAACGATCCCCAGCGCGCCTCGGAGGCCGGCCACAAGGGCGGCCAGGAGAGCAGCGGCAACTTCGCCAACGACCCGCAGCGCGCCGCCGAGGCCGGCCACAAGGGCGGCCAGGAAAGCGGCGGCAACTTCGCCAACGACCGCGAGCGGGCCGCGGAGGCGGGCCGCAAGGGCGGCAAGGAAAGCGGCGGTGGCCGGTAAGGAGGGGCCGGGCCCGTAGCCTCTGGGCCCCCTCCTCCGCGTCAGGCCGCAGACGCCGGCGTGCGCCTGCGGCCTGACCTCCCGCCTACGGACGGATGGACGCGACGCGTACGGAACCACTGCCGCCCGCGCGTACGCGTCCCCGCACCCAACGCCGAAAGGAGCCGGTATGGGACCGGGACACGACGGAAATGTCATCGCCGAGCTGACGAAGGACCACCGCGAGGTGGACGCGCTGTTCACCCGGATCGAGGCGCAGCCCGTCGGGGACAAGCGCCGCCGGGAGCTGGCGGACGAGCTGACGGTGGAGCTGGTACGCCACTCGGTCGCCGAGGAGCAGTACCTCTACCCGGCGGTCCGCGAGCACGTCGCCGACGCGGATTCCCTGGCGGACAAGGAGATCGAGGACCACAGCCAGGTCGAGCGGCTGCTCAAGGACCTGGAGGGCCGCGAGGCCGATGACGCCCGCTTCGACGCGCTGGTGGCGGAGGTGAAGGCCGCGGTCACCGCGCACGTCCGGGACGAGGAGGACCGCCTCTTCCCCCTGCTCGCGGCATCTTGCAGCCCGCAGACCCTTGAGGATCTGGGCGAGCAGGTCCGCAAGGCCAAGAAGACCGCACCGACGCGTCCGCATCCGTCGGCGCCGGACACCCCGCCCGCCAACAAGATCCTCGCGCCGGGCGCCGGCCTGGTCGACCGCCTCCGCGACCACCTGACCGGCCGCGCCGCCCACTGACCCGCCCCGCCCCTCCTCCCTCTCCCTCCCATCACAGCGAAAGGACGATCATGAGCACCACCGCACGGCAGATCATGACGCCGGACGCCGAGTGCATCGGCGAGCAGGACACGGTCGCGGAGGCGGCCCGCAAGATGGCCGGCCTGGACGTCGGCGCCCTGCCGGTCTGCGGGACCGATGACCGGCTCAAGGGCATGCTCACCGACCGAGACATCGTGGTGAAGGTCCTGGCCCAGGGCAAGGACCCCGAGCACACCACGGCCGGCGAACTGGCCCAGGGCGAGGCCGTGACCATCGGCGCGGACGACAGCGCCGACGAGATCCTGCGCACCATGACCTCCCACAAGGTGCGCCGCCTGCCGGTGATCGACGGGCACCGCCTGGTCGGCATCGTCGCCCAGGCCGACGTCGCCCGCGCCCTGCCCGACCCCCGCGTGGGCGACCTCCTCGAAGCCCTCTCCGCCTGACGGGCCCCCGCCCGCCTCGGAACGCCGCGCACCAGGCCCTGCGGCCGCCGCCCGCGCGGCGTCCGAGCACGTCCGGACCGCCGTGCCCGGCCGCCCCCCTGACCAATTCCCGGCATTTCCGCATCACTGCGCTGATGAATTGCTCCATTCGCGTGCGGCTGTCGGGTGAGGGCCGCGTGTCGGCCGCCGGGGGCCGCCGGTGATCTTCCGCGTCGGAAAAATGGCGGCTGGCAGACGCCACGGCTTCGGTGCACCGCCTATCGGGAGACCCAGGAATTGTGAGCATTCTCAACGACCCCACGGGGTCGGCCGCCACCCGCGAACGTGACGTACCGGTCCGGCGGAAGCGGCCCGGTCTGGTCGTGGTGAAGTGGCTGACGACCACCGATCACAAGGTCATCGGCTCGCTGTATCTGGCGACGTCGTTCGCGTTCTTCCTCGTCGGCGGAGTGCTGGCGCTGGTGATGCGGGCCGAGTTGGCGCGGCCGGGGCTCCAGATCATTTCCAAGGAGCAGTTCAACCAGGCGTTCACCATGCACGGCACGGCCATGCTGCTGATGTTCGCCACACCGCTCTTCGCCGGCTTCGCGAACTGGATCATGCCGCTGCAGATCGGCGCGCCGGACGTGGCCTTCCCCCGCCTGAACATGTTCGCCTACTGGCTGTACCTCTTCGGCTCGCTGATCGCGGTGGCGGCGTTCCTCACTCCGCAGGGCGCCGCCGACTTCGGCTGGTTCGCGTATTCCCCGCTGACGAATGACGTCTTCTCGCCGAATATCGGCGGCGATATGTGGGTCATGGGCCTGGCGTTCTCCGGTTTCGGCACGATCCTGGGGTCGGTCAACTTCGTCACCACCATCATCTGCATGCGCGCCCCCGGCATGACGATGTTCCGGATGCCGATCTTCACCTGGAATGTGCTGCTCACCGGCGTCCTGGTCCTATTCGCCTTCCCCGTCCTGGCGGGGGCGCTGCTGGCGCTGGAGGCGGATCGCAAATACGGCGCCCATGTCTTCGACACGGCCAACGGCGGCGCCCTGCTGTGGCAGCACCTCTTCTGGTTCTTCGGGCACCCCGAGGTGTACATCATCGCCCTGCCGTTCTTCGGCATCATCAGCGAAGTCATCCCGGTGTTCGCCCGGAAGCCGATGTTCGGCTACATCGGCCTGATCGCCGCGACGATTTCCATCGCGGGCCTCTCGATCACCGTCTGGGCGCACCATATGTTCGTCACCGGCGGCGTCCTGCTGCCGTTCTTCTCCTTCATGTCCTTCCTCATCGCGGTCCCGACCGGGGTGAAGTTCTTCAACTGGATCGGCACCATGTGGAAGGGCGCCCTCTCCTTCGAAACGCCGATTCTGTGGGCCGTCGGATTCCTCGTGACCTTCCTCTTCGGTGGTCTGACGGGCGTGATCCTGGCCTCCCCGCCCATGGACTTCCACGTCTCCGACTCGTACTTCGTCGTGGCCCACTTCCATTACGTCGTCTTCGGCACGGTCGTCTTCGCGATGTTCGCCGGATTCCACTTCTGGTGGCCGAAGTGGACCGGGAAGATGCTGGACGAACGGCTCGGCAAGATCACCTTCTGGACGCTGTTCGTCGGATTCCACACCACGTTCCTGGTGCAGCACTGGCTGGGCGCGGAAGGGATGCCGCGCCGCTACGCCGACTATCTGGCCGCCGACGGATTCACCGCCCTCAACACGGTCTCCACCATCGGCTCCTTCCTGCTCGGCGCGTCCATGCTGCCGTTCCTCTACAACGTCTGGAAGACCGCCAAATACGGTGAGCCGGTGGGAGTGGACGACCCGTGGGGCTACGGCCGCTCGCTGGAATGGGCCACGTCCTGCCCGCCCCCGCGGCACAATTTCGTCGCCCTGCCGCGAGTCCGCAGCGAATCCCCGGCGTTCGATCTGCACCACCCGGACATCGCGAGCGTGGAGGCGGCCGCGACCCCCCACCAAGTCCGGCGATGACCGATCGAGGACACCCGTGAGCGGGACGCCGAACCAACGCATCGACGCCGAACGCCTGAGCAATGAGGTCGAGGGCTATCTGCTCTGGCAGGCCAGGATCAGCGAGGCGGAACAGCGGGCGCGGGAATTCGTCCGCCCGCTGGAATGGCTGACGACCTCGCAGCGCGTCGAGATCGAACAGCGTTATGTGGACGACAGCCTCCACCGCGCCCAGCGAGACCTCGAACGCATCGCCGCGCGCTGCCGCTCCCTCCGCACCGAGTACGAATCCCGCTACCGCCACCTGCGCCACCGCTGCCTCGCCCTGACCCTGGCCACCTGCGCCGGCCTGGGCCTCCTCGCCACGCTGCTGTATCTGGCGTGACGCCGGGGGCCGGGGCGGGAGGCGTGACTTTGCGGACACCCCCTAGGCAAGGGCCGTTACTGGGGTGAGGGCTCGCCGGGCGCAGCGTCGTTGGCGTCATCGTTTCCGCCGTCGTTAGCGCCGTCGTTCTCGTTCGCGCCGTCGTTCTCGTTGGCGTTGGCGGTGAGGAGGTGCTGAGTGCGGCGGACGAGGGCGCGTCGTACGGCGTCGGGGGTCAGGACGCGGAGGGGGGTGGCCAGGCCGAGGAGATAGGCGGCGAGGCCGTCCGGGTCGGGGCCGCCGATGTCGACGATCGTGGCGTCGGGGCCGTCCGGGCGGTGGCTGCCGACCGTCGAGGGGATCAGGCGGAGTGCCTGGTCCATGGGGAGGGGGAGGCGGATCGTGGCTTGGAGGGGGTAGGGGCCGGTGGCTATGGAGCGGGAGACGAGCCGGGCCGGGTCGGGTGGGTCGAGGAGTTCCACCGGGCGCCCGGTGGGCTGGAGTTGATTGACCCGGTCGGCGCGGAAGGTGCGCCACTGGCCCCGCGTCACGTCCCGGGCGACGAAGTACCACCGGCGTCCGGTGTGGACGAGGCGGTACGGGTCGACGTCGCGGACGGTGGCGTTGCCTGTCCTGTCGCGGTACGACAGGCGGGCGCGTTCGCCGCGGCGGCAGGCGGTGGCCAGTTCCAGGAGCATGCCTGGCGGGATCTGCGGCTCGTCGGGCCTGGGGGTGTGTACGAAGGCGGCGTCCATATCGCCCAGCCGGTCCGCGATCCGCTTGGGGAGCACCTGACGGAGCTTCAGGAGTGCGGACAGGGCCGCCTGGTCGCCGCCGAGTGCGCCGCTCAGCGCCGCCTGGCGCAAGCCGATGGCGACGGCGAGCGCCTCCTCGTCATCGAGGATCAGCGGCGGGACCCGGGAACCGGCGCGGAGGCGGTAGCCGCCCCAGGGGCCGGGGTCGGACTCGATGGCGTAACCGAGCTCCCGGAGCTTGGCGATGTCCCGCCGCACGGTGCGGTCGGTGACCGCCATCCGGTCGGCCAGTTCGGCGCAGGTCCACGACGGCCGGGCGGCCAGCAAGGCGATCAACCGCAGCAGGCGGGCGGAGGCGCTGATCATTTTCCGAAGTCTTCCACACAGTTCGGATGACCCGGACCGGAACTGTCCTGGTCCCGTCGTAGCGTCCTCTCCATGAACACGGAGAAAGTGGCAGCAGCCACGGAAACGACGACGGGCAGTGCGGACAGCGCGGAGACTGGTTCCGCGCCTGTCTTTCGGTACGCGGCGGTGACGTTCGACTGTGCCGACCCGGCCGAACTGGCCCGCTTCTACGGTGAGGTTCTCGGTCTGCCGGTGGCCTACTCCACGGACGACTTCGTCCTGCTCGGGCAGGAGGGCGCGGCCGGACTGGGCTTCAACCGGCTGGCCGACTACCGCCGTCCCACCTGGCCTGACCCGTCCCAGGAGAAGCAGGCGCATATGGAGTTGGGCGTTGATGACGTGGACGCGGCCGAGGCCCATCTGCTGGCTCTTGGCGCCGAGAAGCCCGATTTCCAGCCCCAGCCGGAGCGGTGGCGGGTCCTGCTGGATCCGGCGGGGCATCCGTTCTGCATCACGACGCTGGTGTGAGGAGTGGCGTAGCGTCTGGGAGGGGCATGTGCCAGTCAGCTGATCCTCCCAACTTGTCAAGAAGGACGTAATGACCATGACGTCGTCGCCCGTTCCCGTCGGTCCCAACCCCGATCCCAACGTGGTGCATCCGATGCCCGATCAGCCGCGGGTGGTGTTGCTGAAGCCGTTGATCACCTCACCGCTGATCGAGGTCGGCGACTTCTCGTACTACGACGATCCCGATGACCCGACCGCGTTCGAGACCCGCAATGTGCTGTACCACTACGGGCCGGAGCGGCTGGTCATCGGGAAGTTCTGCGCGCTGGGCGAGGGCGTGCGGTTCATCATGAACGGGGCCAACCACCGGATGGACGGGCCCTCGACGTTCCCGTTCCCCATCATGGGCGGGCCCTGGGCCGAGCACTTCGATCTCATCACCGGACTGGCCGGGCGGGGGGACACTGTGGTGGGCCACGATGTCTGGTTCGGTTACCGGTCGATGGTGATGCCTGGTGTGCGGATCGGGCACGGCGCGATCATCGCGTCCGGCTCCGTGGTGGTGGACGACGTCCCCGACTACGGCATCGTCGGCGGTAATCCGGCCCGGCTCATCCGCCGCCGCTACAGCGACGCCGACATCGCGCGCCTGCTGGCCGTGGCCTGGTGGGACTGGCCGCTGGAGCGGATCACGGAACACGCCCGGACGATCATGTCGGGCAGCGTTGAGGAGTTGGAGAAGGCGGCGGCTGGGCATGCGCCGCCCGTAGCGTAGGGCGTACGCCCCGGTCAGCCGGTCGTGCCGTCCGGCAGGGTCGTGGGTGAGGGTTGGGGCGGCGGTGCGGCCTGTGGCGGTACGACGGCCACCGGCTTCGGTGGGGCGGGCAGGCGGCGGGCTGCCGCCCAGGAGGTCGCCATGACGCAGGCGATGACCGCGTAGACCGCCGGGTAGCCGCCGGTGGTGTCGGCGAGGCGCCCGGTGACGGACGGGCCGGCGAAACTGGCGATGTTGGCGAGCGCGTTGACGCCGGCGATGGCGGTCGCCGCGTGCCGGCCGGCCAGGGCGCCGGTGCAGCGGCTCCAGAGGGCGGGCACCGCGGCGAGGTTCGCCGCCACCATCACGGTGAGCGCGGCCAGAGTGAGGAGGGGGAGGCGGGAGACCGCGGCGCAGGCGGCGGCGAGGGCGGAGGCCGCGATGGGCCCGGTGATCAGCGATGTCCGGTGGCCGACCCGGTCGCCGTAGCGGCTCCAGAGGAGCATGACCGGTACGGCGACCGCGTACGGGAGGGCGGCGAGCGCGGAGACGCCGGAGGTGTGCGCGCCGGGGAAGAGGGCGGTGAGGACCTGCGGGAGGAAGAACTGCAGGGAGTAGGCGCCGAAGGCCATACCCGCCTGGACGAGTGCGAAGTGGGCGACGCGGCGGACGACGGTGCCGCCCGTGCGAGCGGGCGGCGCGTCGTGCGCCAACTCGCTTGCCAGTTCCCGGCGTTGGGCGGTCGTCAGCCAGGCTGCCCGGTCCGGTGAGTCGGGCAGGAGGCGGAGGGCCGCGATCCCGAGGACGACGGCGGGCGCGCCCTCGATCAGGAACATCGACCGCCAGCCGCTGAACCCGAAGAGGCCGGCATGTTCCACCAGCAGACCGGAAGTCGGCAGGCCGATGGCGGTGGCGATGGGGATGGCCAGCAGGAACGCCGCCAGGGCGCGGGTGCGCCGGCGGGCCGGGAACCACGTGGTCAGATAGGCGACGACCCCGGGGAAGAAGCCCGCCTCGGCCAGTCCGAGGAGGAAGCGGGCCAGATACAGGCCGCGGGCTTCGGTGACGAACGCCGTGGCCGCCGAGCACAGGCCCCAGGCGGTGATCACGCCGGCCAGCCAGCGGCGGGCGCCGAACCGGTTGAGGGCCCAGGCAGCCGGGACCTGGAAGGCGAGATAGCCGATGAAGAAGATGCCGGCGGCCGTTCCGTACGCGGTGGTGGTGAGGTGGAGTTCGGCGTTCATGGCCAGGGCGGCGACGCCGATGTTGGCGCGGTCGAGGAAGTTGACCACGTAGAGGACGAAGAGGAGGGGGAGGAGGCGGCGGGCGACTGTGCGGACGGCGGGCGGGCCGGGCGGGTCACCCGTGTCCGTTTCCGTTCCCGTTGCCGTGTCCGTTGCCGCTCCTGTTTCCGGTCGTGATCCTGCTCCTGCTCCTGTTCCCGCCCCCGCCCCTGCCCCGGCTCCTGTGCCCGGCGCTCTTTCCGCCGCTGTTCTCTCCTCCGGACCGCTCTCCTCCGTGGCGTTCTCGCCCGCCGTTCCGCCCGGGCCTGTCTCCGCTGCTGCCGTCATCTGTGCCGCCTTCGCTCACTCGCCGTGTCACGACATGTCGCCTTCTGTCATGACGTACAACGAGTGGCGGCGGCACCGGATATGCGCGTTGAGGCGCACCGGGGCGCACGGAACGGCCCGCGCTCGCGCGGTCGCCGCGTACCGCGCGCCGGAGTGCGGACGGGGGCGGTCAGGGGCGGCTGGGCGCGGCTGGCGCGGGCCGGGAGGGACAGGCGGGCGGGCGAGAGGCGGTCAGGAAGCGCCCTTCAGAACACGGTCGAGTGCCGCCCGGCCTAGAGGTCCCCAGTTCGGCTTGCCGCCGGGGAGGCCCCGATCTCCGTTCTGTCCCATGAGCATCAGGAAGAGGCTCTTCATCGCGGCCAGCCCGCGGGCGCGCCGGATCGCCGCCTCGTCCGCGTGCGCGTACATGTCGAAGAACCGTGAGGCCGTACCCGCCGGCAGCAGCACCCATGCGGCGGCGAGGTCCCACGCCGGGTCGCCGGCGAACAAGTCACCGAAGTCGACGATGCCCGCGAGCGTTCCGTCCGAGACGACGACGTTCGCGGGATGGAGGTCGCCATGCACCCACACCCGCGGGCCCTCCCACGCGGGGGCCGCCACGGCGTCGTCCCAGACGGCCCGGACGTCGGCAGCGAAGCCGTCGAGGGCAACGGCCTGGAAGAGCTTCTCGAAGCCGTCCGTGCAGTCCTTGGGATGGGTGCCGCGGTCCGCAGCGATCGGCGCCTCGGCGGGCGCCTCCACATGGAGCGCCCGGAGGAAGCCCGCCAGCGTGTCGGCCGCGTGGGCGCCGCGGCTGATCGAGCCGTGGTCCAGCGGCTCGCCGGGAACCCACGTCATCACGGTCCAGTGTTTGGGGAAGCGCTCGGACGGTTCGCCGAACCGCACCGGAGTCGGCACCGGGAGCGGCAGGCGCGGAGCCAGCGCGGGTAGCCACCGCCGCTCCTTGAGCTGGAGTTCCGGGGTGGGGTCCATGCGCTGCATGCGCACGGCCAACTCGTCCCCGAGACGCCACATGTGGTTGCCCCAGCCGCCCGCCACCTCGCGGATGGCCAGCCCTGCAAGGTCTGGATGTTGCTCCCGCAGCAGATCGCGGACCAGGTCCGCGGTGATCTCGATCTCGGCGTCGGTCATGTGACGTCACAGTACTGAGGCGGCAGGCGGGGCGGGCGGAACAGCTCCCAAGCCGGTGCTGGTGCGCCGACAGCTCCCGCAGACGCTCGCCGTCCAGCTCCTCGTGGGCCTGCCGCAGCGCCGCGCCGAGCCGGGGCAGCCGCTCGGCCTCGTCCGTCTCTTCGCCCACCGCACAGCACCCCTTACGCCGCCGCCCCGCAGGCCACCCGCCCTTTTACGCACCCCAGACGCCGTCCTCGACGGCGAGGTGATCACCTACCGGGAGGGGCGGCTGGACTTCGGCGCACTCCAGCAGCGCATCAGCCGCAGACCCGGCACCACGGCCCGACTGGCCCGCACGCAGCCGTCCCACTTCATCGCGTTCGACCTGCTCCACCGCGCCGGCACCGGGACACCGCCGAGGCCATCATCGGCGCGGTCACCGGGACGCTCACCGGCCCGGACACCGTACTGCTCGGCCGCTACACCCCGGACGGGGAGTTCCGCCTGGCCGCCCGCAGCGCGACCCTGCCCGCCGGCCTGCGCCGCGAACTCGCCGGGCGACTGCGGCCAGCCGCGCCCGATCACCCGTGGCACGGTATGCGTGTCTCGTCCCCGGTGCAGGAGGAGAGGAACTGAAGCGGGACCGGGACGAGGAACGGTAGAACGAACCACGGTGACGGGAGGACGACGGGTCGGGAGGATGACGAGGACGGTACGTCGTAAGCCGGGTTTGCCTGGCGCTCGCTGCCCGGTGGCCGGTGCCCGCTGCCCGGCGTCAGAGCCGTGTCAGCCGCATGTCAGGACCGTCGCTGATCGTGGTCGCATCAACCGCCACGAAAGGACACCCGGTGAGCGACCCGACCTCCGTCCCCACCTCTGACCCGACCGCCGACCCGACCTCCGTCCCGCGCGGTCTGCCCATGGAGCGCGACGCGGGCCCCTTCGACCCGCCGCGCGCCCTCACCCGGCTGCGCGAGGCCCGTCCGGTCAGCCCGTTGGTCTTCCCCGACGGCCATGAGGGCTGGATCGTCACCGGTTACGACGCGGTCCGCCGGCTCATGGCCGACACCCGCTTCAGCTCGCGCCAGGACCTCGGCGTACTGCACATTCCGTACGAGGCGACCGGTATGCCCGTCATGACCGAGCCGGCCCCGCAAGTGCCGGGCCTGTTCGTCGCGATGGACCCGCCGGACCACACCCGGCTGCGGCGCAAGCTCACCGGCGCGTTCACCGTCCGGCGCATGAAGCAGCTCGAGGAGCACATCGGCGAGATCGTCGCGCGGCAGCTGGACGCGATGGCGCGGCTGGCGCCGCCGGTCGATCTGGTCAAGGAGTTCGCACTGCCGGTGCCCTCGCTGGTGATCTGCGAACTGCTCGGCGTCCCCTACGAGGACCGGGACACCTTCCAGACCAACTCCGCCCAGATGATGGTCAAGGACCAGACACTCGACGAGAAAATGGCCGCGTACGGCGCGCTGACCGCGTACCTGGCCGAACTGGTCACCCGCAAGCGCGCCGAGCCCGGCGAGGACATCCTCTCCGACCTGGCCCGCCACGACGACCTCAGCGTCGAGGAGCTGGTCGGCATCGCCTTCCTGCTGCTGCTCGCGGGCCATGAGACGACCGCCAACATGCTGGCGCTGGGCACGTTCGCGCTGCTGGAACACCCCGACCAGCTGGCCGCACTGCGTGCCGATCCGGACCTGATGCCCGACGCCGTCGAGGAACTCCTGCGCTATCTCGCCGTCGCCGATATCTTCTACCGCTACGCCACCGAGGACATCGAACTCGGCGGGGAGACGATCACCAAGGGATCGACCGTCGTCGTCGCGCTGCTGGCCGCCAACCGCGACCCCGGGCGCTTCGACGACCCCGACACCCTGGACGTGCACCGCAACGCACGCGGCCATATGGCGTTCGGCCACGGCATCCACCAGTGCCTGGGCCAGCAGCTGGCCCGTGTGGAGATGCGCGCCGGCTTCGAGGGCCTGCTGCGCCGCTTCCCAACCCTCCAACTCGCCGTCCCCGCCCGGGAGGTGAAGCTCCGCACCGATATGAACATCTACGGCGTCCACGAGCTGCCGGTCACCTGGACGGAGACGGGACGGTAGGTGGCAGCGGGGGCGGCAGCGGCGGCGGGACGGCGGGAGCGCCATGGGCGCCCGCCCCGAACCCCCCGACCCGCCGCTGTGGCACGATTGCGCCGTGCGTAACGGGAACGGGATGCGCTGGCCGCTCCGGATCGGGCTGCTCGGGCCGTTCCAGGTCCAGGCCGGCGACGGGGCGGCGGTGGAGGTGCCTGGCACCAGGTCGCGCGCGCTGCTCGCCGCGCTCGCGCTCCAACCGGGCCGGATCGTCCCCCGCGAGCGGCTCGTTGACTGGATCTGGGGCGAGCGGCCGCCCGCCGACGCGGCGAATGCCGTCCAGGCACTGGTGTCCAGGCTGCGCAGGGTGTTGCCGGCCGGGGTGATCGAGGCCAAGTCAGGTGGGTACGGGCTGGTCATCGACCCGGACGCGGTGGATGTGAGCCGGTTCGACCGCCTCGTCGCCCAGGCACGCGCCGCCCAGGAGCCGGTCCGGGTGGGCCTGCTGCGCTCGGCGCTGGAGCTGTGGCGCGGGGACGCGATGGAGGGCATCGCGCTGCGCGGCAGCCAGGCGTTCGACGCGGCGGTGGCGGGGCTGGGCGAGCGGTATCTCGCCGCGCTCGGGGACCGTATCGACGCGGAACTCCGCCTGGGCCTCGGCGCCGGCCTCGTCCCCGAACTCACCGGTCTGGTGGCGAAGTACCCGCTGCGGGAGGGCTTCGTCGCCGCGCTGATGCGGGCGCTCGCCGAGGCCGGCCGGGGCGCGGAGGCGCTGGCGGCGTACCAGCGGCTGCGCGAGCGGCTGGCCGACGAGCTGGGCGCCGATCCGTCTCCTGAAGTGGCCACGTTGCACACGTGCTTGCTACGCGGCGAGCTGGGCAGTGCGCCCCGCGGCGGACCGCCGAGCGGACCGCACGACGGACCGCACGACGGACCGCACGGTGGGCCGCGCGGCGGACCGCACGGCGGACTGG
The DNA here is from genome assembly GCF_001509485.1 of Streptomyces sp. NRRL F-4489. Lineage (GTDB taxonomy): Bacteria > Actinomycetota > Actinomycetes > Streptomycetales > Streptomycetaceae > Streptomyces. Next base: position 62,371 of record NZ_LLZI01000276.1, read on the forward strand.
ATGGCGGGCCGCCCGGACCCCGGGGGCACAGGCACCCGGAGAACCACACCACAGCGGACCCGCCCGCCAACAGAACCAACCTGCGCGCCGAACTCACCAGCTTCATCGGCCGGGACGAGGACGTCGCCGCCGTAGCCGAACTGACCGCCAGGCACCGCCTGGTCACCCTGACCGGCGCGGGCGGCTCCGGCAAGACGCGGCTGGCCACCCGGACCGCGCGGACCGTGCTCGACGGGCTGCCGGACGGGGTGTGGCTGGTCGAGCTGGCCGCCGTACGGGCGGGCGGGGAGCTGGCGCAGGCCACCCTGACCGCGATCGGCCTGCGGGACCAGGCACTGCCCGGCGGGGCGGCGGGCGGGGACGCGGCGGACCGGCTCGTCGCCGCGCTCCGCGAGCGCGCGGCCCTGCTGATCCTGGACAACTGCGAGCATCTGATCGAGGCGGCCGCGGCGTTCGCGGACCGGCTGCTGGGCGAGTGCCGGCGGCTGCGGATCCTGGCCACGAGCCGGGAATCGCTCGGCATCACCGGCGAGGCGCTGTGGCAGGTCGAGCCGCTTCCGCTGCCCGCGCCGGACGCCGGGCCGGACGAGGCCGCCTCCTCCCCCGCGGTGCGGCTGCTGCGCGACCGGGCCGCCGCGGTGCGCCGGGACCTCGGCTCCGACCCGGGGGCGCCGGCCGCGATGGCGCGGATCTGCCGCGCGCTCGACGGCGTGCCGCTGGCGATCGAACTGGCCGCGGCGCGGCTGCGTACGATGTCCGCCGAGCAGCTGGCGCGCCGCCTCGACGACCGGTTCCGGCTGCTGACCGGCGGCAGCCGTACGGCACTCCCCCGGCACCGGACGCTGCGCGCGGTGGTGGACTGGAGCTGGGACCTGCTGTCCGAGGACGAACGCCGGGTGCTGCGGCGGCTGTCGGTGTTCTCCGGCGGGGCGAGCCTGGAAGCCGTCGAGCGGGTGTGCGCGGACGGGGAGTACGTCCTGGACCTGCTGACCGCGCTGACGGAGAAGTCGCTGCTGCTCGCGGACGTCGAGGGCACCCCGCGCTTCCGGATGCTGGAGACGATCCGGGAGTACGCGGCGCAGCACCTCGCCGAGGCGGGGGAGGCCGAGCGGGCGCGGCAGGCGCACCGGGCCTACTTCACCGAGCTGGCCGAGACCGCCGAACCGCATCTGCGCCGCGCCGAGCAGCTGGACTGGCTCGCCGTCCTCGAAGCCGAGCACGACAACATCGGCGCGGCACTGCGCGGCGCCATCGCCGAGGGCCGGGCCCAGGAGGCGATGCGGCTCGTCGCGGCCGCGGGGTGGTATTGGTTCCTCAGCGGGCACAAGGCCGAGGGCACCCAGCTGAGCATCGCGGCGGCCTCGCTGCCCGGTGAGGTGGCCGACGAGACGCGGGCGATGGCGTACACCATCGTCGCCATGCTGGTAACGGCCGGGCACGGCGATCAGTTCCAGGCACGGGAGTGGATCGAGCAGGCGCACCACTACACCGAACGCAGCAACCACCGCCATCCGCTGCGCTGGCTCGTCGGGCCGCTGGAGCGGATGCTGCGGGAGCCGACCGGCTTCCTGCCCGCGTTCGAACCGCTGCTGGCCGACGACGACCCGTGGGTACGCGCCCAGGCAAGGCTGAACCGCGGCCGCTTCCGGCTGAGGCTGGGGAACGGGGACGGGGGCGGGGGCCCTCACGGGGACTTCGACGATCCGCACGCGGAGGCCGGGGCCGCGGCCGAGGCGGACATCACCGCCGCCCTCGCCGAACTGCGCACGCTCGGCGAGCGATGGGGCATCTCCTTCGCCCTGACCACACTGGCCGAACGGCTCGCGCTGCGCGGCGAGTTCGCGCGCGCCTGCGACCACTACGAACAGGCCGTCGCCGCCCTGACCGAGGTGGGCGCGACCGAGGACGTGGTGGGCTTGCGCGCGCGCCAGGCACACCTCTACTGGCTGCTCGGTGACGAACGCTCCAGCGCCGCCGCCATGGCCGAGGCGGAACGCTGCGCGGACCGCATCGCCTGGCCCGACGCCCTCGCCGAGCTGGCCCTGTCCCAGGCATACCTGGCCTGGTGGCGGGGCGATACGGACCAGGCACACGCCCGACTGGCACTCCTGCGGACGAGACTCGGCGACGCCGAACGGGCCGGCATCCAGGCCGCGGCCCAGGACTTGTACGGCTACCTCGCCGACGATCTCGCGCAGTCCCGCGCGCACCGGGCCGAGGCGTTCCGCGCCGCCGTGGCGATCGGGCACCCGCCACTGACCGCCCAAGTCCTCGTCGGCGTCGCCGAGTTGGCATTACGCCAGGGCGAACACGCGCAGGCCGTACGCCTGCTCGCGGCGAGCGACCGGGTACGCGGCACCGCCGACCGCGCCCACCCCGACGTCTCCCGCATCACCGAGACCGCCCGCAACCACCTCGGCGACGCGGCGTTCACCGAGGCCGCGCACCCGGCCCGACACCATGACTGGCAGGAACTGGCCGAGTCCACACTCACCGGGCGAATCCCCGACTCCGAACGCGCCGGACACAGCGAACGGACCGAACGCGCCGACGACACGGGCTGACGCCCGGCCGGGCACCGGGCGGGGCCCCTGCCAGCTGACTCAGACAAAGAACGCGTTCATACCAGGCACATCCGACAGATACGTCTCGATGCTCGCGATCTTGCCGTCGCGCAGGCGGCAGACCGTGGACAGGTACTCGTCCAGCCGGACATCGCCCCGCCGCGCGGTGTTGTGCAGGGAGAGCGCCATGTTCTCGCGGCTGACGAGGATGTGCAGCAGCTCGAAGCGGAGACCGTAAGAGGCGATCTCCTTGGCCCGCGCCACCACCTCATCAGCACCGTTCGCCGTACCGGAGACGGTGTTGTCGCCAGGCAGCGTCCAGGTGGCGTCGTCGGTCAGCAGCGACCGGATGCCGTCCCAGTCACCGGCGGACAGGCAACCGTGGAATTTCGTGCCGAGCTGGTGGGCGGCCTCGTACTGGGGCATGTGTCCTCCCGGAGCGCACTCGAAGCACCACTTCACTTCAAGCGCGGACTCACTTAAAGCGGTGATCATTGCGTTAGAGAGCGTAGCCACGCCCCTCGCTAAAGCGCAACTCTTTGCTTTAAGCTGGACCCATGCCCCCTAAAAGCACAGCCGGCGGCGAGAGCCGGCCCAGCCGCCCCGGCGGGCGCAGCGCCCGCGTCCGCGCCACCGTCCACGCGGCGGTGGTGCAGCTCGTGCACGAGGTCGGCGCCGACAAGGTGACCATCCCGGCCGTCGCGCGTCGCGCCGGCGTCAACCCCAGCTCGGTGTACCGGCGTTGGGGTACGGTCTCCGCCCTCCTGGCGGACGTGGCCGCCCGCCGCCAGGCGGAGGAGATTCCCGAACTGGCCGGCGACCTGCGCGAGGACTTGGAACGGGTGGCGGTGTGGACGCTCCGGGACCTGTCCCGGCCGGGCGGCGTGGCCTTCTTCCGCGCCGAGGTGGCACCGGACGTGGACGACCGCCGGGCCGGCCTGCGGGCGTGCCTGGAGCGGGTCAGCGCCCGCTTCCAGGCACCCCTGGAAGCCGCCGCGCGGCGGGGCGAGCCGGTGCCCACCCTGGAGCGCGTCCTCGATCGAGTGGTCGCGCCCCTCTACTTCCGCGTGGTCTTCTCCCTCCCGGGAACGGACGAGCACTTCGCACGAACCCTCGTCACCGAGCTCTACGAGTTCCACGAGTCCGAGTACGCCAGTCAGCCACCCGACGAGACGAGCCGAACGACCCCCGCGTAAGCCCTCGGCCCGGCACATCAGGCCCGGCAGCGCCTTAAGCCCGACATCACCTCAGGCCCGGCAGCGCAGCATCTCCAGCGGCGGGTGGGCGAGGAGATCCGCCCAGAAGTCCGCACCGAACTCCTCAATACCGGCCTCCGACACCTTCAGCGGAAGCCATTCCACCTCGCCGAAACCGGCCGCGGCCAGACACTTCTCGTAGACCTCGCGCCGCGGCGCGTTGGTGACGATGCTGATCGGCTGCGGGTCGAGCAGAGCGGTGACCCGCACCCGCGGCCCGGTCTCGGCCTCCTCACCGGTCGGTTCGCACCGGAATCCGTAACTCTCCAGGGACTCGCAGTCGAACCGGTAGTCCGGCTTCTGGACGAAGAGACAGAACTCCCCACCGGGTACCAGGCTCCGGTGGATGTTCCGGCACATCCGCTCCATCTCGGCGATGTCCTGGGCGTAGTTCAGACACTGCACCCCCACCGCCACATCGAACTGCCGCTTCCCCGCCCGCAGTTCGGCCACGTCACCGACCTCGTAGCGCACCCCCAGCGGTTCCCGCTGCTCGATCCCCTGCGCGGCCGCGATCATCTCGCCCGAGATATCGACGCCCAGCACATCGGCGGCACCGCGCCGCTTGAACTCCCGGCTGTAGAAACCGGTGCCGCACGCCACGTCGAGCACCGACTTCCCGCGCACGTCACCGACCAGCTCCAGAACGCTCGGCACCTCCGCGTAGCGCGTCAACGGCAGGGCCTTGAACCCCTCGAACGCCTCACCGATCTCGTCATACTGCTGCTCACTCACCTGTGGCCCCCTTGCACCTCAACCTGTACGCGGCCACGCCGACTCGCCCACGGACGCGGGCAGACAGTCGCCGGACCGCCTTCGTGGCTGAAAGTGTGCGCTCCCCCGCCCAACTCACCGAACTGGCAAATGCCACAAGAAGTCAGCCGGCCGATCCTCGTAACACCCAACATCCCCCGCTCAGTTCCGGGTGCTGGCCCAGGCACTTCCCCAGGGGTAGCCACGCTCCATCGAGCCCTTCGGCGCGTCCCACGACCATTCACTGTGCACATGACTGTCCGCCGGCAACATCACGCAGCCCCCCTTGTCTGCCCCGGCTACCCCTTTCGGGTCAATTGCCGTGCGGCTGACCGTAGTTGATCTCGTCAATGGGCAGGTACGTGACAACGGCCGGCCGTCCGCTCAAGAGCCCGTGGGACCCGAAGAACCACTCACCGCTCACCATTCAGAAAGGAACGCCATGGTGACACCCCTGCGTGCGCGGCGCCGTGTCCGTGCCGCGCTCCGGCCCGCCGCCCTCGCGATCGCCACCGGAATCTTCGGCGTGGCGCTGGGCGGAATGGTCTCCGCCTCGGCCGAGCACCCGCAGCCGCAGCCTCCGCCGCAGCCGCGCCTGGCCGACGTCTCCAACATCACTCTCGAGTCCTCCACCGGCACCTGGCAGACCACGGCCAGCTGCCGGAACGGCAAGACAGCCATCGCCGGCGGCGTCGACGTCGGCGTGGACCAGGGCGCCACCGTCGAGGCGTCCCGGCCCACGGGCACGTACCGGCACGGCTGGTACGTCCGCGCCTCGACCGGCAAGGCCAGGATCACGGCCTACGCGATCTGCGCCAACACCTCTTGAGGTCCGGCGGCGGCTGCGGCTGTCGATGGGGGCGCCTCACGCCTCCGCCCGCGCAAGCCGGAGCACATGCTGGCCGTGGTGGAAGGCATATCCCCCCTCGCCGTCGCTGAAGTGCCGGCGGACGTACGCCTCGACCGCTTCCCGGGCGGGCAGTGGGCCGCCCGGGACGCTGAGGTGGAAGGTGGCGACCGCGACGGTCTCCGCGAGGTCCCGGCTGCGGTAGCAGGCAGGCACGATGTCCATCCCGGTGCCGGCGAGCAGACCGGGCGGGAGCGCGGTGAGTTCGCCGGCCAGTTCCCTCAGGTCGAAGCGCCGGCCGGTGAAGTGGTGCACCATGCGCATACAGGCGTCGTCGGGGTTCTGCAGGATGACGAGCAGGACGCCGCCCGGCGCCAGCCACCCCATCACCCGCGACACCGTCGCCAGCCATTGCGCGCGCGGTACGTAGTACAGCACGTGGGACAGCAGCGCCAGATCGGCCCGCGCGGCCGGCCGCGCCGCGAGGACCGGCTCGGCCACCAGCTCGGCCTGCGGGCACACCCGCGCCAGAACGCGCCGCATCGGCCCGCTCGGCTCGATGCAGATCGTCCGCCCGAAGTACGGGGCGATCTGCCGGGTGGTCGTGCCCTCGGCGGCGCCCACGTCCAGGAACACCCGCCGCGCGGGCAGCCGCTCCACGATCCCGCGCAGATACGTATGGGTGACGGCCTTCTCATCCGTCCCGGCGAGGAACCGCCCGAAGACTTCCCGGTACTCCTCCCCGTCCGTCCGCAACTCCCCCGGCTCCTCCCCGGCCTTCCCCGTCTCCACTCCCGCACTCCCTCCATCCGAACCGGTCTGCCCGCGCGAACGCGGCTACCTCCAGGACACCCCCCGCCGCACCGACCGCACCGACCGCGCCCCCGACGCCGCGGCCGCCGCCGCGAGGCCGATACCACCCGCGAACGCCACGACCACCGACAGCCTGGCGGCCCGTTGCGCCAGGGGTGGTTTCGGTTTGGTGGGGGCTTGGCGTTCCGGGAGGCGGGTGAGGGTGTGGCGGCCGCCGTCGCGGGCGAGTTTCATCACCTCGGCGAGGTGCAGGGCGTGCCGGCCGGTGCGGGCGTCGGCGATCTGGGTTTTGCAGGAGAAGCCGTCGGCCACCACCAGGCAGTCCTTGGCGGCTTCGCGGACGGCGGGGAGGAGGGCCTGTTCGCCGCAGTCCATGGAGATCTTGTACTTGCCGGACTCGAAGCCCCAGGAGCCGGCCAGGCCGCAGCAGCCGCCCTGGAGGTTCTGGACGTCGAGGCCCATCGACTCCAGGAGTTCCTGCTCGGGGGTCATACCGCCGGTGGCGCGCTGGTGGCAGTGGCCCCAGAGCAGGGCGGAGCCTTCGAGCGCGGGCGGGTCGATGCCGAAGGTCCGGAAGAACTCGGGGAAGTGGTACGCGTTCTTGGTGAGGCGTTTGGCGTCGTCGTCGTGCGGGAGCAGCTTGGGGAGTTCGTCCTTGAAGACGGCCAGGCAGCTGGGTTCCATGCCGACGATCGGGGTGTCGGCGCGCAGGTGGGGGCGGAGGGTGTCCAGGACGCGGTGGAGGTAGCGCTCGGCGGTGTCGAGGAAGCCGTAGTCGTAGAGCGGGCGGCCGCAGCACAGGTGCCGGCCGGGCATGATGACCTGCCAGCCGGCCGCCTCGATGGCCTCGACGCAGGCCACGCCGACGTTGGTGTGGAAGTGGTTGTTGAACGTGTCGGGGAAGAGGACGACCGGGCGGCCGTGGGGGTTGGTGGTGCCGCCGCGCCGCCTGAACCACTCCTGGAGGGTCATGGGGGCGAAGCGGGGCAGGGGGCGGCGCGGGTCGATGCCCGCCAGGCGCTTGGCGATCCGGGCGAGGCCGGGGGTGTGGGTGGCGAGGTTGGCGAGTTCGGGGAAGCGGGAGGCGATGCGGGCGGCCTGGTCGATGAAGCCGAAGGCGTAGGCGTAGCGGGGGCGCCGGCGGTTCGGTGACTTGAAGTGGTGGTAGAGGAATTCGGCCTTGTAGGTGGGCATGTCGACGTTGACGGGGCAGTCGTTGGTGCAGCCCTTGCAGGCCAGGCACAGGTCGAGGGCGTCGTACACCTCCTTGGACTGCCAGCCGTCGGTGATCACCTCGCCCCTGAGCATCTCGTAGAGCAGGCGGGCCCGGCCGCGGGTGGTGTGCTTCTCCTCGCGGGTGACCTGGTAGCTGGGGCACATGGTGGTCTCGGCCCGCGGGACGCGGCATTTGCCGATGCCGACGCAGCGCAGGGCGGCGTGGGCGAAGTCGCCGCCGTCCTCCTCGTAGGCGAACTTCACCGGGGGGCGCGGCGGGTTGTAGTCGGTGCCGAGCTTGAGGTTCTCGTCCAGGCGGTAGGCGTCGACGACCTTGCCTGGGTTCATCTTCCCGTCCGGGTCCCAGATGGCCTTGAACTCCCGCATGGCCTGGACGAGTTCGGGGCCGAACTGCTTCTCCAGCAGTTCGGCGCGCTGCTGGCCGTCGCCGTGTTCGCCGGAGACCGAACCGCCCATGGAGACGCACAGGTCGGCGGCGTCCTCCAGGAACGCGCGGTAGGTGGCGATCCCGCCGGCGGTGCGCAGGTCGAAGCTGAGCCGGCTGTGGATGCAGCCCTGCCCGAAGTGGCCGTACATGGCGCCGGTGATGCCGTGCCGGTCCATCACCTCGCGCAGCCGGCGGACGTACTCGCCGATCCGGTCGGGCGGGACGGCGGAGTCCTCCCAGCCGGGCCAGTGGTCCTTGCCGTCCGGTGGGAACGCGGTCGCGCCGAGGCCGCCCTCCCGGATCGCCCACAGGTGGCCGCCGGTGCCGCCCTCCTGCTCGCTCTTGGCCAGGCGGATACGGTCCGGCGCGTACCCCTTCTCGCCGGTCAGCCACCGCTGGAAGCGCTCTGCCTGGGCTACGGAGTCCTCGGTGGTGTCCGCGCCGAACTGCACCAGCAGCCAGGCGGCGCCGCCCAGGCGGGGCAGCTCCTTGATGTGGGCGACGTTCATCTTCTGCTGCTGCTGGTCGTGGATGAGTTCCTGGTCGAGGGCCTCCAGGCCGATCGGGCGGAAGCGTTCGATGATTTCCAGGCAGTGCTGGGCGGCGTCGGCCAGTTCGTCGTACTCGACCACGACCGTGGTGCGCTGGAGGAGGGCGGGGGTGAGCATGAGGACGGCCTGCAAGGCGGTGGCGCAGGTGCTTTCGGTGCCGACCAGGGCGCGGGCGACGTTGAAACCGCGCTCGGGCAGCAGTTCGTCGAGGTTGTAGCCGGAGACGCGGCGCGGTAGCTCCTCGGCCGGGCGGAAGCCGGCCCGGATCGCGTCGGCGTACTTGTCGCGCAGATCGCGCAGGGCCGCGTAGATCTCGCCCTTGCGGCCGCCGGCGGCGATGATGGCGTCGAGCTGCTGCTCCTCGTTGACGCCGACCCAGAAGCGGGCGCCGTCGTAGGTGACGATCTCCAGGGCGTGGACGTTGTCGCTGGTGCGCGGGCCGGGTCCGTACAGCTGGGACTGGACCGAGTGCACGCCGCAGGAGTTGTTGCCGATGTTGCCGCCGATCAGGCAGCGGGAGTGGGTGGAGGGGTCGGGGCCGAAGACGAGGTTGTGCTCGCCGGTGCGGCGGTTCAACTCCTCGTTGATGACGCCTGGTTCGCAGGTGACGAGGCGGCGGCGGGGGTCGACGGGCCCGATGCGGGTGAGGTACTTGGAGTGGTCGATGACCACGGCCTCGTTGACGGTCTCGCCGGACAGGCTGGTGCCGCCGCCTCGGTTGAGGATCGGTGCGCCGAAGCGGTGGCAGACCGTGTGGGTGGCGACGACGTCGTCGAGGGTGCGGGGGACGACGACGCCGATGGGCACCTGGCGGAAGTTGGAGGCGTCCTGGGCGTACAGGCCCAGGGAGGCGGTGTCGAAGCGGACCTCGCCCTTGACGGCCTTGCGCAGGGCCCGTTCCAGTTTGCCGACGTCGAGTGTCTGGCGGGCGCGTGGGGCTCCGGGGATCTGCGGGTGGCTCTTGGCCGGGATCTCGCGCGTGGCGCGGCGGGCGGGCTTCGCCATCGGTCTGCTCTCCTTTGCGGGCCTGGTCAGGAGGTCCGCGTTCCGTAGACGCGGTAGCGCTCGGCGTCGGGCCACTTGACCGTCAGGCCGAGGCCGGGCCGGCCGGGGTCGGGGCGGAGGGCGCCCCCGTCGGGCGCCAGGGTGCCGTCGAGGATCAGGCGTTCGAGCCGCACATGGTCGTGGAAGTACTCCAGGTGCCGCAGCCGGCGTACGGCGCAGAAGGCGTGCGCGGAGATCGCGGGCGCGCAGTGGGCCGAGAGGTCGAGGTGGTGGGTGGCGGCCAGGCCCGCCGCCGCCAGCAGGCCGGTGATGCCTCCGCAGCGGGTGACGTCGGCCTGGAGGCAGTCGACGGCGGGGCCGGCGGCCAGGTCGGCGAAGTCCCGGGCGGTCCAGGCGTATTCGCCGGCCGCGATCTCCAGGCGGCCGGGGCCGCGTTCGCGCAGCATCCGCAGGCCCGCGAGGTCCGGCTGGCCGACCGGTTCCTCGAACCACCGCACGTCCCACTCCTCATGGAAGCGGTGCGCCCAGTACAGGGCCTCCTTGCGGCCGAGGGCGCCGTTGGCGTCGGTAAACAGCTCCGGTGCGTCGCCGATCGCGGACCGTACGGCGGCCAGGCGGGCGGGGTCCTGCGCGGGGTCGCGGGAGGTCTTGAGCTTGACGCGCGGGATGCCTTGCTGGACCCAGCCGGTGAGCTGGTCGGTGAGGCGGCCCAGGGGGTAGTTGGTGAAGCCGCCGCTGCCGTAGACCGGGACGCGGTCGTGGTACGAGGGGAGCAGGTGGGTCAGCGGCAGGCCGAGGAGTCTCGCCTTGAGGTCCCACAGCGCCACGTCCAGGGCGGAGACGGCCATGGCGCCGGCGCCGGGGCGGCCGGCGTTGCGGATCTGCCGGTCCATGCGCTGCCAGAGGGCCGGCGGCGAGGTGGGTGCCTGCCGGTGCACCACGGGGACGAGCTGGGACTCGAGGAACGAGGCGACCGATACGTCCCCGTAGGTGTAGCCGAGGCCGGTGCGGCCGCCGGCGTGCACGCGGACCAGGACCATGGTGGTGGCGTCCCACTCCAGCGTGCCGTCCTGCTCGCGGCCGTCCGGCCCGTCGGTCGGCACCTCGAAGGCGTGCACGTCCACCGCGTCGATCCGGCAGTCGTCCAGGCCCGGTGCGGCCGGGTCCGGTGCGTCCGGGTCCGGTGCCGCACCGGCCGCCGCCCGTTCACCGCTCACGCATGCCGCCCCGGCAGCCGCTCGGCCATGTCGGTCAGCTTCTGCCGTACACCCTTGGCGGCGATACCGGCCCGCTCCGGGTCGTGGACGGCGGCCTTGGCGGCCTTCTTGGCCTGGGTCTTCATGATGTGCGGCGGGATCGGGGCGATCTCGTTGTCCACCTTGAATTCCAGGACCACCGGGACGTCGGAGGCCAGCGCCTCCTCCCACGCCTTGCCGATCTGCTTGGGCTTGTCGCAGTAGATGCCCTTCAGGCCCAGGAGCTGGGCGTACCGGGCGTAGGGAACGTCGGGGATCACCTGCGAGCCGGGGTACTTGGGGTCGCCGGCCATGGCGCGCTGCTCCCAGGTGACCTGGTTGAGGTCCTGGTTGTTGAAGACGCAGAAGATGAACGGGGCCGGGCCGGAGAGCCGGTCGAGGTAGCGCTTGATGGTGATCATCTCGTTCATGCCGTTCATCTGGAACGCCCCGTCGCCGACGAACGCGATCACCGGCCGGTCCGGGTACGCGAACCGCGCGGCGATCGCGTACGGCGTCCCCGGGCCCATCGTCGCCAGGGTGCCGGACAGCGACGCCCGCATGCCCTGACGCAGTCTCAGGTGCCTGGCCCACCAGTTCGTCCCGGAGCCGGAGTCCGCGGTGAGGATGCAGCCGTCGGGCAGGCGGGGGGACAGCTCGGCGGCGACCGCCTGGGGGTTGATGACGCCGCCGAAGTGCTGGCCCGCCCACCGGTCGCACAGGTCGGTCCACTCGCGGACGTCCTTCTCGATCTGCTCGCGCCAGGAGCGGTCCTCCTTGCGGTGCAGGAGGGGGATCAGCGCGCGCAGGGTCTCCTTGGAGTCGCCGACGAGGTGGGCGTCCATGGGGTAGCGGATGCCGATCATCCGCCCGTCGATGTCGATCTCGACGCCCTTGGCCTGGCCCTCGTCCGGCAGCCACTCCGCGTACGGGAAGCTGCTGCCGATCATGAACAGGGTGTCGCAGTTCCGCATCATGTTGTCGCTGGCCCGGCTGCCGAGCAGGCCGATCGGGCCGGTGACGAACGGCAGGTCGTCGGGCAGCACCTCGCGGCCGAGCAGCGCCTTGGCGACGCCCGCGCCCAGCAGTTCCGCGACCTCGGTGACCTCGGCCTGGGCCTTCGCGGCGCCCTGGCCGATGAGCATCGCCACCTTCCGGCCCTCGTTGAGGATGTCCGCGGCCTTGCGCAGCTCGTCCGGGTCGGGCAGGACGCGGGGCTGGGACCAGCCGACGCTGGAGAAGACCGAGCCGTGCGCTTTCGGCGGTGACGGCTGGGCGTCCGACTCCTGAACGTCCTCGGGGATGATGACGGTGGCGACGCCGCGCGTGGTGAGCGCGGTCTTGAAGGCCCGGTCGATCACATGCCTGGCCTGGCCCGGGTGCACCACCATCTGGCAGAACTCCGAGACGTCCGCGAACAGCCGCTCCAGGTCCACTTCCTGCTGGTAGTGCGCGCCGAGGCTGAGCCGCTTCTGCTGGCCGACCACGGCGACCACCGGCTGGTGGTCCAGTTTGGCGTCGTACAGCCCGTTGAGCAGGTGCACCGCCCCCGGCCCGGAGGTCGCCGTGCAGCAGCCCACCTCACCGGTGAACTTGGCATGCGCGCAGGCCATGAAGGCGGCCATCTCCTCATGGCGGGTCTGGATGAACTCCGGATGCCCCTTGGCCCGGTCGAACGCGCCCACCAGGCCGTTGATGCCGTCGCCGGGGTAGCCGTAGACCCGCTCGACCCCCCATTCGCGCAGGCGCTGCAAGACGAAGTCGGCGACCAGCGTCATCACGTTCTCCCTCGGACTCGTACCGCGACCCACACCTCGGCCGTCACCAGCACCGGGTGACCTGCGGCACTCCTCCGTAAACGGACCCCGGCCCCGGCTCTCCCGAGCGGACGAGGAAAGCTCAGCCGACTGGCGGAGGGGGAAGCGGCGGGGCGGGCGGGAGAACGGGGAGCGGACCCGGCGGCCACCCGGGACGTCCGGGCCGGCGGCGGGCCAGGCATGATGCCGGTATGGAAACCGGTTTCCCCTGGGGGTCCATCCCCACCGTCGACCTCCGCCTGTGGCGCTCCGACGCCATCGTGCTGTTCGACTGGCTGATGACCACCGACCTGACCACCGTACCGACCACGCATCCGGCGCAGCGGCAGGCCCTCGCCGACCTGCTGACGCGGCTGGAGGAGGTGGACGTCATCGAGTCCACCGAGGAAGAGATCGCCGCGGCCCAGGCAGAGGTGGCCAGGGACATGGGCTGCTCCCCCGGCCCGGGAACGGACGGATAGCGCAACCCCGCCGCCCGCCAATGGTCCACTTCAAGGGCCTCCCCGCAGCAAGGCCCGGGGCCGTCACTGGAAGAGGCGGCGCCAGGTTTCCGGGCCCGGGTAGCCGTCGGCGTCGGGGCCGCGCCAGCCCTGGGCGCGTTGGAATGCCTCGACGTTGCGGCGGTCGCTCTCGGACCAGTGGGGGCTGGGGCCGACCGTGTAGTGCCGGCCGAATCCCTTCTTCACCAGTTGCTGGCCGAGCTGGGTCACGAAGGTGTTGGACTGGCCCGGTCGGAATACTCCGCGTCCGGGGAAGGCGGGTCCGGTCCCCGCCGTCCCGCTGCCGTTCGCTGCCGGTGGGATGTCGTGGCCGATGCCGTTCACCAGGTGCCGCCAGGTGTCGGGGCCCGGTATGCCGTCGGCCTCCGCGCCGTGCCAGCCCTGGGCGCGCTGGAACGCCGCGGTGGCCTGCTGGTCGGCCTGTCCCCAGGACGGGCCGGGGCCGACGGAGTAGAAGCGCGCGCCGCCGCGCTGGACGAGCATGTTCCCCAACTGGGTGATGTAGGCGTTGTGTTGGCCGGGGGCGAACATCGCGGCGCCGGGGAAGGCGCCGTGGGCGGGTTGGGGGGAGGTGCCTCCGCCGGTGTGGCTCGCGCCGCTGTCGCTTCCGCCGCCGGCCGGGATCGCGCGTGAGCGGTAGGCCACGTAGCCGGCGGTGTGGTTCCAGTACGGGAAGGGGGTCACCCGGCGCAGTGCGTGGGGCGGGGTGAGTTCGTAGGCGATGTAGCGGGTGTGCGCGGTGTTCGCCCAGCCGCCGAAGAGGACGACGTGCGAACCGTGGGTGGGGTTGGCCGGGTTGTGGTAGAGGAGCATGTCGCCGGGCTGGAGGGCGTTCTTGCTCACCCGGACCCCGTAGGAGGCCAGGCTTCCGGTCCACTGGCTGCCGGACAGGCCCCACGCCATCGACACGAATCCCGAGCAGTCCTGCCGGTAGCCCTCGTAGTAGCTGCTCATGCTGTACCGCACCCCGCGGTCCACCCAGTGCTGGGCGCGGCGCAGGATCTCCGCCCGGCTCGTCACGGCGCCGTGGCGGGCGGCGGTCTGCAGCGCGGTCCGGCCGGCGGCGGCCGTGCCCGGCGCGGCGGCCGCGGGCTGGGCGGCGCAGACCTGGGCGGCGCCGGCGACGGTGGTGACGGTCGCCATCGCCACCATCAGCGCCCCGGTCGTGGCGCGCCCCGCCCGCGCCGAACGCGCCGCGCACCGGCCCTCGTCGCAGCCGGGGCAGTCGCAGTCGGACGGGGCGAGGACTTCCTGGAAGAGGGGGAGGGACATGGCCTCTGCTTTCGGGCGGGAGGGGGCACGTCACCGCGCGGGCCGGCGGGTGAGTGAGGTGCGTGGGGGCGTCAGGGCTCGGCCGGGGTGGCGGGCGCGGCGCCCGTGCCGTCCGGCGCGGTCCGGCGGCGGTTGACGAGGACGGCGGTGCCGGCGCACAGTGCGCCGAGGCTGAGCAGGATCAGGCCCCACAGGCCGCCGGCGCCGGTGCGGGCGAGTGCCCCGCCGAGTGACGAGCCGCCGGTGGAGTCCGCGCCGCCACCGGAGCCGGCGGTGGCGTCCGCCCCGGTGGCGCCGCCCGTCCCGGACCCGTCCCCCTGGGCCGTTCCGGTCGCCTGGAGGGTGACGCGGGCGGTGGCACCGGCGAGGGCGGGCGGAAGGTCGGCGGGGACGGCCAGGGTCAGTTTCAGGTGGCGGGTGTCGCGGGCGGGCACCGTACGGGCGTCGCCCAGTCCGACCGCCTTGGCCAACGGCGTGCCGGGCGAGGCGAGTTGGTGTTCGTGGCCGCCGCATTCCCCGTTGCGCCAGGCGACCGAGCATTCGCGTACGCCGGCGACCAGGCCCCCGCCGTCGGTGAGCCGGCCGGTGCCCCACAGCCGCAGCGACTGCGTGAGCGGCGCGCTGTGGGTGGAGACCACGTCGAGGTAGCGGTCCACCTGGTCGCCGGGGTGCAGGCCGAGGGTGTCGGCCGTCCAGGAGACGCCGGGGCCCGAGCGGACGTAGACCCGTTGCGGGCTGCCGGCGGATCCGTCGTGGCCGGTGGCCGCGGCCGGGGTCGCCGCGCCCAGTACCGCCACCGCCGCCAGCGCCGCCGCCGCGCCCCTTCGCGCGGCCGGGCGCACCGGCCGCTTCACTTGCCGTGCGAAACGCACCGCTTCACGCTCCTCGATTGTGTCGTCCACCGCGCCTGGGCAGGAGTTGCCGCGCGCCCCAGCCCAGGAAGTACAGACCCAGCAGCGCGCCGCCGAGCGCGACCGGCCCGGCCTGGTGCGCCGCCTTGGCCACCGTCCCGACGTGGGGGACGACCGCGACGACCCGGGCGTACTCGCCGGGGCCCGAGAGGTCGATCTTCCAGGGGTCGGGCCCGGGGTTGGCATCACCCTTGGTCGTGAGCACCCGGCCCGCCGCGTACTGCTCGATCCCGGTGACCCGGTGCAGGACGGGCCGGCCGTCCTTCGGCGCCCACGGCTCCGGGGGCCGGAACGCCACGACCTGGCCGGTCCGGATGTCCGCGGCGGCGAGGGGCCTGGTCACGGCCAGCGAGCCGGGCGGCATACCGGGGCGCATCGACGGGGTGAGCACCGGTACGTACCGGACGCCGTACGCCAGCCAGGCGATGCCGGCGGCCAGCGCGCCGAGCGCCAGGGCCGTGACCAGCAGGGTTGTCACGGTCCTGAACGCCCGGCGAGCCATCCGCGCCGCGGTGGTACGAGCCGCCGCGGCGCGGTGGACCGGGGGCGGGCTTGAGGCCGCTCGATGGTGCCCGCCCCCGGAGTTCCGCACCGTCGGGCCGGTCATCACTTCCCGTCGGCCGACGGCGTACCGCTACCGGTGAAGCTGAAGGAGATCGACTTGATGGTCTGGTCCTTCACCTCGTCCCAGCTCTTCTCGGTGCCGTCCTTGAGGTAGACGTGCAGGCGGACCGGGAGCGCGTTGGTGCCGTCGTGCAGCAGCTTCTCGCCGGACACGGAGGAGAGCGAGATCGGGAGGGTGGTCTTCTTGGCGATGTCCGCGGCCGAGAGGCCGGAGGCCACGCGCTTGCCGTCCGCGTCGACGTCGACCACCAGCTGCTTGGCCAGGCCCTCGTTCGCCTCGGTCTTGGCGTAGTTGACCTTCAGGCCGACCGTGTCGATGTCGGTCTTGCCGCCGGCGGTCAGCTTGACGGTGGTCTGCGCGCCCTCGCCGTCGTTGGCCATCTTGGCGTTGGTCAGCTCGTTCGACAGGTCGGCGTGCTGGTGGCCGTTGACCAGCAGCGAGACGTCGGCGTTCGAGTCGGGGTCGGGACCGTTCTGCGTGGTGGTGCCGAACAGGCCGGAGGTCGCCAGGCCGGTGGAGGTGCTCAGCGCGTAACCACCCGCGGCGAGGAGTCCGGCGCCGGCCAGTACGGCAACACCGGCGATGGCCTTCTTCTTGCGCAAGGCCCGCTTGGTGTTCGTGTCAGTTTCCACAGGATCCCAACTTCTTTTGTGTGTAGGGGTTTTGACTGGAGGCTTTTCGCCGGAGGCGCACGAAGGTGAGGTGGCATGCGCCTCCGGCGAGGGAGCGGGCCGGCGGGGTCACCTCTCCGGTGCCCGCCCCGCGGGAGCCCGGCGCCAGGAAGCGCGGCGACAGGGCTCACATGTCGGGATTTGCGGGTTATGTCCGCAGATCCCGTGTTCGGCACCCATTAGAGACGCGAAGATTCATTGCAGTCAAATCCGTATGCAACGAATGTGGCGTACGAGACGCTCGGAGGCGCGGGCGGGCGTGCAACGGGTGTTGCGCCGGGTTGCGAGCCGGGGCCGGGTCGGGCACGAGACGGGGCGCTACTCGGGCGTGGGTCGGGGCGCGAGTCGGGCGTGGGTCGGGGCGCGAGCCGGGGCCGGGCTTCGGCGTCGCGCACCGCCATGCCCGGCTCCCCCGGCCCGTAGACTGGGGGCGCATATCCGCGCCGCGGCGCGGCCCCAAGGTGGAGGTGGGAAGGTCGCTCCAGGTACGTATCGCGGAGCAGCTGGCGAAGTTGCCGCGCGGCAGCCAGGCTGCCCGGGTCCTCGAAGTCGTCCAGACCAACCCGCAGTTCGCGTCCTACGCCTCCGCGCGTGACATGGCCCAGCGGGCCGGTGTCAACGCCTCGACGGTCACCCGCGCGGCCCGCCAGATGGGGTTCGGCGGCTGGCCCGACCTCCAGCTGGAGGTCCGCAGCCAGTACCTCTCCGCGCTGTCGGCGCCGGAGCTGCTCGACCGGCACTCCACCGAGATGACCGAGACCCCGGCGCGGGCCGCGCTCCACCAGGACGCCGACCACCTGTCGCGGATGGCGCACACCCTGGATCCGGACGAGATCAAGGCGCTCGCGGCGGCCGTCATGGCGGCGCCGCGCACCCTGGTCGCCGCGTCCGGCAGCTTCGCCGCGCCGGCCATGGTGCTGTCGTACGTCGGTACGGCGATGGGGTTCGACCTGCGCCTGGAGACCCAGGCCGGGACGGAGCGGGCGACGCAGCTGATGGGCCTGCCCCCGGGCGGCTGCCTGGTGATCTTCAATTTCTGGCGCACTCCGCGCGAGCTGATCACCATGGCGCAGGCCGCGTCGCGCCGCGATCTCACGGTCTGCCTCGTCACCGACCGCCGCACCAGCCGGCTCGCGCAGGCCGCCGATGTCGTGGTGGCCATCCCCAGCGAGAGCACGTCGATCTTTCCCACCCTGACGCCGGCGGTCGCCGTCAGCCAGGCCGTGCTCGCCGAACTCGCCGCCGGCCGGCCCGAGCAGGCCGCTCGCGCCATCAGCGACATCGAGACGCTGTGGGGCGAGATGGATCTCATGGCCCCGTCGACGGTGGTGTCCGGCCCGGGGCAGTGAGCGGTGCGGGGCGATGATCGCCCCGATATCCCTTCCTGCCCGCTCTCCCCGCCTTCTCTTGCCACCCCTCTTTCCACCCCTCGATCGTTGCGCGCGTAGCTAATTTTGGTGCGCGCTCACAGCTGTGCAACGATTGCAGCAATCCCGGGTGGATGACTCTGGGCGAAGGACGCGCGAGGAACGCACCGCTCTCGTCGCGGAGCGGTGCTCCGGCAGCGCACGGGTGGCCGCCCGTACCCAGGCCCTGCCGCACCGCGCCCCGCCGCCGCGCGCCCAGGCGGCGGACCTCACCAGGGCCTCTCCCCCACGGGCCGCGTCGTACCGCCGCCTCATACGAAGGAGCGACAGCAGCATGAAACATCACGGAGAGGCGGAAACCGCCCCGCAGGGGGCTCCCCGCCCGCGGCACGCCCGGCCGCACCGGGCCCTGTCCGCGACGAGCCTGGGCGCCGCCACCGCGCTCGCCCTCCTCCTGACCACCGCCACGTCCGCGCCCGGCCACGCCGCGCCGATGGCGACGGCCACCGCTGTCACCGGCACCTTCGCCCCGGCGGACGAACCCGGCCCCGGTGTGGTCGCCCCCGTGATCACCCGGCCCGCGGACCACTCCACCGTGCAGCTGGGCCGGCGGAACGCCCTGATCAACTTCGCCGGCACCGGCGCCCCCGGCGCCACCGTGGCGTTGCAGTACCGCCCGGCGGGCACCGACCGGCCCTGGAAGACCCTGGCGGGCTTCACCGGACTCGTCGGCCCGGACGGGAAATGGGCGGTCACCGCCCGCTTCCCCGATGGGGAGCTGGCGGACGGCGACTTCGGTTTCCGCATCCTCCAGAAGACCGGCCGACGGGAGCGCGACTCGGCGCCGATCACGCTCACCATCAAACTGGGCGTGCAGCCCGCCCAGTTCACGACTCCGCGCGAAGGCGTCTCGCTGTCCAAGGCGTTCCTGCTCGACTTCGGCGGCATCGGCGAGCCCGGCGCGCGGATCTCCCTGTCCTACGGCCCGGACCGCATACCGATGGCGCTCAGGCAGAACGTGCGGGTGGGCGCGGACGGTACCTGGGCCGCGTCCGCGCTGCACGACGCCGTTCCCGCCGGTACGCACGACATCTACGTCACCGAGGACGCCGCCCCCGGCCTGGAGGACAAGCGCACCCTCACCTTCATCACCGACCGGAACGCGTCGCAGCTCCAGTGGAACGTGAACCGCACCACCAGCCGCGTCCGGGCCGGCGACACCATGCGGCTCTACGGCTGGACCAACTCCTTCGACCCCATCGGCGACGTGGAGGTCCACCTGGTGACCCGGGGCCGCCGGTTCCCCCTGGGCACGTTCGCCACCAAGCCCTACGGGGACAGCCAGAGTTCTGCGCTGTTCGACGCCAACCGCGTCCCCGTCCCGCTCGACGTGCCCGCCGGTATGGCGAACCTGGTGGTGACCGATCCGCGCGATCCCGACAACTTCGACAGCATTCCCGTCGACATCCGTCCCCTGGTGCCGCTGATGCTGAAGCTCACCGGCAAGAACGGGGAGAAGGGCCGGACCCTGGTCGGTTACGGGCAGCCGGGCGGATCCGTGCAGTTCCGCACGGCCGGCGGCGACTGGGTCACGGACACCTGGACCGATATCGCCTCGGACGGCTCCATCAGCCACGTCTACCAAAACGTCTCCCGCAAGACGGAATGGGACTGGGCGCACCTGACGGCCCGTGAGGTGTATGCCGGTGGCAGTGCGGGTCCCGAGGTGCCGGTGCGCGTCGAGGTGCCCGCGCCGGAGGTCTCCACCGTCACCTGGAGCGGGTCGAAGGTGGTGGTCAAGGGGAAGACCCTCGGCGATGACGCGGCCAAGGGCACCGTGCAGGCCCAGGCGGCCGACGGCACGTGGTTCGACGCCGGCGGGATCAGCGCCGACGGCAGTTTCAGCGTCTCCGTGGACCCGGACCGGCTCGGCGCCACCTTCAGGGTCCGCTTCCTCGACGACTGGACGAAACGCCCCACACCGGCGTCCGCGGAGCTCCGGTATCGCGCCCCGCTGAAGCTGGAGCTCACCGGCAGGAACGGGGAGGCCGGCCGGACCCTGGCCGGGTCCGGCCAGCCGGGCACGACGATCGAGTTCCGGAAGCCGGACGGCAGTTGGGTGGCGGCGGACCCGTCCACGAAACCCTCGGACGACGGGAAGATCGCCGACACGTATGCCTACGCCAACCGGAAGGCTTCCTGGGACTGGCGCCATCTCGTCGCCCGTCAGGTCTACCCGAACGGCGACACCGGCCCCGCGGTCGACGTGGCCCTCGCCTACCCGGCTCCCAAGATCTCCGCGGTGACGCGCACGGAGACGGACGTCACCGTCACCGGCACCACGCTCGGCGACGACGGCGGCAAGGGGCGGATGCAGGTCCTCGGGGCGGACGGGAAGTGGTTCGACCAGCCCGGATACTCCGGCAGCGGCGCGTTCACCCTGCACATCGACCCCGCGAAGCTCGGCGGCACCTTCGCCGTCCGCTTCGTCGACGACTGGACCGGCAAGGCCACACCCGCCAGTCCGGCCCGGCACACCCCCGAGCCCGTACCCGCGAAGGCCCCTGCGCAGGCTCCCACGCCGGACCCGACGCCGGACCCCAAGCCCACGCAGGCACCCACCCCGGCCCCCTCCCGGACTCCCGCCGATGACCAGCGCTGACGGCCCGATCCGGGTGTTCGTCCTGGACGATCACGAGATGGTGCGCCGCGGGGTGTCCGGTCTGCTCAACGCCGAACCGGATCTCACCGTGGTGGGCGAGGGCGCGACGGCCGCCGAGGCCCTGACCCGCGCCCCCGCCCTGCGTCCGGACGTCGCCGTCCTGGACGTGCACCTGCCCGATGGCGACGGCGTGGCCGTGTGCCGCGATCTGCGCGCGGCCGCGCCCGGGCTGGCGTGCCTGATGCTGACCACCTACGCCGACGACGAGGTGCTGCTCGACGCGCTCACGGCCGGGGCCTGCGGGTTCCTGCTGAAGCAGGTGCGCGGGCCGGAGCTGGTGGGCGCGGTGCGCGAGGCGGCCGCGGGGCGCTCGCTGCTCGGTCCCGGGGCGGTCGCCGCGCTCATGGAACGGCTGCGTACCGGTCGCAAGCCGAAGCGCGGGCTGGACGCCTTCCCGGATCTCACCGAACGCGAGCGTCAGCTTCTCGAATTGATCGGCGAAGGGCTGACCAATCGTCAGATCGGGCAGCGGCTGTTCCTGGCCGAGAAGACGGTCAAGAACTATGTCTCGCGGCTGTTCGTCAAACTGGGGGTGGAGCGGCGTGCGCAGGCCGCGGTCATCGCCGGGCAGGCGGCCGTCCTCACGAGCGGCGGCCAGGGGCCGGGCGAGGGTTCGGGCCAGGATCAGGGCCGGCGCCTGCTCAGCCCGCAGGCTCGCTGAGCGTGGCGTGCGGCCGCGGACCGGCCGCCGTCACCAGCCCCATCACCGCCACCGGGATCGAGTCGATCTCCATCGGGTTGCCCGGATCGATCACCACCAGGACGGCCGTTCCCGGCGGAACGTCGCCGGGAACGGCCACCCCGCTGCGGCAGAAGTGGGCTGAACCGCCGCCGCCCGCCCCGCCGGCACCGATCCGCGCCAGGCTGTACGTCGTGCCCTGAGCCACCAGGAAGACGTCCACCGGACCGGCGTCCCGGGACGCGCCGGTCCAGCCCGCGAGCGAGATACGGCCCCCCGGCCGCACCCGTGCGTCCGTCCGCGCGGCGTCCCATCGCAGTTGCGGTACGACGCCCGCACCGCTCGCGCGCTTCGGACCGGCGGGATCCGTCATGGTCGGGCTCCTTCGTCGTGTCGACAGCGGGGCGGTCCCGGCACCTTCCGGACCCGGGACCTCGCCCACCTCCCGTGGGGTGGCCACCACCCGCTCTGCAAACGACGGCGGCGGGCGACGGGTAAGCGCGCCATGGTGCGCCCGGCTCACCCCCGTTCACCCCGGCGCACCCCGGCTCGCGGCCCCGGCTCATCGCATCCGCTCAGCCGACCCGTCCGTACAGGGTGGGGTTGTAGTAGGCGAACGAGGAGATCCGCACGGTCTTGCCGGGGCGCGGGGCCTCCAGGTACTGGCCGCCGCCGAGGTAGATCGCCACGTGGTGGATACCCGAGGGCGAACCGTTCGAGGACCAGAAGACCAGGTCGCCGCGGCGCAGCTGCGAACGGGAGAGCTTCGCGGCGGCGCGGTACTGGGCGTCGGCGACCCGCGGCAGCGAGATGCCGGCGTGGCGGTACGCCTGCTGCACCAGGCCCGAACAGTCGTACCCGTACGGGCCGTTGCCGCCCCAGATGTACGGCTTGCCGAGCTGGCCCATCGCCCAGCGGATCGCGGCTTCGGTGCCGTGGCCGGCACGGCTGGTGTGGCTGGCGTGGCTGCTCGGTGACGAGCCCGGGGAGCCGGCCCGGGCCGTCGAGCCGGAGCGGCCGGTGCGGGCCTCGTACTTCCACTGGTGGCTGGTCCACCACCAGCTCCCGCCCTGCTGGTACCAGTACACCCGGTCCGTGGCGTCCCAGCCGGCCCGGCCGCGGAAGGTGGGGTTGGGGTTGTGCCCGGCGGAGGAGGGGGCGGGCGCGGTGTGCGTGCCCCGGGACGCGCCGGCTCCGGACGCCGAACGGCCGGTGTGGCGGAGGTACTTGTCGTAGTGGCTGGTCCAGCGCCACCAGCCGGTGGCGTCCTGGTACCAGTACTTGCTGCCGTCCCAGCCGGCGTGGCTCGGGGCCGGTTCGGCGGCGGCCGTGCCCGCGCCCGCGCCGATCACCGCGGCCGCGCCCACCGCGGCCGCGACCGCGCCGCGTACGGCACAGCGGGCCCGGCGTCCGCCGTGCCGTCCCCCGGCGGCCCCGCCCGGTCCGGCGACCCCAGCGCCTGCCGCGCCCGCGCAGAACGCACAGGCGCAGTCCGCGGGTATCTCCTCGGTGAATTCGGGGGTGCGCATGCGCTCACCTGCCTTCCGTGTTGTGTGGTGCGTGTTCCGTGTTCCGTCTCGCGTGTTCGGTGGTCCGCTCAGGTCTCCGCCGGCGCGCTGCCGCGTGAGGTGTAGAAGGCGATGGTCAAGTCCCGTACCAGCGCCCGGCGTTCGTAATCGTCCAGCTCGACCAGGCCGCGCGAGGTCAGCCGGTGGATGGTCTCGTCCACGGCGTCGATGACCGAGGTCAGTACGGTGTCGCGGTGCTTGGCGTCGAGGGCGGCGAGCTGGCTGCGCCGCATCGCGGCCGCCACCTCCGGCGCGTACTCGATCCGGGTGGGCTGGGCGGAGAAGACCTCGATGCCCACCGGCCGGCAGTCGGCGGACAGGGTCTTCGTCAGCGCGTCGCCGACCGCCTCCGCGTCCCGCAGGGTCGGGGTGTCCTCGTGGAAGGCGTCGGCGGGCAGCTGGGAGAGCACCCGGGCCATCGCCGCCTCGACCTGTTCGCGCAGATACGCCTCGTGGTCGTTGACGGCGAGCAGCGCCCGCGCGGTGTCCTTGACGCGCCACACCACCAGGACGACGACCCGGAGTTGGACACCGGCCGCGTCCACGGCGGGCATCGGTTCGCTGCGCCAGTGCCGCAGCCGGACGTCCACCCTGCGGCGCAGCACCATCGGGTTGATCCATACGA
The DNA here is from genome assembly GCF_001509485.1 of Streptomyces sp. NRRL F-4489. Taxonomy (GTDB): domain Bacteria; phylum Actinomycetota; class Actinomycetes; order Streptomycetales; family Streptomycetaceae; genus Streptomyces. The sequence goes on from NZ_LLZI01000276.1 coordinate 85,815, forward strand.
GCCCGGTGCGCCGCACACTGCCCCGGTACCGTCCGAACAGGCTGAGCACCCACGCACTGCCGGCCCGCCCCCGGGTGATCCCGCCGAGGGCGAGCAGCGCCACGACCCCGCCGCACGCGACGAGCGCCCACTCCCACAGCCGCATGGGGCCGTGGTCCGGGGCGAGCGGCAGGCCCGCGGCGCGTACCGCCCGCTCCGGGATGAGGGCGTGCCACCAGAGCAGTGCCGCGCAGCCGGCGAGGGCGAGGACGGCGAGGAGTGCGGCCGCCCAGCCGGAGAACGAGCGGCCGCGCCGTTCCACCAGGTCGGGGTCGGCGGAGGGGATGCGGCGGCTGGGGACGCGCCCCTCGGCGCGGTGGGGTTGGGGGTGGGGCTCGGGCCGGGGCTCGGTGGGCGGCGGGGCGGTCCTGGCCGGGGCCGGGACCGGTGGCGGGGCCGGGACCGGAGCCGGCGGCGGGGCGATCGGCCCCGGAGCACCCCTGGCGGCGGTGCGCTCGGCGGTGTCCAGCAGGTCGTTGACGAGGGCGATACCGGCCACGGCCACGTCCTGGGGGCGCGCCGGGCCCTCGGTCGGGACGGGGGCGGGCGCCGGACCGCCGGTCTCCGGGCGGGGCGGTGACACGACCACGGACGGCAGTTCCTCGGTGTCGTCCTCCGCTCCGCACGCCTCGTCGGGGCGCCGCGCCCCGTCTTCTCCCCTGGTCCCGGCTGCCATCGTGCTTCGCTCCGTCTCCGTCTCCGGCACCGCTGTCCGCGCGGTGCCGGCTCGTCCGCGCGCGCACCGCGAAACCGTGATCCACAGGACCCGGCGCACGTCGATGGGGCGGTGCGCCGAGGTGGCGAGGTGGCGATGCCCACGGCCGATGATCTTGCGCCCTGGACAAGATCCTCCCCGATCGCCGCGCGCGCCGGTCCCGCCGAAGGTCAGCACCTCCCAGGACTTCCGCCCTCTCCCGTACGCGCGAGAGTGGGGAAGGTTCAGTTGTCGGAGTGGGCCAGCCACAGGTCCGGGCCGAAGACCTCGTAGCGGATGCGGCGGGCGGGGACGCCGGCCCGGAGCAGGCCGGTGCGGACGGCGCGCATGAAGGGCAGCGAGCCGCACAGGTACACATCGGTGTCGGCGGACAGGTTGAGGTCCAGGCCCAGGTCCGGGCCGTCGAGGGCCATCCGGCCCGGGCGGGCGCCGGCCTCCTCGTCCGCGCCCTGTTCGTACCAGAAGTGCGCCTGGGCGTCGGGGAGTCGGTACACCAGGCGCTTGGTGTCGGCGCGCAGGGCGTGGTCGGCCGGGCTGAGGTCGGCGTGCAGCACCCGCACCGGGCGGGACGAGCCGGTGGCGGCGAGGTGTTCGAGCATGCCGACCATCGGGGTGCAGCCGATACCGGCCGAGACCAGCAGCAGCGGGGTGTCGGCGCCGTCGAGGACCACATCGCCGAACGGTGCCGACAGCGTGAGCTCGTCACCGGCCCGTACGGTGCGGTGCAGCTGGTTGGAGACCTCGCCCTCGGGGGCGTCGGCCACGCTCGCCACCCGCTTGACGGTGATCCGGCGCAGCCGGTCGCCGGGCGCGTTGGACAGGCTGTACTGGCGGGTCTGGTGGATACCGTCGGGCATCAGCACCTTGACGCTGACGTACTGGCCGGCGCGCGCCCGGGGCAGCGGGCCGCCATCGGCCGGGCGCAGCAGGAAGGAGACCGCGTCCGGGGTCTCCTCGCGCCGCTCCACCACCGTCCACTGGCGCCACGGCCGGCGCGGATCGATCTGCGCCTCGTGGTAGAGGCGGGCTTCCCGCGCGATCAGCGCGCCCGCCATCAGCCAGTACACCTCGTCCCAGCCGGCGGCCACCTCCGGGGTGATCGCCTCGCCCAGGACCTCGGCGATGGCACCGAAGAGGTACTTGTGAACGATCGTGTACTGGTCCTCGGTGACGCCGAGCGCGGCGTGCTTGTGGGCGATCCGCGACAGCAGGGCGTCCGGGTGGGCGCCGGGGTCGGCCAGCAGCGCCTTGGCGAACGCGGCGATGGATCCGGCCAGTGCCTGGCGCTGCTCGCCGCTGGCCTGGTTGCCGCGGTTGAACAGCCCGTCCAGCAGCTCGGGCCGCGCGCCGAACATGGCGGCGTAGAAGCGGGCCGTGATCTCGTTCAGGGCCGCGTCGACGGCGGGCAGGGTGGCGCGGACAACGGCGGCCGAATCGGACGACAGCATGGGACTCCCCGGGGTGGTGGGAACGTGGGTGAGCGTCAACGCGAGCGTTTTGTGCTGCTCGTCGCAGTGATCGCTCTGTTGATCGTTCTGCCGGGAAGGGCGGCTCGGTAGGGGCGAACTTCCCTTCTGACCAGGTCTTTCGGGCCAGGCACGGGGTGGGCATCGGCGTCCGGCATGCTGGTGGTGGGCCGCACGGAAACGAACGGAGCTGCGGTGGAAGAACGAACACAGGGGCCCGGGGCCCACACACTGCTGGACGCCGTGCTGGCCATCGGCTCCGACCTCGACCTGGAAGTCGTCCTGCGGCGGATCGCCCAGTCCGCGGTCGCCCTGGTCGACGCGGAGTACGGGGCGCTGGGCGTGCTGGGCGAGGACGGCACCATCACGCAGTTCCTCACGGTCGGCCTGGACGAGGCGACCGCGGCCCGGATCGGCCACTATCCGCGCGGCGAGGGCATCCTGGGCCTGCTGGTCCGCGAACCGCGGCCGCTGCGCCTGGCGGACCTGACCCGCCATCCGTCGTCCGCGGGCTTCCCGCCCGGCCACCCGCCGATGACCAGCTTCCTGGGCGCCCCGGTCCGGGTGCGCGACCGGGTGTTCGGCAATCTGTATCTGACCAACAAGAAGGGCGGCGCGCAGTTCGACGCCGATGACGAGGCGGTGCTGCGGACACTGGCCGCGGCGGCCGGTGTGGCGATCGACAACGCCCGCCTGTACGAGGACGCGCGGCGCCGGCAGCGGTGGCTGGCGGCCGGCAACGAACTGACCCGCAGCCTGCTCTCCGGCGAGGAGCCCGCGGCGGTCCTGGAGCGCTTCACCGGCACCGTCCGGGAGATGTCCGGCGCCGATCTGGTCACGCTCGCGGTGCCGGTCGGTGACGGCGGCGATCTGGTGGTGGAGGCCGCCGCCGGGGACCGCGCGGACGAGGTGCGGGGGCTGGCCCTGCCCGCCTCCGCGCTGGCCGCGCGGGTCTTCGCGTCCGGCGAGACGGTCATCAGCGAGGCGGTCAGCAGGGATCCGCGCGCCGAGGGCGGCAGCGCGTCGCGGGTGGAGCTGGGGCCGGCGTTCCTCGTCCCGCTCGGCACCCGCGAGCACGTCCGCGGGGTCCTCCAGGTGGCGAACGCGCCGGGCGGCCCGGCCTTCTCCGACGCCGTCGTGGACATGGTGATCGGGTACGGGAACCAGGCGGCCCTGGCGCTGGAGGTCGCCGAACGCCGCCGCGACAGCGAGCAGATGCTCGTACTGACCGACCGCGACCGGATCGCCCGCGATCTGCACGATCTGGTGATCCAGCGGCTGTTCGCGGGGGCCCTGACGCTCCAGTCGACGCTGGGCCGGGTCGCCGACCGGCCGCAGGTCGGCGAGCGCGTCCAGCGGGTGGTGGACGATCTGGACGACACCATCAAGATCATCCGCTCCACGATCTACGGACTGCGCGAACACGACCGGGACCGCCTCGGCGCCGGGCTGCGCTCCCGCCTGGTGGCCGCCACCGACCGGGCCGGCCAGGCGCTCGGCTTCGCCCCGGCGCTGCGGATGACCGGGCTGCTGGACACCACCGTCCCCGCCGGGCACGCCGACCATCTGCTGGCCGTGGTCGGCGAGGCGCTGTCCAACGCGGCCCGGCACGCCGGGGCGACGGCGGTGGACGTCAGCGTCGCGGTCACCGCGGCCGAGCTGCGGGCGCGGGTGGCCGACAACGGCCGGGGCATCGAACCCGGGTCCGGCCGCCGCAGCGGACTGGCCAACTTGCGCTGCCGGGCGGAAGAGTTGGGCGGACGGTTCCGGGTGGCCGCGAACGAGCCGCGCGGCACCGTTGTCGAGTGGGTGGTGCCGCTGCCCTGAGCGCACCGCCGCCCCGGCCGGGCCCGTACCCGCGGGACCGGCCGGGCGGCGGTCCCGTCAGGCGGCGGGCCGGACCAGCGGGCTGCCCGCCCTGGCGCGGGTGGCCTCGACCGCCTCCCACTCCTCGGTGCCGAGGTGGGCCAGCGCGGCGGGGAACACGCCGTCCTGCTCCTTGAGGATGTGATCGCGCAGGACGGCCATGGCCGCCAGCAGCCGGTCCGGCCAGGCGGGGTCGGTCGGCGTCCCCTCGGCGGCCTCGGCCAGCACCGCCTCGATCCGGCGGTGCTCGTCCGCCAGCGCGGCGATCTGCTCGGGGAAGTCCCCGGCCAGCGCGGGGAACAGGCCCTGCTCCTCGACCTCGGTGTGCGGGCCGAGGACCCGCGCGATCTCCCGGGCCACCTCCGCCATCCGGGGCGTCACCCCCTCCTGGCGGGCCGAGCGGAGGTGGCCGATGAGGCGGACCACCTCGTCGTGCTCCCGGGTCAGCTCATCGATGGCCGTCAGCGACTGGCAGCCGCAGTATTCGCACACCGGCGGTCTCCTTTTTCCTTGCGCGCGGGGCTTGTTGGTGAGGGGCGGGGCAGGTGGCTACGCCGTGGTGTCCGCGGTGCGGGGGCCGCCCCGGCGGTCGGCGCCGCGGCCGGGTTCGCCGCCCTCGGCGGCGGTGCGCACCCCGGTGACGGTGTACGCCAGCGCCGCCGCGGCCACCACCGCGAGCAGGGCGAGCCCGGCCGCGTAGGTGCCGTACGCGTCGTACAGCGAGCCCATCACCAGCGGCGGGACGAAACCGCCGAGGCCGCCCGCGGCACCGACCACCCCGGTGACCGAACCGACCTGGTCGGCCGGGGACACCAGGGCCACCAGCGCGAAGGTCGCCCCGCTGCCGGCGCCGAGCGCGGCGGCCATGGCGAGGAAGGCGAGGGTGCCGAGCGGGGCCAGGGCCGGCGTGAACGCCTGCACCACCGCCCCGGCCGCGACCACGGCCAGGGAGCCGGCCAGCACCCGCCGGGGGCCCAGCCGGTCGGAGAGCCAGCCGCCGACCGGGCGCATCACCACGGCCAGCAGGACGAACCCCGCCATGCGGTTCGCGGCGTCGGCCTGGGCCAGTCCGTAGCCGGCCTTGAGGTAGGTGGGCAGGTAGACCGAGAACGCGACATAGCCGCCGAACGTGACGGCGTACAGCGCGGACGCCTGCCAGGTGATGCCCAGCCGGGCGGTGGCGGCCAGCCGGCGGCCCAGGGGCGCGGTCGGCACGGTGCGGCCGGGCGCGTCCCGCAGCAGCAGCGCGGCCACCACGGCGTACACCGCGAGCACCGCGGCGGTGATCAGGAACGGGGTGGGCACACCGTGCGCGCCGACCAGTTTCACCGTGGTCAGGGCGCTGATGGCGGTGCCTCCCATCCCGACGCCGAAGACGCCGACCGCCAGTCCGCGCCGGGCCGGCGGGAACCACGCGTTGACGAGCGGGACGCCGACGGCGAAGGCGGTGCCGCCGATGCCGAGGAAGAAGCCGCCCACCAGCAGGGCGGTGAGGGAGGAGTGGCCGGCCAGTCCGACGTAGAGCACCGGCACGATGGTGGCCGCCGAGACCAGGGAGAACAGCAGGCGCCCGCCGAACCGGTCGGTCAGCGCGCCCACCGGCACCCGCCCCAGCGAGCCCACCACGACCGGCACCGCCACCAGCAGCGACTGCTCGAACGAGGTCAGCCGCAGGCCGTCCTGGAACGCCGGGCCGAGCGGGCTGAGCAGCGCCCACGCCCAGAAATTGACGGCGAAGCCCACCGTGGCCAGCGCCAGCATCAGCCAGGCCCGGCCGGGCACCGCCTGCCGCTCCGGCTCGTGCGCCTGCGCCTGCCGTGTCGCGTCGCTCCCGTACTGCTGGAGCACCATCATCTTCCTCCTGTTCACGGTGGCCGGACCGCTTCGCGCGACGGTCGGCGATGCGGTGGCCTCGTCCAGGATTCGTGCGGCGGGGCGCCGGCGGAGGGGGCCGTAAGTGCCTCGTTCCGCTCCGACCGGTCCTGCCGCGCAGGCCCTTCGGTCCACGGGCCGGACGCCGCTCGGCGCGGGGGATGCGTCCGGCCGCCCGGCGATCAGGGCAGACGGGCGGGGCGGCCGGACGGTGGCCGGCCAGGGCCGTGCGCGGGGTCCGCGATGCGGGACGGCGGTGGACGCCGCCGCACGGGTGCCGGTCACCGTGGTTCACGGGCCGTCTCCTGGCCGGTCGCTGCTCAGCATGCGGCAGCGGCGGCGCCCGGCGGGGCGGCCGATCAGCCCTTTCCCCCGGGCCGTCCGGCCCTCATCGGCGGTATACGGACCGGTCCCCGGCGATGACCGGCGGGATTGGGGACGAAGGGACGGGCCACCAGGGCCGTTGGACCCCCCGTTCCGGCAATGGCCAAAACCTAACGTTGGCCACCATGGAGAATGACCAGACAGCACCACCGGAGCGGCCGCGCGCCGAACGGAATTGGCCACTGGCCGCCCGCAGGCTGCTGACCCGCGGCGAGGTCTCGGCCGACGGGCGCGCCGCGTTCGGGACCGGCGACCCGGAGTGGGAGGGCTTCTACCGGGACCGCTGGGCGCACGACAAGGTGGTGCGCTCCACCCACGGCGTCAACTGCACCGGTTCCTGCTCGTGGATGGTGTACGTCAAGGACGGCATCATCACCTGGGAGCACCAGGCCACCGACTACCCCTCGGTCGGCGCCGACCACCCCGAGTACGAGCCGCGCGGCTGCCCGCGCGGGGCGTCGTTCTCCTGGTACACCTACTCCCCCAGCCGCGTCCGCTACCCCTATGTGCGGGGCGCGCTGCTGTCGCTGTGGCGCGAGGCGCGGCAGCGGCTCGGCGACCCGGTGGCGGCCTGGGCGGAGATCACCGGCGACCCGGAGAAGGCCCGCGCCTACAAGCGGGCCCGCGGCAAGGGCGGTCTGGTCCGCGCGGACTGGGACGAGGTGACCGAGCTGATCGCCGCCGCCCACGTCCACACGGTCAAGGCGTACGGCCCCGACCGGGTGGCGGGCTTCTCGCCGATCCCGGCGATGTCCATGGCGTCCTACGCGGCCGGCGCGCGGTTCCTATCGCTGATCGGCGGCACCCTGCTGTCGTTCTACGACTGGTACGCCGATCTGCCCGTCGCCTCGCCGCAGGTGTTCGGCGACCAGACCGACGTCCCGGAGGCGGCGGACTGGTGGAACGCCGGCTACCTGGTCATGTGGGGTTCCAACATCCCCGTCACCCGCACCCCGGACGCCCACTTCCTGACCGAGACCCGCTACAACGGCACCAAGGTCGTCGCGGTCAGCCCCGACTACGCCGACAACGTGAAGTTCGCGGACGAGTGGCTGGCGCCGCACCCCGGGACGGACGGGGCGCTGGCGATGGCGATGGGGCATGTGATCCTGCGCGAGTTCCTGGTGGACCGCACGGTGCCGTACTTCGAGGACTACCTGCGGAAGTACACCGACGCGCCGTTCCTGGTGACGCTGCGCGCGCACGAGCGCGGTCTGGTCCCGGACGGCTTCCTGACCGCCGCCGACCTCGGGCACCGCACCGAGCACGCCGAGTCCAAGACCGTGCTCGTGGACTCCGCCACCGGTGACTGCGTGGTGCCGAACGGCTCCCTCGGCTTCCGCTGGGGGCAGGCCGGCCAGGGCCGCTGGAACCTCGATCTGGGCGGCACCGTCCCGGAGTTGAGCCTGCTCGACAGCGCGGAGGAGACGGTGGCCGTGGCGCTGCCGCGCTTCGACGAGGGCGGCACCGAGGGCGGTGCGGTGATGGTGCGCGGGGTGCCCGTGCGGCGCGTCGGGGGCCGCCTGGTCACCACGGTCTTCGATCTGCTGCTGGCGCAGTACGGGGTGCGGCGGCCCGGTCTGCCGGGTGACTGGCCGGCCTCGTACGAGGACGCCAGTCAGCCGTACACGCCCGCCTGGCAGGAGACCGTCACGTCCGTGCCGGCCGAGCAGGCGGCGCGGATCGCGCGGGAGTTCGCCCGCAACGCCGAGCGCACCCGCGGCCGTTCGATGATCGCGATGGGCGCGGGCACCAACCACTGGTTCCACTCCGACACCATCTACCGGGCGTTCCTGGCGCTGACCACGATGACCGGCTGCCAGGGCGTCAACGGCGGCGGCTGGGCGCACTACGTGGGCCAGGAGAAGGTCCGCCCGCTGACCGGCTTCCAGCACCTGGCGTTCGCGTTCGACTGGCAGCGGCCGACCCGGCACATGGCGGGCACCTCGTACTGGTACCTGCACACCGACCAGTGGCGCTACGAGGCGTTCGGGCCCGACGAGCTGGCCTCGCCGCTGGGCGCGGGCCGCTTCCGGGGCAAGGCGTTCGCGGACTGCCTGGCGCAGGCCGTCCGCCTGGGCTGGACCCCGGGCCACCCCGGCTTCAACCGCAACCCGCTGGACCTGGCCGACGAGGCCGCGGCCCAGGGGCGCGAGGTCGCCGAGCACATCGTGGACGAACTGACGGCCGGGCGGCTGCGGTTCGCCGCCGAGGACCCGGACGATCCGGCCAACTTCCCGCGCGTGCTGACCGTCTGGCGCGCCAACCTGCTGGGCTCGTCCGGCAAGGGCAACGAATACTTCCTGCGCCATCTGCTGGGCACCGACGCGGCCGTCCGCTCGGCGGAGACCCCGGAGGGCGAGCGGCCCGAGGAGGTGGTGTGGCGTGCGGAGGCCCCCGAGGGCAAGCTCGATCTGCTGGTGTCGATGGACTTCCGGATGACCTCCACCGGCCTGCTGTCCGACGTGGTGCTGCCGGCCGCGACCTGGTACGAGAAGGACGACCTGTCCAGTACGGACATGCACCCCTTCGTGCACGCCTTCACCCCGGCCATCGCCCCGCCCTGGCAGGCCCGCACCGACTACGACACCTTCCTGGCCCTGGCCGACCGCTTCAGCGAGCTGGCCGCCACGCACCTGGGCACCCGCACCGACGTCCTGCCGGTGCCGCTCGCCCACGACACCCCGGACGAACTCGCCCAGCCGGGCGGGGTGGTGCGGGACTGGCGGAAGGGCGAGTGCGAGCCGGTGCCTGGCCGCACCATGCCGAAGCTGGTCGTGGTGGAGCGGGACTACCCGGCCGTGGCGGACAAGCTGCGGGCCGTGGGCCCGCTGCTGGAGACGCTGGGCACCACCACCAAGGGCGTCACCGTCCGCCCGGACCGGGAGATCGAGGAGCTGCGGCACCGCTGCGGCACGGTCCGCGACGGCGCCGGCGCGGGCCGCCCGTCGCTGGCCACCGCGAGCGATATGTGCGAGGCGATCCTCGCGCTGTCCGGCACCTCCAACGGCCGCCTGGCGACGGAGGGTTTCCGGGAGCTGGAGCGGCAGACCGGCAGCACCGGCCTGGTGGCGCTGGCCGCCGAACGCGAGGCCGAGCGGATCACCTTCGCCGACACCCGCACCCAGCCACGCGCGGTGATGACCTCCTACGAGTGGTCCGGCTCGGAGTCCGGCGGCCGCCGCTACTCCCCGTTCGTCATCAACGTCGAGCACGACAAGCCGTGGCACACCCTCACCGGCCGCCAGCACTTCTTCGCCGCCCACGACTGGATCAGCGAGCTGGGCGAGCAACTGCCCGTCTACCGGCCGCCGTTGAACGCGCTGCGCCACTACGGCGACGAGCATCTGCACGAGCCCGGACGGGCCGAGGTGACCGTGCGCTATCTGACCCCGCACTCCAAGTGGTCCATCCACTCCGAGTACCAGGACAACGCCTACATGCTGGCGCTGTCCCGGGGCGGCCCGGTCATCTGGATGTCCACCGCGGACGCCGGGAGGATCGGCATACGGGACAACGAGTGGATCGAGGCGTACAACCGCAACGGCGTGGTGGCGGCCCGCGCCGTGGTCAGCCACCGCATGCCCGAGGGCACGGTGTACATGTACCACGCCAAGGACCGCACGGTGAACGTGCCGACGACCGAGGTCAGCGGCCGGCGCGGCGGCAGCCACAACGCGCTGACCCGCCTGCTGGTCAAGCCCACCCATCTCGCGGGCGGCTACGCCCAGTTCACCTACGCCTTCAACTACTACGGCCCGACCGGCAACCAGCGTGACGAGGTCACCGTCATCCGCCGGCGCGACCAGCGAGTGGAGTACTGACATGCCCCGCGGCACCGCCCCCATCGGACGCGTCATGGCCCAGGTGGCGATGGTGATGAACCTCGACAAGTGCATCGGCTGCCACACCTGCTCGGTCACCTGCAAGCAGACCTGGACCAACCGCACCGGCGTCGAGTACGCCTGGTTCAACAACGTCGAGACCAAGCCCGGCGTCGGCTACCCGCGCCGCTACGAGGACCAGGAGCAGTGGAAGGGCGGCTGGATGCTCGACCGGCGCGGCCGCCTGGTGCTGCGCTCCGGCGGCCGGATCAGACGCCTGCTGTCCCTGTTCTCCAACCCCGACCTGCCCGCCATCGAGGACTACTACGAGCCGGTCACCTACGACTACGACACCCTCGTCAGCGCCCCCGCCGGCCCGGACCTGCCGGTCGCCCGCCCCCGCTCCCTCCTCACCGGCCGGCCCACCGCCGTCACCTGGGGCGCCAACTGGGAGGACGGCCTCGGCGGCGCGCCGGAGCACGCCGGCGGCGACCCCAACCTGTCCGGGGAGTGGGCGGAGCGGGTGAAGTTCGCGTTCGAGCAGACCTTCCTGTTCCACCTGCCCCGCCTGTGCGAGCACTGCCTGAACCCGGCCTGTGTGTCGGCCTGCCCGTCCGGCGCGATGTTCAAGCGGGTCGAGGACGGCATCGTCCTGGTCGACCAGCACCGCTGCCGGGGCTGGCGGATGTGCGTGACCGCGTGCCCGTACAAGAAGGTGTACGTCAACCACGCCACCGGCAAGGCCGAGAAGTGCACGTTCTGCTTCCCGCGCATCGAGGCCGGGCAGCCCACCGTGTGCTCCGAGACCTGCGTCGGCCGGCTGCGCTACCTCGGACTGCTGCTCTACGACGCCGACCGGGTCGGTGAGGCCGCCGCCACCCCGGACGAGCGGGACCTCCTCGACGCCCAGCGCGACGTCTTCCTCGACCCGCACGACCCCCACGTCATCGCCGCCGCCCGGGAGTCCGGAATCCCCGAGGACTGGCTGGCCGCGGCCCGCCGCTCCCCCGTGTACGCGCTGATCTCCACGTACCGGGTCGCGCTGCCGCTGCACCCGGAGTACCGCACCCTGCCGATGGTCTGGTACGTGCCGCCGCTCTCGCCCGTCCTGGACGCGGTGACGTCGGCGGGCGGCGACCAGGACGATCCCGACCATGTGTTCGCGGCCGTCACCCGGCTGCGGATCCCGCTGGAGTACCTGGCCGAACTGTTCACCGCCGGGGACACCGACGTGGTCGGCGGGGTGCTGATGAAGCTGACCGCGCTGCGCTCGTACATGCGGGCCCGCACCCTCGGCGAGGACGGGGACGAGGCCGCGCTCCGGGCCGTGGGGCTGACCGCCCGGGAGGCGGAGGACCTGCACCGGCTGCTGGCGGTGGCCAAGTACGCGGACCGGTACGTCGTCCCGGCCGCCCACAAGGAGGACGCCGCCGCGCTCACCGCCCTGGAGAACCGCTGCCCGGTGGAGACGGCCGGGCCGCCGGCGGAGGGCGGGGTCATGCTCGGGGAGCGCGGGGTGATGCTCGGCATGCCCACCGTGCGCCGGCGCGGCACCCCGGACGCGGCCGCGGGAGGCCGCCGGTGAGCGCGCGGACCGTCCTCGTACGCGGCCGGCGCCGCCGTGCGACCCGCCTGACGCCCCGGGAGGCCAGGGAGCGCTCGTTGCTGCTGCGCCTGCTCTCCCTGCTCCTCCAGTACCCGGACGACGAACTGGCCTCCGCTCGGGGGGAGTTGGCGGACCGGGTGGACTCCCTGCCCCCCTCCCCCGCCGCCAGGCACCTGACCGCCTTCACCGGCTGGTTCGCCGGCCAGTCCGCGGACGCGCTCCGGGCCCACTACGTCGAAATCTTCGACCTGCGCCGCAAGAGCAGCCTCTACCTCACCTACTACCTGCACGGCGACACCCGCCGCCGCGGGATGGCCCTGCTCACCCTCAACCGGCGCTATCGCGCGGCCGGTTGGCGGGCGGACGGCGGGGAACTGCCCGACCACCTCCCCCTCGTCCTGGAGTTCGCGGCGCTCGCCGGACCGGGCGCGGGCGAGGCGCCGCTGCGGCAGCACCGGCGCGGCCTGGCGCTGATCCACCGGGCGCTGGCCGACGCCGACTCCCCGTACCGGCACGTCCTGGCCGCGCTGCTGGCCCTGCTGCCGCCGGCCACCGCCGCCGATCTGCGCGCCGTGGCCGAGCTGGCCGCCCAGGGGCCGCCGCGGGAGGACACCGGCCTGGAGCCCTACGGGGCGTACGGCAGCGGCGAGTTCGCGCCACCGGGCACCTTCGCGCCGCCCGAGCAGGCCCCGCCCACCCTCATGCCGACCCCGGCCCCGGCCCCGCACTCGTGTCCGTCCTCCCCTTCGTCCACTCCGGAAGGCCCTCGATGACCACCGCCTCCGCCTCCGCCTCCGTTGGCGGGACCGACCTGCTGCTGTGGGTGGCGTTCCCCTACGCCTGCCTGGCGGTCTTCGTCGCCGGGCATGTCTGGCGCTACCGCCATGATCAGTTCGGCTGGACCTCCCACACCAGTCAGCTGCTGGAGCACCGCTGGCTGCGCTGGGGCAGCCCGCTGTTCCACCTCGGCGCCTTCATGGTGATCGCCGGGCACGTCATCGGCCTGGCCGTACCCGCCTCGTGGACTGCCGCGGCCGGCCTCGGCGAGCACGGCTACCACCTCGTGGCGGTCTGGGGCGGCTCGATCGCGGGCGCCGCCATGGTCGCCGGACTCGGTCTGCTGTGCGCCCGGCGGCTGCTGTCCCGCCGCGTCCGCCTGCGCAGCCTCCGCAGCGACAAGGTGCTCTTCCCGCTGCTGGCCGCCACCGTGCTGCTCGGCATCACGGCGACCCTGGCCCACAACACCTTCGGCCCCGGCTACGACTACCGCGCGACGGTCTCCGTCTGGTTCCGCGGCCTCTTCACCCTCCGGCCCGTCCCGGGGGCGATCAGCGGCGCACCGCTGCTGTTCCGGCTGCACGCGCTGAGCGCCTGCCTGCTCTTCGCCGCCTGGCCGTTCACCCGGCTCGTCCACGTCTGGAGCGCGCCGATCGGCTACCTGGCCCGCCCGTACCTGGTCTACCGCCACCGGGCCGCGGCGCCCGCCGCCGGACGGGGCAGGTAGCGGCGGCGGACGCCGACCGGCCCGTCCGGAAACCGCGAACGCGCCCCCTGGCCGCAGCCGGGGGGCGCGTTCGCGGTTCCGGGCGCCGGGATTCAGCGGCCCGTGCCGGCCGGGACCTCGTGGACCGGCAGGCGGACCCGCGGGTCGTCCAGGCACTCCCCGGTACGCAGGTCGAACTCCTGCTTGTGCATGGGCGAGGCGACGACCGGCACCCCGTCCCGGCTGCCCATGATGCCGTCGGCGATCACGTCGGCGCCGGAGAACGGGTCGCGGTTCCCGACCGCGTACAGGGTGCCGTCGCGGTCCTTGAACAGCGCCGCCTCGGTCCCGTCCGGCAGCACCGCCGGGCGGCCCCGGCCGGTCTCCAGGAACGCCGGGGACCCGGCCGGCGGGGCGTCGTCGGGGCCGATCCGCCGGAAGCGGGCCAGCGCGGCCGGGTCCGCCAGGACGGCCCGCCACTCGTCGCGGTACGCCGCCACATGCCGGTCCATCTGGGCCTCCAGCTCGGCGCACAGGCCCAGCGCGTCATCGATCAGCACGGACTTCAGGTGGTCCGTGCCGCCCATCCGCTCGCACCACGGAGCGGTGCGTTCCAGCCGCTCGGCGGTGCGCAGGTAGTACATCAGGAACCGGTCGATCAGCCGGAACAGCTCCGCGGCGGACAGGTCGGAGGCGAGCAGATCGGCGTGGCGCGGGGTGGTCCCGCCGTTGCCGCACACGTAGAGGTTCCAGCCGCCGGCCGTGGCGATGACACCGATGTCCTTGCCCCGGGCCTCGGCGCACTCGCGCAGGCATCCGGAGACCCCGCCCTTGATCTTGTGCGGGGTGCGCAGGCCCCGGTAGCGCAGCTCCAGGTCGATGGCGAGCTGCACCGAGTCGCCCTGCCCGAAGCGGCAGTACCGCGCGCCCACGCAGGACTTCACGGTGCGCAGCGATTTGCCGTAGGCGTGTCCGGACTCGAATCCGGCGTCCACCAACCGCCGCCAGATGTCCGGGAGTTGCTCCTTGCGGGCGCCGAACAGATCGATGCGCTGCCCGCCGGTGATCTTGGTGTAGAGCCCGTGGTCGCGGGCCACCTCGGCGATCACCATGAGCTTCTCCGGGGTGATCTCACCGCCCGGGATGCGCGGCACCACCGAGTACGTGCCGTCCTTCTGGAGGTTGGCGAGGAAGAGGTCGTTGGAGTCCTGGAGGGCGGCCTGCTCGCCGTCGAGGATGTGGCCGAGGCCGAGTTCGGGCGCGAGCGAGCCGAGGGCGTTGGCGACCACCGGTTTGCAGACCGCGCAGCCCTCGCCGGTGCCGTACCGCTCCAGCAGTTCGGTGAAGGAGCGGATGCGCTCGGTCCGGATCGTCTCGAAGATCTCGGAGCGGGTCAGCGCGAAGTGCTCGCACAGACCGCGCCGCACCTCCGCGCCGGCGGCGGCCAGTTCCGCGTCGAGCAGGGTCTGCAGGGAGCCGGCGCAGCCGCCGCAGCCGGTGCCGGCCTTGGTGCACCGCTTGATACCGGCGAGGTCGGTGAGGCCGTGGTCGGCGATGGCGGCGCGCACGGCGCCCTTGGTGACGTTGTGGCAGGAGCAGATCACCGCGTCGTCCGGCAGCGCCTCCGCGCCCGGCGGCCGCGCGCCGGCCCCCGCGGCCGCTACGAGGTAGGACTCCGGCGCGGCCGGCAGGACCCGGTCCACCTGCGGTGTGAGCGAGCCGTACGCCGCGGTGTCGCCGACCAGGACGCCGCCCAGCAGCTGCCCCTGCGGGCCGAGCAGCAGCTTCTTGTAGACGCCGGCGCGGGAGTCGGAGAAGACCACGCGGACCGCGTCGCCGTCCTCGTCGGCGAACGGCGCGCCGAACGACGCCACGTCGGCGCCCAGCAGTTTGAGCTTGGTGGCGGTGTCCGCGCCGGTGAAGACGGCGGTGCCGGAGCCCGCCAGGGCGTCGGCGGCCACCTCGGCCATCCGGTAGCCGGGGGCCACCAGCCCGTAGACCCGGCCGTCCGCGGTCCGCGCGCAGTCGCCGATGGCGTGGATGCGGGGATCGGCGGTGCGGCAGTGCTCGTCCACCACGATCCCGCCCCGGTCGCCCACCGCCAGCCCGGCTTCCCGGGCGAGCCGGTCCCGGGGCCGGACCCCGGCGGAGAAGACCACGACATCGGCCGCCAGGTGCCGGCCGTCGGACAGCCGCAGCCCCCGTACGGCCCCCTCGGCGCCGGTGTCCACGGCGCTCGCGCCGACCCCGGTGTGCACGGCCACGCCCATCGACTCCACGGTGGCACGCAGCGCGGCCGCGCCGCCCTCGTCCACCTGGAGGGGCATCAGCCGGGGCGCGAACTCCACGATGCCGGTGTCGAGTCCGAGCGTGCGCAGCGCGCCGGCGGCCTCCAGTCCCAGCAGCCCGCCGCCGATGACGACACCGGTGCGGGCTTTCGTGTCCCGGGTGTAGGCGGTGAGGTTCTCGACGTCCTCCAGGGTGCGGTAGGTGAAGCAGCCGGGGGCACCGGCGCCGTCGATCGGCGGGACGAAGGGGGCGGCGCCGGTGGCCAGGACGAGCGCGTCGTAGCCGAGGGCGGCGCCCGAGGCGGTGGCCACCAGCCGCCGCTCGCGGTCGATGCGGACGGCCGGATCGCCCAGCCGCAGGTCGATGCCGTGCCGGGTGAGGAAGCCGGGGTCGCAGACGGACAGCTCCTCGGCGGTCGTCCCGGCGAAGACGGAGGACAGGTGCACACGGTCGTAGGCGGGCCGCGGCTCCTCCGCGAGGACGGTGACCCGCCAGGCGTCCGCCGTCGCGCCCGGGCCCGCGAGGGCCCCGCGTGCGGCGAGCGCCTCCAGGAAGTGCTGGCCCACCATGCCGTGGCCGATGAGCAGCAGAGTGCGAGCCATACGGTCACGCTCCATCGTCGTCAAGGGTCGGGTGTGTCCCGTCCGACGCTAGGCGGCGCTCAGGGCCCCCGAGGGCGGCGGAACGGCCCCCGCGCGCAGGTCGTCCGGCCCTTTTCCCGGGTCCGGGGTCCGGCGCGAACGTACCGCCGGATCCAGGTCGGTTGGCGTTCCACCAGGGCCTCCCGGCGCCCTCCGCCGCCCGCCCGGGCTCCCTAGGCTCGGATACGCGGACGCCGCGCGACGCGCGCTCGGTCCCACCGGCGCGGCGTCCGCACTCCCACGCCGGCCGGGCAGGACCCCGTCCACCGGCCGGGAACGCCTCCGGAAGGAAGGACCGCCATGCAACCGCCGCTGGTCCTCGCCGTGCACGGCAGCACGGTACCCGCCGCGACCGCCACCCTCGACCGGCTCTGCGAGGAGGTTCGCCACGTCTGCGGGGTGCGCCCCGTGGTGGGCTACCTCAGCCACCAGGAACCGTCCGTGCCGCAGGCCCTGGACGCGGCGGGGCCGGGCGCGGTGGTCGTCCCCCTCCTCCTCGGCGACGGCTACCACCGGAACGTCGACCTCCCCGCCCTCGTCCGCGGCCGGGACTGCCTGCTCGCGCCCGGCCCCGGGGGCGACGAGGAGATCGCGCACGCCCTGCACGAACGCCTGCGGGAGGCGGAGCGCGGGGCCGGCGACCGGGCCGACGCGGTGGTGCTGGCCTCGGCGGGTTCCCGGCACCCCGGCGGCAACGACGGCGCCCTGACCGCGGCCCGCCGGCTGCACGTCCTGCTCGACGAGTGCCGCGGTCCGGTGCCGGTCCTGACGGCCTACTGCGCGAAGTCCCTGCCCACCGTGCCCGCGGCGGTACGGCGGTTGCACGGCGACGGCTACCGGCGGGTGGCGGTGGTCACCCATCTGCTGGCGCCCGGCCGGTTCACCCGCGCCCTCGGCCGCACCCGCGCCTGGGCGGTCACCGCCCCGCTGGCCGACCATCCGCGGGTGGCCCGCCTCGTCGCCCACCGCTGCGCCGAGGCGGTGCCGGTGGCGGCCGGCCGGTAACTGACGATACGTCAGGCCGGTGCGGCCTCCTCACCCCGTGCCGCCCCCGCCGCGTTCGGCGTCCGCCTCGTCGTGGAAGAGCAGCCAGAGGCCGAAGGACGCGTCCGGGGCGTGCAGCGGCGCGCCGAGGAGCTGCTCGCAGCGGCGCAGCCGGTTGTTGAGGGTGTGGCGGTGCACGCCCAGGGCCGCGGCGGTGCGGTCGTTGCGGTACTCCTCGCGGACCCAGGTGCGCAGCGTCGCCAGCAGGACATCGCCGCCGGGCGCCGCCTCCAGGGTCTCCAGCAGGCGCGCCCGCAGCAGCGCCACCCCGGCCAGGTCGATGGTCGCCGGCACCAGGTCGCGCCACTCCAGTTCGCCGTGGGTCACCAGGGGCACCTGCCGGCGGACGGCCTGGCGGGCGGCGGACCGGGCCTGCTCGTAGGCGACGCCCAGTTCGGAGCGGTGCTGGAGGGGGGCCAGGCCCGCGTGCACGGGGCGGGCGAGGTGGCCGGCCAGCCCGTCGACCAGGGTGCGGGCGTCCAGGAAGACCTCGGCGCGGGCCACCAGCAGCATCCCCTCGGGGACCTCGCACGGCGTCACCCAGCGCCCCAGGCCCCAGCACTCCTCCAGCGCCGCGCCGAGCAGCACGGGCGAGGCGCCGGTGAGCACCAGCATCGCGTACGGGCCCGCCTGCGGGAGCCGGAACTCCTCGACGACCTTGCTCCACACACTGCTCCGCAGCGCGTGGCCGGCCAGCAGCCGTATCCCCGCCTGCAGCATGAGCAGTTCGTGCGGGGCGGGCGGACGGCGCCGGTTGAAGTGGTCGGCGAGTTCGGCCGCGGCGCGGTCCAGGCGCTCCAGCCGGGCCGCGTCCAGGGGGCGGCCGGTCACCAGCAGCACCGCCCGGACACCGCCGCCGACGGCGATGGACCGCACCCGGACCCGCGCGCCGCCGCAGTCCACCACCGCGCGGAACATCGGATCGTGGCCGGCGGCGGGCGGCAGCTCCTCGCGCAGCCGGCCGAGCAGCGGACCGTCCGCGTCGGGGTGCCCGGCCAGGGGCCGCAGCCCGGCGTCGAGGACGTGGACGTGCGCGTCGAGTTCGGTGGCCAGCGCGCGGGCCCAGGCGCCCAGGTCCGGGACGGTCGGCCGGGCGCGGCGCAGCGCGGCGCGGATCTCGGCCGCCGGGTCCTGGCCGTGCGCCGGGAGCCAGCGCACCACCGGCACCTCGTACTGCTCGGCCAGGGCGAGGAAGCCGATGGGGACGGCCTGGGCGGCGTCGGCCACCTGGACGACCGCGAGCGGTACGTGGCGCAGGCGGGCGATCAGGGCGCGCTGGGCGTCCCGGCCGGCCGGGATGGCCGCGGCGTCCAGGGTCACGGCGTGTCCGGCCGGCGGCGGGTCCGGCTCCGTCAGGGCGCGGCCGCGCAGGTCGGTCAGGCCGGTCACCCGCCGTTCCACACCCCAGGCGCCGACCAGCAGCCGGGCCTGCGGGGAGAGATTCGCCAGTAATTGCACTGTCTGTACCGCCATGCCCCCATTATTTCGGCCGGTGCGCGTGCCGCGGCGCTGCCGCCCGGTGACCGGAATCACCCCGGGTCTTCGGTCCCGTCGGCTCCGGGACGTCCGGCATCACCCCAGGGCGGGCCATCGGTCCTGGACGCGTGGCCACCGGCGGCCGTCCGGGGCGGTGCGGCACCGCCTCCGGTGCGGACCGCGGGCGGCGGCCGCTGGCCGCGTGGCCACCGGTGCCCGGCACCGCCCCGGCGCACCGCCGGCACCGGTCCGCGGGGCGGGACTTTCGCCGGGAATTCCGCCGTCCCGGGCGGCCCAGGCTGGAGGCGCACCACACGAGCACTCCGCCGGCCCGGGGGAACGCCGCCCACCTCGCGGCACCGGGAACGGGCGGACCCCGTAGAGGAGATGACCGACAATGCCTGGTCCCGCGGTTTCCACCGACCCACCGGTGCCGCAGAACTGGTCGCCCCGGATGCTGCGCAATCCGCGGCGGCGGGAGGCGGCCCTGCTGGGAGTCAGCGCGGTCTCCACGATCCAGATGGTCGACCCGAGCCTGAATTCCACCGCCCTGCCGCGGGCCGCCGAGGGCCTGGCCATGAGCTCCGGAACGATGACGCTGGCGGCCAGTATCGCCACGCTGCTGCTGGCGGCCTCGATGCTGGGCACCGGGTCCCTGGGCGACCTGCGCGGACGCCGCAAGGTCCTGCTGGCCGGAGCCCTCGCCGCGGTCGTCGGCTGCCTGGTGACCGCCCTGGCCGGCAACGGCGCGGTTTTCCTCATCGGACGGATCGTCACCGGTATCGGGACGGCGGCGGCCTTCGGTATGAGTCTGGCGATCATCCCCCTGCTGTTCCACCCGCGTGAGCTGCCCCGGGCGTTCGGGATCTGGCTCGGCGTGCAGGGCATCATGATCGTGGTCGCCTGTATCGGCGGTGGTCTGCTGGTCACGCACTTCAGCTGGCGGATCGGCTACCTCGTCATCCCGGTGATCGGCCTGATCGCCACCGCCTGGGCGTATCTGACGGTGCCGGACAGCCGGGCCGAGAAGGCGCGCCGCTTCGACACGGTCGGGGTGCTGCTCGCGGCCCTGGCGCTGATCTGCCTGATCGAAGGGTTCAGCCAGGTCGGTGCGCACGGCTGGCTGTCGCCGGTCACGCTGGGGCTGATGGCGGCCGCGGTGGTGCTGTTCGGCCTGTTCGCCGCCTGGGAGCGGCGGGTGGACGAACCGGCCTTCCCGATGGAGCTGTTCACCTCCCGCCCGTTCGTCGCGGCGATCGTGGTCGGGGTGGTCTTCAACCTCGGCAACGCGGCGGTGACCATGCAGTACCCGCTGATGGTCCAGCAGACGCTCGGCAAGTCGGCCTTCGTCTCCTCGATCGTGATCGCGATGTTCGGCGCGGGCTCGATCGGCGGCGCGTTCGGGGCCGGGGCCTTCCAGACCCGGCGGGGCATCAGCGACCGGGCGATGTTCGTCAGCGGTCTGGGCATCATCGCGGTCGGCCTGCTGGCCATGGCCTTCACCACCGAACACACCCCGCTGTGGCTGTTCCTGGCGACCTCCGCGGTGATCGGCTTCGGCGTCACCTGGGCGCAGAACCCCCAGTCCGCGGTGATGATGCGGTCCGCGCCGTCCTCGATGGTCGGGTCCGTGGGCGCGGTGAAGCCCGCGGTCGGCCAGATGGGCATGGGGCTCGGACTGGGCGGTCTCATCCCGGTGGTCAACTCCTTCACCGCCGCCTCCTCCGGTACGCCGCAGCACGCCGCCGCCCGCGGCTTCGGACTCGGCATGCTGCTGGTCGCCGTCTTCCTCGCGGTCGCCGCGCTGGTCGTCTGGCGGATGATGCGGCCCCGGCGGGACGACGGCCCCGCCACGGTCCCGAACCGGGCCGCCACCGAAGCGGCCGAAGCGGCTGAAAAGGCCGAAGAGGCCGAACCGGCCCAGGCAGCCGAACCGGCCCAGGCGGCCCAGGCGGCCGCACGCACCGACGAACCGGCCTGACCCCAGGCGCGCCCGGCTCCCCCGGCCGCCTCCCCCTTCCCCCACCCGCACCCACGTGCACCCACCTGCACCACCCAAGGAGGGCCCCCATGAGCACCACCACCCCCGCGATAGAGCCCGCCGGCCAGGCACCCGAGCGGATCTTCGTCAACGCCAACCTGATCACCGTCGATCCGTCCCGGCCCCGGGCCGAGGCGCTCGCGGTGAGCGGCGGCCGCATCACCGCCCTCGGCGACAGCGACGAGATCCGCGCCCTGGCCGGCCCGGAGACCGAGATCGTCGACCTCGGCGGCCGTACCGCGCTGCCGGGCTTCATCGAGGCGCACGGCCACCCGACCGTCAGCATGACCACCGACGGCCCCGACGTGGTGGACATCCGCCCGATGACCTGCCCCACCGCCGAGTCCGTGCGCGAACGGATCAAGGAGACCATCGCCGCCGCCGAACCGGGTGTGCCGCTGGCCTTCGTGGGCTGGGACACCCTGCTCCAGGAAGGTCTGGAGGAGCCCACCCGCGCCTGGCTGGACGAGCTGGCGCCCGCCAACCCGGTGGCGATCCTCCAGAACTCCGCGCACATGTCCTGGGGCAACTCCCTTGCCATCAAGGCGATCGGGCTCACCCGCGACACCCCGGACCCGGCCGGCTGCCACTTCGAGCGCGACGCCCACGGCGAGCCCACCGGCAAGGCGGTCGAGGCCCCGGCCTCCCTGATGATGATCGGCGCCCCGCTGAACCCGCCCGCCGACCGCGCCCCCGCGCTGCTCGCCGACGAGCACCGGCTGCTGGCCGCCCGCGGCCTGACCACCTGCGGAGACCTCGGCCTCAAGGGCGACATACGGGAGGTCTGCGCCGAGTTCGCCCGGAGCCCGCAGGCCCGGGTCCGGGTGCGGGCCTACGAGATGTCCAACGCGGAGCTGCACACGGACGCCGTCCCCGGCCAGGGCGACGCCATGTTCCGCCAGATCGGCATCAAGATGTGGGCCGACGGCAGCCCGTGGATCGGCAACATCGCCACCAGCTTCCCGTACCTCACCAACGACCGCACCGCCGCCCTCGGCCTGGGCCCCGACCACCGCGGCTGCGCCAACTACACCGCGGAGCAGGCCCGCGCGATCGCCGAGGCGTACCTGCCGCGCGGCTGGCAGCTGGCCTGCCACGTCCACGGCGACGTGGCGGTGGACATGATGCTCGACGTCTTCGAGGAGGTCCTGGCCGAGCACGGCCGCCCGGACCACCGCACCCGCTTCGAGCACTGCGGCACCATGACCCGCGAGCAGTACCGGCGGGCCGCGAAGCTGGGCATCACCTGCAGCCTCTTCGTGGACCACATCTACTACTGGGGCGACGTCCTGGTGGAGAGCCTGTTCGGTGAACGTGCCGAGGACTGGGCCAACGCCCGGGCCGCCCTGGACGCCGGCATCCGGATCTCGTTCCACAACGACTCGCCGGTCACCCCCGTGGAGCCGCTGCGCAACATCCAGGTCGCGGTCACCCGCCGCACCCGCTCCGGCGCCCGCGTCCTGGGCCCGCACAACCGCGTCACCCTCGACGAGGCGATCCGCGCCGAGACCATCGACTCCGCCTGGCAGCTCCAGAGCGAACACGAGGTCGGCTCCCTCGAAGTGGGCAAGCACGCCGACCTGGTGGTCCTGAGCGACGACCCGTACGCGGTGGACCCGGACACCATCGGCGACCTCCAGGTGCTCGCCACCTACCTGGACGGCCGCCCCACCTACACCGCCTGACACCCGGGCACCGCCCCTCCTGCCCCGCGGCCCCGCGACCCGGCACCGGCCGGCGTCGGCGGGGCCGCGGGCGCCGGGGCGTGGGCGGGGCCGGGACGGGACCTTGGTCCCGCCGGTAGGTGACGTTCACCGGGCTGAGCACATCCCCCGCCCTGCCAAGATCGCCATGAAGGTGACGAAAACCCACCGAAAGGAACGTGCCCCCACATGGCCAAGCACGCGCGCCCCCGCGTCAACAGGATCACCAAGGCCGCCGCGGTCGCCGGCATCGCCACGGCCGTCCTCGCCCCGACGACCTCCGCGGCCGCCGACTCCCCCACCGACCACCCGACCAGCACCGGCGTCCGGGACGACGCCCACCAGGACCACCCGGACACCCATACGGCCACCAAGCCCGACACCAAGCCCGACGCCAGACCGGACACGAAAACCGACACCAAGCCCGACACGAAGACCACCGGCCAGGACCAGGCCGATACCGCTGGCACCGGCAGCGACACCGCCACCGCCGCCGACCTGGAGCAGATACGCCGGAAGATGCACCTCCAGGGCCTGACGCAGATCGGCACCAAGTACGGCCAGCCCGTCTTCGCCAACAACCCGAGGGCCATGACCAACGGCTTCGGCCTGTGGCCGCTCCAGGAGAAGGACGGCACACACGCCGTCATGTACCGCAACCGGGTCGTCGGTTGGATGGTCCCCCTGCCCGGCACGACGGCGAACAAGCCCCACGACCAACACCAGGACGGGAAGACCCCGGCCACACCGGCCACCCCGACCACCCCAGCGACGCCGACCGCCCCGGCCACGCCCCCCGCACACCCCTCCACCGAAACGACACACCCGTCGGCACACCACACGACACCCCCTTCCGCACACCCCACCGCACACCCCACCGAGCAGGCCGGAAAGCAGCTCGCCCGGACCGGATCCGACGGCCTGACCGGTGTGGGCATCGCCGCCGCTGCCACACTCGCCGGCGGCATCGCCACCACCGCCTACGCCTCCCGCCGCCGCCACCGCGCCCAGCCCGCCAAGGGCTGACGGGGGCTCGGCCGGCCCCGCCCCGCGCGCCATTCGCCCGCGCCCGCCACCGCCCCGCGTAGGGTCGTCGTGGCCCCGCGCAGGGCCGTCGAGTGAGCGATCCGGCGCGAAGGAGAAGATGTGAGCGGGCCGCGCGGCGACGCCGCTGGGCAAGGGCGTCCTCCCTGGGCGCCGTGGTTGGCGGGCGCCCGGCTGCTGGTGCTGGGCGCGGTGGCGCTGACGGTGGTGGGCCTGGCCGGCCACGCCGCCGGCGGAGTGTGGCTGACCACGACCGTCGGCCCGACCGCGTACCTGCTGCTGGCGCACCCGGAGCACGAGGCGTCGCAGCTGCGCAGCTCCCTGCTGGGCCACGCGGCGGCGACCGCGTGCGGACTGGGCTGCCTGGCCGCCTTCGGCCTGTGGGACCACCCCTCGGTCGTCGAACTGCACCGCGACAGCCTGCCCCAGATCGGCGCGCAGGCACTGGCGGTCGGCTTGACGCTGCTCCTGCTGACCGTGTGCCACGCCCACCACCCGCCCGCCGCCGCGACCGCCCTGCTCATCGCCTCCGGCATCGCCCGGCCCGGCCCACCGCTGTACGGGATGCTGATCGGCCTGGCAGTGGTCATCGCCCTGGCGGCCGTCCTGGCCCGCGTCCCCGGCGCCCACCCGGACCGCGCCAAGAGCCGTACAGCAGACGGTAGTTGAGCACGGCGCGACCTCGACGAACCCAAACGAATCGAAGCGAAACGCAAGGCAGCGGACCGACCACCCGGCGCGAAGCCGAGCAGGCGCTCAAGCCGCAGACCCCGTAGCCGGCCTCGGCCCAGACACAGGCCCAGGCCCAGGCCCAGACACAGGCCCAGGCACAGGCACAGGCACGCCACCGTGCAACACCCGCAGCGCGCCCTGATGCGTAAGCCATCCGGCGAGCCGTTCCCCGCCCGGCTCCAGGACAGGCAGACCCGCGCCAGGGGCGGCGAGCAGCGCGGGCAAGGCGCGCGCCAACGGCATGTCGGAGGTGAGCGGGGAGCCCGCCGGCTCGACCAGATCGCGTACCCGGGACGGGCGGACACCGTGTCCGGCGCCCACCGCCGCGACGACAGACGTCGAGCAGCTCGGCCATGCGTTGCGCGGCCTCTACCTCGGCGCGCTGTACCGCTGGTGCGGCCGGCCGGAGGCAGCGGCCGACCAGCTCACCGACGAGCTCCTGACCATCCTCGACCTGGTCCTGCTCGGCATCCAGGACACCCGCCCCTCCCCCGCCTGACCGGGCCGCCACCCCGCCGTACGCCGTACACCGCACGCCGCACGCCGCACCACTTGACACCGGAATATCCCGGATTTATCTAAAAACTCAGTACGCGGCATTCGCCGGTTTCCACAGGTTGCCCACCCCCTGCCTGCGGGCCGCCCGGAGGATCCCCATAGGTTGCCTGGCCGCCTGATCGTCTGGCCGCCTGGCCGCCTGTCCGCCTGTCGGAGATGGTGGGGAGACCGAGGCACCGGCATCGGCGCGTCCGGGAGGTGGACCATGGCTGCGATGCTTGACGGCTTCCGGGCCGTTCCGCGCTGGAGCGACGGTGTGGCCACAGTCGTGGTGTCGGGGGAGATCGACTACGTCACCGCGCCGCACCTGCGGCAGGCGCTGGACGACTGCCTGGCCCGCCGCCCCCGGCGCGTCGACATCGACTTCCGCGAGGTGACCTTCTGCGACCTGTGCGGTCTCAACGCGCTGCTGCGGGCCCGCCGCAAGGCGCGCGCCGCAGGGTCCGGGCTCCGCGTCCTCAACGTCAGCGAATCCATCGACGCCCATCTGTTCCGCCCCCTGGGGGCCGGCGACCTGATCGCCCCCAAAGTGGCCCGCGCCGACCGCCTCGCCGACTGAAGCCGATCCGGAAGAGGGCCGGGAGGCACGGCGATCAAGCGAAGCGATCAACCGAAGTGACCAAGCGAAGCGACCAAGACGACAAAACGAAGGCGGCCAAGCGAAGGCGGACCAAGCCGACCAACGGAAAGTGATCATGGCCGAGTTGCGGATCTCCGGGGACGCGCTCGTCGTCCGTCTCTCCTGGTGGGAAAAGGCGGCCGGGCGCCACGGCGACGTGCGCGTTCCGCTCTCCGCGGTGCGCCGGGTCTCCGTCGAACCCGACTGGTGGCGCGCCCTGCGCGGCACCCGGCGGCGCGGCCTGTGGGTTCCGCAAGGACGGTGCGTCGGCGTCCGCGAGCACGCCGGCGGACGCGACTTCGTCGCCGTCCGGCCGCACCACCCCGTGGTCTGCGTCGAGCTGCGGCCCCCCGCGCCCTTCGACCTCCTCGCCGTCTCCCCCGCGCACCCGCAGACCACGGCGGATCGGCTGCGACAGCTCGCCCCGGCGATCGACCCCGTGCGCTGGCGCCAGGCGATCTCCCCACCACCGGACGCCGCATGAACGGGACGAACGAGCGAGCCGCACGAGTGAGACAACGAGCGGGGGCGGTGCCTTGGAGCACGGCCCCCGCCTCGTAAGGGAGTTGACGCTACGGTCCGGGCGCCGGCTCAGCCCTCCTGAAGGCTGGAAGCCGTGGGAACCACGGAGGCGGCGGAACCAGTGGGAACCCCAGCGGCTGCGGACGGCGCGGACGCACTGGGCACCGTCCGGGGACCCGCCGCGCGGCGGAGGCGGTTGGCGATCGCCAGCCCCAGCCCCCGCTCCTCCGGCAGGGACGCGACAATGAGATCGCACCCGCGCTGATCGAGCTCCCGCAGGAACCCGTACAGCTCACGCGCGTACTCGTCCATCGCCCCGGGGACCGCCACCACGGCGTGCGCCGCGACCGGAGCGCCGGCGAACGCGGCAGGCAGGAAGACACCCACCCGGTGCCCCAGCTCCTGCGCCGCCTCCGCCTCGGCGATCACCTTCTCCGGCTCGACGAGGACGACCCGCGCCCGCGGCGCGTAGTGGGACGGATGCTGGCCGGGCACCCGGACGCGGCTCGTCGCGGGCACCGCGAGCGGACGCCCCACCACCGCTTCCAGCTCCTCACGCGTCACCCCGCCGGGCCGGAGCACGCTCAGCTCCTCGCCCGTGGCGTCCACGATGGTCGACTCGACGCCGACCGCGCAGGGCCCGCCGTCCAGCACGAAGTCAACCGACTCCCCGAGCTCCGCGCGCACGTGGTCCGCCGTCGTGGGGCTGACCGAGCCGAAGCGGTTCGCGGACGGGGCCGTGACACCGCCGCCGAAGGCCGACAGCAGGGCGAGCGCGACGGGGTGATCGGGCACGCGGACGGCCACCGTCTCCAGGCCGCCGGTCGCCTCCAGGGGGACCCGGCGACCGCGCCGCAGCACCAGCGTGAGGGGCCCGGGCCAGAAGTGCTCGGCCAGCAGGCGCGCCGTCTCCGGCACCTCCTCGACCCAGTCCGCCAGCTGCTCAACGCTCCCGAGATGAACGATCAGCGGATGGGAGGGCGGACGCCCCTTCGTCTCGAAGATGCGCGTGACCGCGGCAGGGTCCTCGGCGTTGGCGCCCAGACCGTAAACCGTCTCGGTCGGGAACGCCACCAGGCCGCCGGCGCGCAGCACCCCGGCCGCCTTCTCGATATCAGTGTTTCGTGCGCTCACCCTCGCAATCCTCTCACTGATCCACTCTTCCCCCTGCCGCCGTAGAAGCCGGCCTACGAAGTCGCCCCGGAAGCCGACGTAGGGCTTAACGTCCGCACCCAGCCACGCGTTCCTCCGCCTCTTATCCCTCAACTCAGACAAATCGGCCAATATCAGGCGAGGGATACGGGAGGGTGAGAGACGGGGCAGGGAGATACGGGCCACCCGCCCGCCGCGATACGAACTGGCCAAACGATCACCCCTCAGAGCTTGACCAGCTCGGCCAGGGTGCCGCCGAGGACACGGTCGCGCAGCGCGCCCGGACGCGTAACACGTTCGACGGCCATACGGGAGAGCACCGGGTCGCCGTACGGGGCGTCCGATCCGAACAGGGTGCGATCGGGCACTTCACTGATCGCGAGCCGGACCGCGAAGATGATGTTGGCGGTCGACAGCTCCAGAAAGATGTTCGGGGTGTCCCGGGCCACCTCGATCGCGGTCAACCAGTGCGCGCCGCCGAGTTGGCTGATCACCAGAGGGACGGTCGGGTATCGGCGCGCGAGGCCGGCCAGCGTCCCCAGGTCGCGCTCGGTGGTCGGCGCGGCGCCATGCACGACGACGGGCAGCCCACCATGATCAGCGGCCGCGCGCAGAACCGGCTCGATCCACTCAGCGTGTCCGGGCGGCGGCGTCAGCTCGCCAATCCCACGGAAACCCCGCCCCACCACATCCCGCTCGACGTCCCCAGCGACCTCATCAGCGACTTCCCCGGCGATCCCGTCCGCCGGCGGGCCGAGCCGCACGGACCGGAATCCGATGTACCGGTCGGGGTATGCGGCGAGCGCGGCATCGAGTTCCTGCCACGCCGCCTGGTAACCGTCGGGACCGCCCGCGCGGCCGCCGACCGCCTCGGCCAGCACCCGCATCTCGCACCGGAACGACGCCAGATCCACAGCCCGCTCCGGGTGCGGCCGAGTGGCGAACAGCACCGCACGATCCACCCCCGCCTCGTCCAGCAAGCCGATGTGACTGTGCACGGGATCGTGGACATGGCTGTGCGCGTCAATGATCACTGTTCTCTCCAGCTCAGCAGGGGAACGGACCGCGAAACACGGCCACCCGGAACAGTGTTGAACGTTGACACGGTGGCAAGGTCAAGCCCGGCGGAGAGGCTGCGCAGCAGAGGGACGAGGACATGCCTGCTGATCCGCCACCGGCACGGGTCGCGGAAGACCGCGAGCGACGGGCGACGGGCGGTTCGACGACCGCGCTGCCGGTCGGAGCGGGCCCCTCTCACCGCCAACGGCGCTTGATGACCGCCGTCTTCGCGGCCTTGTCGTGCATGCACTGCCGGAACGGCTCGTTCCAAATGCACGACAGCACGTTGACGAGTCCCAGGACCGGGACCATACCGATGCCCAGATAGGCCAGCCAGCGCCCCAAGGCGTGGCCGAAGCCGAGCTTCTCGCCCGTTTCCAGGCGGACGACGCGCAGACCGCAGATGGCCTTGCCGAGGGTGCCGCCCATCGCCATCGTCAGCGGTTCGAAGAAGAGGCCGACGAGCAGCGTCCAGGCGAAGAGGCCGAAAACCACAGGCACCCCGCGGCTGTCCTCCGGCTTGAACGTGCTGGACATCCAGATCGTCGTCGGCACCCAGGCACCCGCGATGAGCGCGGCGGTGATCAGGTAGTCGATGAAGCGGGCGAGCAGCCGCATGCCGGGGACGGCGAGCGCCTGCGGAGGCGGCCCCTGCGCCACGCCCATCTGCGGCTGCGGAGCCTGCGGCACCCCGTACGACGGCGCTGCGGTCTGCGGCGGATACGGCTGCGACGGTACGCCCGGCACGCCCTGCGGTGGGGCGTAAGACGGCTGCGGAGGACCGAAACCGGGGCCGGGCTGACTGGGAGGCGGTGGCGACTGGAAGCTACTCACAGCAGGCGATCTAAACCGAGCCCCCGGCACCGCGCCAACTCGCGCCGTACGAATAGGGACACGCCGCAACAGATCATCCGACCCGGACCCGCTCCAGCCCCAACCCCAGCCACCAGGCCGGCAAGACGGAGACGCAGTGAAGGCCCGGCGAATACCGGGCCTTCACTGTCTGAGTAGCGGGGACAGGATTTGAACCTGCGACCTCTGGGTTATGAGCCCAGCGAGCTACCGAGCTGCTCCACCCCGCGTCGACACGGTGAACTGTACGGCACTGAGCCCCAGCAATCGAATCGGCGTGGGAATCGGGACGGGGATCAGGTCGGAATCGGCATCGGCGATCAGCGGGGGCCAGGCTTCCAGCGGCGCACACCAAGGGTCACTCTCGGGACGACTTGCCCCGGCGGCCTGCCCCGACGGCCTGCCCCCACGGCCCGATCAGCGCTCCAGCACCACGGTCTTGGCGGACAGGCCGGTCCGCCGGACCGGTCGCGCCCCCGCGCTCTTGCGGTATTCCTGCGGGCTGACGCCGCGCACCCGCTTGAACGCCGCGCTCAAGGCGAACGCCCCGCCGTAGCCGACCTGTCGGGCCACACCGGCCACGGTCGCGTCCGGATCGCGCAGCAGATCGGCGGCGAGCGTGAGCCGCCAGCCCGTCAGGTACGACATCGGGGGCTCCCCGACCAGCTGACTGAAGTGCCGGGCGAGGCCGGCGCGCGACACACCCACCGCGTTGGCGAGCGAGGCCACCGTCCAGGGCCGCTGCGGCTCTTCGTGCAGCAGCCGCAGGGCGGGCCCCACGATGGGGTCGCTCTGCGCCCGGAACCAGGCCGGCGCCCCGGACCCCGGTTCCGCGAGCCACCTGCGCAGAACGTCGATGAGCAACAGGTCCAGCAATCGGTCCAGGACGATCTCCTGGCCGGCCTCCTCCTTGTCGATTTCCTCGGCGAGCACCCCGACCAGCGGGTTGGGACCCGCGGAAGCCGGCCGGACCAACAGCACCGGCAGGGCGGCGAGGATACGGGCACCGACCTCACCGGGGGCCTGGTAGGTGCCGCTGAGCATCACGGCGGAGCCATCGCGGTCGGCCTGTCCCCACGTCCGCACACCCAGGGCCAGGCGTTCGGTGACATCCTCGCCATGGGTGGTGTTGCAGCGCTGGTCGGGGCCGACGACGACGCGCGGTTCGGTGTCCGGATGGTCGGCCAGTGTGTAGGCGTCGGGGCCGCGCAGAACGGCTACGTCACCGGGGCGGAGCAGCACAGGAGGGCTGTGGTCGGGCAGGACCCAGGCATCCCCGCGCGACATCGTCACGACCGACAGGGGAGCCCGGTCCTCGATCCGCAGCCCCCAGGGGGGTTGGAAGACGGACTTCAGCAGGAAGGCGCCACGGGCCTTGGGGCTCTCCAGCAGGCCGGTCAAGGTGTCCATGTCCTTACGGTAAATGAGTTGCCGGCGCGGCCAGTTGGCCATTCGGTAAGTGCCGTGGCCGCCGCCGAGCAGTGGTCAGCAAGCGACGGCGGAGCACCGAGCCGCGGTCCCTACCCGTTCCACACGCCCGTGGCGGCGGCGTCCCGCGCGTAGGCGGAGAAGTCGCGGGGCTCGCGGTCCAGCACGGTCTGGACGCCGTCGACGAGGCTCGCGTTGCGGCCGTCCACGATGAGCGTGAAGAGGTCGGCGAACTCCTGCGGCTCGCCCGCCGCCGCGAGCGCCGCACGGTAGTCGTCGGCGGAAACGGGGAGGTAGCCGATGGTGCGGCCGGTGGCGCGGGACAGTTCGTCCGCCACGTCCTGGAAGCTGAGCAGGCGCGGCCCGGAGAGTTCGTACGTGGCGTGGACGTGCCGGTCGTCGGTGAGCGCGGCGACCGCGACATCGGCGATATCGTCGGCGTCCACGAACGGCTCGACGGCGTCACCGGTGGGCAGCGCGAGCTCCCCGGCCAGGACCGGCTCCAGGAAGAAGCTCTCGCTGAAGTTCTGGTTGAACCAGTTGCACCGCACCACGGTCCAGTCGGCACCGGACTTCTTCAGCGCCTCCTCCCCGGCAACGGCGCCCTCCTCGCCCCGCCCGGAGAGCAGCACCAGGCGCCGCACTCCCTGAGCGACGGCGAAGTCCGAGAATTCGCCAATGGCCTCGCTCGCGCCGGGAAAGGCGAGGTCGGGGTAGTAGGTGACGTAGGCGGAACCGGCGCCCTCCAGGGCCGGTCCCCAGGTGCTGCGCTCCTCCCAGACAAACGGCCGCTCGGCCTTGCGGGAGCCGATACGGACGGCGCGCCCCTGCGCGTTCAGGCGGTCCGCCACCCGGCGACCGGTCTTCCCGGTGCCGCCGATGACGAGGGTCAGGTTCTCGTTCTTCGTACTGTGGGTCATGCCCCCAGTGAAGTCCGATTCCCCTGGACGGAACATAGCCTCCCGACTCAACTACATACGCGATCGTCTCAACGTGACCCAGGCCGCCGCGCACACCCAAGGTTCACCCCCGACGACGCCGTGCCTGGCTCGTACGCGCGTTAGCCGGTGGTTAGCGGAGCGACAGCCCCGCGATAACGGGCCCGAGCAGAGTGAGTGACGTAACGAGGAAACACCGA
The DNA here is from genome assembly GCF_001509485.1 of Streptomyces sp. NRRL F-4489. Lineage (GTDB taxonomy): Bacteria > Actinomycetota > Actinomycetes > Streptomycetales > Streptomycetaceae > Streptomyces. The sequence goes on from NZ_LLZI01000276.1 coordinate 117,368, forward strand.
CACCGACATCGGCACCGACACCGACTGCCCCGGGGGACCCGCGATGAGCTCCACCACCACCGTCCGCACCACGCGCCGCCGCACCCTGCGTATCGCCGCCGCGGCCCTGACCGCGGCCGCCGGCCTCACCCTGACCGCCTGCTCCGGCTCGGACGCCTCCGGCGCGAAGCCCGCCGGCCGCGCCGACGCGGGCATGGCCGCCCCCGAGTCCAGCAGCACGGGTTCCTCCACCGGAGCACAGGGCTCCGAGCCCGAGGCGGGCCCCGGCGCCAAGGCCGAGTCCGCAGCGGGCACCACGGACACTACGGCCACTACGGGCAAGCAGTCGGGCAGCGCGCACACCACCGGCGGCGGCCGGACCGGCTCGGGCGCCCAGCGCTGCCACACCTCCGGTCTGAAGGCGTCGTTCGCCACGGGCGAGGACGCCGCCCCGGACCCGAACGCGGGCGGGGCGACGACCACCAGCATCGTGCTGACCAACAAGGGCAGCCGCGCCTGCGTGATCGGCGGGTTCCCGGGCGTGGACCTCAAGTCCGAGAACGGAGGTCAGGTCTGGTCGCTGACCCGCTCGTCGGCCAAGCACGGCTCGATCACCCTGGGCCCCGGGGACAGCACCGACTTCACGATCAACCTCGCCCTGGCCAAGGACGACGAGGAGCACTTCTGGATGCCCGCCTTCGTGGCCGTCACCCCGCCGAACGAGACCACCTCGCTCACCCTGAAGTGGCCGTGGGGCCCGCTCGTCGACCAGAGCGGCGCCACCCACCCGGCCACCTACGTCAACCCCATCGGCTGACCTGTACGGCCCACCCACCATCGCGATCACGCCGTTCCGCCGGTCGCCTCCGCCCGAAGTTTCACCGCACGCTCACGCGGGTCGTATCCAGGACCGACGCCCTCGACCAACACGACGTCTCCGTCGATGTGGTCGGTCCGCAGCCGCAGAATCTCTTGGTACGCGGCGGACGCGTACCAGGAGCGGGCCGCGGCGAGGCTCGGAAATTCAATGAGCACCATGCTGCCCGGCCAGTCCCCCTCCACCACTTCAGCCGGCGGACCGTGAACCAAGAAGCGGCCGCGAAACGGGTCCAGGGTCTGCTGGATACGCTCCAAGTACTCAAGGATGTCAGGGTGGTGACGGCGGTCACGCAGGTGCGCAAAGCCATATGCGGGCACGTCCGCTCCTTCCGTTCGCATCGGTACGGTGACCAGAAGCCGGTCACGTACTCGAAGCCGGTCACGGACTCGAAGCTAGTCACGTACTCCGTGCGTCGCGATTACCTTGGAGGTAAGCGCCGGATGAGCCGGCCGGCTCAGACGTGGCTTCGGCCGCGTGGCCGCCTCGGGGCTGACGCATAGCCGCCCTGTGGACCGGACCGTCAGCGCAGAGCGACCGCCGCGCCCGTTCGTTCGGTGGCCATCCTGACGGCGAAGCCGGCCAGCGCGGTGCCCATCACGTAGCGGTGCAAGCGCTGCCAGAGCGGGTGCCGGGCGAAGAACCCGGCGACGGAGCCGGCCGTCACGATGAAGAACGCGTTGCCCGCGACCCCCACCGCGATCTGGGTCAGCCCCAGCACCAGCCCCTGCCAGCCGACATGGCCGCGCGCCGGATCGACGAACTGCGGCAGCAGCGAGACGTAGAGGATGGCCACCTTGGGGTTGAGCAGGCAGGTGAGGAACCCCGTCAGGAAGAGCTTGTGGGGCCCGTCCGGCGTCAGCTCCTGGCTCACGACAGCGGACCGGCCACCCGGCCGGACGGCCTTCCAGGCCAGCCAGAGCAGGTAGCCCGCTCCGGCCAGCTTGATCGCCAGATAGATCTCCGGCACCAACGTGAAGACGGTGGCGAGACCGGCGGACACCGCACAGAGGTAGACCAGGAAGCCGAGGAAGACCCCGGCCAGCGAGATCGCGCACCCCCCACGCCGACATGCAGAAGAGGGTCGTGACCGTAAAGTCACAACCCTCTTCGATATGTGCATGATGTGTGTCCGAGGGGGGACTTGAACCCCCACGCCCGATAAAGGGCACTAGCACCTCAAGCTAGCGCGTCTGCCATTCCGCCACCCGGACTCAGGTGATCTTCGCGGGGCGTTGCCCGCGGCGACATGGACAACAATACCAAGGTTTCGGAGTGGCTTTCACCTGCGTATTGATGTTGGACATAGCGTCGTTTTATGGGTGATCGGGGACAGGTGGTGGCGGAGCGGGCGCCTCGGGTGTTGTCGCCGTTGCGGGAGCATCTGCGGGAGACGTTCTGGTTCGCGCCGGCGGTGGGGCTGGTGGGGGCGGTGCTGCTGTGGCTGGCGGCCGTGGCGGCGGATGGCGAGATCGTGGCGCATCTGCAGGCCGAGCGGGCGTACGGCGAGGTCGAGGAGCTGATCGGGGTCGCGGAGGACGCGCGGACGATCGTGACCACGGTCAGCTCGGCGATGATGACCTTCATCGGTGTGGTGTTCAGCATTTCGCTGGTCGCGGTGCAGATGGCGAGCGGCCAGATGACGCCGCGGGTGGTGCGGATCTTCGTCCGGAGCAGGATCAGCAAGGCGACGCTGGCGGTGTTCCTGGCCACGTTCCTGTTCTCGCTGCTGGTGCTGACCTCGTACGAGAGTGAGCGGCCGGCGGCAGAGGTCACGTCGGTGCCGGTGGTGCAGGGGCTGCTGACGTTGGCGCTGGTGGGGCTGAGTCTGCTGCTGTTCGTGGCGTATGTGTCGGCGACGCTGCGGTTGATGCAGGTGGGGCCGGTGGTGGACCGGATCGCGCGGGAGACGTTGCGGATGGTGGAGCGGGAGGGGGTGGTGGAGGGGCGTCCGGGGGTGCCCTTCCCTCTGGGCGGCAGGTGCGGCGGGGG
>NZ_LLZI01000277.1 GCF_001509485.1 Streptomyces sp. NRRL F-4489
CCCTTGCCCCCGCCACCCCCACCCCCGGCCCCCTGCCCCGCCTCAGCTGAAGTCGAATTCCCCGGTGCGGGTCCGCTTCAGCTCGAAGAACCGGTCGTAGCCGGCGAGCAGCCGGGCGCCGTCGAAGACGCGCACCGCGTCCTCGCCCCGCGGGATGGACATCAGGACCGGGCCGAAGAACGCCACGCCGTCGATGTGGATCGTGGGCGTGCCGACGTCCTCGCCGACCGGGTCCATGCCCTCGTGGTGGCTCTTGCGCAGCGCGTCGTCATAGGCATCGGTCTCGGCGGCGCGCGCCAGTTCGGCGGGCAGCCCGACCTCCGCGAGCGCCTCCTCGATGACGGTCGCGGTGTCCTCGCGCCCCTCCTTGTGGATACGCGTACCGAGCGCCGTGTAGAGGTCGCGCAGCACCCCCTCCCCGTGCTCCTGGGCGGCCGCGATGCACACCCGTACCGGGCCCCAGCCGGCGTCCAGCAGTTCGCGGTACTTCTCGGGGAGGTCCTCGCGGCCCTCGTTGAGGACGGACAGGCTCATCACCCGGAACCGCAGGTCGATGTCCCGGTGGCGCTCCACCTCCAGGATCCACCGGGAGGAGATCCAGGCGAACGGGCAGATGGGGTCGAAGTAGAAGTCAACGGAGTGCCGGGTGGGCTTCTGGTGCGTCATGCGGCCAGATTACGGCGCCACCGGCCCGGCTGCCCGGGACACTCCGCCTCGGGAAATGTGGGCCAATTCGCCGCTGACGCCTTCCCGGTCGATGCCTGGGAGGCCGTCCTTCGCGGGCCGCTCGCTCCTGGCCATCCCCGCCCCGCCCGGTCCGGCGTCGCCGCCTCCGTCCGTCTCCTCGCTACGGCTTCCCTGCCCGGCGCGCCTCCGCTCCCGTACGCGACCTGGCTCCCGTACGCGTCCCGGGTCCCGCTGGGCGCCCCGGCTCCCGTATGTGCTCCGGCTTCGCCCCGCTGCCCGGCTCCCCGCCGGGCGCCGGCTCCGCGTCCCGGCCCGTCGCCTCTCCCTGCCCCGTCGCGGACTCCGGCCGTTCTCCGGATATCTCGTCCGGGTCGATGCCCAGCATCTGCCGGAGCAGCTGCTTGAGCAGGGTCCGCTCGGTCACCGTCAGCCGGCCGAGCGGCTCGCGTGCGAAATCCAGCGACGTGCGCAGCCGCTCGGCCGTCGCGCGGCCCTCAGCGGTGGGGACGGCCAGCTTGACCCGGCGGTCGGCCGGGTCCGGACGGCGCTCCACCAGGCCGCGGGCCTCCAGGCGGTCCACGATGCCGGTGACGTTCGACGGCTCGCACTTCAGGCTCTGGGCGAGCCGGCGCATCGGCATCGGCTCCATCGCCAGCAGCCTGAGCAGCCGGGCCTGGGCACCCGTGAGGGAGTGCTCGGCCGCCGCGCGCTCGTACTCCTCGTGGTAGCGCGCAACGACGGTGCCGATGAGATCGACCACCTCGACGGTCAGGGGGTCTGGGCGCGGAGTCATACACACAGGATACCCAATTGCTTGACAACGTGAAATATCAAGGCGCATGATTGTTTCAGGATCTGAAGCATTTGGAGGATTTCCCATGTCCGCACCGCTGCCGACCACCAGCCGCGAATGGCACCTCGTCGCCCGTCCGCAGGGCTGGCCCGCCCCCGATGACTTCGCGCTCCGCGAGGCCGAGCTGCCCGAGCTCGCCGACGGCCAGATCCTCGTCAAGAACCTCTACTTCTCCGTCGACCCGTACATGCGCGGGCGGATGAACGACGTGAAGTCCTACGTCCCGCCCTTCCAGCTCGACCAGCCCATGGACGGCGGTGCGATCGGCGAGGTCGTCGCCTCGCGCGCCGAGGGCTTCGCCGCCGGTGATCATGTGCTGCACGGCCTCGGCTGGCGGGACCACGCCGTCCTCGACGCCAACCGCGCCGCCAAGGTGGACGCCTCCCTCGCTCCGCTCACCGCCTACCTCGGCGTGCTCGGTATGCCGGGCCTGACCGCGTACGCCGGTCTGCTCGCGGTCGCCGAGTTCAAGGAGGGCGACGCCGTCTTCGTGTCCGGCGCGGCCGGTGCGGTGGGCAGCCAGGTCGGCCAGATCGCCCGCCTCAAGGGCGCCTCCCGGGTCATCGGCTCGGCCGGGTCCGATGAGAAGGTCCGGCTGCTGACCGAGGAGTACGGCTTCGACGCCGCGTTCAACTACAAGAACGGCAACGTCACCGAGCAGCTCAAGGCCGCCGCCCCCGACGGCATCGACGTCTACTTCGACAACGTCGGCGGCGACCACCTCGAAGCCGCCATCAGCGCGCTCAACGTCCATGGCCGCGCCGCCATTTGCGGCATGATCTCGATGTACAACGCCACCGAGCCCAGCTGCGCGCCGCGCAACCTCCCGCTGGTCATCGGCAAGCGGCTGCGCCTGGAGGGGCTGCTGGTGAGCGACCATCAGGCGCTCCGGCCGCAGTTCGTGGAGGAGGTCTCCGGGTGGATCCGCTCCGGGGAGCTGAAGTACTCCGAGACCAAGGTCTCCGGTATCGAGAACGGCGTCGAGGCGTTCCTGGGCATGCTGCGCGGGGCCAACACCGGGAAGATGATCGTGAGTCTGGCGGACTGAGGTTGTCGGGTGCCGGGGGCGGAAGGCCCGCGGGGTCGGGCGTTCGGGCGCGAGTGGCCGTGCGGGTATCAGCGCTTGGTGATGGGTAGTTGGGGCGGCCGGTCTGCCGTCCGTGCCGTTGCGGCACAGGGCGGTCGAGGCCCGCTCGGCTCGTCCCAGCTTGGTACGGACCGTAGGCGGCTCGGACCTGCCCGGACCGGCGAGGCCAGCCCGGCTCGTCCAGCTCGGTCGCGGCCCGTCCAGTCCAGCCCAGCCCGGCGGGTGCCAGCCCCCGTTCGTCTCCCCCGACCGACTGTTCGCGTCTGCCTGTCCGCCCGCACGCCTGCCCGCCCGTTCCGTCTTCGGTCCGTCGCCCAGGCGCCCTGCGGGCCGGTCCGGCTCGATTCGCCGTCCGCCGGCCGCCGTGCGGACCGGTCCCGCTTGGTCGCCGTTGCGCCGCCCTGTGAGGCCGGTGTGCCCGCCGCACTGTGAGACTCGCCTCCCGTCGCGGTGGCCGGGCCGGTTAGGCTCATCGGAAGCCGCCGCGATGCGTGGGCGCGAGTCGCGGCGAACCACAGGAGGATTCCGTATGTCCATCCAGACCGTCGACGTCGTCTACACCGCCGTCGCCACCGCTGAGAACGGCCGCGACGGCCGCGTCGCCAGCGACGACGGCAAGCTCGACGTCGTCGTCAACCCGCCCAAGGAGCAGGGCGGCAGCGGCGCCGGCACCAACCCGGAGCAGCTCTTCGCGGCGGGCTACAGCGCGTGCTTCCAGGGCGCGCTCAGCGTCGTCGCCCGCCGGGAGGGCGCCGATGTCTCCGGCTCCCGGGTGACCGCCAAGGTCGGCATCGGCAAGACCCCCGAGGGCGCCTTCGGCCTCGCCGTCGAGATCATCGCCTCGATCCCCAACGTCGACGAGGCCACCGCCAAGGACCTCGTGGAGAAGGCGCACCAGGTGTGCCCTTACTCCAGCGCCACTCGCGGCAACATCGAGGTCAAGCTGACCGTCGCCTGAAGCGGTTCGGGTGATGCGGGCTGCCCGGGTCGTTCGGGCAGCCCGAGAAGTCCGCGCAGGCCGCTCAGTCCGGGCAGTTTCTCCGGATCGGGCGGCTGAGCCGGTCGCCTGAGACCGCTCGCCCGGCTCAGGCGTCAGTCCCGGCAGCCGAGGGCCGTTCCCCGCTGGGGGTACGGCCCTCGGCTGTTCCCGGCTACGGCGGCGGGGTTGGCTCCGGCGCCTCCCGCAGCCCGGGTGTTGTGATGCAGGCCACCTTCGCGGCCCCTTGACGCATCCGCCGTGTAATCGATTACGTAGCCCTCACGCGAAACCGCGTAATCGATTACACAAGCAGGACGGACGGCAACGGCGCCATGGCGAACATCAAGGATGTGGCGGAGCGGGCGGGGGTCTCGGTCGCCACCGTCTCCCGGGTCCTCAACGGCAACAGCCCGGTCGCCGAGACCCGCGAGCGGGTGCTCGCCGCCGTACGGGAACTGGGGTACCGCCCCAACAACGTCGCCCGCGCCCTGCGCACCGCCCGGACCGGCGCGCTCGGCCTGGTGATCAGCGACCTCACCAACCCGTTCTTCACCGAACTCGCCGACGCCGTCGAGGACGCCGCCCGCGGCCTCGGCTACAGCCTCGTCATCGGCAACGCCGGCGAACGCCCCGCCCAGCAGGACGACTACATCCGCACCCTGCTCGACCGCCGGATCGACGGCCTGCTGGTCAGCTCGGCCGGCACCGGTTCGGCGATGCTCCGCGAGGTCGTGGCCTCAGGCACCCCGCTCGTCCTCCTCGACCGCACCGTCCCCGGCATCGACGCGCCCTGCGTCCGCGCAGACGGCCGCGCCGCGCTCACCGACCTCGCCGCCCACCTCGCCGCGCTCGGCCGCCGCCGCCCCGCGGTGATCGTCGCCCCGGCCGGCACCCCCACCGGCGACGAACGGCTGGAACTCTTCCGTACGGCGCTGGCCGAGCACGGCATCGCGCTGCCCGAGGAACGGGTCGGCGCCACCCCCGACCTCCAGCCCACCGGCGGCCGCCGGGTGATGAGCGGCTTCCTGGATCTGCCCGAACCCCCGGACGCCGTGCTGGCCACCGACAACCTGATGGCGCTCGGCGCGATGGACGAACTCCGCGCCCGCGGCCTGCGCGTTCCGGACGATGTGGCGCTGGTGGTCTACGACGACGTGCCGTGGTTCGCGCACACCGACCCGCCGCTGACCGCCATCGCCCAGCCCACCCGCGAACTGGGCCGGGCCGCCGTGCACGCCCTCCTGGAACGGATCGAGGGCCGCCCCGCCGACTCCGTACTGCTGCCCGCCCGCCTCGTCACACGCCGCTCCTGCGGGGAACGGCCGGTCACGTGACCGGCCCCAGCCCCAGCCGCACCCCGCGACCGCGCTCGCGCCCGGCCCTCCGGCACCGTTCCGCTCTCCCGTCCCGCAAGCCCCGAACGGACCGAAGGGATCAAGCAGCAGCCCGTAGCGCCGACGACAACTGACCGGGCCTGGCAACGGGCAACGGGCCGAACAAGGGCCCAGGGTCGCCCCGACTATCCCCGGCAGCGCCGTCTACCCCAGCTGGCGAAGCCGGCCCGACCACCCGAACCACCCACCCCGAATCACCCCGCCCACCACCCACCACCCCACCCAAAGAGAGGGGCAGCGCATGACCGGCGTCAACGACGACGTTCCGGACGGCCGCGAACTGCTGCGCGTCGAGGGGGTGACCAAGGCGTTCCCCGGCGTGCGCGCGCTGGACGGCGTCGATCTCACCCTGCGCGCCGGCGAGGTGCACGTGCTGCTCGGCGAGAACGGCGCGGGCAAGAGCACCCTGATCAAGATGCTCTCCGGCGCCCACCGCCCGGACAGCGGGCGAATCCTCGTCCACGGCGGCCCGGACGGGTCGGCCGACGGCCTCCGCGAGGTGCAGATCCGTTCCGCGCAGGACGCCGCGCGGCTCGGGATCGCCACCATCTACCAGGAGTTCAACCTCGTCCCCGGCCTGACCGTCGCCGAGAACCTCTTTCTCGGCCGCCAGCCGCGCACCGCGCTCGGCCTCGTCGACAAAAAGGCCATGCGCGCCCGCGCCGCCGACCTGCTGCGCCGGGTGCGCCTGGACGTCTCCCCGAACATCCCGGTCGCCGAACTCGGCATCGCCCGGCTCCAGATGGTGGAGATCGCCAAGGCGCTCAGCCTGGACGCCCGCGTCCTGATCATGGACGAGCCGACCGCCGTCCTCACCTCCGAGGAGGTGCAGACGCTGTTCGACATCGTCCGCGAACTCCGCGACGCCGGTGTCGGCATCATCTTCATCACCCACCACCTCGACGAGATCGGCGCGCTCGGCGACCGCGTCACCGTGCTGCGCGACGGCCGCTCGGTGGACGAGGTGCCCGCCACGACCGGCGAGGACGAGCTGATCCGGCTGATGGTCGGCCGGGACATCGCCGAGCAGTACCCGCGCCGCCGCCCCGACGAGCTGGGCCCGCCGCTGCTGCGCGTCCGGGGCCTGACCCGCCGCGGTGCCGGGCGGACCGGTGACGGCGCGGCCCGGCCGGTCTTCGAGGGCATCGACTTCGAGGTGCGGGCCGGCGAGGTGGTGGGGCTGGCCGGGCTGGTCGGCGCCGGCCGGACCGAGGTCGCCCGGGCGGTGTTCGGCGTGGACCGCTACGACGCCGGCACCGTCGAGGTGGCCGGCGAGCGGCTGGCCGCCGGGGACGTGCGGGCCGCGATGCGCGCCGGGCTCGGCCTGGTGCCCGAGGACCGCAAGGGCCAGGGCCTGGTCCTGGACGCCTCGCTGCAGGACAACCTGACGCTGGCCCGGCTCGACCGGGACACCCGGGGCGGGCTGGTCGACCGGCGCGGGCAGCGGCGGGAAGCGGCCGCCGTCGCCGAGCAGTTGAAGGTCCGGATGAGCGGCCTGGGGCAGCCCGCCCGCACCCTCTCCGGCGGCAACCAGCAGAAGATCGTGATCGGCAAATGGCTGCTGGCGCAGACCCGGCTGCTGATCCTGGACGAGCCGACGCGCGGGATCGACGTCGGCGCCAAGGTCGAGATCTACCAGCTGATCAACGAGCTGACCGCGGCCGGCTGCGGCGTGCTGATGATCTCCAGCGATCTGCCGGAGGTGCTCGGGATGAGCGACCGGGTGCTGGTGATGGCCCAGGGCCGGCTGACCGGCGAACTCGCCGCCGCCGACGCCACCCAGGACGCCGTGATGGAACTGGCGCTCCAGCCCCCGCCCGGCACCACCGGCGGAACGCACACCAACGAGAGCGCGATGGAGGGCTCCGATGTCTGAAGTGAAGACGGCGGCCGCACCACGGGCGGCGGGCGGGGACCCGGCCCCGGACGGTTTCGGCCCGTGGTTCTCCCGGGCCGTGCTGCGCAACGGCCCGCTCGGCGGCCTGATCGCCCTGGTCGCCGTCATGGCGGCGCTGTCCGGCGACTTCCTGAACGGGCAGAACCTCCTCAACGTCGGCGTGCAGGCGTCGGTCACCGCGATCCTGGCCTTCGGCGTCACCTTCGTGATCGTCTCGGCCGGTATCGACCTGTCCGTCGGCTCGGTCGCCGCGTTGTCGGCCACCGTCACCGCCTGGGCCGCCACCGGCCAGGGCATGCCGGTGTGGCTCGCGGTGCTGCTCGGCCTCGCGGTCGGCGTGGCCGCCGGCCTGGTCTCCGGCGCCCTGGTCGCCTACGGGCGGCTGCCCGCGTTCATCGCCACGCTGGCGATGCTGTCGGTCGGCCGCGGTCTGGCCCTGGTCGTCTCCGGCGGCACGCCGATTCCGTTCCCCGGCGCGGTCAACCACCTCGGCGACACCCTGGGCGGCTGGCTGCCGGTGCCCGTCCTCGTCATGATCGCGATGGGGCTGGTGGCCGCGCTGATCCTGGCCCGGACGTACTCCGGCCGCGCGATGTTCGCGATCGGCGGCAACGAGGAGGCGGCCCGCCTCTCCGGTATCGACGTCAAGCGCCGCAAGCTCGTGATCTACGCGCTGTCCGGACTCTTCGCGGCGGTCGCCGGGATCGTCCTGGCGGCCCGGCTCACCTCCGCCCAGCCGCAGGCCGCGAGCGGTTACGAACTCGACGCCATCGCCGCCGTCGTCATCGGCGGGGCCAGCCTCTCGGGGGGCTCCGGCAAGGCGTCCGGCACCCTGATCGGCGCGCTGATCCTCGCCGTACTCCGCAACGGCCTGAACCTGCTGAGCGTCTCGGCCTTCTGGCAGCAGGTGGCCACCGGGCTGGTGATCGCGCTCGCCGTCCTCCTGGACACCCTGCGGCGCCGGAGCGCGCGATGAGGCGGCGCACGGCACTGCTCGGCGCGGCCCTGGCGGCGGGCGCCCTCGCCCTGACCGGCTGCGACCGCGGCGGCCACACCGACCTCGGTCTGGCCCTGTCCACGATGAACAACCCGTTCTTCGTCGGCATCAAGAAGGGCGCGCAGGCCGAGGCGGACGCCCGGGGGCTGCGCATCAACATCACCGACGCGCAGAACGACCCGATGCAGCAGATCAACCAGATGGAGACCTTCACCAGCCAGCAGGTGAAGGCGGCGATCATCAACCCGGTGGACTCCGACGCCGCCGTCCCGGCCGTCGGCGTCGCCAACCGCGCCAAGGTGCCGGTGATCTCCATCGACCGCGGGGTCAACGGCGGGCAGGTCGGCTCGACCATCGCCTCCGACAACGTCGCCGGCGGCCGGCTCGCCGCGCGCACGCTGGCCGAGGCGCTCGGCGGCAAGGGGAAGGTGGCGTTCCTCGAAGGCCAGCCCGGCACCTCCGCCGCCCGCGAACGCGGCCAGGGTTTCGAGGAGGGCATCAAGCAGTACCCGGGCATCGAGGTCGTCGCGCGGCAGCCCGCCGACTTCGACCGCACCAAGGGCATGGACGTGATGTCCAATATGCTCCAGGCACACCGCGACCTCACCGGGGTGTTCGCCGCCAACGACGAGATGGCGCTCGGAGCGTCCAAGGCGCTCGGGGCCCGCTCCGGCAGGGACGTGAAGGTGGTGGCGTTCGACGGCACCCCGGACGGCGTCCGGGCCGTGCGGGACGGCACGCTCACCGCCACCGTCGCCCAGCAGCCCGAACTCCTCGGCAAGCAGGCCGTGGACTGGGCGCTGAAGGCGGCCCGCGGGGAGCGGCTGCCGCGGACGGTCAAGGTGCCGGTGGTGCTGGTGACGGCGGCCAACGCGGCGAAGTTCGCGGGCTGACGGCCGCCGCCGGCGGCGGCGCCCGGGCGGCGGACCGCCATCGCCACTGGCGCCCGCCGCCCGGCGGCATGCAGGAACAGACAGACACGCGGCGTATGGACACGACAGAACGACGCCCGGACAGAGAAGAGGAACGGCGCATGTACGACGTCCTGGTGGTCGGCTCGGCCAACGCGGACCTGACGGTACGGGTGGACCGGCGGCCCGGCGCGGGGGAGACCGTGCTCGGCACGGACCTGGTGGAATCGGCCGGCGGCAAGGGCGCCAACCAGGCGGCCGCGGCGGCCCGGATCGGCGGCCGCACCGCCCTGCTGGCCCGGGTCGGCGGGGACGCCTACGGCGAACTCCTGCTGTCCGCCCAGCGCGCGGCGGGCACCGACGTCACCCCGGTCATCGTGGACGAGGGGGCCCGCACCGGCACCGCGATGATCATCGTCAGCCCGGACGGGGACAACAGCATCGTCGTCTCCCCGGGCGCCAACGCCGCCCTCACCCCGGAGGACGTGGCCGCGGCCAAGGACGTCATCGCGTCCTCCGCGGTGGTCTCCCTCCAGCTGGAGATCCCGATGGAGACCGTACGGGCCGCCGCCGCGGCCGCCGAGGAGGCCGGCACCCGCGTCGTCCTCAATCCCTCCCCGGCCCCCGAGGACCTCGACCGCGACCTCCTCGCCGTGGCCGACCCGCTGGTGGTCAACGAGCACGAGGCGCGCCGGCTCGCCGGCCGCACCGGGGGCACGCCGGCCGACTGGGCGGCCGCGCTCCGGGACCGGGGCGCCCGCTCGGTCGTGGTGACCCTCGGGGGCGACGGCGCGCTCGTCCTGGACGCCTCCGGGCAGGCCACCGTGCCCGGCATCCGGGTCGAGGCCGTGGACACCACCGGCGCCGGGGACGCCTTCACCGGCGCCCTCGCCACCCGCCTGGCCGGCGGCGCCTCCCTCTCCGAAGCGGCCCGCTTCGCCGTACGGGTAGGTGCGGCCGCCGTCACCAAGCCGGGCGCCCAGCCGTCGTACCCGACGGCCGAAGAACTGTCCCAGTTCCCGGAACCGGCGGCGTCCTGACCGGCAGTGCCCTGGGTTGCGCGGCCCTGGGCTGCCCGGTTCCGGCTTGCCGGGCGCTGGGGTGCCTGGTCCGCAAAGGCGCTGGTGGGGTGGGAGTTGGCCGAGTGGTGGGAGCCGCCGCAGTCGGGGCCATCCCGGCAACCGGGAGTGTCCGAGCGGGGGCGGTGCTCCGAACCGCCGGAGCCGCCCCGTAAGGGAGCCGATCGGGCGGGCGCCTCGGGGTGCGGATGCGGTGGGGCGCCGCCGCGCCACGGGAACGGGCCACTTCGACGGCGCCGCGTCCCGGTGCCCCCTTGCGCGCCTCACCGCTCCGCCCCCGCGCCGTCGGGCACCCGCGGCCTCACCAGGCCGCGCTGCCACCCGTGGGCGTCCTGCCCCGCGCCGAGCACCTTGGGCCGCTCACCCGGTGCCTCATCCGCGCTCTGTACGGCCGCGCTGAGCTCCACGGGGCCGTACAGGGCGTGCTCCGCGCCGGTCGTCAGCGCCCAGTAGCGGTCGCCGTAGGACCAGTGCCACCACTCGGTCGGGTAGTTGACCAGGCCCGCCCCGTGCAGCGCGGCGGCCAGGACGCGGCGGTTGGCTCGGGCGGAGGGTGTCAGGCCCGGGGCGCAGGTGTAGCACGCGCCGCCGCTCTCCTCCGGGGACGCGTCGATCGGCGTCCCCATGTCCAACTCGCTTCCGTCCGCCGTGACCAGGGTGACGTCCACCGCGCCGCCCGCGCTGTGCGGGGCGATCTCCGGGGGCGACACGAACCGGCTGGCGGCGCGGTGGATCCGCGCGTCGTCCCACTCGGGGTGGGCGGCCCGAAGCTCTTCCCCGTAGCGCGTGAAGTAGCGGCGCTGGAGGGCCGGTGGGCGGTAGCCCTCCACCACCCGCAGCCGCAGGCCGTCCGGCAGCGCCTTCTGCGCCGCCTCCAGCCGCGTCACCACCCCCGCCCGCAGATACGCGAACGGACCCTCGGCGCCCGCCCCCTCCGCACCGCCCTCGGGACAGCCCCCGTCGCCCGTGCTCTCCAGCTGTGCCACGAGCAGCCCGGGCGCCGCGGTCCGCACGTCCACCAGTGGTTCGCCGCAGTCCAGGACCGGTACGGCGGCCACCGCCGGATCGGCCATCAGCGTGATCGCGTCCCGGACATCGCCCAGCACCAGGTCGGCGCCGCCTCCCGGGCCGGCCGGGTCTGCCCCCGACGAGGCGGTCGCCACCCGCTCACCGGTCGGCAGCCAGTGCCCGCTCCGCCCCACCGCCGGCCCGGAACTGCCGCTGCCCCTCCCGACGCCATTGGCCAGCAGCACATGCAGCCCATGGGTGCGCGCCAACGCGCCATACTGCGCCGCTCTTTGCTCGTCGTCATGGAAGGCGCTGGCCAGATACACCCGGCAGCCATCGGCGGCGGCCCGCTCCGGCACCTCCGGGAAGGCGCTGTCGAAACAGATGGCGAGCGCGAACCGGATGCCGCCCAGCGTGAAGCGCCCCTGCGCGCTGCCCGGTGCGAACACCAGGCGCTCGCCCTCGGTCAGGTGCTGCTTGTCGTAGCGGGTGAGGAGGGCGCCGTCCGGTCCGAAGACGAAGCTGGAGATGGTGGGCCTGGCCCCGTCCCCGAAGCCGCGTCCGGGGCCGTTGACCACCGCGGCGACACCAGCCGCCCGGCATGCCTGGCGTACGGGCGCCAGCCGGGGGTCCTCCGGCAGTACCGACATCCCGATCGGATCGGTGGCTATCGCGTCGAGGTCGTAATGCGTCAGCGCCAGCTCGGCGAAGGCGACCAGCCCGGCACCGCGGTCGCCGGCCTCGGCGATGAGGCCGGCCATCCGCGCGGCATTGGCGGCGATATCACCTGATACGGACGGGAATTGTGCGGCAGCAAGGATCATGCGGCCATCATGCGCGCTCCGTCCGCCTCCCGCCGCAGCCTGTGGATAACTCCGGCCCGCCCCCGCGGGCTGGGGGCGCGGGCGGTGCAGGCCCGTCGCCCAGGCAAGGCCGCGCTATGACTCGCTGCCCCGCCCCGACTCCCGACCCGCGCCGGTTGCTCTCTCCCGTGAGCCGGCGTCCGCGTCCGCTCCAGCGGAGCTGCCGAGGAGGGTCAGGAAGTCGCGGAAGGCTGTCGGCATATCGACTTGGTCGGGGTCCAGGAGCCACTGGAGTTGGAGGCCGTCCATGACGGCGACCAGCAGGGGGGCGGCTCGTTCCGGGGTCAGGCCGCCGGGCAGGCTGGGACCGAACTCGGCGCGGAGCGCGTCGGACAGGGCCTCGCGCACCGCGCGGAAACGGGCCTCGAAGAAGCCGCGCGCCGGGTGGTCCTCGGTGACACTGTCGGCGGAGAGCACGGTGTACGCCTGGACGATGCCGGGGCGGGCGGCGTTGTAGTCGACGAGCTGGGCGAGGGTGCCGGTGCGCCAGGCACCGGATGCCGCGGCGGCCGCGTCCCAGCGGTCCCGGGCCTCCAGGACGCCGATCAGCAGCAGTTCCTTGGTGGGGAAGTGGTGGAGCAGCCCTTGCTGGCTGAGCCCGGCCCGCTCGGCGACGGCGGCAAGGGACGTACGGCGGTAGCCGCGCTCGGCGATCAGTTCCATCGCGGCCTCCAGGATCGCCGCCCGCCGCTCCGCGCGCTGGACCTCCCGCCCGCCGCCGGCCCGCCGGGCGGCGCGTGCCGCGTCCTGCTCTTGTGCACCACTCACCCGGCCGAGAGTAATCCTCCGGTCCTGCGGTCCGCCCTGCGGCGGCGCGCAGTCCCGGTGCCGCTGGGGGCCGCAGGGTGGGTATGTCGGGCCGGGCGTTCGGGCGCTCGGCGTCCGATGCGCCATCCCCGGCAGTGGCAGTGGCAGTGGCGCGCTGGCGTAACGGACAGGTAACAATGCCTACCAGCCGTCCGGTATGAGGGTAAGAATTCGGCCAGGGCCCGTCTCTCCGCGCAAGGGAGCGCTGTATATGACCGACCAGCCGCATGTCCGGGGCGCGGGGGCGCATGCCGTGCCGGGTGCCCACGGCGGAGACGGGGGGCGGGACTACTCCGCGGTGGTGGAAGAGGCCCTTGCCAGGCTTGACTTGGACACCAAGGCGCGGCTGCTCTCCGGGCAGGACATGTGGTCGCTGCCGGCGGTGCCCGCGATCGGGCTGCGGTCGCTGGTGATGTCGGACGGGCCGGTCGGCGTGCGGGGGCGGCACTGGACCGCGGAGGACCCCTCGGTGGCACTGCCCAGCCCCACCGCCCTGGCCGCCACCTGGGATCCGGAACTGGCCCGCCGGGCCGGGCAGCTGCTGGCCCAGGAGGCCCGCCGCAAGGGGGTGCACGTCCTGCTGGCGCCGACGGTCAATCTGCACCGCTCGCCGCTCGGCGGCCGCCACTTCGAGTGCTACGCCGAGGACCCGCTGCTGACCGGCGTGATCGGTGCCGGCTATGTGCGCGGGGTGCAGGAGGGCGGCGTCGCGGCCACGGTGAAGCACTTCGTCGGCAACGACGCCGAGACCGAACGCCTCACGGTCGACAACCGCATCGCCCCGCGCCCGCTGCGCGAGCTTTATCTCGCGCCGTTCGAGTACATCGTCCGCCACGCCCGCCCCTGGGGCGTCATGACCGCCTACAACCAGGTCAACGGCGTGACGATGACCGAGCACCGCGACCTCGTCGCCGGTGTGCTGCGCGGGGAATGGGGCTTCGACGGCTGCAACGTCTCCGACTGGACCGCGGCCCGGCACACCGTACGGGCCCTGCGCGGCGGCCTGGACGTGGCGATGCCGGGGCCCCGCACGGTCTTCGGCGCCCCGCTCGCGGCGGCCGTGCGCGCGGGCGAGGTCGACGAGGCGGAGGTGGACGCCGCGGTCCGCCGGGTGCTGCTGCTCGCCGCGCGGACCGGCTGCCTGGACGGGGTGCCGCCGGCGGTGGACCCGGACGACGTGCCGCGCGGCATCGACGGCCGGGCGGTCGCCCGGGAACTGGCCCGCCGCGCGACCGTCCTGCTCCGCAACGAGAGCGTGCCCACCGGGCCGGACGGGGCGGATGGGCCGGATCGCCCGCTGCTTCCGCTGGCCGTCTCCGGGCTGCGGCGGGTCGCGGTCATCGGCGCGGCCGCCCGGGACGCCCGGGTGCTCGGCGGAGGCTCGGCGACCGTCTTTCCGGCGCGGATCGTCTCCCCGCTGGAGGGGCTGCGGGCCGCGCTGCCGGAGGACGTCGAGGTCGTCTTCGCCACCGGGGCGGACCCGCGCACCCGGATCCCGCACGCCCGTGAGGGCTTCGACCTGCGCGCCCGCTACCTCACCGCCGAGGGCCGGCTGCTCGCCGAGACCCCGCAGTTCGACGGCCGGGTGCAGGCGCTCGGCAGCTTCCCCGACGGCGTCACCCGCCAGGACCTGCACGCCGTCGAACTCACCGGGACCTTCACCACGGGGACCACCGGCACCCACACCCTGGCCGTGGCCGGCGCGGGGCGGCTGCGGCTGACCGTGGGCGGCACCGTGCTCTTCGACGGCGAGGGGCCGGCGGGGCAGGGGAACGACCCGTTCGAGGCGTTCATGCAGCCTGCCGAGCACCGCCTCACCGCAGAACTGACGGCTGGTCAGCAGCTGCCCGTCACCCTGCGCTTCGTGCCGGACGGGCTCGGGCCGGAGGAGGGGCTGGACGCGCTGAACTTCGCCCTCGGGCACGCGGAGCCGCGGCTCGACGGGGACGCCGAGATCGAGGAAGCCGTCCGCGCGGCGGCCGGCGCGGACGTGGCGGTGGTGGTCGTCGCCACCACCGAGGAGGTCGAGTCGGAGGGCTTCGACCGCGCCGATCTCCGGCTGCCGGGCCGGCAGGACGAACTGGTCGCCCGGGTCGCCGCCGCCAACCCCCGCACCGTCGTGGTGGTCAACGCCGGCTCGCCGGTGGAACTGCCCTGGCGGGAGCGGGTGCCCGCGGTGCTGCTGAGCTGGTTCCCGGGCCAGGAGGCCGGGGCGGCGCTGGCGGACGTGCTGCTCGGCACCCACGAACCGGGCGGGCGGCTGCCCACCACCTGGCCGGCCCGGCTCGCCGACGCGCCGGTCACCACCGTCACCCCGGCCAACGGCACGCTGCCGTACACCGAAGGGCTGTTCATCGGCTACCGGGCCTGGCAGCGGGCCGGGACCGCCCCGGCCTACCCCTTCGGCCACGGCCTCGGCTACACCGACTGGGAGTACGAGGCGCTGGAGACCGCGCCCGGCTCCGTGCGCGTACGGATCCGCAACACCGGCGGGCGCGCCGGGCGGGAGGTCGTCCAGATCTACCTCGCGCCGGCCGGCGGAGCCCCCGGCGCACCGGAGCGGCCGGACCGCTGGCTGGCCGGCTCCGCGGTCGTCGAGGCCGGGCCCGGAGAGCGCGCCGAGGCCGAGATCCCGCTGCCGGACCGGGCGTTCGAGGTCTGGTCGGAGGCGGACGGCGGCTGGCGCCGGATCCCGGGCGGCTACACCGTCGAGGCGGCGCGCAGCAGTACCGACATCCGGCTGGCCGCGCAGCTCACTTCCGGGTGAGCACCGAGACGTCCCCACCGCTCGTCCGGGCGGATATTTTGTGGGACGACTCCTCGTCCGTGGGGACGGAGACCTTGCGGGTCCCGCCGGCCGTCCCGGCGTCGACGGCGTAGAGGGCCTTCGGGACGCGGATCGTGACATCGCCGCCGCTGCTCCGCCCCGAGACGTCGTCGGGCACCGCGCCCAGCGTCATCTCCACAGTGCCGCCGCTGGTCTTGGCCTTGGCGGTGCGGGCCGTGGTGTCCTCGACGGTGATGTCGCCGCCGCTGGTCTGCGCGGTGATCCCGCCGGAGGCGCCGCGGACGGTGATGTCCCCGCCGCTGGTGTGCAGATCGACCGAGGCGTTGCGCGGCAGCAGGATGCGGTAGCCCACCACGCAGCGGTGGCCGAAGCCGCAGCCGTCGTCGGCGGTCAGCGTCAGCCGGCCGTCCTTGACCTCGTGCGTGGTCTTGGGCTTGCTGTCGTCGTAGCGGGCCTTCTCGGTGACCTTGACCTGGGTGCCGGCCTCGACCGGCACGATCTCGATGTCGCCGCCGTGCGTCGAGGCGGACAGCGCGGTGATCGTGCCGCCCACGCCGTACGTCTGCTCGGTGGTGTGGTCGGGGCCGCCGAGGTGCACGGAGCAGCCGGTCGTCAGCAGGGCCAACGCCGCGCAGGACAGGACGAGATGGGCGGGGCGGAGACGGGCCATGGTGAATCCCCCGAGGAAGTGGGCAGCGGTGCGGGACCGGAGCGGGGCCGGGCCGGATCCGCTCGGCAATCATCATCTCGGACCCGTGCCGCCCCGGCGTCGCCGCACGGTATGACGTTGCCCCTCACCGCAGGGTATGAGCGGAACCGGCGCTCCCTTAAGGGTTCCCCTGACACCGCCCCGGACCGGCCGCCGTCACCCGGCGGGTGCCGCCGCCCCCTCCAGGGGGTTCTCCTTGCGGGTGATCGTGCGGAACGCCAGGTCCGCCAGCTCCTGCTGGCCGTTCAGGCCCGGGTGGAACCAGTCCCAGGTGCTCAACTGCTGCCCCGTGAAGCGGTAGTCGAAGACCGAGCGGTCGAACCGGCACCGCGCGTCCTTGGCGCAGACCTCCGCCAGCGCCTCGTTGTAGGCCATGACCCGTTCCCGGACCTGGGACCGGCGGTCCTGGGCGGGCTGGGTCAGATCGTCCGGGTCGCGCAGCATCGAGCCGCAGATGCCCAGCTTCCACACCTGTTTGCCGAGCGGGTTCTTGCGCCCCTCGGACCACAGGCGGAGCAGGTCGGGGATGGCCGCCACGTACACCTGGGTGCGCGGCAGGGACCGCCGCAGCGCCGCCATCGACCGCTCGAAACCGGCGCGGAAGGCGGCCGGCGAGGTCATCGCCCGGACGTCGGCGCGGCAGGCGTCGTTGGCGCCGATCAGGATCGTGACCAGGTCCGGCCGGCGGGCGGCGGCCTCGGTGATCTGCTCCGGCAGATCGCTCATCAGGGCGCCGGTGCGGGCGTAGTTCCAGCTGTGGGCGGCCGGGTCCTTCTTCAGCAGCCGGCGGGCCAGGCTGTTGACCTTGGGGCTGGTGCCCGTGGCCCAGGAGACCTCCGGGCAGTCGGAGAGCACCGTGCAGGCGTCGAAGCCGACGGTGATGGAGTCGCCGAGCGCGGCGATCGAGGAGGGGTCCGTCCGCCAGGCCGGGGCCTGCTTCACCGTGGGCGACGGGCCCGGGTGGCGCCCCTGGGGAGCGGAGCCGCCCCCGCAGGCGGTGAGCGCGGCCAGCAGCCCGGAGGCGGCCGCGGAGGCCAGGGCGGCGCGGGCGGTGCGGCGGCGCAGGGGGTCAACGGGCCGATCGGTCATCGTCATCCCCTGTCCCCTCCGGCGTGCGAGTGATATCTCTTCGGGTACCGACGGTACGTCACGTCCGGTCCGGCGCCGCGCGGTAGCTTGGCCCCGTGCCTGCCGGGCGGTGACCCGAAGTGGCCTGTGCAGTCGGCACAGACAAATTACAACACGTCATTTCCTGTCCCTTTTGCGGCAAATTCCGCCTAGTGGTGTTTACTGTAGGTCACCTCGCGTGCTGGTGCCGAAGTGATCACTGGGGCAGAATGTGGACAGCTGTCCCGGCCGCGACCGGAACGGGCACGAGGCCGCTGGGGAAGGCGAACCTCGATCCGCAACGGAGGTCCCGGTGACGACACGTGGAGTCCTGTACGTCCACTCCGCCCCGCGCGCGCTCTGCCCGCACGTCGAATGGGCGGTGGCGGGCGTCCTCGGGGTGCGCGTCAACCTCGACTGGATCCGCCAGCCGGCGTCCCCCGGTACGTGGAGAGCCGAGCTGTCCTGGCAGGGCGAGGCCGGGACGGCGTCCAAACTGGCCTCCGCGCTGCGCGGCTGGCATCTGCTCCGCTTCGAGGTGACCGCCGAACCCTGCGCCACCGCCGAGGGCGAGCGCTACAGCTCCACCCCGGATCTGGGCATCTTCCACGCCGTCACCGGTATCCACGGCGACATCCTGATCCCGGAGGACCGGCTGCGCGCCGCCGTGGCCCGCTCCGCGCGCGGCGAGACCGAACTCGCCGCCGAGGTCGCCAAGCTGCTCGGCAAGCCCTGGGACGACGAACTGGAGCCCTTCCGCTACGCGGGGGAGGGCGCCCCGGTGCGCTGGCTGCACCAAGTCGTGTGAGCGAGCCGGGCGCCAGTACGCCCCACCGCCCCAGGGGCCCGACACACCCCCCGAGTTGCCCTGGAGCGCACTCCACCCCCTAGCGTGCCGTCATGGCTGACAACACCACTTCCGACCTCCGCTCGGTGGCCGTCCTCGGCACCGGGATCATGGGCGCGGCGATGGCCCGCAACCTCCTCCGCGCCGGGCTCGACGTCCGCGTCTGGAACCGCACCCGCGCCCGGGCCGAGCCGCTGGCCGACGAGGGCGCCCGGGTCGCCGGCAGCCCCGCCGAGGCCGTGGACGGCGCCGACGCCGTCCTGACCATGCTGCTCGACGGGCCCGCCGTCCTGGACGCCATGCGCCAGGCCGCCCCGGGGCTCGCGCCCGGCACCCTCTGGCTCCAGATGAGCACGGTCGGCCCCGCGGCCCTGGAGCCGCTGGTCCGCCTCGCCGCCGAACAGGACCTGCGCCTCGTCGACGCCCCCGTACTGGGCACCAAGGCCCCCGCCGAGAAGGGGGAGTTGACCGTCCTCGCCGCCGGGCCGCGCGAGCTGCGGGACCGCGCCGAGCGGGTTTTCGGCGTGGTCGGCAGCCGTACCCAGTGGGTCGGTGAGGACGCGGCGAGCGGCGCCGGCAGCCGCCTCAAGATCGTCGTCAACAACTGGGTGCTCACCGTCATCGCCGGAACCGGTGAGACGCTGGCGCTCTCCAAGGGGCTGGGCGTCGACCCGCGGGAATTCCTGGCGGCGGTCGCCGGCGGCCCGCTCGACATGCCGTACCTGCGGATGAAGTCGGAGCTGATCCTCTCCGGCGACCTCGCGCCGAGCTTCACCGTCTCCGCCGGGCGCAAGGACGCCGGGCTGATCACCGACGCCGCCGAAGGGGCCGGCGTCCGCTCGGACCTGGCGCTGGCGGTCGCCGAGCGCTTCCGCCGGGCCGAGGAGCAGGGCCACGGCGGCGAGGACGGCGCGGCCGCGTACTACGCCAGCTTCGACGGCTGACGGGCGCCCGCGCGCACGGCGAGGGCCCGCCCGGTCAGGACGACCGGGCGGGCCCTCGTACGCGGTATACGGGTCAGACCGTGCGGAAGGCGAGGACCACGTTGTGGCCGCCGAAGCCGAACGAGTCGTTCAGCGCCGCGATCCGGCCCTCGGCGGGCAGCGCGCGGGGCTCGTCGCGGACGATGTCCGCGTCCGCCTCCGGGTCGAGGTTCTGCACGTTGATGGTCGGCGGGGCCGTCCGGTGGTGCAGCGCCAGGATGGCGGCGACGGTCTCGACACCGCCGGCGCCGCCCAGGAGGTGGCCGGTCATCGACTTGGTGGCGGAGACCGCCATGTGGTCGACGTCGTCGCCGAAGACCTTGCGCAGCGCCTTCAGCTCCGCCAGGTCGCCCTGCGGGGTGGACGTGGCGTGCGCGTTGACGTGCACGATCTCCGACGCGGCGAGGTCGCTGTTGTCGAGGAGGTTCTGCAGCGCGTGCGCGATGCCGTTGCCGGACGGCTCGGGCTGCACGATGTCGTGGCTGTCGGCGGAGATGCCCTGGCCGACCGCCTCGGCGTAGACCCGGGCGCCGCGCTTGGCGGCGTGCTCGGCCGACTCCAGGACGATCACGCCGGCGCCCTCACCGAGGACGAAGCCGTTGCGGTCGGTGTCGAACGGGCGGGAGGCACCCTGCGGGTCGTCGTTGTTCTTCGACATCGCCATCATGTTGCCGAACGCGGCGATCGGCAGCGGGTGGATGGCCGCCTCCGTACCGCCCGCGACGACGATGTCGGCGCGGCCCGTACGGATCATCTCGATGGCGTAGCCGATCGCCTCCGAGCCGGAGGCGCAGGCGCTCACCGGGGTGTGCACACCGGCGCGGGCGTTGACGTCCAGGCCGACGTTGGCCGACGGCCCGTTGGGCATCAGCATCGGCACGGTGTGCGGGGAGACGCGGCGGACGCCCTTCTCCCGGAGGACGTCGTACTGGCCCAGCAGCGTGGTCACGCCGCCGATGCCGGACGCGATGACGGTGCCCAGCCGGTCGGGGTTGACCGAGCCGGCCGGACCGGCGGCCGCGTCGGGCTCGCCGGCCTTGGCCGTGAAGCCGGCGTCCGCCCACGCCTCACGGGCCGCGATCAGCGCGAACTGCGCCGAACGGTCGAGCTTGCGGGCCTGGGCGCGGGGCAGCTCCTCGGACGGGTCCACGGCCGCCTGCGCGGCGATCCGCACGGGCAGCTCGGCCGCCCAGTCCTGCTCCAGGGCGCTGACGCCGGACCGGCCGGCGAGCAGGCTCTCCCAGGTCGAAGCGCTGTCGCCACCCAGCGGTGTGGTTGCGCCGATACCGGTGACGACCACGGTGCGATTGGTCGCGTTCACGGGAATTCTTACTCCACGGGTAGAGGGGTCTGAATCGACGGCGCCACCGCGGGGTGGCGACATGCGCTGCGCCAGATCAGGACTGGTGCTTGAGGATGTAGTCGGTCGCGTCGCCGACGGTCTTGAGGTTCTTGACGTCGTCGTCCGGGATCTTCACGTCGAAGCGCTCTTCGGCGGCGACGACGACCTCGACCATGGACAGCGAGTCCACGTCCAGGTCGTCGGTGAAGGACTTGTCCACCTGGACGTCCTCGACGGGAATACCGGCGATCTCGTTCACGATCTCTGCGAGACCGGCGACGATCTCTTCCTGGGTGGCGGCCATGAGTGGCGCTCCTTCTATTTGGCGGAAACTGCTTGTTTACGGTGAAGCGGTGAAGGTCCGCACAGCGGCCGGTACGTCCTGCTCGGTACCGCGCTGCGCAGATCTTGTCCTAGGGGAGGGTAACGACCGTCGCGGCGTACACGAGACCCGCCCCGAAGCCGATGACCAGCGCGGTGTCCCCGCTCTTGGCCTGACCGGTCGCCAGCAGCCGCTCCATGGCGAGCGGAATGGAGGCGGCCGAGGTGTTGCCGGTGGTCTCCACGTCGCGGGCGACCGTGACGCTCTCCGGCAGCTTCAGAGTCTTCACCATCGAGTCGATGATCCGCATGTTGGCCTGGTGCGGAATGAAGACATCCAGGTCGTCCGGGCTGACGCCGGCCTCGTCCAGCGCCTGCTGGGCGACCTTCGCCATCTCGAACACCGCCCACCGGAAGACCGCCTGGCCCTCCTGGGTGATGGCGGGGTACCGGATCGCCTCGGGGGCGGGCCGCTCCTCCGGGCCGCTGCCACCGGGCACCGGGGTGGTGCGGTACACGTCCCAGGACAGGGTCTGCTTGATCGTCTCGGACTTGTCGCCCTCCGAGCCCCAGACCGTCGGGCCGATCGCCGGCTCCTTGGCCGGGCCGACGATCACCGCGCCGGCGCCGTCGCCGAACAGGAAGGCCGTCGCGCGGTCCTCCAGGTCCGTCAGGTCCGAGAGCCGCTCCACGCCGATCACCAGGACGTACTCCGCGGAGCCCTCGGTGATCATGCCCTTGGCCAGCGTCAGGCCGTAGCCGAAGCCGGCGCAGCCCGCGGAGATGTCGAACGCGGCGGGCTTGCCGGCCCCGATGAGGTGCGCGATCTCGGTCGCCACGGCCGGGGTCTGCTTGAAGTGCGAGACGGTGGAGACCACCACCGCGCCGATCTGCTCGGGCGTGATGCCGGCGTCCGCGATGGCCTTGCCGGACGCCTCGACCGCCATCGTGGCGACGGTCTCCTCCGGACCGGCCCAGTGGCGCGTGGCGATGCCCGACCGCGAACGGATCCACTCGTCGGACGAGTCGATGTGCTTGAGGATCTCCTCGTTGGGCACGACACGGGTCGGGCGGTAGCCGCCGACACCCATGATCCGCGCGTACGGGGCGCCCTTGGCGGGCTTGATCTTCGAGGTCATGCGCTGCGGACTCCTATTCGGCCGGGGCTGCGGACGCGGCGTCCGCCGCGGTGGCGATCAGCTCGCGGGCCGCGCCGAGGTCGTCGGGCGTCTTCAGGGCGAGCGTCTTGACACCGGGCAGGGCGCGCTTGGCGAGGCCGGTGAGGGTGCCGCCGGGGGCGGCTTCGATGAGCGCGGTGGCGCCCAGCTGCTGGAACGTTTCCATGCACAGGTCCCAGCGAACGGGGTTGGCGACCTGGCCGACCAGCCGCTCGATCAGGTCCTGGCCGGAAGTGACCACCTGGCCGTCCTTGTTGGAGACGTACCGGGTGCGCGGGTCGGCCGGGGACAGCTCGGCGACCGCGGCTTCCAGGGCCGAGACGGCGGGTGCCATGTGGTGAGTATGGAACGCGCCGGCCACCTTCAGGGGCACGACCCGGCGGGTGCCCTCCGGCTTGTTCTCGACCAGCGCGGCGATCTGCTCGGCGGTGCCGGCGGCGACGATCTGGCCGGCGCCGTTGACGTTCGCCGGGGTCAGGCCGAGCTTCTCCAGATGGGGCAGCACGACGTCCTCGGCGCCGCCCAGCAGCGCGGCCATGCCGGTCTCGGTGACCGCGGCGGCCTCGGCCATGGCCAGCCCGCGGCGGCGGACCAGGGTCAGCGCCTCGGTGTCGGTCAGGGTGCCGGTCAGCGCGGCGGCGGCGAGCTCACCGACGCTGTGGCCGGCCGCCGCGCCCACCTGGGAGGCGACGTCGCCGGTGGCCGGGAACAGCTGCCGGGCGGAGATCAGGGCGGAGGCCACCAGCAGGGGCTGGGCCACCGCCGTGTCGCGGATCTCCTCTTCGGTGGCCTTGGTGCCGTAGTGGACGAGGTCCAGGTCGATGGCGTCGGACCATTCGCGGAGCCGGTCCTCGACTCCGGGGAGGTCGAGCCAGGGGATCAGGAAGCCGGGCGTCTGAGCGCCTTGGCCGGGAGCGACGAGTACGAGCACCCTCACACTCTCTCTTGTGGGAGGTCCCGCCCGCCCGTGGGGACAGGGACGAAGAACCATCGGGGGAATTGTTGGTGTCCGACAAAAGTCTAGGGCTGGGCCTCACCGTCTGCGAGACGCCCCAGAATCAGGGCGATACGCAGCGTAAACGCGGAGCGGACATCCGACGGTGACCAGCCGGTGACGTCTGTCACACGTCGGAGCCGATAGCGCACGGTGTTGGGGTGGACGAACAGCATCCGGGCGGCGCCCTCCAGGCTGCTCGCCTGCTCCAGATAGACGCTCAGCGTCTCCAGGAGCGCCGACCCCGCCTCCTCCAGCGGTCTGTAGATCTCCTCCACCAGCTGCTCGCGCGCGACCGGATCGGAGGCCATCGCGCGCTCCGGCAGCAGATCATCGGCGAGCACCGGGCGGGGGGCGTCCGGCCAGGCGGCGCAGGCCCGCAGGCCGGCCGCGGCGGCCTGTGCCGAGCGGGTCGCGGCCAGCAGGTCGGAGACCACCGGGCCGGCCACCACGGGGCCGGCGGCGAACGGCCCGATCAGCGCCTTGGCCGCCTTGAGTGGATTGTCCGAACCGCCCGCGATGACCACCAGCCGGCTGCCCAGGACGCCGGTCAGCACCTGGAGCTTGGCGTGCCGGGCGGCCCGCCGGATCGCCTCCACGGTCAGCTCGCTGTCGCCGTCCGGGGCCGTGCCCAGCACCACGCAGACGTGCTCCGGGGCGTTCCAGCCCAGGGCCGCGGCCCGGGAGACGGCGCCCTCGTCGGCCTCCCCGGAGAGCACCGCGTTGACCACCAGGGACTCCAGGCGGGCGTCCCACGCGCCGCGCGCCTCGGCGGCCTGGGCGTAGACCTGGGCGGTGGCGAAGGCGATCTCGCGGGCGTAGACCAGCAGCGCCTCGCGGAGCACCGACTCGTCGCCGGGGGCCGCGACGTCGTCGATCGCGGCCTCCATGACCTCGATCGTGGTGCGGACCATCTCGACGGTCTGCCGCAGCGTGATCGCCCGGGTCAGCTCGCGCGGCGCCGTCCCGAAGACGTCGGTGCTGATGGCCTGGGGCGTCTCCGGATGCCGGAACCACTCGGTGAACGCGGCGATACCGGCCTGGGCCACCAGGCCGATCCAGGAACGGTTCTCCGGGGGCATCGCGCGGTACCACGGCAGCGTGGCGTCCATACGGGAGATCGCCGCGGCCGCCAGCGTGCCGGAGGAGTTCTCCAGCCGCCGGAGGGTCGCGGAGTGCGGGTGCGCGTCGCGCGATGCGGGTTCAGACACGGGACCAAGCCTGCCCTATCGGGATGAGGGGGTGGAGCGGTGGGGCTACGGTGGGCCGATGATCGAGGTGCGCAGGGGCGGGGAACGCTATCGGGGCGGCGACGCGGACGCCGGGATCGCGACGCTGCACGCGTTCTCCTTCGGACCCCACTACGACCCGGACAACCTGCGCTTCGGGGCGCTGATCGCCTGCAATGAGGAGCGGCTGGCGCCCGGCGCCGGCTTCGCCGAGCACCCGCACCGGGACACCGAGATCGTCACCTGGGTCGTCGAGGGCGAGCTGACCCACCGGGACACCACGGGCCACGAGACGACCGTACGCCCCGGGGACCTCCAGCGGCTCAGCGCGGCCGGCGGCGTCCGGCACGTCGAGCGCAACGACGGCGCGGCGCCGCTGCGCTTCGTCCAGATGTGGCTGGCACCCCTGGCCCCCGGGGGCGAGCCCGGCTACGAGGTGGTGCGCGGGCTCACCGGCGGCTACCCGCTGCCGTCGGCCGGTGCCGTGCTGCACGTCCACCGCCTCCGGGCGGGCGGGCGCGCCGCCGTCCCGGCTGCCGCGCGGGTCTACGTCCACGTCGTACGGGGCGCGGTGCGGCTCGGCGGCGAGGAGCTGGCGGCCGGGGACGCGGCGCGGATCCGGGACGCCGAAGGGCTGGAGCTGCTGGCACCGGAGGGGGCGGAGGGCGCCGAGTGCCTGGTGTGGGAGACGGGGGCCGAGCCGGTGTACGGGTGAGACGGCGCGCCGGTGCCGGGCGGGCGCCGTCCGCCGGCTCCGGGCGCCCCCGGCTCTACCGGGGGCGTCAGCGATGTCCGGCCAGCTCGGCCAGGACCGCGTCGGTGAGCTTCGGCCACGCCTCGATCGCCCACGGGCCGAAGTCCCGGTCGGTGAGGGCGACACAGGCCGCGCCCGCCTCCGGGTCCACCCACAGGAACGTTCCGGACTGCCCGAAATGCCCGAACGTGCGCGGTGAGGAGCCGGCGCCCGTCCAGTGCGGCGCCTTCCCGTCGCGGATCTCGAAGCCCAGACCCCAGTCGTTGGGCTTCTGGTGGCCGTAGCCCGGCAGCACGCCGGTCAGGCCCGGGAAGACCACCCGCGTCGCCTCGGCGAGGGTCTGCGGCGCCAGCAGCCGCGGCGCCTGCAGCTCGGCGGCGAAGCGGACCAGGTCGGCGACGGTGGAGACGCCGTCCTTGGCGGGCGAGCCGGCCAGCTCCGTCGCGGTCATGCCCAGCGGGGCGAGCACCGCCTCGCGCACGTACTGGGGGAAGGGGATGCCGGTGGCCTTGGCGAGGTGGTCGCCGAGCGCCTCGAAACCGGCGTTGGAGTAGATCCGGCGGGTGCCCGGGGCGGCCACCTGGCGCGCCTCGTCGAACGCCAGGCCCGAGGTGTGCGCGAGCAGATGGCGGACCGTGGACCCCTCCGGGCCGGCCGGCTCGTCCAGCTCGACGGCGCCCTCCTCGACGGCGAGCAGCGCGGCGTAGGCGGCCAGCGGCTTGGTGACCGACGCCAGCGGGAAGCGGTGCGCGGTCGGGCCGTAGGATCCGGCCACCGAGCCGTCGGCGCGTACGACGGCCGCCGCGGCGGTGGGCACCGGCCAGTTCTCGATCATCCCCAGGCTCTGCATGGCCCCGAGCCTACGGTGTGCCCCCGCGGCTTCAAATTCCGGTCAAGACCGTCCCCGGGAACGGCTTGCCTGGAGTGCACTCCAACTCTCTAGCGTTGAGCACGTCGAGAGGCGCCCGGCGGAAAACCGGCGGCGCGACGGCAACCGGGACGGCAGCAGCGCGCCCGGGGACGAGTAGGGGGACGACGCGGCATGACGGCGACGATGACGCAGCGGGAGCAGGACGCCGGCCACCCGGCCGTGGCGGGCCTGCCGGACGGGGTGCGCCCCTGGGAGCGGCCGGCCGCGCCGTACGGCTGCGGGGCCGGCGGCCTCCACCCGCGGCCCACCGGCCAGGACCGCTACACCATCAGCGAGGTGGCCGAGCACACCGGCCTGAGCGCCCACACCCTGCGCTGGTACGAGCGGATCGGCCTGATGCCGCACGTGGACCGCACCCACACCGGGCAGCGCCGCTTCACCAACCGCGATCTGGACTGGCTGGACCTGGTCTCCAAGCTGCGGCTGACCGGCATGCCGGTCGCGGACATGGTCCGCTACGCGGAGCTGGTGCGGGAGGGCGAGAGCACCTTCGCCGAACGCGAGCGGCTGCTCACCGAGCACCGCGAGGACGTGCGCCGGCGGATCGCCGAACTGCGCAGCACGCTCGATGTCCTCGACTACAAGATCGGTATCTACGCGGACGCCCGGCGGGCGTCCGGGACGGCCTGAGAGGCACAGATGACGAACGAACAGGGCAACCCCGCCGGCACCGCGATCGGCACCGTCCAGCTGGGCACCGGCGGCCCGGAGGTGGGCGTCCAGGGCCTGGGCTGCATGGGCATGAGCTGGGCGTACGGCCCCACCGACGGGGACGAGGCGCGCGCCACCCTGGAGCGCGCCCTGGAGCTGGGCGTCACGCTCTTCGACACCGCCGACGTCTACGGCGACGGCGAGAACGAGAAGTTCCTCGCGCCGTTCGTCCGGGCGCACCGCGACGAGATCGTGCTGGCGACCAAGTTCGCGCTCGCCAACGACCCGCAGGACCCCACCAAGCGCATCATCCGCAACGACCGCCCCTACCTCCGCCAGGCCGTCGAGGGCAGTCTGCGGCGGCTGGGCGTCGAGCAGATCGACCTCTACTACATGCACCGCCGCGACGAGTCCGTCCCCCTGGAGGAGACGGTCGGCGCGATGGCCGAACTGGTCGCCGAGGGCAAGGTGAAGTACCTGGGCCTGAGCGAGGTGACCGCCGCCGAACTCCGCGCCGCGCAGGCCGTGCACCCGATCACCGCCGTCCAGTCCGAATGGTCGCTGTTCAGCCGCGACATCGAGGAGTCCGTGGTCCCGGCCGCCGCCGAACTGGGCGTCGCGCTCGTCCCGTACTCCCCGCTCGGCCGCGGCTTCCTCACCGGCGCCTTCGTCCGCGCCGAGCAGGAGCTGGCCGCCGACGACTTCCGGCGCCAGCAGCCCCGCTTCACCGGCGAGAACGCGGCCGCCAACGCCGCCCTCCTGGAGCCGGTCCGCGAGATCGCCGAGGCGCGGAACGCGACGCCCGCGCAGATCGCGCTGGCCTGGGTGCAGCAGCGGGCCGCCGCGCACGGACTGGCGGTCGTCCCGATCCCGGGTACCCGCAAGCGCGGCCGGCTGGAGGAGAACACCGCCGCCACCCGTATCGAACTGACCGCGGACGAGCTGGCCCGGCTGGAGCCGATCGCGGGCAAGGTGGCGGGCGAGCGGTACGCCGATATGCGGTTCACGTCGGCCGGCCGGGAGTAGGACGGGGGTGTGCGGGGGCGCGCCGGTGTGATGCGGTGCGCCCCCGGGCTCCCGTCCCGTAGGCCGGGGTTGTTGCCATACGGCCTACCGGGGCGGGAGGCCGGCCTCGCGGCCAACGGGGGCGCGCCTCCGGGCCGTTGCGTGTATCCGGCCTCCGGGCCGTTGGGCGTATGCCGTCGAGCCGTTACGCGTACCCGAGGGCGAAGGCCGCGAAAGCGGCCGCCAGGACCGCCGCGAGGGCCCGGCGGGCCCGCCCGGCTCCCGTCCATGGCGCCTCGAAGCGGTGGGTGGCCCGCCCGATGGCGATCAGCAGCACCGCGAACAGCGGCATCCAGGCCAGCCGGGCCGCGATCCAGCCGAGCGAGACGGGCGCGGTGGTCAGGCCCGGTACGGCGCCCGCGAACGAGGCCGGCAGGGCCGCGGCGAACATCGCCGTCTGGTGCCAGCACAGGATCGTCATCGCGCAGAGGTTGACCACGACCACCGGCGCCCACAGGGCCGGCCGCCGCAGCAGCGCGGCCAGCCGGTCCCGGAGCAGCACCGCCGCCCCGGACTGGGCCGCGGCCAGCGCCAGGACCAGCAGCGACGGCGGATGCGAGTTGGTGCGGTCCTGACCGGGGACGCCGACCATGCTCGCCGGGTAGTGGAAGAACAGCAGCAGCGCGGCGAACAGCGCGGCGCCGCCCAGCAGCAGCGTCCACGCGGCGCGCCGGCCGAGCCGCCGCTCGCCCCAGCACACGCCGAGCTGGTACGCGAACAGCCAGCCGGGCAGCAGGTTGAGCAGGCTCAGCCAGGATGGCACGGCCGCGGCGAACGGCCCGTAGCGCAGGAAGTCCACGACGGCGACCGAGGCCAGCAGCGGCAGCGCGCTCCACAGTCCGGCCCGGCGCGCGGCCGCGGCGCAGTACGGCGTGAGCGCGGTGACCACCACATAGATGCCGACGAACCACAGCGGCTGGATGACCAGCGTCGCGCCCGTCCGCAGCGTCGCGGTGGGCACCCCCAGCGCGTGCAGCAGCGGGACCAGCGCGGCCCAGACGGCGGTGACGCCGAGGACCGGGCGGCCCAGACGGGCGATCCGGCCGCGCAGCCAGCCGGCCGTGGTGCCGCCGCGGGTGGCGTGGCCGCGCAGGGACAGCACCGCGGAGTGCCCGCCGACCAGGAAGAAGATGCCGAGCATCTGGAGCAGCCAGCTCGCCGGGGCGAGGAAGCCGAGGGCGGTCAGCGGGCTGGCGTTGTGCAGCGCGCCCCCGGGGTCGAGCGTTAATCCGCCGAGCAGCCAGTGGCCGGTGGGGACGGCCAGCAGGGCGAGGGCGCGCAGGCCGTCGAGGGCCCGGTCGCGGTGCGCGGGGGTGCGGGCGTCGAGGGTGCGGACGGCCGTGCCGACGCGGGCGCGGACGGTGCGCGGCGGGCGCCCGGCGGCCGGGCGGGGGCGGACGGGGGTCGCGGTGGTCATAGGGCGTCCTTCTGCGGGTGGCGGGTGGTGGGTTGGCGGGCTGGGGGCTCGGTGGGTTGGGGTGGGGCCGGGCGGGGCGGGGGGGGGGGGTGGGGGGCGGGGGGGGGGCGGGGCGGGCGGGGGGGCGGGCGT